>NZ_JALJRW010000029.1 GCF_024519465.1 Stenotrophomonas sp. Ste86 | reverse complement strand
CCATGGATGGCAACACCGAGCCCCCAAGGACGGGTTTACGGCGTGTCCCGGCAACCCACCCGCACCGCGCCAGCCCAGCCACCGCCCACACAGGACGCCGTTGCGGTTGACATTGACGTTGACGTTGGCGGTTGACGTTGGCGGTTGGCGGTTGACGTTGCCTTTTGCCTTTACCAACACACACCCCACAACACCCCACACCCCCACCACCGGATAAACTGTCAGCCACTGTCACGCGGGTTGCACCATGTCCGACATTCTCAGCCGCACCCATGCCGTTGCCCTGGACGCCGCCGATCCCCTGCGCGCCATCCGCAGCGAATTCATCTTCCCCCAGCACAACCATCGCGACCAGACCTACTTCGTCGGCAACTCCCTCGGCCTGCAACCGCGTGGCGCCCGTGCCGCCGTCCAGGACGTCATGGACAAATGGGCCAGCCTGGCCGTCGAAGGCCACTTCACCGGTGACACCCAGTGGCTGCGCTACCACCGCCTGGTCAGCGAACAGCTCGCCCGCATCGTCGGCGCCCTGCCCAGCGAAGTGGTTGCCATGAACACCCTCAGCGTCAACCTGCACCTGATGATGGTCAGCTTCTACCGGCCCACCGCACAGCGACCGGCCATCCTCATCGAAGCCGGCGCGTTCCCCACCGATCGCCACGCGGTCGAATCGCAGATCCGCTTCCACGGCTTCGACCCGGCCACCGACCTCATCGAAGTCCAGCCTGACGAACCCAACGGCACCATTTCCCTGAAGGCCATCGAACGCGCCATCACCGAACACGGCCCGCGCCTGGCGCTGGTGCTGTGGCCCGGCGTGCAATACCGCAGCGGCCAGGTGTTCGACCTCGACGCCATCACCCGCATGGCGCGCCTGCAGGGCGCCCGCATCGGCTTCGACCTGGCCCACTCCGTCGGCAACGTGCCGCTGCAACTGCACGACATCGCCCCGGATTTCGCCATCTGGTGCCATTACAAGTACCTCAACGCCGGCCCCGGCGCCGTCGCCGGCTGCTTCGTCCACGAACGCCATCACCGCGACACCACCCTGCCCCGCTTCGCCGGCTGGTGGGGCCATGAGGAAGCCACCCGCTTCAAGATGGCCCCGCAGTTCGTGCCCACCGCCGGCGCCGAAGGCTGGCAGCTCAGCAACCCGCCGGTGCTCGGCCTGGCACCGCTGCGCGCTGCCCTGGACGTGGTCGACAAGGCCGGCGGCATCGCCGCCCTGCGCGAGAAATCGTTGCGCCTGACCGGCCTGCTCGATGCCCTCGTGCGCGCCCGCCTGCCGCGGGTGCTCGAAGTGCTGACCCCAAGCGAACCCGAACGCCGCGGCTGCCAGCTCTCGCTGCGCGTCATCGGCGGGCGCGAGCGCGGCCGCAGCCTGTTCGAGTACCTGCAGACCGTCGGCGTACTCGGCGACTGGCGCGAACCGGACGTCATCCGCATCTCGCCCACCCCGGCGTACAACCGTTACCAGGACCTGCACCACTTCATCGACGAAGTGGACGCCTGGGCCGGCCACTAAGCCGCGCCCCCTCCCCCTTGCGGACACCGACTTGATCGCTACCCCCTCCCGCTCGTTGAGCATCATCGGCGCTGGCCTGGCCGGCTCCCTGCTCGCCATCCTGCTGTCCCGCCAGGGCTGGCGGATCACCCTGTACGAACGCCGCGGCGACCCGCGCATCAGCGATTACGAGTCCGGCCGCTCGATCAACCTGGCCCTGGCCGAGCGCGGCCGCAACGCGTTGCGCCAGGCCGGTGTCGAAGACGCGGTCATGGCCAAGGCGGTGATGATGCGCGGGCGCATGATCCACCCGCGCCATGGCGAGCCGCAGCTGCAGCGCTATGGGCGCGACGACAGCGAAGTGATCTGGTCCATCCACCGCAAGGACCTCAACACCACCCTGCTGCAGCTGGCCGAAGATGCCGGAGCCAGCGTGCACTTCCATCGCCGTCTGCACACGGTCGATTTCGACGCCGGCTACGCACGCTTCATCGACGACCGCGACGACCAGCCGCACGACATCCGCTTCGATACCCTGATCGGCGCCGACGGTGCCGGCTCGGCACTGCGCGCGGCGATGAACCGCAAGCAGCCGCTGGACGAACGCATCGACTTCCTCGACCACTCCTACAAGGAGCTGGAGATCCCGCCCACCGCCGATGGCGGCTTCCGCATCGAGGCCAACGCCCTGCATATCTGGCCCCGTGGCCACTACATGTGCATCGCGCTGCCCAACGACGAAGGTACGTTCACCGTCACGCTGTTCCTGCCCAACAAGGGCGATCCCAGCTTTGCCACCACCACCACCGGGGCCGAAGCCGAAGCACTGTTCGCACGTGATTTCCCCGATGCGCTGGCGCTGATCCCCAACCTGCGCCGCGACTGGGAAGAACATCCGCCGGGCCTGCTCGGCACGCTGCACCTCACCCACTGGCACCTGCAGGGACGCGCCGTGCTGCTCGGCGACGCCGCCCATGCGATGGTGCCCTTCCACGGCCAGGGCATGAACTGCGCGTTCGAAGACTGCGTGGCGCTGGCTGGCCACCTGCTGGAACAGGACTCGCTGGGCGACGCCTTCGCCGCGTTCGAAGCGGATCGCAAGCCGAATGCCGAAGCCATCCAGCAGATGGCGCTGGAAAACTATCTGGAGATGCGCGACCGTGTCGCCGACCCGGCGTTCCTGCTGCAGCGTGAGCTGGAACAGGCGCTGCAGGCGCGCTGGCCGACCCGTTTCGTGCCGCATTACACGATGGTGACCTTCCTGCACACGCCCTACGCGGTAGCGCTGGAGCGCACCGAACTGCAGCGGCGCATCCTGGAAGAGGCCACCGCCGGGCACGACAGCCTGGACCACATCGACTGGCCTGCACTGGAGCGCATCGTGCACACGCAGCTGCCCGTACTGGAGGGCGCACACTGATGGCAGACAGCTTCCTGTTCTACGACCTGGAAACCTTCGGCCAGGACCCGCGGCGCACCCGCGTGGCGCAGTTCGCTTCGATCCGCACCGATGCCGAGCTGAACATCATCGAGACGCCGGTCAGCTTCTACGTCAAGCCGGCCGACGATCTGCTGCCCTCGCCGGTGGCCACGCTGATCACCGGCATCACCCCGCAGCACGCGCTTGCCACCGGCGTCAGCGAGGCCGAGGCGTTCTCGCGCATCAACGACCTGATGGCGCGACCGGGCACCTGCTCGCTGGGCTACAACACGCTGCGCTTCGATGATGAGTTCGTGCGCCACGGGCTGTTCCGCAATTTCTTCGATCCCTACGAGCGCGAGTGGCGCAACGGCAACTCGCGCTGGGACCTGCTGGACATGATGCGCCTGCTGCACGCGCTGCGCCCCGAAGGCGTGGTCTGGCCGCAACGCGAGGATGGTGCCACCTCGTTCAAGCTTGAACACCTGGCCACCGCCAACAACGTGCGTCAGGGCGACGCACACGAGGCCCTGTCGGACGTGCACGCCACCATCGGCATGGCACGCCTGTTCAAGCAGGCCCAGCCGCGCCTGTGGGACTACGCGCTGAAGCTGCGCGACAAGCGCTTCGTCGGCAGCCTGCTCGACGTCGATGCGTTGCAGCCGGTGCTGCACATCTCGATGCGCTATCCCGCCCAGCGCATGTGCGCCGCACCGGTGCTGCCGCTGGCGCGGCACCCGTACATCAACAACCGCATCATCGTGTTCGACCTGGAGGGCGACATCGATGCACTGCTCGCGCTGCCGGCCGAAACCATCGCCGCGCGCCTGTACACCCGCGCGGCGGACCTGGCCGAGGGCGAACAGCGCGTACCGCTCAAAGAAGTGCACGTCAACAAGGTGCCGGCGCTGGTCGCCTGGAACCACCTGCGCGCCGCCGACCATGCCCGCCTCGGCCTGGACGTGGCCGCGATCGAGGCCAAGGCCGCACGCCTGCGCGAACTTGCCCCGGCATTGGCCGAGAAGGTGCGGCAGGTATTCGGTGGCGAACGCGTGTTGCCGCCGAGCGATGTCGATGCCTCCCTGTACGACGGCTTCCTTGCCGATGGCGACAAGGCGCTGATGACCCGCATCCGCACCAGTCCCCCGACGGAACTGGCCAGCTTCGCCGAGCGCCTGCGCGATCCGCGCATGCCTGAACTGCTGTTCCGCTACCGGGCGCGCAATCATCTGCCGACCCTGGATGCGGCCGAGCGCACCCGCTGGAACGACTACCGTCGCCAGCGCCTGCTCGGGGATGCCGCACTGGGCGAGCAGAACCTGCCGCAGTTCCGGCAACAGCTGGACGCGCTGACCACCGAACATGCCACCGACCCCGTCAAACTCGCCCTGCTGCAGCAGCTGCGCGATTGGGGCACCGACCTGGAGCAGAGCCTGTGAGCACCTATTTCAGTCCGAAGAGCTTCACCTTCCTGCGCGGCCTGGCCCGCCACAACGACAAGACCTGGTTCAACGAGCACAAGCCGCAGTACGAAGAGCATGTGCGCCAGCCGTTCCTGCGCCTGATCGCCGACCTGCAGCCGGACCTGGCGGCGGTGAGCGAACACTTCCGCGCCGATCCCCGTGGCGTGGGTGGCTCGCTGTTCCGCATCTATCGCGACGCGCGCTTCTCCAACGACAAGTCACCCTACAAGAGCTGGCAGGGCGCGCGCCTGTTCCATGAGCGCCGCAAGCAGGTACCCGCGCCGTCGTTCTACATCCACCTGCAGCCGGGCGAGAGTTTTGTCGGTGCCGGCCTGTGGCATCCCGAGCCGGCCACGCAGCGCAAGGTGCGGCATTTCATCGTCGACAACCCGGGCAGCTGGAAGGCCGCCGCGCACTCGCCGGTGCTGCGGAAGAAGTTCGACTTCGAGCAAAGCGAGAAGCTGGTGCGCCCGCCGCGTGGCTTCGAGCCGGACTTCGAGTTCATCGACGACCTCAAGCACCGCAACTGGGTGTTCTGGCGTTCGCTGGACGACGCCACCATGACCGGGCCGCGCCTGCGCCAGACCATCGCCGCCGACCTAGTCACCCTGGGTCCGTTCGTGGACTACCTGTGCGCCGCGCTGGACCTTGAATTCTGAGCACGATGGCAACCCCCTACCCCCTCCCGCGGCGGCCACTGGGCCGCAGCGGCCTGCAGGTATCGCAGATCGCCCTGGGCTGCTCCGGGTTCTGGGGCAACCGCCGTTTCGCCGAGGCCGAGGCCGAACGCATCGTGCGGCGTGCGCTGGAACGCGGGGTCAACCTGTTCGACACCGGCCACAATTACTCGGCCTTCAACGCCGAACCGCGGCTGGGCCGGATCCTGCAACGCGCCTTCGCCAACCATCCGCGCGATGGCCTGGTGATCTCCAGCAAGGGCGGCACGCTGACCGGCCAGGCCGGGGTGAGCGGCGCCGAACAACGCGATTTCTCCCCGGAGGCGATCGAGCGCAGCTGCGCCGCCTCACTGCGCAACCTGCACTGCGATCATCTGGACATCTTCCAGCTGCACGGCATCGGCCTGGCGCAGATCAACGATGAACTGCTCAGCGCACTGGCCCGCATGCGTCGCAACGGCATGTTCCGCCTGCTCGGCATCAATACCCACACCGGCGCGACCATGCAGCATCTGGTCGACCACCCGGCGCTGTTCGATGTCGCGCTGATCGACTACAACGCGCTGCAGCAGGACCGCGAGCCGCTGATCACGGCCATGCACGATGCCGGCATCGGCGTGCTGGCCGGCACCGTATTGGCACAGGGCCATCTGCTCCCGGCACGGCCCCGCGTGCCGCGTCTGGCCGATGCCTGGTACCTGGCGCGCGCCTGGCTGAAACCGTCCAGCCGCCAGTTGATGCGTAGTGCACGCGACATGCAGCGCGCTGTGGCCGCGATACATTCACAGACCCCCGCGCAGACCGCGTTCGCCTATGTCCTGCAGCATCCTGGCATCGCCAGCGGCGTACTCGGGACCACCCGCGTGGGGAACCTAGAGCAGATCCTGGACACCCGGGTGGATGCGCTGCAGCCGGACGAACGCGCACGCCTGGTCGCCGCGTTCCAGCGTGGCGGCGGTTCGCCCAGCCAGTAGTGTTCACACCGGCTGACACGCACTGCGGCAAGCTCGGCGCAGTGCCTTTCGACGATGCGTGACGAATGAAGAAACTGCCCTGGTTGTTGCTGGCCCTGCTGCTGTTGCTGGCAGGCATCCTGTTCAGCGGCCCGTACCTGACCGTGCGCGGACTGGCCCAGGCCATCGAGGCGCGCGATACCGCCAAACTCGACCGCTACGTCGACTTCCCGATGCTGCGCGCCAACCTGCGCGCGCAGCTCAACGACTATGTGGTCCGTCGCGCCGGGCCGGACGTGCAGTCCAACCTGCTGGGCGCGCTGCTGCTCTCGGCGAGCGAGACGCTCACCGGCACCGCGGTGGATGCGATGGTGACCCCGACCGGGATCGGCGCGCTGATGGAAGGCCACACCCTGTGGAAACGCGCCAGCAACGACCTGGAAAGCAACGACACCTACGCCGCGCCGCGCAAGCCGCGGCCGCTGCAGGGGGCCGAGCACCATTTCGAGTCGCTGTCGCGCTTCACCGCCACCACCCGTACCGCGCAGGGCGAGCCGGTGGTGTTCGTGCTGCAGCGGTCGGGCCTGCGCTGGAAGCTGGTGGATATCCGCCTGCCGCTGGGCAACGAAGAAGCCACCCCGCCGATGGTGTTGCCGGTCCGTTAGCCCCCCACCGTGGGTGGGAAGACCACGCGCCGATCAGCCGTCGTTGGCCACGCCATGCGGCACGTGCCCGGCCGCCACGCTCTGGTGCTGACGGGCGCTGTCGATGTTGTGCTGCGAGTCGTCGAAGAAGATATCCGCCCCGAACGCTTCCAGGAACGGCCCCTTGTGGCGGCCGCCCAGGAACAGGGCCTCATCCAGGCGCACGCCCCACTCGCGCAGGGTGCGGATCACCCGCTCATGCGCCGGCGCCGAACGCGCGGTGACCAGCGCGGTACGGATCGGCGCGTCCTCGCCGGACGGGAACACCGCCTGCAGCGTGTGCAGCGCCGAAAGGAAATTGCGGAACGGGCCGCCACTGAGCGGCTCGCGCGCGTTCTCGCGCTCGTGCCGGCCGAAAGCTTCCACGCCCTGCTCGCGCGAGATGCGCTCGCTCTCATCGCCAAAGATCACCGCATCGCCATCGAAGGCGATGCGCAGCTGACCCAGCGGACGCCCCATGTCCACCTGCTCGGCCGCGGCGATCGTCTCGCCCGGTGGCTTGGGCAGGATGGTGGCGGCAGCGATGCCGTGCAGCAGCGCGCGGCGCACCGATTCGGGATTGGCCGACAGGAACAGATCGGTGCCGAACGGCTTCACGTACGGCCAGGTCGGTTCGCCGGCGGTGAACGTGGCGCGGATGATGCCCAGGCCGTAATGCTGGATCGAGTTGAAGATGCGCAGCCCGGTATCGGCCGAATTGCGCGAGAGCAGGATCACTTCCACCCGCGGCGACTCCGGCGACTGGCCCTGGTTGAGGGCCAGCAGCTTGCGCACCACCGGGAACGCCACGCCCGGGCGCAGCACGTCATCCTCGTGCTTGCGCTGGTACTCGGCGTAGGCATCCACGCCCTCGGCCTCGAACAGCGCGTGGCCTTCTTCCAGGTCGAACAGCGCGCGCGAGGTCACCGCGACGGTCAGCAGACGGGGGGTGTTGTCGCCCATGGCACTCAGCAATCCAATGCGGCCGCAGCGGCCGGCCAGCCATTGTCCCACAGTGCGCGGCCGCCACGGCCAGGCCGGCTCAGAACATGAACTGTTCGCTGAGGATACGGTCTTCCAGGTTGTGCTCCTGGTCGAACAACAAGGTCACCCGGCGCTCGCGCGACTCGCGGATGGTCACCTCGACCACGTCGCGGGTCTCGTGCGAATCGGCAGTGACGCTGACCGGGCGCTTGTAGGGATCCAGCACGCGGAAGCGCACTTCGGTATCGGCCTTGAGGATCGCACCGCGCCAGCGACGTGGGCGATACGGGGCCAGCGGCGTCAGCGCGATGGTGTGCGAGCCCAGCGGCAGGATCGGGCCATGCGCGGAATAGTTGTAGGCGGTGCTGCCCGCCGGCGTGGCCACCAGCACACCGTCGCCGATCAGCTCGGCCACGCGCTCCTGGCCGTTGAGGTCCACGCCGATATGCGCGGCCTGGCGGGTCTGGCGCAGCAGCGAGACGTCGTTGTAGGCCAGCGATCCGGTGCTGGTGCCTGATTCGGTCAGCGCCAGCATCTCCAGCGGCCGCAGGTGCGCCGGCTCGGCCGCGTCCAGCCGCGCCGGCAGGTCGTCGTCACGGAACTGGTTCATCAGGAATCCCACCGTGCCCAGCTTCATGCCGAACACCGGCTTGCCCAGCGCCGCGTAGCGATGCAGGGTCTGCAGCATGAAGCCATCGCCGCCCAGCGGGCACAGCACGTCGGCCTGCTCGGGCGTGCACGCGCCATAACGGGCCAGCATCGCGGCCAGGGCCTGCTGCGCGGCCTCGGTGTTGCTGGCCAGGAAGGCGATACGGGGGGTGTCGCTCATCGGTGGATCCGGGTGGGGTATGCCAGCAAGAGCATACCCGGTCGTGCCGGCCACTGACCGGATACGCGTCCGCGCCGACAGGTCCATGCGACTACCGCCCAGACGCTGGCACGACCGGAAACGAAAACGGCCCCGCGATTGCGGGGCCGTTTCCTTTTCATGCCACCGGGCAGCCCCCGGCGCTATCGCTTACGCGCCGTGTGCGGCCAATTGGCCCAGACGCTGGACGGCGACCGACACGGTCGGGTAGTCCAGCGTCTTCTGCTCGGCCAGTTCGGCCAGCATCGACAGCGTGAAGCGCAGGCTGCTGTCGTCGCGGCCGATCCAGGCAGCGACCTTGGCTTCGGCGCTGGCACCCTTCATCGACAGCACCTGGGCAGCCAGGTTGCGGTGATGGGCAGCCAGCTCGTCGCGCAGCACGCCACGGGCCACGGCGTGCCAGCGGCCGTTGACCTCCAGCGCGTCGATCTGCTCGAACAGCCACGGCAGCTGCAACGCGTCGCCCAGGCGGAAGTGGACCTTGGAAACGTCCACCGGCTTGAGCTTGCGGGTCCGGGCCAGCTCGATGATGTCGAACGCCGGTTCCAGGAACTGCAGCTCGGACAACTGCTGCGCCAGGGCCGGCGGCAGGCCCTTCTCCTTCCACTCGGCCACGCTGGCCTCGTAGGACGGACGCTGCGAATCGGGCAGCACGCCGGAGGCGACGCGGATGTCGTTGAAGGCCGCCTGGTAGCGGTTGACCGCCTCGGTGATGCCGGGCATGGCGCCCGGGCGCGACAGCAGCCAGCGCACGAACGAACGCTGCAGCTTCCAGATCACTTCCAGCGCGTCGATCTGCACCGACTCCGGCAGCGTGCCGTCGAGGGCGTCGATCTGTGCCCACAGCGCGCGCGCGTCCAGCGTTTCACGGCTGATCGTGTACGCCTTGGCGACCTCGGCCACGGTGCGGCCGGTGTCTTCCTGCATGCGCATCAGGAAGGTGGCGCCCATCCGGTTGATGGTCTGGTTGGTCACGGCCGTGGCGATGATTTCGCGCTTCAGGCGGTGACGCTCCATCGCATCGGCGTACTTCTTCTGCAGCGGCGTGGGGAAGTAGCGCTGCAGTTCCTTGGACAGGTACGGATCTTCCGGGATGTCCGATTCCAGCAGCTGCTGGAAGGCCACCAGCTTGGAATAGGACAGCAGCACCGACAGTTCCGGACGGGTCAGCCCCTGGCCACGTGCCTTGCGCGCGGACAGCTCGGCATCGGAGGGCAGGAACTCGATCTGGCGATCGAGCAGGCCCTGCTGCTCCAGCGTGCGGATGAAGTGCTGCTTGGAGCCCAGGCGCTTGACCGCCATCCGCTCCATCAGGCTCAGGGCCTGGTTCTGGCGGTAGTTGTCGTTGAGCACCAGCGCGGCCACTTCGTCGGTCATCGACGCCAGCAGCTTGTTGCGCTGTTCAACGGTCAACTTCTTGGCCCGCACCACATCATTGAGCAGGATTTTGATGTTGACTTCGTGGTCGGACGTATCCACACCGGCCGAGTTGTCGATGAAGTCGGTGTTGAGCAGCACGCCGGCCTGCGCCGCTTCGATGCGGCCCAGCTGAGTCATGCCCAGGTTGCCGCCCTCGCCCACCACCTTGCAGCGCAGCTCGCCACCGTTGACGCGCAGTGCGTTGTTGGCGCGGTCGCCGACATCGCTGTGCTGCTCGGTCGACGCCTTGACGTAGGTGCCGATGCCGCCGTTCCACAGCAGGTCCACCGGCGCCTTGAGGATGGCGCTCATCAGATCGTTGGGCGACATCGCCTTGACGGTGTCCTCCAGGCCCAGCGCCTCACGCACCTGCGGGGTGATCTCGATGGACTTCAGCGAGCGCGGGAAGATGCCACCGCCCTTGCTGATCAGCTTGGCGTCGTAGTCGGCCCAGCTCGAGCGCGGCACGGTGAACAGACGTTCGCGTTCGACGAACGTGCTGGCCGCATCCGGATTCGGGTCCAGGAAGATGTGGCGGTGATCGAACGCGGCCACCAGGCGGATGTGGCGGGACAGCAGCATGCCGTTGCCGAACACGTCGCCGGACATGTCGCCGACGCCCACCGTGGTGAAATCCTGACTCTGGCTGTCACGGCCCAGCGCACGGAAGTGGCGCTTGACCGACTCCCACGCACCGCGTGCGGTGATGCCCATGCCCTTGTGGTCGTAACCCACCGAACCACCGGAGGCGAACGCATCGCCCATCCAGAAGCCGTGCGCGATGGCCAGGCCGTTGGCGATGTCGGAGAAGGTCGCAGTGCCCTTGTCGGCGGCCACCACCAGGTACGGGTCGTCCATGTCGTGGCGGACCACGTCCACCGGCGGCACGATCTTGTTGTTGACGATGTTGTCGGTGATGTCCAGCAGGCCCTGGATGAACAGCTTGTAGCAGGCCACGCCGTTGGCGAACACGGCATCGCGGTCGCCGTTCACCGGCGGCATCTTGGCGAAGAAACCGCCCTTCGCGCCGACCGGCACGATGACCGTGTTCTTGACCATCTGCGCCTTGACCAGGCCCAGCACTTCGGTCCGGAAGTCTTCACGACGGTCCGACCAGCGCAGGCCACCACGGGCCACGGCACCGAAGCGCAGGTGGGTGCCTTCCACGCGCGGGCCATATACGAAGATTTCGCGGTACGGGCGCGGCTTGGGCAGGTCCGGCACCAGCGCCGAATCGAACTTGAAGCTGATGACGTGGCCCGGACGGCCTTCCGCATCGGTCTGGTAGTAGCTGGTACGCAGGGTCGCGTCGATCACGCCCATGAAGCTGCGCAGGATGCGGTCTTCATCCAGGCTGGACACGCGGTCCATCAGCTTCAGCAGCGCGTCGCGCGCGGCATCCATCTGCACGGTGCGGTCGCCCTTGCGCGCATCGACCACGGTCTTGAGCACCTTCAGCGTAGCCTCGTCGCCGCCGGCAAGCACGGTCAGGTGCGCGCGCAGCTCGGCCTGGCCCTCGGCGATGGCGTCCTTGCTCTCGTGGCCGGTGGCCGGATCGAAGCGGGCTTCGAACAGTTCCACCAGCAGGCGCGCCAGCAGCGGGTAACGGGTGAAGGTGCCTTCCACATAGGCCTGCGAGAACGGCACGCCAGTCTGCAGCAGGTACTTGCAGTAGCCGCGCAGCATCGCGACCTGGCGCCAGTGCAGGCCAGCGGCGAGCACGAGGCGATTGAAGCCGTCGTTTTCGGCATCGCCATGCCACACCCGGGCGAAGGTCTCGCCGAAGGCGGCATCCACGCTCGGTGCATCGATCGCACCGGCCACCGATTCCACTTCGAAGTCCTGCACGTAGACCGGTGCGTTGTCGACCGTCAGGCGGTACGGACGCTCGGCGATCACGCGCAGGCCCATGTTTTCCATCATCGGCAGCGCGTCCGACAACGGAATGTCGTCCAGCTGGCGATACAGCTTCAGGCGCAGGCCTTCGCCGCCTTCGCGTTGCACGGCCTGCAGGCTCAGGCGCAGGTCGTCCGGGCCGGTCAGCGCGTCGAGCTGGCTGACGTCGTTGGCGGCGATCTCGGTGCTGGAGTCTTCGATGTAGCCGGCCGGCAGTGCCTTGCCGATGCGGGCGGCAATGCGCAGGCCTTCGCTTTCACCGTGGCGGGCCACCAGTGCTTCACGCAGGTCGTCCTGCCAGTTGCGCAGCACCTGGGCCAGCTTCTGCTCCAGTTCGCTGGTGTCCACTTCCAGGGTCTGGCCAGCCTTCGGCCGCACGATCAGGTGCACCTGGGCCAGCGGCGATTCGCCGAGGACCACCGAGCTGTCCACGTACTCGCCCTGCAGGGCGTCCTTGAGCATCGCTTCGATGCGCAGGCGCACATCGGTGTTGAAGCGTTCGCGCGGCAGGTAGACCAGCGCGGAGATGAAGCGGCTGTACTTGTCGCGGCGCAGGAACAGGCGGCTGCGCACGCGCTCCTGCAGACCCAGCACGCCCATCGCGGTGCGGAACAGCTCGTCTTCACTGGACTGGAACAGCTCTTCGCGCGGCAGCGTTTCCAGGATGTGGCGCAGGGCCTTGCCGCTGTGGCTGCTCGGGGCCAGGCCCGACTGGCTCATCACGTATTCGTGGCGCTGGCGCACCAGCGGGATTTCCCACGGGCGGCGGTTGTAGGCGCTGGAGGTGAACAGGCCCAGGAAGCGCTGCTCGCCGATGATCTTGCCCTTGGCGTCGAATTCCAGCACGCCGATGTAATCCATGTAACCGGCGCGATGCACGCGCGAACGGGCATTGGTCTTGGTCAGGATCAGCGCGTCCTTCAACCCGGTGGTGGCGTTGAGGCCCTGCGCGGCCAGCGTCTTGACCGGACGGGCAGCGGAGGTGTCCTTGCCGCGCATCAGCCCCAGCCCGGTCGCATTGAGCGGGGCCAGCACGTCTTCCTTGCCCTGCTTCTCCACGCGGTACTCGCGATAGCCGAAGAAGGTGAAGTGGTTGTCGGCAGCCCAGCGCAGGAACTCCTGTGCCTCGTCGCGCGAGGCGGCGTCGATCGGCAACTGGCGGGTGCCCAGGTCGTCGGCCAGGCTCTTGGCCTTGCTGCGCATGGCATCCCAATCGCCGACGATGGCACGCACCTCATCGAGCGCCTTGGTGATCGCCTGCTCGACGTCGGCCATGGCGTCGGCCGGCTGGCGGTCGATCTCCAGCAACATCACCGATTCGGGATTGCCCTCGCCCACGCCGGCCAGCTTGCCGGCCTTGTCACGGCCGAAGCGGATCACCGGGTGGCCCAGGACATGCACGCCGATGCCATGCTCGGCCAGCGACATGGTGACCGTGTCGACCAGGAACGGCATGTCGTCATTGACGATCTGCAGCACGGTATGCGGCGATTCCCACCCATTGCCCTTCAGGCTCGGGTTGAACACGCGCACGTTGGCCTTGCCAGGCTTGCGGGCACGCGCGAACTCCAGCGTGTCGGCGGCAAGCGCAGCCCACTCTTCGGCGGTGTGGTGCGGGAACTCGTCCGCCTCCATGCGCTTGTAGAAGTCGGCGGCGAACGCCACTGCCTCGGCCTGCCCGGCGGACGGGTAGCGCTTGCGCAAGGCCGTGTACACCGGCTCCAGCGAGAAGCCCACTGGCGAAACAGTCTGCGTATCGGCTGGTTTGGATTTGTTTTTCACGGTCTTGGCTGCTGGTTTTTGCGGTTTCATGGCAGAGCGGTGCGTGTTGCTCAGTTGGGAAAATGAAATTGTAGGCCTACCGCACAAAAATACCTTGCTGCAGGACGGAATAAGGCAATTCGGGTTGGGTGGCGTTTACATCACGCGCATCGGCATGCTCGTCAATTCGCACGAGTACGGATAGCAGCGTGAGAGTTCTACGCAACGCAGCATCGGCCGAATCTGTGGCAACTTGACGATGGGTATCAAAAGCGGTCAAAACACAAGACTTCTCCAATTCTGAACTGGACGGTATAGTCCACCGCGTGAATCCCCCCCACCCCGCCGCCAGTTGCCTGGATGCGCGCGACCAGCGCGTGTTCGATGCTGTGCGTGACCTGTTCGCCACCCAGGGCATGCAGATCAGCATGGAGGCGGTGGCGCAGCAGGCCGGGTGTTCCAAGCAGACGCTCTACAGCCGCTATGGCAGCAAGCAGGAACTGTTGCGCCGGGTGATGCAGCGGCACGTCAGCCGGGCCACTGCCGGGCTGCACAGCCTGGACGAGGGCGACCTGCGCGGCAGCCTGCTGCAGTTCGCCACCGACTACCTCGAACACTGCAACCAGCCCCACGTGGCCCAGGCCCGGCGCCTGATCGCAGCCGACTCCGGCCAGTTCCCCCAGGAAGCCCGCGCGCTGTACCGCGACGGCGCCGGGGCGCTGGTCCTTCACGTCGCTGAATGGCTTGAGAGCCGCATGGCCCTGGGCCAGCTCGGGCATGACGACCCGCACTTCATGGCCGAACTGCTATTGAGCATGATCGCCGGCTTGGATTTCGAGAAACAGCGCTTCCATACCCCCCACCGGGAGGACGCCGCCATGCGCCACCGCTGGGCAGAATTCTCCGTTGACAGCTTCCTGCGCGCGTTCGCCACGCCGGAATCCGCCGCGGCTCCGCATTCAAACCAACACCGGAGTTTTTCCTGATGATCGCCCCACTCCGCACCCTTGCCCTGACGTGCGCAGTTGCTGTTGCACTGACCGCCTGCAAGAAGCCAGAGCAGCAGACGCCCCCGCCGCCGGAAGTGGGCGTTATCGAAGCCAAGCCGCAGACCCTGCCGCTGCAGCGTGAGCTGGTCGGCCGTCTGTCGCCGTTCCGCAGCGCCGACGTGCGCGCCCGCGTGCCGGGCGTGCTGCTCAAGCGCGTCTATCAGGAAGGCGCCGACGTCAAGCAGGGCCAGGTCCTGTTCCTGATCGACCCGGCGCCACTGCAGGCCTCGTTGAACGCCTCCCAGGCCGAGCTGGCCTCGGCCCAGGCCAGCTATGCCAACGCCAAGGCCGCCGCCAACCGCGCCCGATCGCTGGCCCCGCAGCAGTACGTATCCAAGTCTGACCTGGACGCCGCCGAGGCCACCGAACGCACCGCCTCAGCGGCCGTGCAGCAGGCCCAGGCCGCCCTGACCAGCGCGAAGATCAACCTCGGCTATGCCGAAGTCACCGCGCCGATCAGCGGCCGCGCCGGCAAGCAGCAGGTCACCGAAGGCGCGCTGGTTGGCCAGGGCGATGTGACCCTGCTCACCACCGTGGACCAGCTCGATCCGCTGTACGTGAACTTCTCGATGAGCGTGGACGAGCTGACCCAGATGCGCGCGGCGCAGGCCAAGGGCCAGGTGGCGCTGAGCGGTGACGGCAAGTCGACCGTGCAGGTCAAGCTGTCCGACGGCACCGTCTACGACCAGCCGGGTACGCTGGACTTCTCCTCGACCACGGTCGACCCGGCCACCGGCGCGGTGTCGCTGCGCGCGGTGCTGCCCAATCCGCAGCAGATCCTGCTGCCGGGTGCCTTCGTCAGCTTCCAGGCGACCCTGGGCGAGCGCAACAACGCTTACCTGGTCCCGCTGCAGGCACTGCAGCGCGACACCACCGGCGGCTACGTGCTGGTGGTCGGCAAGGATGGCAAGGTCGCCCGCAAGAACGTCAAGAGCGAAGGCCAGCAGGGCAGCAGCTGGCTGGTCAGCGGTGGCCTTGAACCGGGCGACCAGGTGATCGTGGCCGGTGTGCAGAAGGTCAAGGAAGGCGCGCCGGCCAAGGCGGCCCCGTGGAACCCCAACGCCGCCAACGCCAATGGCCAGGCCCCGGCAGGTGCTGCGCCGGCAGGAGCCGCTCCGGCGGCTGCCGCCAAGCCTGACGCCGCCGCCCCAGCCGACGCCGCTGCCGAAACGTCCGGCGCCGCTCCGGCTGCCGAACCGAACAAGCAATAACGGGAATCATCCGTCATGCCTAAATTTTTCATTGAACACCCGGTCTTCGCCTGGGTGGTCGCGATCCTGATCTCGCTTGCGGGCGTGATCTCGATCCTTGGCCTGGGCGTGGAGTCCTATCCAAGCATCGCACCGCCCCAGGTGACGGTGAGCGCCACCTACCCCGGCGCCAGCGCCGACACCGCCGAAAAGTCGGTCACCCAGGTCATCGAGCAGCAGCTGACCGGTATCGATCACCTGCTGTACTTCAGCTCTTCCTCGGCCTCCAACGGCCGCGTCACCATCACCCTGACCTTCGAGACCGGCACCGATGCGGACATCGCCCAGGTCCAGGTGCAGAACAAAGTGTCGCTGGCGACCCCCCGCCTGCCCACCGAGGTGACCCAGCAGGGCGTGGTGGTGGCCAAGGCCAACGCCGGCTTCCTGATGGTGGTGGCGCTGCAGTCCGACAATGCCTCCATCAACCGGGATGCGCTCAACGACATCGTCGGTTCGCGCGTGCTCGACCAGATCTCGCGTATTCCCGGCGTCGGCAGCACCCAGCAGTTCGGTTCCGAGTACGCCATGAACATCTGGCTCAACCCGGAAAAGATGCAGGGCTACGGCCTGTCGGCCAGCCAGGTGTTGGCCGCGATCAAGGACCAGAACGTGCAGTTCGCGGCCGGTTCGCTGGGCTCGGATCCGTCCCCGGAAGGCCACTACTTCACCGCCACGGTCTCGGCCGAAGGCCGCTTCAGCTCGCCGCAGGAGTTCGAGAACATCATCCTGCGCGCCAATGCCGACGGCTCGCGCGTGTTGCTCAAGGACATCGCCCGTATTGCCTTCGGTGCGAACAACTACGGCTTTGACACCCAGTACAACGGCAAGCCCACCGGTGCCTTCGCGATCCAGCTGCTGCCGGGCGCCAACGCCTTGAACGTGGCCAATTCGGTCACCGCCAAGATGGACGAACTGTCCCCGAGCTTCCCGGCCGGTGTCAGCTGGTTCTCGCCGTACGACAGCACCACTTTCGTCAAGATCTCGATCGAGGAAGTGGTCAAGACCCTGATCGAAGCGGTCGTGCTGGTGTTCCTGGTGATGCTGATCTTCCTGCAGAACTTCCGCGCCACCCTGATCCCGACCCTGGTCATCCCGGTGGCCCTGCTCGGCACGTTCCTGGGCATGAGCATCATCGGTTTCACCATCAACCAGCTGACCCTGTTTGCGATGGTGCTGGCGATCGGCATCGTGGTCGATGACGCCATCGTGGTCATCGAGAACGTCGAACGCATCATGACCGAGGAGAAGCTGCCGCCCAAGGCCGCCACCCAGAAGGCCATGACCCAGATCACCGGCGCGGTGGTGGCCATCACTGTGGTGCTGGCGGCGGTGTTCATTCCCTCGGCCCTGCAGGGCGGTGCGGCCGGCGAAATCTACAAGCAGTTCGCGCTGACCATCGCCATCGCCATGGCGTTCTCGGCGTTCCTGGCGCTGGGCTTCACCCCGGCGCTGTGCGCGACCTTCCTCAAGCCCACGCACAACGACAATCCGAACGTCGTCTACCGCACCTTCAACAAGTACTACGACAAGGTCAGCAACACCTACGTCGGCCATATCACCTCGGCGGTGAAGCATGCCCCGCGCTGGATGATCCTGTTCGTGGTGCTCACCGCGCTGTGCGGTTTCCTGTTCACGCGCATGCCGGGCAGCTTCCTGCCCGAGGAAGACCAGGGCTATGCGCTGGCGATCGTGCAGCTGCCGCCGGGCTCGACCAAGTCGCAGACCAACGCGGCGTTCGCGCAGATGCGTGGCGTGCTGGAGAAGCAGGATGGCTTCGAGGGCATGCTGCAGGTGGCCGGTTTCAGCTTCGTCGGTTCCGGCGAAAACGTCGGCATGGGCTTCATCCGGCTCAAGCCGTGGGCCGACCGCGACGTCACCGTGCCCGAGTTCATCAACAACATGAACGGCGCGTTCTACGGCATCAAGGAAGCGCAGATCTTCGTGGTCAACCTGCCCACCGTGCAGGGCCTGGGCCAGTTCGGCGGCTTCGACATGTGGCTGCAGGACCGTGGCGGTGCCGGCTACGACCAGCTGACGCAGGCGCGCAACATCCTGCTCGGCAAGGCCGCACAGGAAAGCGACCTGCTGACCGGCGTGCGCCCCAACGGCCTGGAAAACGCGCCGCAGCTGCAGTTGCACGTGGACCGCGTGCAGGCGCAGACCATGGGCCTGTCGGTGTCGGACGTGTACAGCACGATCCAGCTGATGCTGGCCCCGGTGTACGTCAACGACTTCTTCTATGAAGGCCGCATCAAGCGCGTGACCCTGCAGGCCGATGGCCCGTACCGCACGGGCGCGGAGTCGTTGAACAGCTTCTACACGCCCAGCACCCTGCAGACCAATCCCGACGGCACGCAGGCGATGATCCCGCTGAGCACCGTGGTGAAGTCCGAGTGGGTGTCCGCACCGCCGTCGCTGAGCCGCTACAACGGCTATTCGGCGGTGAACATCGTCGGTTCGCAGGCCGCCGGGCGCAGCTCGGGTGAAGCGATGCAGGCGATGGAACGGATCGTCAGCGACGACCTGCCGGCCGGCTTCGGTTACGACTGGTCGGGTATGTCCTACCAGGAAATCCTGGCGGGCAATGCGGCCACCCTGCTGCTGGTGCTGTCCATCGTGGTGGTGTTCCTGTGCCTGGCCGCGCTGTATGAGAGCTGGTCGATCCCGGTGGCGGTGCTGTTGGTGGTGCCGCTGGGCGTGCTCGGTGCGCTGGCGTTCTCGCTGGCACGCGGCCTGCCCAACGATCTGTACTTCAAGATCGGCCTGATCACGGTGATCGGCCTGGCGGCCAAGAACGCGATCCTGATCGTGGAGTTCGCGGTGGAACAGCGGGCGGCGGGCAAGAACCTGCGCGAAGCGACCATCGAAGCCTCGCGCCTGCGTTTCCGTCCCATCCTGATGACCTCGTTCGCCTTCATCATGGGCGTGGTGCCGATGGCCATCTCCACCGGTGCCGGCGCCAATGCGCGTCATGCAATCGGTACCGGCGTGATCGGCGGCATGGTGTTCGCCACCTTCCTGGGTCTGCTGATGATTCCGGTGTTCTTCGTGGTGGTCCGCCGCATGCTGGGCGACAAGCTGGACGAACCGTCCAAGGAGTTCCTGGAGCGCCAGGGCGAAGCGAACACGGCGCACCGTCCGGATCGTTGATCCGGCGGTAACGCCCTGAAACGGAAAAGCCCCGGCGCGAGCCGGGGCTTTTTTGTGGGCGGTGCATTGCCAGGTGGTAGCCTTTCATCGGCGGGCGCATGTTCGGATGCATGCCTCGCTCCGGTAGTGCCGGCCGCTGGCCGGCTCCTCCAGATACGTGCCATGCACGGACCGCCTGGTTGCCGGCCAGCGGCCGGCACTACCCTGTCCTGCATGCACCGCCTGGTTGCCGGCCCGCGGCCGGCACTGCCCTGTCCTGCATGCACCGCCTGGTTGCCGGCCAGCGGCTGGCACTACCGTGCGTCAGCGCAGCAGCGCCACCGCCGCGCAGACGACCACGATCACCAGCGACGGCCACTGCATCGGCACGAAGAAGAAATGATGGCGGGCACGCTCACCCGGCGCACGTGGGCCGCGATTGAGCACCAGACCCAGCAGCACATTGATCGCCGCACCAATCCCGAATCCGACCAGCAGCTGCGTCAGTGAGGTATTGCCCTTGGCAACGGCAGGGTCGGGCCACAGCCACATCAGCAGCAGCAACGTGGCGATGGGGGTGAGCAGGGTCAGGAAACCTGCGCCTCGGTAAATCAGCATGGGATGTCCGGCAAAAAAACGAGTGCACATTCTGCCTCAATCGGCGTGCCGACCAACGGTCGGCACCTACCCCTGACGTCCACGCCTCACCATGTCGTGATCGACACATCGTTATCCATCTGTAGACGGCGCCACGGTCTTCGGTGACCCGTAGGGATACAAAAGACCCTCACGCGATCCACGCCGGATGACCGGCCCGTCGCGCTCAACGGGGGAGAAACACCATGAAGCACCGTGTTTTCGCTACCACGTCACTGTCGCTGCTGCTGGAAGCCGGACTGTTCCTGTCAGGCGACGCGCACGCCGGTGGACTTGTCGTCTGCGACAACTGCGTCAATCCACGCCAGATTGCCGCAAGCTCAGGCACCGGAACCACGCTCGTGGTCGATCTGGCCCAAGTAAAGCTCCATGGCTTCGAGGTCGAGTACGACCGTGAGCTAAAGCGCTACAGGGCCATCACTACGGCAGTTCCGTCGCCGGTATCCAGCGCCTTCCAGCGCATCATGGGGCTTGCCAATCAGGATGCATCTGCCAGTTCGTTGGGCGCGCCGCAGGCAGCAGGCAACGGGGCGGTGATCCCGGTCCACCCTGACGACCCGGGCGCGGCCAATGGCATTGTCTTTCCGGAGGAGCTCAAGGACTACAGCGCCTACGATGTCGTCCAGTCCGCCACGGGCCGCGCAAGGCTTGAGAGCCGCATCGGCGCCGCGTTCTCTGGCGCCACGACAGGCAGCACCGCATGGAATTCGATCTCCACCACGTTGTCATCGGTTGGCTTGAGCTTCGTCAGCCGCCTCTTTGGCGTCGATTCTGTGACCTACAAGATCACATGGCGCGACGGATCGCAGACCCACCTCGTGATTGAGCCGAACTCAGTGGATCAAGCACGTTACGTGAAAGGAAAGAGCCGGGACGCCCAGGGCAATCCGATTCCTGACGCATCCGCTACCGGGCCGGAGGCCGGCGATATTTTTGCCGGGGACCATTACTTCCCCGATCCCCTCACGATGCGTGAGTGGATGCAGGCCGCCAAACTGTACGGCATGCAGTTGGACGATTCCGGGATCGAGACGTTGAGGCTGCGCTGCACGTGGAACGGCGAAACGATCGCCTGCTCAAGCTGGTAGCGTGCGCCCACGGTAATCAGGCGGCGCCATTGCGGCGCCGCCCTTGGCCTGCTCAGCGCAGCCCGGTCTCGTTGCGCGCAATCACCAGCCGCTGGATCTCCGAGGTGCCCTCATAGATCTCGGTGATCTTGGCATCACGGAAGTAACGCTCCAGCGGCATTTCCTTGGAGTACCCCATGCCGCCGTGGATCTGCACGGCCTGGTGGGTGATCCACATCGCCGCTTCGGAGGCGGTCAGCTTGGCGATGGCCGCTTCGTTGCTGAAACGCTTGCCCTGGCCCTTCACCCATGCCGCGCGCAGGGTCAGCAGCAAGGCTGCGTCCAGCTTGCACTTCATGTCGGCGATCTTGGCTTGGGTCATCTGGAACGTGCCGATGGCCGCCCCGAAGGCCTTGCGGTCCTTCACGTACTCGACCGTGGCTTCATAGGCGGCGCGGGCGATGCCGATGGCCTGCGAGGCGATGCCGATGCGACCGGCGTCGAGGACGCCCATTGCGATCTTGAAGCCCTCGCCCTCCTTGCCCAGCACGTCGTCGGCGCTGGCCACGTAATCCTGGAACTCGATTTCGCAGGTGGCCGAGGCCCGGATGCCCAGCTTCGGCTCGGTCTTGCCGCGGTGGAAGCCGGCCTTGTCGGTGTCGATCATGAACGCGCTGATCCCGCGCGCGCCCTGGTCCGGGTCGGTCATCGCAAACAGCACGATGTACTTGGCGACCGGGCCGGAGGTGATCCAGCTCTTCTTGCCGTTGATCACGAAGCTGCCGTCGGCCTGCTTGACCGCGCGGCAACGCATCGCCGTGGCGTCCGAACCGGACTGCGGCTCGGTCAGCGCGAACGCACCGATGGCCTCGCCCTCGGCGATGGCGCGCACGTAGGTCTGCTTCTGCGCTTCGCTGCCGTGGGTGAGGATGCCGTTGCAGAACAGCGAGTTGTTGACCGACATGATGGTCGAATGCGCCGCGTCGCCGGCGGCGACCTCCACCATCGCCAGCACGTAGGCGATCGGGTCCATGCCCGCGCCGCCGTATTCGGCCGGCACTTCAATGCCCATCAGCCCGTTTTCTCCCAGCAGGCGGATGTTCTCCAGCGGAAACTCGCCGGTCCGGTCATGGTGCTCGGCGCTGGGCGCGATCTTTTCCTGGGCGATGCGGCGCGCAACGTCCTGCAGCATCAACTGCTCTTCGGTAAAACTGAAATCCACAACACCCTCCCGGGAACATGGTGATTTTGGCCGCGCAGCGCGCGTCCAGGTGCGGCGATTGTACCGGGGGCCGGTCAATGTCGGCTGACTTGACCCGGCACCGGCCCGGGGCGAAAATATCTCTATATCGCGATAGGTAGATATTCAATGGATCTCGAGGACTGGTCGGTCCGGCTGAAAGTGTTCGCCGACGCCACCCGCGTACGCCTGCTCACGCTGCTGGAGCAGGAAGAATTGACCGTGGCCGAGCTGTCGGCCATCACCACGCTGGCGCAGCCACGCGTGTCCACCCACCTGGCCCGGCTCAAGGAAGCCGGCCTGGTGCGCGACCGGCGTGCCGGCGTGTCGGCGTATTACCGCTTCGACGACGCCGCGCTGGACCCGGCGCAGCGTGCATTGTGGCATGCACTGAGCACCGGCAGCGACGATCCGCTGCTGCGCCAGGATGCTGAACGCGTCGCCGCCGTACTGGCCAGCCGCGCCGCCGACCAGAACTGGGCCGACAGCGTGGCCGGCGACATGGAGCGCCACTACTCCCCCGGCCGCACCTGGGAAGCGCTGGCACGCACCGCGCTGCCGCTGCTGGAAACCGGGGATGTGCTGGATATCGCCTCCGGCGACGGCGTGCTGGCTGAACTGGTGGCCCCGCATGCCAAGCGCTATGTCTGCATCGACACCAGCGCGCGCGTGGTCGCTGCCGCCAGCGAGCGACTGCGCCGGCTGGCCAACGTGGAAGTGCGCGAAGGCGACATGCATGCGCTGCCGTTCAAGGACCGCAGCTTCGACCTGGTGGTGCTGATGCATGCCCTGACCTACGCCGCCAAGCCGGCCCAGGCCGTGGCCGAAGGCGCGCGCGTGCTGCGCTCGGGCGGTCGCCTGCTGCTGTGCAGCCTGGCCCGCCACGAACACAAGGCGGCAGTGGATGCCTACGGTCACGTCAACCTGGGCTTCTCGGACAAGGAACTGCGCAAGTTCGCCGAGAAAGCCGGGTTGGTCGTGTCCAGCCTGGAAACGGTGACCCGCGAAAAACGCCCGCCGCATTTCGAAGTCATTTCGCTGATCGCCAGCAAGCCCTGAGGTCCACCCATGTCGTCGCTGCCCTGGCTCCATCCCGACCGCGTGCACGCCCTGCAGGACGCGCTCGCCCGGCGCATCCTGATCATCGATGGCGCGATGGGCACGATGATCCAGCGCCATGGGCTGCAGGAAGCGGACTATCGCGGTGAACGCTTCGCCGAAGGCTACGACAGCGCGCACGCGCATGGCCCCGGCTGCGACCACGGCACGCCGGAAGGCCACGACCTGAAAGGCAACAACGACCTGCTGCTGCTGAGCAAGCCGGAGGTGATCGCGCAGATCCACACCGCCTACCTGGAGGCCGGCGCAGACCTGGTGGAGACCAACACTTTCAACGCCACCTCGGTCAGCCAGGCCGATTACCACCTGGAACACCTGGTCTATGAACTCAACAAGGCCGGCGCCGCCGTCGCGCGCGCCTGCTGCGATGCCGTGGCGGCCACCACGCCGGGCAAGCCGCGCTTCGTGATCGGTGTTCTCGGGCCCACCAGCCGCACCGCGTCTATCAGCCCGGACGTCAACGACCCGGGGTTCCGCAACACCAGCTTCGACGCACTGCGCCAGACCTACCGCGAAGCGATCGATGGCCTGATCGACGGCGGCGCGGATACCCTGATGGTGGAAACCATCTTCGACACCCTCAACGCCAAGGCCGCGCTGTTCGCCATCGAAGAAGCCTTCGACGACCGTGGCGCACGCCTGCCGATCATGATCTCCGGCACCATCACCGACGCCTCCGGGCGCACCCTGTCGGGCCAGACCGCCGAGGCGTTCTATGCCTCGGTCGCACACAGCCGGCCGCTGTCGGTGGGCCTGAACTGCGCGCTGGGCGCCAACGACATGCGCCCGCACGTGGAAACCCTGTCGATCGTGGCCGACTGCCTGGTCAGCGCGCATCCCAACGCCGGTCTGCCCAACGCGTTTGGCGAGTACGACGAAACCCCCGAGGAAATGGCCGGCACCCTGCGCGAGTTCGCCAGCGCCGGCCTGCTCAACCTCGTTGGCGGCTGTTGCGGCACCACCCCGGCGCACATCCGCGCGATCGCCGAGGCCGTGGCCGACCTGCCGCCACGTGCCCTGCCCGGCCCGGCGCTGGAGGATGCCGCGTGAGCGTACCCGCCGATAACAGCCCGTCGGTGACGCCGCCCCGCTACACCCGCCTGTCCGGCCTTGAGCCGCTGGTGATCACCCCGGACCTGCTGTTCGTCAACATCGGCGAGCGCACCAACGTCACCGGCAGCGCGCAGTTCCGCAAGCTGGTCAAGGAAGAGCGCTACGAGGAAGCGGTGGACGTGGCCCGCCAGCAGGTCGCCAACGGGGCGCAGATCCTCGACGTGAACATGGACGAGGGCCTGATCGATTCCGAAAAGGCGATGACGCGCTACCTCAACCTGATCATGTCCGAGCCGGACATCGCGCGCATCCCGGTGATGGTCGACTCCTCCAAGTGGAGCGTGATCGAGGCCGGACTGAAGTGCCTGCAGGGCAAGAGCGTGGTCAATTCGATCTCGCTCAAGGAAGGCGAGGCGCAGTTCATCGAGCACGCCCGCAAGGTGCTGCGCTATGGCGCGGCCGCGGTGGTGATGGCCTTCGACGAGGATGGCCAGGCCGACACCTGCGCGCGCAAGGTGGAGATCTGCACCCGCGCCTACCGGATCCTGGTCGACCAGGTTGGCTTCCCGCCGCAGGACATCATCTTCGACCCCAACATCTTTGCCGTCGCAACCGGCATCGAGGAACACGACAACTACGCGGTGGACTTCATCGAAGCCACGCGCATCATCAAGCGCACGCTGCCGCACTGCCATATCTCCGGCGGCGTCTCCAACGTGTCGTTCTCGTTCCGTGGCAACGAAAGCGTGCGCCAGGCGATCCATTCGGTCTTCCTGTACCACGCCATCGCCGCCGGCATGGACATGGGCATCGTCAACGCCGGCGCGATGCCGATCTACGACGAGCTCGATCCGGAACTGCGTGAACGCGTGGAAGACGTGATCCTCAACCGCCGCCGCGACGGCACCGAGCGCCTGCTGGAAATCGCCGAGCGTTACAAAGGCAAGAAGGGCGAGGTCAAGGGCGAAGACCTGGCCTGGCGCGAGAAGCCGATCGACGCGCGCCTGGCGCATGCGCTGGTGCACGGCCTGGACGCCTGGGTGGAGACCGATACCGAGGAGGCCCGCGCCCGCTCGACCCGCCCCCTGGACGTCATCGAAGGGCCGCTGATGGACGGCATGAACATCGTCGGCGACCTGTTCGGGGCCGGCAAGATGTTCCTGCCGCAGGTGGTCAAGTCCGCACGCGTGATGAAGAAGGCGGTGGCCTATCTGCTGCCGTACATCGAAGCGGAGAAGGCCCGCAGCGGCGACACCGCCAAGAGCAACGGCAAGATCATCATGGCCACGGTCAAGGGTGATGTGCACGACATCGGCAAGAACATCGTCGGCGTGGTTCTGGCCTGCAACAACTTCGAGGTCATCGACCTGGGCGTGATGGTGCCGGCGCAGAAGATCCTCGACGCCGCGCGCGCCGAGAACGCCGACATCATCGGCCTGTCCGGCCTGATCACCCCGTCGCTGGAAGAGATGAGCCACGTCGCCCGCGAGATGGAGCGCCAGGGTTTTACCTTGCCGCTGATGATCGGCGGTGCGACCACCTCGCGCGCGCACACCGCGCTGAAGATCGACCCGCACTACAAGGCGCCCACGGTGTGGGTGAAGGACGCCTCCCGTGCGGTGGGCGTGGCCCAGTCGCTGATTTCCAGCGAGCTGCGCGAGGCATTCGTGGCCGCCAACGAGGCCGACTACGCCGACATCCGCCAGCGCCATCGCAACCGTGGCGACGCCAAGCGACTGGTGACCCTGACCAAGGCACGCGCGCAGCGTTTCGACGGCGACTGGGCCCAGTACACCCCGCCCGCCCCGCGCAAGCCCGGCCTGCATGTGCTGCACGACTATCCGCTGGACGACCTTGTCGAGGTGATCGACTGGACCCCGTTCTTCCAGGCCTGGGAACTGGCCGGCAAGTATCCGGCGATCCTCACCGATGAGATCGTCGGTGCCCAGGCCAGCGACCTGTACAAGGACGCCCGCGCGATGCTGGCGCGGATCGTCGAGGAGAAGTGGTTGACCGCCAAGGCCGTATTCGGGCTGTGGCCGGCCAACAGCGTCGGCGATGACGTGCACCTGCGCACCGATGCCGGCCCGAGCGTGCTGCACTTCCTGCGCCAGCAGGTCGACAAGCCGGTCGAGCGCCCGGACTTCTGTCTGGCCGATTTCATCGCCCCGGCCGACAGCGGCAAACAGGACTGGATCGGCGCCTTCGCGGTCACCGCCGGCATCGGCATCGATCCGCACGTGGCGCGCTTCGAAGCCGATCACGACGATTACAACGCCATCCTGCTCAAGGCCCTGGCCGATCGCCTTGCCGAAGCGCTGGCCGAACGCCTGCACCAGCACGTGCGGACCGATTACTGGGGCTACCAGCCCGAAGAACAGCTGGACAACGAGTCGCTGATCGCCGAAAAGTACACTGGTATCCGCCCTGCCCCGGGCTATCCGGCCTGTCCGGAACACAGCGAAAAAGCCACGCTGTTCCGCCTGCTCGACGCCGAGCGCAACGCCGACATGCAGCTGACCGAAAGCTTCGCCATGCTGCCGACCGCAGCGGTATCGGGTTACTACTTCAGCCATCCGCAGAGCCAGTATTTCGTGGTCGGCCGGGTCACCCGCGAGCAGGTCAGCGACTACGCCAAGCGCAAGGGCGTGGACCGCGTGCAGGCCGAGCGCTGGCTGGCCTCGAACCTGGATTACGATCCGGAGTGAGTCGGTCACCCGACCCACGGTCGGGTGCTGCCGTCATAATGCCGCGGTAGGCGCCCACCATTGGTGGGTGCGCGCCGCCACCGAGACCCCGCATGACCGCCCCCACCCGCGACGCCGTTCCGGCCGTCCGCCTGTCGTCCTTCTACCTGTTCTACTACGCCGCGTTGGGCGCGTTCACGCCTTACTGGAGCCTGTTCCTCACCTCGCGCGGTATGAGCGTCACCGCGATCAGCGTGATGATGGGATTGTGGTATGCCACGCGCATCGTCGCGCCCACCACCTGGACCTCCATCGCCGCCGCCTCGCCGCGCCCGATCTTCTGGTTGCGCCTGGGTTGCGTGCTCACCCTGCTGACCTTCTGCGCGTTCCTGCTGCCCCTGCCGCAGCCGTGGCTGTACCCGGCGATGATCGCATTCTGCTTCTTCTACAACGCGGTGATGCCGCAGTTCGAATCGATCACCCTCACCCACCTGGGCAGCGACAGCCACCGCTATGGCCTGATCCGGGTCTGGGGCTCGCTGGGCTTCATCGCCGTGGTGATGCTGTTTGGCTGGATCATCGAAGGCAAGGACGGGGCCGGCAACGCGCACCTGCTGCCGTGGCTGATGCTGCCGTTGTTCGGCCTGCTCACCGCCTCCGGGTTTGCCAACCACTACGCGCGCAACCTGCAGCGCAACGACGGCGATGCCAGCGGCTTCTGGCAGATCGTGCGCAAGCCGCAGGTGCTGGCGTTCTTCCTCGCCGCGTTCATGGAACAGCTCTCCTTCGGCCCGTATTACACCTTCTTCTCGGTGTACATGGACCATCACGGCTATGCCACCTCCACGCTGGGCGTGTTGTGGACGGTCGGGGTCGTGTTCGAGGTGGGCGTGTTCTTCACCATCGGCCGCTTCTTCCGCCGCTATGACGCCAGCTGGATGCTGCTGATCGCCCTGCTCAGTTCCACCGTGCGCTGGGCCGTCACCGCCCTGTTCCCGGAAAACCTGCCGGTGATGCTGGTGGCACAGACCGCGCATGCGCTCGGCTTTGCCGCCTTCTTTGCCGCCGCGATGCAGATGCTGGCGACCTATTTTCCGGGACGTCTCAACGGGCACGGCCAAGGCCTGCTGTATGGTTTTTCGTCCGGTGTGGGCGGCGTACTCGGCGCGCTGATCGCCGGGCAGTTGTGGAACATCGACCAGGGCCGCACCGCATTCCTGGCCGGCAGCGGCTTTGCGTTCGCCGGTGCGCTCCTGTGCTTCTTCGCGATCAGCCTGCCATTGCTGCGCGCCCGGTAATGCCGGCCGCGGGCCGGCAACACGACCCTCCCAACCGGTAATGCCGGCCGCTGGCCGGCAACGCGCCCCCCCCAACCGGTAATGCCGGCCGCTGGCCGGCAATGCGCCCCCCTCGATGGGGTAGGCTCAAACCTCCCCCAACTGGAGCCGCCGATGCGACCGACCCGCCTGTGGGCATTGCTGCTTGCCGCCATTGCCCTGCCTGCCGCCGCCGAGCCGATCCTGCTCGAAAACGCCCGCGTCTTCGACGGCCAGCGCGATCTTGGGATCACCCCGGTGCTGATCGATGGCCCCCGCATCGTGCATGTCGGCACGCCGCTGCCAGCCGCCGCCACCGGCGCGCGCCGTATCGACTACACCGGCAAAACCCTGCTGCCGGGTCTGGTCAGCGACCACGCGCACGTCGGCAACACCCAGGGATTGGAGCACGGCGACCGTTTCTACACCCGCGACAACGTAGTGCGCGACCTGCGCCAGTTCCAGCGCTACGGCATCACCACGGTGACCGCGCTGGGCATGAACGGAGCGGACTTCTTCGCCATCCGCAAGGCGGTCAACGCCGACCCCGGGCTGGGCGCACAGCTGTATGGCGCTGGCGGTGGCATCGGTGCCCCGGACGGCGCGCCCCCGGCCGACAGCATGGGCCTGAGCCATGATCCCGTGGCGCGTCCGCGCAACGCCGAAGAGGCGCGTGCGGCCGTAGCCACCCAGCAGGCCGATGGCGTGGACCTGATCAAACTGTGGGTGGATGACATGGGCGGCAAACGGCCGATGATGACGCCGGAGGTGTATCGCGCCGCCATTGCCGAGGCGCACGCGCGCGGTCTCAAGGTCGCCGCGCACATCCATGATCTGGCACAGGCGCGCGATCTGGTCGATGCCAAGGTCGACATCCTCGCCCATGGCATCCGCGACCGCGCGGTGGATCCGATGCTGGCGCGGAAAATGCGCGACCAAGGCACCTGGTATATCGCCACCATAGCCATCGACGAGGCCAACTACTGGTATGCCGAAAACCCGCGGCAACTGCAGCAGCCATTCCTGCGCACGGCGTTGCCGGCCGATGTTCTGGCGCGCTGGTCGCAGCCGGACTGGCAACGCGCGCAGTTGGCCGGCAGTGGCATACCGGCCGCACGCCAGGCCGTGGCGACCAACCTGGACAACCTGCGGCGGCTGCATGCGGTCGGGGTCAAGCTCGGGTTCGGTACCGATGCCGGGGCCATGCCACAGCGGGTGATCGGGTTTGCCGAACATCGCGAACTGCAGCTGCTGGTCCAGGCCGGGCTGACCCCGACCCAGGCGCTACAGACTGCCACCGCCCAGGCTGCCGACCTGCTCGGCCTGAGCGACCGTGGTCGTATCGCGGCCGGCAAACGTGCCGACCTGCTCGTGCTGGACGCCGATCCGCTGGCCGATATCACCCACAGCCAGCGCATCGGCGCGGTCTGGCAGGCCGGTCAGCAGGTGGCCGGACCGATCACGGATTGATGGATGCCTTCCCGGTGCCATACCGCAGGGAACATCATCCCCACCTACCTCACTCCGTTATCGCGGGTGGGTTGCCAGCGTGGCCTGCAGCGAGGGCAGCAGCAACCGGTTGCCGTAGCCACTGAGATGATCGCCATCGAAGAACAGGGGATGCCCGTCGCGCTGTGCGCGGCAGGCATCGGTGTCGCAGAGGATCGGCAACGGATCCCAGATCACTGCGCCGGGTAGGCCCGCGGCCACCTGCTGCAGCGCGACCAGCGCCGGCGCGCGATAGTCGTCCATCCACGCCCGCTGCACCTGCAGGCCATTGCGGCACACCGCATTGGCCGCGTTGAACCGGTCCGAGCAGCGGTACGGCGGCGCCGGCAACACCGGCTTGGGCGCCTCCAGCACCACGCGCACGCCGGCCTCGGCGAGCGGTCGCCAGGCGGCAATCGCACGCTCGGCCTCGGCGGTATGGCCGGCACGGGCCTGCGCACTGTGTTCGCTGTCGCGCTGCTCGCGCGCGTCGAACAGGATGAACTGGTCGGACAGACGCGGCACCCGCAGCGACACCAGCAACACCACGTCACCGGGCTGCGCGCGCCGCGCGATGTCGGCGCGCACCGCCGCGTCGTAGCCCACGCACTCCTGCGCGACCCAACGCCATTCCTGCAGGCCCAGCTGCGGGCAGCCGCCACGACCGTACTGCCACACCGTGGCGCCGGTCTCCAGGGCCAGCCTGCGCAGCAGCTCGTTGTAGGCCATCGCATGCGAATCGCCGGCAACGAACACGTTGCGCGGCATGCCTGGGGGCAGCGGACGAGCGCATTCGCCACGCGAGAACGTCCGCGCACGACCGGCCTCGAAACGCTCCTTGCCGACCCGCAGCTCGCAGCCCGGGTAATCGGCCGCCACCGCGTCGCCGTCCGGATACCAGTCCAACGGGTGACGACTGACCGTGCTCAATGAAAGATGCGCCGCCTGCCGGTACATCAACGCCTGCAGGCCCGCAGCAAGCAGCAGCGCCACCACCCCCACGGCCACCCATCGGCCGGTGGACAGCCGCTTGGCCAACGGCCCGCGGAACGGCCGCTCCACCCAGCGCAGGGAGGCCCAGGACAGCAACGCCACCAGCGCCATGGCGAACACGCGTTGGCCGGTGGTGTCCAGGCCAACCGTCCAGCGCATCAGCACGAACACCGGCCAGTGCCACAGATACAGCGAGTAAGAGAGCAGTCCGATCCGCCGCAGCGGCGCACTGGACAGCACGCGACCCACCAGCGCGCGCGGATGCACGTGCAGCGCCAGCAGCAGGCCCACGCTGGCCAGCACCGCCCACAGTCCGTCCGGCCAGGGCGAGTGTCCGGCGCGCGCGGACCACAGGGTCCAGCCCAGCATCGCCAGCGCGATGACCGCCAACAGCGAGCACGCCACGCGCAGGGGCCGCGATGGGACCGCTGCATCCGCCCCGGTGGCGCGAAGATGCAGCAGCTGGAACAGCAGCACGCCCGCACCCAGCTGCCAGAAGCGCGTGGTCGTGGCGTAGAAAGCGCGCACCGCCTGTTCCGGATGGCTACCTGCGTAAACCGCATGACCGATGGAGGCCGCACTGGCCAGCGCGAACAGGCCCACGCTGGTCCAGCGGCTGCGCCCACCGCGACTCCAGGCCAGGAACAGCAGCGGAAACAGCAGGTAGAACTGCTCTTCCACGCCCAACGACCAGGTGTGGGTAAACGGATTGAACTCGGCACGTGGTGCAAAGTAATCGCTGCCGACCCCCACCAGCACCCAGTTGCTCAGGCCGAAGAAGGCCATCAGGCCGGTCATGTCGCTGGCTTCACTGAGCCAGGACTGGGGAATGAGCAGCACGCTGGCCAGACTGGTCAGCAGCAGGCAGGTCACCAGCGCCGGAGCGATGCGACGCAGCCGCCGGGCGTAGAAACGCAGCAGCGAATCCCGCAATGGCAGCGGCGGCAGCCGGTGTACCGACGCGCTGACCACGAACCCGGAGATGACGAAGAACACATCCACGCCGGTGAACCCACCGGGCAACCAGGACGGATCCAGGTGGAACAGGATTACCGCCAGCACTGCGATAGCACGCAGGCCATCGATATGCGGCACATAGCCGCGAACTGGATCAGCCGTCATGCGCGTCCCTGCAGGGCATCGGTCGCGGTGGTGATCACCGCGACCGGAGTGGAATCACCAGACCAGGTCGTCGGGCACCTGGTAGGCCGGATCGGCGTACGGATCTTCTTCCGCGGTGGCATTGGGATCCACGCGCAGGGCCACCGACGGGGCGAACACCGCTTCGGCCTCGTCGAGCACGGCCGCGGTCACCAGCAGGTAGCGTCCGTTCTGCTGCAGCACGCCCAGCTCGCCGGCGTTGAGCGCCTTGAGCTGCTCGGCGGTGACGTAGATGCGCTTGATCTTGCCGCCGTAATTGAAGTGACGCGCGATCTCGGCGGCGGCGTCGTTCAACGCCTTGCCTTCCAGCAGCACGTCGAGTTTCGCCTTGGCTTCACGGCGCAGGCGTGCCTCTTCCTGCTTCACGCGCTCGGCTTCAATACGGTCGTCCTTTTCCTTCTGCGCGCGGATCGCGTAGGCCTTGGCCAGGTCGATGTCCTCGCGCGAGCGCGGCTTGCCCTGGCCGGGGTTCTGGCCTTGGCCGGGACGGGCGCCGCTACCGGGACGGCCCTTGCCGTGCGGGGCACGACGAGCGGCGTCGCCTTCGCGCGGCGGACGCGCGGCATCGCCGGGCTTGGCCGGTGGGCGGGCGCCCTGCGGTTTGTTGCCCGGCCGGCCATCGCGGCGGGCATCAGGCTTGCGTTCGGGTTTGCGTTCGGGTTTGCGTTCGGGCTTGGGCGCGGCTTTGAAGCCGAGGCCCAGCAACTGGTCGCGGAGGGTATCGCTCATGAGTGGTCGATCAGTAATGCGGGGGCGGTGGTTCTTCGCCCGAATCGGAATACAGCGCGTTGCGGACCTTGCCCAGGTCCTCCAGCAGCAGGCGGGTCAAGTCGGCGTTGCGGCTGCCTTCGATGCGTGCATCGGCCAGCGCTTCGCTCAGCTCGGCAAGCGCCTGCTCCTGGAAGGACACGCGCATTTCCAGCTCGATCAGGCGCGCTTCCAGCGCCTGTTCACGCGATGAGGGGGTGGAATCATGCATGCAGCGAACGTCCCCGGCCAATGCCGTAGTAGGCCAGGCCCGCGGCTTCGATCTCCTGCGGGTCGTACAGATTGCGGCCGTCGAAGACCACCGCGTCGTTGAGCACCTCGCGCAACCGGGCGAAATCCGGGCTGCGGAACTGCTTCCATTCGGTCACCACGACCAGCGCATCGGCGCCGTCCAGGGCGTCGTAGGCGTTGTCGCAGAACACCAGGTCATCGCGCTCGCCGAAAATGCGGCGCGCTTCCTCGGTGGCTTCCGGATCGTAGGCACGCACGCGCGCACCGGCTTCCCACAACTGCGCCAGCAGACGCCGGCTGGACGCCTCGCGCATGTCGTCGGTGTTGGGCTTGAAGGCCAGGCCCCAGACCGCGAAGGTCTTGCCACGCACGCCTTCATCCTCGCCACGGTCGTAGTGGCGCTGGATCAGCTCGTAAAGATGCCCCTTCTGCGCCTCGTTGACCGCCTCCACCGCGTTGAGCAGCCGGGGCTCATGCCCATACTGCTGCGCGGTGCGGGCCAGCGCCTGCACGTCCTTGGGGAAACACGAGCCGCCATAACCGGCGCCCGGGTAGATGAAATGCCAGCCGATGCGCGGATCCGACCCAATGCCCTGGCGGACCTGTTCGATGTCGGCACCGACCTTCTCGGCGATGTTGGCGATTTCGTTCATGAACGAAATCTTGGTCGCCAGCATCGCGTTGGCGGCGTACTTGGTCAGCTCCGCCGAGCGCACGTCCATTTCCACCACGCGGTCGTGGTTGCGGTTGAACGGCGCGTACAGGCGGCGCATCAGCGCCACCGAATCGGGGTTGGAGGCACCCACCACGATGCGGTCCGGCCGCATGCAGTCGGCGACCGCGTCGCCCTCCTTCAGGAATTCCGGGTTGGAGACCACGTCGAACGCGATCTCAACCCCACGCGCCGCCAGTACCTCGGCAATGGCGGCACGCACCTTGTCGGCCGTGCCTACCGGCACGGTCGACTTGTTCACCACCACGGTCGGCACCGCCATGTGCGTGCCGATCGTGCGGGCCACCGCCAGCACGTACTGCAGGTCGGCGCTGCCGTCCTCGTCCGGTGGCGTGCCCACGGCGATGAAAATCACCTGGCCATGCGTGATCGCGCTGGCGGCATCGGTGGTGAAGGCCAGCCGCGATGCGGCGTGATTGGCCTTGACCATCGGCTCCAGGCCCGGTTCGTAGATCGGGATGACGCCACGGTTCAGGCCATCGACCTTGGCCTGGTCGATATCGACGCAGACCACCTGGTGGCCGACATCGGCCAGGCAGGTACCCGTGACCAGACCGACGTAACCGGTACCGAAAATCGCTACACGCATGTCCGTGGTGACTCCAGTTTCGCTTACGGCAGGACGTTGAGCAGTTCGACGTCGAAGGTCAGCGTCGCGTTCGGACCGATCGGACCGCCCGGCGTGCCCTGTTCGCCGTAGGCCAGCTCGCCCGGGATCCAGAAGCGGTACTTGGACCCGGTCGGCATCAGCGAAACGCCTTCGGACCAGCCCTTGATGACCTGGTCCAGGCCGAACTCGATCGGCTGGCCGCGCTCGTAGCTGCTGTCGAAGACGGTGCCGTCCAGCAGCTTGCCTTCGTAGTTCACGCGGACCTTGCTGGTCGGCATCGGACGCTCGCCCGAACCCGGACGCAGCACCTGGTACTGCAGGCCCGACGGGGTGGTGACCACGCCCGGCACGGTCTTGTTTTTGGCCAGGAAGGCATTGCCCTCGGTCCGGTTGGTACCGGCCTTGGCCGACGCCTGGGCCTGCATTTCAGCCTGCTTGCCGGCCATGAACCCTTCCAGCGTGGCCTTGGCCTGCTCCGGGGTCATCTTGGCGGTGCCCTTGTTGAAGGTGGTACCGATCGCGTCGAACAGCGCATCCAGGTCCAGATCGTCCTTCAGCGGCGCCAGCGACGGGCCAACGGCGTAGCTGCCCAGCATCAGGCCGACCTTTTCACGGTCCACCTTCGGCGCCGGGGTACCCGGGGCCACGCCCGGCACCGGCTGGCCACTTTTGGCGGCCATCGCCTGGCGCAGCGCGCCGTCGGTCTTCTGCGCTTCTTCCTGGCTGATCAGCGGCTGCTTGCCTTCGAAGGCATTGGTGATGGCGCGACGCAGTGCCACCAGATCGATCTCGCTGGAGATCGGGGCGAACGAGTTGGCCACATCGATGCCGATGGCGTAGCCGAGCTTTTCCCGTTGGGAGTTCAAAGCGGAGGTCTCCTTGACGGCCGCACGCGCGGCCGGTTGTTGCGACATCACGGTACCGGTGGCACCCATCGCCAGAATCAGAACCGACGCCGCGGCGCCGCGCATTCCCATCTTCATTCGCTGCTTTCCTGGAAGTGACTGGACGCCGACGTCGGCGCGAAAGCGATCATTGTCGCACGCACATGCGAGATGTCGAGGACGTCAGCGCTTTGCAGCCGTGACGGACAGCTCACGTTCGATCGCCGCGACCAGCGCCTTGTCGTCCGGCTTGACCTTGCTGGGGAATTGCCCGACTACGCGACCATCGCGCGACACCAGATATTTGTGGAAATTCCAGCCCGGCTCGACACCGGTAGCGGCGGCCAGGCGCTGGTACAGCGGCGTAGCGTCCGGCCCGGTGACCTGCACCTTCTGGAACATCGGGAACTTGACCCCGTAGGTCAGCGTGCAGAATTCCTGGATCTGCGCCTCGCTACCCGGCTCCTGCCCCTTGAAGTCGTTGGACGGGAAGCCCAGCACCGAGAAACCGCGCGCCGCATACTTCTGCTGCAGCGCCTCCAGGCCTTCGTACTGCGGGGTGAAACCGCACTTGCTGGCGGTATTGACCACCAGCAGCACCTTGCCGCCGTACTGCTTCTGCAGGTTGACCTCGGCCTTGCCCGCCAGCGGCCGGTAGCTCAGGTCCAGCAGGTCGGCGGCGTGGGCACCGGCAGTGGCCAGCAGCCCGCCCAGCAGCAGCGTTGCGCCCCAGCGGCGGGCGCGAACAAAGCTGGCGCGGCGCGGGGATGGCACGGAACGGATCTGGCGCATTGCAACACTCCACGAAAAGGGCGAACAGGGAGAAAAGGTGCCTGACAGGGCGGCGGAAAACGCCGTCAACGGGCCGTTTCGCACTATATCACCGGCACTTTTGCGTCTGGGCGACCTTGCGCGCCCAGACGCGCGACGGCGCCCAAGGCCGGGCCGCATAGGAGTAAGCGTCGTGGTTTCGACAGGAACATGGTGCCGGCCTTGCCGACCTTGGCGGTGTTGGTCGACACGTCCCCCGCCCCCCCGATGTTCACCTGAATAGCCACATGGGCTGACCTACCATTGACCTGGCTGAATGAAGGCGCACCCCACCCCGCCATCCACTCCCCCTTGAATTCTTTACTAATCAATACCTTGAGTAGACGTACCCCGCGTTGTCACACCCCTGCCATCAGTTGGGGACGGCAACCTGTTGCACTTCGGCGTGCCGGTGTTATAGTTGCATACAACACCAGTCACCTGATGCAGGGGAAGCCCATGAACCGCATGCGCCGCCACCAATCCGCCAAAGCCGTCACCGCCGCCTCCGCGCTGCTGCTGCTCGGCTGGCTGGGTGCCCCTGCCAGCGAGGTCGGCACGATTGCCGCCTCCGGTGCGTTTGAAAGCCCGCAGGACGCAGGTGTCATCGAGGCAGGGACCGCCAACGGCGCCCCCACGCCTCCCCGCCGGCTGCACAGCTCCCTGTCCATGCCTTACTTCTCATTCGCACAGTCGCTGAACCCACGGAGCTGACCATGAGCGATATCCAATGGAGCGATGGCGCTCCGATCTACCGTCAGCTGAAGGAACGCGTGATCGCCATGATGCTTGACGGCATCATCAAGCCTGGCGACGCCCTGCCCTCGGTCCGGCAGGTTGCCGCCGAGTACCAGCTCAACCCCATCACCGTATCGCGCGCTTACCAGGAACTGGCTGACGAAGGCCTGGTCGAGAAGCGCCGCGGGCTGGGTATGTTCATGACCGAAGAAGCGGCCACGCAGCTGCGCAGCAGCGAGCGCGACCGGTTCCTCAATGAAGAATGGCCGCTGGTGCTGGAGCGCATCCAACGCCTGGGCCTGAACCTCGACGAATTGCTGCCCCAGGGGAAATCCTCATGAATGCTGTTGCAAGTGATGTCGTCATCTCCGCCCGCGGCCTGCGCAAGGCCTATAAACAGACCGTGGCGCTGGACAACACCAGCTTCACCATCGCCCCGGGCCGGATCACCGGCCTGATCGGCCCCAACGGCGCCGGCAAGACCACCCTGCTCAAGGCGCTGCTTGGCTTGACCACGGTGGAAGGCGAGCTGCAGGTGCTGGGGCTGGACCCGGCCGTGCAGCGCAACGCACTGATGAACGATGTGTGCTTCATCGCCGACGTGGCCGTGCTGCCGCGCTGGATGAAGGTGCGCGAGGCGATCGATTTCGTCGCCGGCGTGCATCCGCGCTTCGACCGTGCCCGTTGCGAACGCTTCCTGGCCTCGACCAAGCTGCAGCCCAGGCAGCGCGTGCGTGAACTGTCCAAGGGCATGATCGTGCAGCTGCACCTGGCATTGGTGATGGCCATCGACGCCAAGGTGCTGGTGCTCGACGAGCCCACCCTCGGCCTGGACATCCTGTACCGCAAGGAGTTCTACCAGCGCCTGCTGGAAGATTACTTCGACGAGCAGAAGACGATCATCGTCACCACCCACCAGGTCGAAGAGATCGAGCACATCCTCACCGATGTCATGTTCATCCGCGACGGCCGCATCGTGCTCACCACCGACATGGAAGACATCGGCGACCGCTACAGCGAAGTGCTGGTGTCGGCCGATGCACTGGAGGCGGCGCGCGCGTTGCAGCCGATCGATGAGCGCGCCCTGCCGTTCGGCAAGACCGTGCTGTTGTTCGACGGGGTGCCACGCGCCCAGCTCACGCCCCTGGGCGAGATCCGCAGCCCGGGGCTGGCGGACCTGTTCGTGGCCATCATGAAGGGAACCTACGCATGAACACCGTCCACTACCACCCCATCAGCAAGGCCAGTACCTTCAAGTGGATGCTCAAGCGCGAATACTGGGAGAACCGCGGCGGGTTCCTGTACGCGCCGTTGATTGCCGGTGCCATTTCGCTGGTGATGAGTCTTGTCGGCATCCTGTTCGGTCTGCTGGCCATGAACCGCGCGGCCAAGGGCGGCGGCATCGTGATCGACAATGAAAACGTCAACATCAACGGCCTCGACCTCGGCCTGCTGACCCAGAAGCTCGATGCCGAGGACCTGCACAACCTGGCCAACGGGCTGGACCTGACGCTCATCCTCAGTTCGCTGTGGCCATTCATCGTGCTGGCCTTCGTGGTGTTCTTCTACTGCCTGGGCGCGCTGTATGACGACCGCCGCGACCGCAGCATCCTGTTCTGGAAGTCGCTGCCGCTGTCGGACACCCAGACCGTGCTGTCCAAGGCGCTGAGCGCACTGCTGGTGGCGCCGTTGATCGCGGTGATCGCCTCGATCCTGACCATGTTCGGTTTCCTGCTGATCATCAGCGTGGTTGTGCTCACCCATGGCGGCGACCCGATGACCCTGATCTGGGGCCCGGCCAGTCCGTTGAGCATCGTCGCCGGCCACCTGTCCTGGATTCCGGTGTACCTGCTGTGGGCGCTGCCGAGCGTGGGCTGGCTGCTGCTGTGCTCGGCCTGGGCCAAGACCAAGCCGTTCCTGTGGGCGGTGATGCTGCCGCTGTTTGCCGGCATCATCGTCAGCACCACCCACCTGATGAGTGCGTTCGACAGCACCAGCGGCTGGTTCTGGAAGAACATCGTCGGTCGCCTGCTGCTGGGCACCCTGCCGGGCAGCGATGTGTTCTACCGCGCCGACCAGCTGCGCGCGGTGATCGGTGACCGCGACAACCTGGTCGCCGCGCTGGCCCCGTCCAACCAGCTGGCCGCCCTGAGCCTGCCCGACATCTGGATCGGTGCTGCGGTCGGCGTGGTGTTCATCATCCTCGCCATCCGCCTGCGTCGCCGCGCCGGCGAAATCTGACCGACGTTCGTTCCCGACATCCTTCTGGAGTCTCACATGATCCGCACCCTCGCTGTCGCTTCCCTGTTGTTGCTGCCGCTGTCTGCGTTCGCTGCCGAGCCGCAGTGCAAGTTCAACGAACCGCGCGACCTCAAGCTCGATCTGGCCGGCGCGAAGGCGGTGGTGTTCGAGGTCAACCAGCACGACCTGGTGCTTACCGCCGGGCCGGGGCCGGCCCAGCTCGCCGGCCGTGCGTGTGCCTCCAACGCCGATTGGCTGCGCGAGCTGACCGTGACCCAGCAGAAGGTGGACGGCAAGCTGATCGTGCGGCTCAAGCGCGAGGTCGGGCCCGGCTTCACGCTGAGCGGCAACAGCTATGCCTACCTGGACCTGCGCGGCAGCGTGCCGGACACCCTGCTGGTGCAGTTGAAGGTCGGCTCGGGCGATGCCAGCGTCACTGGCGCCCATTCGCTCAGCGCCGATGTCGGCTCGGGCGACATCAAGCTGCAGGACATCAAGGGCCTGGTCACCGCCGCGATCGGCTCGGGTGATGTGATCCTCGATGGCGCCGGTGCGCTCAACGTGCTGTCGGTGGGTTCGGGCGATTTCAAGGCGCGCAACGTGCGCGGCAGTGCGAAGGTCGGCACCATCGGTTCGGGTGACCTTGAAATGGACACCGTGCAGGGCAACGTCGAACTGGGCACGATCGGCTCCGGCGATGCCGACCTGCGCCAGGTCAAGGGCAATGTAAGCATCGGCAACGTGGGTTCGGGCGATGTGGACCTGCGCGGCGTCGGCGGCAATGTCGCGGTCGAACGCCATGGTTCGGGCGATGTCACCGTGCGCGACGTCGCCGGCGACCTCACCGTGTCGCACAGCGGCAGTGGCGACGTGCGCCACAGCGGCGTCGGCGGCCGCGTGCAGCTGCCCCGCGGCAAGTGACTGTGACTTCCCCTTACTTCATCCCAAGGAATGCGCGCATGACGACCCGACTGCTGCTGCCCGCCCTGCTGCTGTGCCTGCCGCTGGCTGCCTGCGGCAACCAGGATGCCGGCAAGGCCACTCCGGCCACCACCAAGACCGCCTCGGCCACCGCCGACACCACGGTGGGCAAGACCGTGCAGGAGGCCACCGACAAGGCGCGCAAGGAAATGGCCCAAGGCAACATCAAGATTTCCAACGATCAGTCCGACAAGGCCGAGATCACCCCGCAGGGCGAGCTGCTGATCAATGGCAAGACGGTTCCCACCACCGCCAGCCAGCGCGCGCTGCTGCTGGATTACCGCAAGCAGGTCGAGGCGATTGCCGGCGCCGGCATGGACATCGGCGTGGCCGGCGCCAACCTCGGCGTGAAGGCGGCCGGCGAGGCGCTCAAGGGCATTTTCTCCGGGGATACCAACGGCATCGAGGAACGCGTGAATGCCGAAACCAGCAAGATCGAGGAAAAGGCCAAGCAGCTGTGCACGCTGCTGCCGGAAATGATGAACAAGCAGCAGGCACTCGCGGCCGCGCTGCCGGCCTTCAAGCCCTATGCCACGATGGACCAGAGCGACATCGACGACTGCGGCAAGTAAGCGCCGGGGCTGCGACGTTCGGTCGCAGCCGGGTCTACACGCACGGGGGAGGACTACACTAGTCCTCCCCTTTTTGCTGTGCGCTGCCTGCCATGAAAAAGCTGTGCCTGCTGCTGTTCGCCCTGTTCTGTCTGGCCGCCACCGGCTGCGATCAGGAATACCGCAACCACCGCGCCGAGCGCAGCAAGCCGAAGATCACGGTCAGCGACGGCATGCTGACGGTGCGCCGCGCGCCGGCCCCGAACATCATCGTGCTGCCCAACGGGCACATGAAGATCGACGAGATCGAGATTCCGCTCGACGCCAGCCAGCAGGCGCTGTTGCAGGGCATGTTCGGTCAGCTGCAGGTGCTGCGTCAGAACACGCTCACCGACGCCCCGCCGGACCCGGCCAAGCGTTCGGTCAAGATCCAGGTCCCCGACGGGATGCAGCCGATTCCGCCGGACCTGGTGAAGCGGATTCCGGAGTTCAAGGATTACACCGAGACGTTCGACAACCTGCAGGCCGATCGGCACTGACATTTGGCGGATCGGCGCGGGGGTCGGCGGGTCGGGCGCTGGGCCCCCATACCCTTTCCGGCGAATGTCCTCCGGCGTCGGCCTGCGGCCGCCCCCTCCCCCTTTATTTCGCCTCCAAGGGCATGGGGGCCCAGCGCCCGACCCACCGACCAGCGCCAGAAAAGCCAGGCTTCCACCTGTGTATCGCAAGCCGAGCCTCGTGGCGGCCGGTAGGCGCCTGGGCAAGACTAAAGAGGGCATGGGCCTCAGCGCCCGACCCACCGACTGCCGTCAGAAAAGCGCGGCTTCCGCCTGCGCACCGCAAGCCGAGCCCCGTAGCGGCCGGTAGGTGCCTGGGCAAAATAAAGGAGGAGGCCGCCAGGCCGGGGGACATTTGCGCCAGGGG
>NZ_JALJRW010000028.1 GCF_024519465.1 Stenotrophomonas sp. Ste86 | reverse complement strand
CGCGTACTTCTTCCTGAAGATCCGGGCGGCCTTCCCCGGAGTTGGGTGAAGAACCAAAAAAAACGCCCCTCTTCCAAGGGGCGTTTTCCAGTCGCGTCATGACTGCGTCGTGCGGTTTACTGCTGTACGAAGCCGATCTTCTTCATCTGAGCATTCTTCGCGGCAGCCAACACCTTGGCCATCACGTCGTACTCGGAGTCCGGGCTGGCGTCGATGCGCAGTTCCGGCTGGTTCGTCGGGTCCTTCTGGACCTCCTGTTCCATCCGCTGCTGCAGCTCGCCGGTCGCGACCGGGCTGTTGTTCCACGAGACCTGGTTGCTGGCGTCGATCTTGAGTTCGATCGGCGGCGGCGGCTCGACCAGCTGCGGCGGTGGGTTGAGCACGCGCTGCGGCAGGTCCACGGCGATCGGGTACGTCATGATCGGCGCGGTGACGATGAAGATGATCAACAGCACCAGCATCACGTCCACGAGGGGCGTGACGTTGATGTCGGCCATGGGGCCTTTATTACCACCAGTACTGAACGCCATGGCTTACTGCCCCTTCTCTTTGGTGGCAACGAAGCCAACGTCGAGCATGCCCTGTTCCTGCGCGATCTTCGTCATCTCGTTGATGACGCGCATCTTGGTGGTGCGGTCACCACGCAGGTTGAGGGGCGGCTGCGGAGTCTGCTGGGCGGCGGTCGACAAGCGGGACTCGAGGGTCTGCTTGTTGATTTCCTCGTCGTTCCAGTAGATCGAGCCGTCTTCCTTGACTGCCAAGGTGATCGGGCCCGAACGCTTCTCAGCGTCTTCCGGGTTCTGCACCAGGTTGGCCTCCGGCAGATCCACCTTGACCTTGTGGGACATCAGAGGCGCCGTGATGATGAAGATGATCAGCAGCACCAGCATCACGTCCACGAGGGGCGTAACGTTGATGTCGGCCATGGGGCCGCCGCTGTTACCACTACTGAAAGCCATAACGGGCTCCGTCTAGATCGTGTTGACTACGTTCTCGCTCGGTGAAGCGCGTCGCAATTAGCGGACGCGCGAACCGGTGGCGAAGAAGTCGTGCAGGTCGTGAGCGAACGTATCGAACTTGCTGATCGTGGCGCTGTTGATCTTGCTGAAGAAGTTGAAGGCGAACACGGCCGGGATAGCCACGAACAGACCGATGGCGGTCATGATCAGTGCTTCACCCACCGGGCCGGCAACGGCGTCGATCGAGGCGGAACCGGTGGCACCGATCTTGATCAGCGCGCCGTAGATGCCCCACACGGTACCCAGCAGACCGACGAACGGAGCGGTTGCACCGACGGTGGCCAGCAGGGTCATGCCCGACTGCAGGTTGTTGCTTTCGCGGGTCACGGCCTGACGCAGGGCGCGATCGACGAATTCCGAACGGCTCAGGTTCTCACCCAGGCCACCGGTTGCGCCGCCTTCGGCACGCTGGTGGTGGGCAGCTGCCTGGGCAGCGTCGAGCGCGATCTTGGAGAACGGCTCGGAAGCCGGCTGTTCTTCCATGGCACGGATGGCATCCTGCGCGTTCGGGGTATCCCAGAACAGGCTCACGACCTTGTCGGCCGCGCTCTTCAGGCGGGTAGCACGGAAGATGTTGATGACGGTCCAGTACCAGGACATGGCCGACATGACGATCAGGGTCAGCAGCACGACCCAGGAGACGGCGAAGTCACCCGGCTGGGTGGTCATTTCGTGGATCAAGTGCTCGAAGCCCATCTGCGAGAGGGCGTTCGACGGGTTGCCCCCAGCAGCAGCGGCGATGAAGAGTTCCTGCAGCATGACGCTTACCTTTGTTGTGTGTGGTGATGAATGGTGTTGCTACAAATAACCGACGGGGCGGTGGCCGGCGGGCCACCGCGAACCATCAGTTCAGCGCAAAGTTGACCGGGACGCGAACGCGACCTGCGACCTTCTTCCCGCCCGACTCCGCAGAACGGAAGCTCCACTTGCGAGCTGCTTCCATTGCGGCGCGGTCGAGGTCACGGTTACGGCTGGACCGTTCGACCGACACATTGGTGACGTTGCCATTGGCATCGACATCAATGATCAGGATGACTTCACCCTGGATACCTGCACGGAAAGCGGCCGGCGGGTAACGCGGGGGGTTCATGTTCTTCGAGGAGATATCGACACTGGCCTCGATCGTGCTCGGCGGCGCGGGCGGCGACGGCGGGCTCGGAGGAGTGACGATGTCGTTCGCACGCGGTTCCGGCACGTCGACCACAGGAGCCTGCGGCGGTGGCGGCACCGGCGACGGCTTCGGCGGCGACAGGTTCTTGACCGGCGGCGGCGGCGTTTCAGTCGGCGGCGGCGGCGGCGGCGGCGGTGGGGGCGGCGGCGGAGCGTCGACCAGGGTCACCATGATGTTGCGTTCCTTCTCCGCAGCAGCCTTGGGGGCCACGGCGGGGATCAGAAGCATCATGAAGGCGGTGAGATGCAGTGCGATTACAAAAGCGATACCCACGATCCGCGGCCAGCTGAAGCCGGTGTCATCGCGTTGTTCGTACCTGTGAACGACTAGTTGTTCCGTCATGCGCCAAGAGCTCATTAGTGGGGCCGGGATACCCGGGGACAGGTAGCCCATGATCAGCGGTGCATGACACCGCAGGAACCTCCAAGCTTATACCAATCCTGAGCGCCTGCGCATCACTGTGGCAGGCATTCAGGCGTTATTCCCACTTACTTCAGGTTGATGATTTTGTCAGCATCCTTGGGGTTCTTCACGCCCTTGGCTTTCGCCTGGCGCGCCGCTTCCTTGGCCTGCGGGATACGACCTTCCTGATACAGCACCTTGGCCAGGTTCAGGTAGGTTTCACCGTCCTTGGAAAGCGGGGCGGCGTTCTGCCACGCCTGGATGGCCTTGTCCGTCTGTTGCGGATCGGAGTAGTAGTACGCCTGGGCCTGGGCCAGGTACACCTGGTAGTCCGGCTTCAGGATGCCCTTCTGCAACCCATCATTGATAACGGCAATTACGTCCTTTTCTTTGCCCTCGGTGTTGGCATAGATCGAATACAGCTGCTTGTACTCACGTTCGTCGGTGAGCTGACCGGCCGTGTACAGCTTGCCCATCACCGCGCCGGCCTTGTCCATCTGGTCAGCCTGCATGTACATGCTGGCCAGATTGAGCTGGGCCTTCTTGTCGGTCGGGTTCTTGGTGGCCAGCGCTTCGGCCTGCTTGACCGCTTCACCGGTCTGGCCGGCTTCGGACATGGCCGCCATCAACAGCTGGTTCCAGTTGTCCTTCGGCTCGGGCGAGCCGGCGATGGCCTGCTGCAGCACCGGGATGGCGTCGGCGTAGCGCTCGGCCTGGTACAGCGCCTAGCCCTTGATGATCAGTTCTTCCGGCTTGGTCGACTTGCTTTCGGCCAGGTACTTGTCCAGCGTGGCCAGGCCCGCGGCGGTCTCGTTGTCCTGCAGCTGCAGCTGGGCCAGCATCAGCATCGACTGGAAGTGGCCGTTGTTTTCCAGGCCGTTGAATTCCAGCACCTGCTGCAGGTACTTCTTGGCCGCAGCGGAGTCGTCGGTGTTGTAGGCGGCCTGGGAGCCCAGCTGCGCGGCCAGCGACTTGTCGTAGGTGTTGGCGGCGGGGTTGGCCAGGATTTCATCGGCCAGGGCCCGGGTTTCCGGGAACTTCTGGTCGTTGTAGCTGTCAATCAGCTTCTGCAGCTTGCTGCCGAGCTTGGCCGACGCCTTGAGGTTCGGCTCCTGGCGGGTCGCGTTCGGGTAGAGCGCCTCGGCCTTGGCCTGCTTGTTGCCACCGCTGCGGCCACCACGCTCGGACGAGCGGGAGGACTGGGCGAAGGCATCGGTGACCACGGCGCCACCAATGGCGGTCGCGATGAGGACGGAAAGGACGGCTTGCTTGTGATTGCTGAAAATCATCTTTCACCTCGATCGAACCGCCGCAGCGGCATCAAAACGGACTGTCAGAAAAATCTGAGCCGCCAAACGTATCAGAAACTGATGGCGTGAGAAATCGTTTCCGATGCTGCAATACAGCATCTTTTGCGCTGATCACCCGCACTTCGGCTTCCGTCCCGCTGCCTGCGCCTGCTGGTACACCCCGGCGAGGGCCGGCGCGTCGCGCTGCAGTTCGCGGATACGGTTGGCCGGGTCCGGGTGGGTGGACAGCCATTGCGGGGAGCGCCCGCCACTGGCGGCCATCATGTTCTGCCACAGGTTGACCGCCTGGCCGGGGTCGAACCCGGCCTCGGCCATCAGCCGTTGACCGACCACGTCGGCTTCGCTTTCCTGGGTTCGCGACCCGGGCAGCAGGAAGGCGGTCTGCGCGGTCATGCCACCCAGTTGGTTGACCGTGCCGGCAGCGCCTTCGCCGTAGGCCGCACCGGCCAGCGCGCCAAGTACGGCCAGCCCCGTCTGCGCGCCCAGCTGTCGGGTCAGTCGTTCCTCGTGGTGCCGCGAGATGACATGGCCGATCTCGTGGCCGATCACCGCCGCCAGCTGATCCTGGTTCTTGGCCACGGTGAAGATGCCGGTATTCACCCCGACCTTGCCGCCTGGCAGCGCAAAGGCATTGGGTTCCTTGTCGACGAACACCGCCGTCTCCCACCGTACGCCACGGTACTGTGGCGGCAACTGGGCGACCAGCGCGTTGACCACGCACTGCACATAGCCGTTCTGGCGGCCATCGGTGCTGATCGTTTCCTTCTGCTTGGTCTCGGTAAACGCCTGCGCGCCCAGTTGGTCGAGTTCGGCCTGCGACACACCGCCCACCATCTGCCGGCGCCCGGTGGGCGAGGTGGTGGTGGCGCAGGCACTGACCAACAGCGCAAGCGCAACGCCGAACAGCACTGGTTTCATCGCAGGTCCCCCGTGTTCATGTGCCCAGTGTGTAGGGGCCGGATGTAAATTTTCGTCAAGCGGACGCGACGCTCAGTGAAGGCCAAGGAACACCAGCGCAGCCAGCGCGATCGCGTTGTTGAGTCCATGCGCCACGATCGGTGCCCATAGCGTGCCGGTGCGCTGGTACAACCACGCAAACGCGGCGCCCATGCCGCCGTAGACCAGCCACAACTGGGCGATTTCCCAGGGGCCATTGGCGCTGGTGCCGGGAATTTCATGGATGAGCGCGAACGCCAGACTGCTCAGCAGCATGCCCAGCCACATGCGGCCGGCCTGCCACAGGCGCCCGAACAGGACGCGACGGAACAGCAGTTCTTCGTAGGCCGGCGCAAGCACAACCGCAAACAGCGCGAGGAACCACGGGAAGCGGGTGAGGGCCTGTTCCATCAGCGCCAGGTTGGTCGGCACCGGTTCGATTCCGGCCTGCTTGGCCAGATAGGCGATGAGGTTGCTGCCGATCACCACGCCGGTGGCGACCAACAGCGTCCAGCCCCAGGTGGAGGGACGGCGTGCGGCCTGCAGCGAGGCGTTGCGTTCGCCGGCATCAGCACGGCGGCGCAGGAAATACAGCAGCAGCGCAGTACCGCCGGTGGCGACCAGCGCCATGACGATCTGCGCCAGAGCACCGGGTTGGCCCAGTTGCTGGGCCAGGGCGCTGGCGTCGATCGCGTTGCCTTGACGTGCCGCTTCGGAGCCGACGACGGCGCCGCGGTACAGACCCCAGATCAGCCCACTAAGCAGGCTGAGCCCGAACAACGCCACGATGGCGATGCCCAGGTCGATGAAGAAACCCGCGACGGGCGATCGCCGCTTGCCGCCGGATGCGGTGGTTGAGGCAGGGGGCAGCGGAGGCGTGGTGGACGCCGGGGCAGTAGCGGACATCGGATTCCTGGCATCGAAAGGCGATGGCCGGCACGGTTGCAGGTCGCAACCGGCCGGCACTGCTTCGATTGTGTCAGATATCCAGGTTGGCGACCTTCAACGCGTTGTCTTCGATGAAGTCGCGACGCGGTTCGACCACATCGCCCATCAGGGTGCTGAAGATCTGGTCGGCAGCGACCGCATCTTCGATGCGCACCTGCAGCAGGCGGCGGGTGTCGGGGTTCACCGTGGTATCCCACAGCTGTTCCGGGTTCATTTCGCCCAGGCCCTTGAAGCGCTGGATCTGGCGACCCTTCTTGGCTTCATCGAGCAGCCAGTTGCGCGCGTCGGCGAAGCTTTCGATCTCCACCGACTTGGCGCCGCGGCTGATCTTGGCGCCGTTGCGGACCAGGCCGTGCAGCAGCAGCGAGGACTGGTGCAGAGCACGCAGTTCGCCGGTTTCGAAGGCCACCAGCGGCAACACCTGGATCATCTGTTCGCCCATGTGGCGACGCGTGACCAGCAGTGCGGCCGGGCGCTCGTCGGTGGGTTCCTGCAGTTCCAGGCTGAAACGCGGCGAGCCCAGGCTGCCCTTGTTGAGGCGGGTAGCCAGCGCGGCCAGACCTTCGTCTGCGCCGGCCTTGCGCAGGTGCTCCAGGTCCATCGGGGTGAAATCGATCAGGGCTTCGAGCACCTGGCGATCGTAGCGATGGGTGTTGCGCGCGATGGTTTCCTGCGCCGAGGCGTAGGAAAGCAGCAGCTTCTCCAGGGCGACGCCTTCGATGCCCGGCTCGCCTTCGGCCGGAATCAGCGACGCGTTTTCCACCGCGCTGCTGGCCAGGTACGCATCCAGCGCCGGGTCGTCCTTGAGGTACTGCTCCTGTTTGCCCTGCTTGATCTTGTACAGCGGCGGCAGGCCGATGTAGATGTGCCCGCGCTCGATCAACTCCGGCATCTGACGGTAGAAGAAGGTCAACAGCAGCGTACGGATGTGCGCGCCGTCGACGTCGGCGTCGGTCATGATGATGATGCGGTGGTAGCGCAGCTTGTCCGGGTTGTACTCGTCGCGACCGATGCCGGTGCCCAGCGCGGTGATCAGCGTACCGACCTGGTCGGAGGCCAGCATGCGGTCGAAACGCGCGCGTTCCACGTTGAGGATCTTGCCGCGCAGCGGCAGCACCGCCTGGTTCTTGCGGTTGCGGCCCTGCTTTGCCGAGCCACCTGCCGAGTCACCCTCGACGATGAACAGCTCGGACAGCGCCGGATCCTTTTCCTGGCAATCGGCCAGCTTGCCCGGCAGGCCGGCGATATCCAGCGCGCCCTTGCGGCGGGTCAGGTCGCGCGCCTTGCGCGCGGCTTCGCGGGCACGGGCGGCATCGACGATCTTGCCGGCAATCGCCTTGGCCTCGTTCGGGTTTTCCTGCAGGAACTCTTCCAGGCGTTGGCCGAACGCGCTTTCCACGGCCGGGCGCACGTCGGAGCTGACCAGCTTTTCCTTGGTCTGACTGGAGAAGCTCGGATCCGGCACCTTCACCGACAGCACCGCGATCATGCCTTCGCGCATGTCATCGCCGGTCAGGTTGATCTTGGCCTGCTTGGCGATGCCGTTCTGCTCGATGTAGTTGTTGAGCACGCGGGTCAGCGCACCGCGGAAACCGGCCAGGTGGGTACCGCCGTCCTTCTGCGGGATGTTGTTGGTAAAGCAGTACATCGTTTCCTGGTAGGAATCGGTCCACTGCAACGCCACATCCACGGTGATGCCGTTGGATTCGCCGGTTACCGAGATCACGTTCGGGTGCAGCGGGGTCTTCAGCTGCGCCAGATGCTCCACGAAGCTGCGGATACCACCTTCGTAGTGGAAGTCATCGCGCCGGCCGTCGCCACGCTCGTCGGCCAGGACGATCTTGACGCCGGAATTGAGGAAGGACAGCTCACGCAGGCGACGGGCCAGGATGTCGTAGTGGAACTCGACGTTGTCGTGGAACGCCTTTACCGACGGCCAGAAGCGCAGGGTGGTGCCGCGCTTGGTGCTGGCTTCGAGCTGCTTCAGCGGATTGACCGCGGCGCCATCGGCGAATTCCTGCTGGTAATGGAAGCCGCCCTGGAAAATATCCAGGACCAGCTTCTGCGACAGGGCGTTGACCACGCTGACGCCCACGCCGTGCAGACCGCCGGAGACTTTGTAGCTGTTGTCATCGAACTTGCCGCCGGCGTGCAGGACGGTCATCACCACTTCGGCCGCGGAGACTTCGCGGTCGAGCTTCTTGCTCATCTGCTCGTGCTTGCCGGTGGGGATGCCGCGCCCGTTGTCGGACACCGAGACCGAACCGTCGGCGTGGATGATCACCGATACGGCGTCGGCGTGGCCGGCCAAGGCTTCGTCGATGGAGTTGTCGACCACCTCGAACACCATGTGGTGCAGACCGGTGCCGTCATGGACGTCGCCGATATACATACCGGGACGCTTGCGAACCGCCTCCAGGCCTTCCAGGGCGGTAATGCTGTTGGCGTCGTAGTTGCCGCTATTTGCCGGGGTGTTCTGTTCTTCAGTCATTGCGCTTGCCGTAGGCTCCGCAGGTCGGGCCGCCACCGTGAGGCGGGGCGCCGAGTAATAAGGGGTTGCAACAGCAATTATACCAGCCGGGCACCGTAGCCCTCCGGGAGCCCACTATGGCACAGGCTGGACCTGTCCATGTTCCACGTGGAACCGGGTGATATGCGTTGCGTCGATAAGCGCTGCCGGTATCTCGGTGGCGGTGATGAATATCTGCGCGGGCCCTGCCTTCAAACGGTCCAGTACCCGCGCCTGGTGGGTGCGGTCGAGCTCGGATGCGAGATCGTCCAGTGCAATCACCGGCCATTCCCCACGCTGCTCGGCGTAATCCTCGGCCTGGGCGAGCAGGCAGGTGAGGGCGGTGAGCTTGGCCTGCCCGCGCGACAGGGCGTCACGGCCGGGGATGCTGGCAAAACCCACGCTCCAGTCCGCGCGATGCGGACCCACCGAGGTGTAGCCGGCCATGCGGTCGCGTTCGCGCGCCAGCAGCAGCGCATCGGACAGGGACAGTTCCTGCTTGCGCCAGCCCGGATTGAGCGTCATCGACTGGATGTCCAGGTTGGGCGCAAGCGCTTCGGCCAAGGCGATGGTGCGGTCCTGCAGGCGTTCGAGGTAATGCTGGCGACGCGTGGTCAACGGTTCGCCGGCCTCGGCCAGTTCGCGATCCCAGGCGTCCAGTGCGTGGGGATGCCCGCCCTGCTTGAGTAGCGCATTGCGCTGCTTGAGGGCACGCGAGTAGCGCCGCCACAAGGAGAGGAAGTCTGGTTCCACGTGGAACAACCCCCAGTCGAGGAAGCGCCGACGCGGTTCACCGCCACCGCTGACCAATGCGTGGCTGCCCGGCTCGAACGTCACCACGGCCAGCGCAGCGCAAAGATTGCCGAGCTGGGCAACATCCTCGCCATCCAACCGGCCTTTCCAGTCCTGACCGCTGTGGCGCAGGCCCGCTTTACGCCGCGTGGAACTGGGGGCGCCTTCGCGCTGCTCGTCCCACTCGACGAACACCTCCAACGCCTCCTGCCCTTGCCGCACCAGGCCATCGCGCACCCGTCCGCGGAAGCTGCGCCCGTACGCCATGACATGCAAGGCTTCCAGCACGCTGGTTTTGCCCGCCCCGTTGTCGCCGGTAATCAGGTTGATGCCCGGTTGGGGCGCCAGTTCCACGTGATCGAAGCGGCGAACCTGGTGCAGGGACAAACGGCGGATGTGCATGCGGTCGATCAAGGCCGCACGAGGCGGCAGTCGGGTAGGGGGAATCGATCAGCTTACTGCATCGGACCGGTTCCACGTGGCCGGCGATGCAAACGCCGCACTTGGGCCGATATGCCGGCACTGGCGGCGTATGCCCGGAAGGACGTCTGTCAGCGCCCGTTCTGGGCACCCCGAATTCTTTGAAATCTGAGGCGAGAGCAGGGCGGGTGCCGTGCAGATTTGAAGAAATTGCGCGCGTTTTACGCATCGCTCTTCTAGGCCGAACGTCGGCTTGGGCGCAAATCCTTCAAATCTGGACGGGCTACCCAGGCCTGCATATCCAGATCTGACGAGATTCAACGCCTTTGCCGCTGGCTGTCCACAGGGGTCATGTATTGCTTCTGCACAACTACTGTAGGGGCTGTGGATAAAAAGTGCCCTTTTAGAAGGGCTGAAAGATATCCACAGGATGACCCCCAGGCCCAGACCCCCTTTTACAGGGGGTTTCGAGGTCGATTAACCCTTATATTTCAAACAGATAAGGTACTTTTCAACCAAATCTGGCCCTACCACCACCACCTAGCTTTAGATTTATATACAGTTTTTAAAGCATAGAGCTGTGATCCAGCGGGCGAATCCGGAGCCGTCCAGCAAAGGATCAGCCTGACGAGAGAACTCACGCACTGCCGCCCCAAAGCGCGAAGCGTTGACGCGATGGTGTGTTCGCAATCGCGTGGATCTTTCGACGCCCCTGTTCGAGGACTGAGGTGACCCATTCGCGAGGCGTCCAATTTCAAGAACCCATCGCTGACGTTCAAACCGATGCCGATGGCTGTCGGGAATTGATCCGGGCAGCGATTCCAATGCTCCACGTGGAACATGCTCCTTCCCATCGCCCAAAAAAAACCCGGCGCCAGGCCGGGTTTCTTCAAAACATCGGTTCCACGTGGAACCAAGCGCTCAGGTCACAGGCGCAGCGGCATCACCACATGACGCGACTTCTCGCTGCTGGCCTCGCGGACCAGGGCCGAGGAGTTCGAATCACGCAGCTGGATCACCACGAACTCATCGCGCAGTGCTGACAACGCGTCCAGCAGGTAGTTCACATTGAAGCCGATGGCCAGATCGCTGACCGTGGTATCGGCCTCGATCTCTTCCTGGGCTTCTTCCTGCTCCGGGTTGTGCGCGCTGATCTTGAGGTTGCCCGGCGAGACTTCCACGCGGATACCGCGGTACTTCTCGTTGGACAGGATCGCGGCGCGCTGCAGCGAGGCACGCAGTGCTTCACGATCGACCTTCACTTCGCGATCGGCGCCGATCGGGATCACGGCCTCGTAATCGGGGAAACGGCCGTCGATCAGCTTCGAGGTGAAGGTCACATCGTCGCGCTTGACCCGCACGTGGCTGCGGCCAACTTCCAACTCGATCTCGCGATCGCCGCTTTCCAGCAGACGCTGGAGTTCGGTCACGCCCTTGCGCGGCACGATGATCTGACGCTTGGCGCCGCTGGCCTTTTCCAGGTCGGTCTCGCACAGCGCAAGACGATGGCCGTCGGTGGCAACGGTTCGCAGGGCATCGCCGCGCAGGTCGAACAGCAGACCGTTGAGGTAATACCGCACGTCCTGCTGGGCCATCGCGAACGCGGTGCGCTCGATCAGCTCCTTCAGGGTGGCTTCGCCGATCGCCACGCGCTCGGTGGCTTCCACTTCGTCCACCGACGGGAAGTCGTTGGCCGGCAGGGTTGCCAGGGTGAAGCGGCTGCGGCCGGCCTGAACGGTGATCTTGTCACCGGTCTGCGAGACGGTGATCCGGCTGCCGTCGGGCAGGGCGCGGATGATCTCGAACAGTTTGCGGGCGGGGATGGTGGTCTCGCCGTCCTGGGCATCTTCCACCGCGATCCGCGACACCATTTCCACTTCCAGGTCCGTACCGGTCAGCGACAGCTGCCCGTTCTGCACCTGGACCAGGAAATTAGCCAGAACCGGCAGGGTCTGGCGGCGTTCGACCACGTTGACGACTTGTGCCAACGGCTTGAGAAAGGCTTCGCGCTGCAGTGTGAAACGCATGTGGTTCCGTGCCCCTATGCTTTAAAAAAATGTGGAATAAATCAAAAGCTTGGTGGTGATGGTAGCGCCAGAATCGCGGGAAAACACAGCTAAGTCTTTGTAAACAAAAGGGTTTCAGGCGTCGAAACCCTCTGCATTACTGGCCCCGAAGGGGAGGGCAATGCTGTGGATAACTTCGCGCCCAGATTGAACGTCGTTTTTATCCACACCCTGTCCCCTGCTTACTACCGGATTCTGCACCGTTTTATGCGATGACGCCTTAGCGGCGTACATGCATCATTCGCTCAACTTCCGGATCAGCTTGTCCCAGTCTTCCCGCAACTTGCCGTCCGCTTCCATCAACGTCCGGATCTGCCGGCAGGCATGCAGCACCGTGGTGTGGTCCCGGCCGGCAAAGGCGTCGCCGATTTCCGGCAGGCTGTGCTCGGTCAGTTCCTTGGTCAGCGCCATGGCTACCTGGCGCGGACGGGCCAACGACCGGGTCCGGCGCTTGGACAGCAGATCCTTGATCTGCAGCCCGTAGTAGTCGGCCACGGTTTTCTGGATGTTGGGAATGCTGATTGCCTGCTGCTGGGCGCGCAGCAGGTCGCGCAGGGTTTCCTGCGCAAAATCAGTGGTGATCGCACGGCCGGTGAAGTTGGCGCGTGCGGCCAGAGTATTCAGCGCACCCTCGAGGTCGCGGACATTGGAGCGCATTTTCTTGGCAATCAGAAACGCCACATCGTCGGGGATCTCGGTGCCACGCTCGCGTGCCTTGGCCAGCACGATCGCGGCGCGGGTCTCGAAGTCCGGCGGCTCGATGGCCACCGACAGACCCCAGGCCAGTCGCGACTTCAGCCGTGCTTCCAGGCCCTCGACTTCGCGCGGGTATCGGTCGCAGGTCAGGATGATCTGCTGCTTGCCGTCGAACAGGGCATTGAACGTATGGAAGAACTCTTCCTGGGTACGGTCCTTGCCGGCGAAGAACTGGATGTCATCGATCAGCAGCGCGTCCACCTGCTGGAACTGGCGCTTGAACTGATCCATGGTTTTTTCCTGCAACGCCCGGATCATCGCGCTGAAGAACTGTTCCGACCGCAGGTACAGCACCTTGGCGCCCGGGTTGGCCTGGCGCATCGCATTGCCGGCCGCGAACATCAGGTGGGTCTTGCCCAGGCCGGTGCCGCCGTACAACAGCAACGGGTTGTGCGCCCGGTCGCCCGGTTTCTGCGCCGCCTGGAACGCCGCGGCCAGGCCCAGCTGATTGCTGCGACCCTCCACGAAGTTGGCGAAGGTGTAGTGGGAATCCAGGTTGCCGGCGAACGGCACCAGCGGCTCGGCCGGCACGACAGGCGCGGAGAAGCCCGGATTGGACGCAATCTGCGCCTCTACGGCGCGCGGACGCGAGCCGATTTCAAGAAAAACGTCGCCAAAGCCGGCGAAGTGCGCCAGCAGTTCCTTGATGCGCGGCAGGTACAGCTCGCGCACCTGGTCGACAATGAAGGCATTTGGCGCATAAAGCACCAGGCTGTCCACGCGCAGATCGGCCTGCAGCGGCTTCAACCAGGTGTGAACATCCTCGGGCGGGAACTCCGCTTCAAGGCGTTCGAGACAACGGGACCAGGCATCCATCGGCAATAATCGTCTGGGGCCAGGGGACAGGCGTGGAAAACCGCCGCACCGCAGGCCGGAAGGGGGAAAGAATGGATGGCGCAGACTACCACCGACGAGGGGGGCCGGGAATGGTTGTCCCGAAGTTATTCACAAAATGATCCACAGCTATTGCACAGCCCAATGAATTCCCGTAGTGACAAGCACTTGACGGCACCTTGATCAGGTCTATAGAATTTCCGGTTCTTTCCGTCCCCTTCATATAGAGGCCCCGCATGGCCACCAAGCGCACTTTCCAACCCAGCAACCTCAAGCGTAAGCGCGACCATGGCTTCCGTGCCCGTATGAAGACCGCTGACGGCCGCAAGATCCTGTCGCGTCGCCGCGCCAAGGGCCGTAAAGTCCTGAGCGCTTGATTGCAATGCCGCTTCCCGCGGCAGACGCAATCCTGACTGTGAGCAGTTCCGACCCGCGCAAGCGATTCCCTCGCTCTGCGCGGGTTCGTACGCGTGCCGAATATACAACGGTCTTCAACGGCGCCCGCCGTGTGTCCGATCCGCTGATGACCCTGCACTGGCTGAAGAGCGATACGCCAGCCAGGTTGGGTCTCGCCGTGTCGCGCAAAGTCGATCCCCGAGCCGTGGGTCGCAACCGAGTAAAGCGTGTGCTGCGCGATGCCACACGCCACCTACGGCCGTGGATGAGTGCCGGCGATTTTGTCGTCGTTGCCCGTAGCGCCGCCCGTACCGCCAGCAACTCAGAACTCCGCCAGGCCTTTGAACGCCTGCTGCGCCGTCTTGGCGCATTGCCCATGCCGGGCGCGGACGGCACAATGCCGCCGCCCCTGGGCGTTGTACCCCTTTCTTCCCAGCCCGAGCCGGCATCGCATGCCGGCCCCGTCGAGCCTGCCCGCTGATGAACCAGACCCGCGTTTTCCTGATTTTTGCCTGGCTGATGGTGGCCGTGTTGCTGTGGATGGAGTGGGGCCGCGACAAGGCCGCACCGACCCCGCCGCCGGTTGCCGCGCAGACCCAGGCAACCGTGCCGGGCGCGGCAGGTTCCATCCCCGGTGCGTCGGTGCCGCAGGCCCCGGGTAGCGCCCCGGCGACCCAGCCGGCCGCGCAGGCCCAGGCCGGCGCCGCCCGCGTCACCGTCACCACCGACGTACTGCGTCTGGTGCTGGACGGCGGCACCGTGCTGGACGCCGAGCTGCTGCAGTTCCCGCAGACCAAGGCGGACGGCAGCCCGCCGGTGCGCCTGCTGACCGAAGAGAGTACCCACCCGTACCGCGCGGTGAGTGGCTGGACCAGCCAGGACAAGGGCACCCCGGTGCCGGAAGCCAATGGCTTCACCCTGGTGGGCGACAACCACGACTTCGTGCTGGGCAAGGGCCAGAAGGAACTGCAGATCCCGTTCGTGTGGAATGGCCCGAACGGCGTCAGCATCCGTCGGACTTACACGCTGGGCCGCAACGAGTACGCGATCAAGGTGAAGGACGAAGTGGTCAACGGCAGCACCGCGCCGTGGAACGGCTACGTGTACCGCACCCTGGACCGCACCCCGACCATCCTGTCGCGCAGCATGACCAACCCGGACTCGTTCAGCTTCAACGGCGCGACCTGGTTCAGCCCGCAGGACGGTTACGAGCGTCGCGCGTTCAAGGATTACCTGGACGATGGCAACCTCAACCGCACCATCACCGGCGGCTGGCTGGCGATGCTGCAGCACCACTTCTTCACCGCGTGGATCCCGCAGGCCGACCAGGCCGCGAACTACGCGCTGTCCCAGCATGACGGTCGCGACCAGATCCAGGCCACCGGCCCGGCCTTCACCGTCGCCCCGGGCCAGCAGGCCAGCACCGAAGCCCGCCTGTGGGTCGGCCCGAAGCTGGTCAACCTGATCGCCAAGGAAGACGTGAAGGGTCTGGACCGCGTGGTCGATTACAGCCGCTTCTCGCTGATGGCGATCATCGGCCAGGGCCTGTTCTGGGTGTTGAACCAGGTCCACAAGGTCGTCAACAACTGGGGCTGGGCGATCGTTGGCCTGGTCGTGCTGCTGAAGCTGGTGCTGTATCCGCTGTCGGCGGTGCAGTACAAGAGTGGCGCCAAGATGCGTCGCTTCCAGCCGCGCATCGCGCAGTTGAAGGAACGCTACGGCGATGACCGCCAGAAGTTCCAGACCGCGATGATGGAGCTGTACAAGAAGGAAAAGATCAATCCGATGGGCGGCTGCCTGCCGATCCTCATCCAGATGCCGATCTTCTTCGCGCTGTACTGGGTGCTGGTGGAGTCGGTGGAACTGCGCCAGGCGCCGTGGCTGGGCTGGATCCAGGACCTGACCGCGCGTGACCCGTACTTCATCCTGCCGGTGATCAACGTGGCGGTGATGTGGGCCACGCAGAAGCTGACCCCGGCCCCGGGCATGGACCCGATGCAGGCCAAGATGATGCAGATGATGCCGCTGGTGTTCGGCGTCATGATGGCCTTCATGCCGTCCGGCCTGGTCCTGTACTGGGTGGTCAACGGTGGCCTGGGCCTGCTGCAGCAGTGGTGGATGACCAAGCGCCACGGCAGCGATCCGGTGCCGACGACCACCACCCCCGTCAAAAAGAAGTAGAGCCGACCGTTGGTCGGCTGCAAAAACACGTAGCGCCGACCGTCGGTCGGCTGCCCTGGAAAACCCGCCACCCGGCGGGTTTTTCTTTGGCGGCGATACAATCGCCGCCACCGTTGCCCCGTTCCCCCGAGCCACTCCATGCCCGCTGCGTCGTCGCTGTTCCGCCTGTCCGTGCCCATGCTGGCGCTCACCCTGGCGCTGGCCGGGTGTAGGGACAAACCCGCGGCCACCGCCGACGGGGTCACCCAGCCCAGCGCGCAGGCCGCCGCCGCCGCCGACCCGGCGGCCGCACCGCTGCTCACCGCGCTGCAGAAGCTGCTCGACGGCCACCGCCGCATCATCGTGCTGCTGGCCGATGAGGCGCAGCAGTCGTCGGCTGACCGCGCGACCTCCAGCCGCATCGGCCAGCAGCTGTTCCACGATGGGCTGGCGCAGCGCGAGGCGATCGCCGCGCAGTTCGACACCCTGCTGCGCGATGCGAGCCCGCAACGCTTCGCCACCCTGGGCACGGTGCTGGATTACATCGAATCGGCCCCGGAGTTGTTCGACGCCGACCGCCTGGCCTTCCGCGAAGTCCTGCGCACCCTGCACGACCGCGTCGGTACCGATTCCTCGCTGCCGGCGGTGAAGCTGCACCAGCGCATCGGCGAAGACCTGGAGGCGCTGGACGAGATCGAGCGCAACTACAACCAGGAAATCACCCGCATCTTCAGCCGCTTCGACCGCACCCGCGCCATCGCGCTCAAGCGCGAGAAGTGGGAGGACTACATCGCCCACCTGCACAAGCAGTACAGCCGCGAGGCGATCCTGCGCGATTACGGGGTGATCGAGCCGTACCCGATGTCGATGAAGGACAGCGACCGCGAGATCTTCGGCCGCGACCTGCCCCCCAAGACCGTGGTGCTGAGCTTCGACGATGGCCCGCACAAGGCCTATACCGACGAGGTGGTGGCCATCCTCAAGCGCTACGACGTACCGGGTGTGTTCTTCGAAGTGGGCCGCAACCTGGGCACGGTGCAGGCCGACGGCAAGGTCACGCTGGGGCCGCTGGCCAGGATCAGCCGCGACCTGATGGAGCAGGGCTACGCGGTGGGCAACCACAGCCTCACCCACGCCCAGCTCTCGCGCACCACCGGCGATGCCCTGCGCGAACAGGTGTTGTCCACCGATACGCTGCTCAAGGATGTGGACGGCAAGCGCGCACCGCTGTTCCGCTTCCCGTATGGCGCGCGCAATGCAGAGGGCCTGCAGCTGCTCAACGAAGCCGGGCTGAAGTCGATCATGTGGAACATCGATTCGATGGACTGGGCCGACCCGGTTCCCGAGTCGATCGTGCAGCGCGTGGTCGAACAGGTGCAGAAGGAACAGCGCGGGATCATCCTGTTCCACGACATCCACGACCGCGCGGTGAAGGCGTTGCCGCAGATCCTGGATCGGCTGATCGCCGACGGCTACCAGTTCGCCGGCTGGAATGGCCGCGACTTCAGCGTTGGCCGTGCGCGCAAGGCGGCTGCCGCCGACACCACGGTCACCAGTGGCTACGAGAAATCCTGGGCCATCGTGGTCGGCATCGACGACTACGCCAAGTGGCCCAAGCTGGAATACGCCAGCCATGATGCGCAGGCCATCGCCGACACCCTGACCGGGCAGTTCGGCTTTCCGTCCTCGCAGGTGATCGTGCTGAAGAACCAGCAGGCCACCCGCAACAACATCCTGGCCGCCTTCCACGACCGGCTGGCCGACGACCGCACCGGCAGGAACGACCGCGTGTTCGTGTTCTTCGCCGGCCACGGCGCGACCCGCCGGCTGGCCTCGGGCCGCGACCTGGGCTACATCATTCCGGTGGATTCGGATCCCAACGAGTTCGCCACCGATGCCATCGCGATGACCGACATCCAGAACATCGCCGAAAGCATGCAGGCCAAGCACGTGATGTTCGTGATGGACGCCTGCTACAGCGGCCTCGGGCTGACCCGCGGGGGTGGATCGTCGTCGGCATTCCTGCGCGAGAACCCCCGCCGCAGCGCGCGGCAGATGCTCACCGCCGGTGGCGCCGACCAGCAGGTGGCTGACAGCGGCCCGAACGGGCATTCGGTGTTCACCTGGGTGCTGCTGCAGGCGCTGGCGGGCAAGGGCGACCTCAATGGCGATGGCCTGATCACCGGCACCGAGCTGGCCGCCTACGTCGCCCCGGCGGTGTCGGCGGTATCGCGGCAGACCCCGGCGTTCGGCAGCCTGCCCGGCTCACAGGGCGGCGAGTTCGTGTTCCAGGTGCCTGACAGCCAGGAATACCTCAACGCCGACACGCACCAGCTCTCGGCCGATGCCATCGCGCTGAACAACAAGGTCGATGCGGCGCAGGATGCCCAGGGGGAAACCCAGGCGCCGGTCACCGTCCCCGACCTGCAGGGAGGCAAGCGCACGCTGGTGGTGCCGGTAGCGCTGCCCACGACCGATCGCCAGCGCGCGCAGCAGGCCAACGACCGCGGCCTGCAGCTGTACCGCGAGAAGCGCTACGACGACGCGGCCGCCCAGTTCACCGAAGCGCTGAAGCTGCGCCCGGACTTCGCCCAGGCTGCCAACAACCTCGGCTTCGTCTACTACCGCCAGCGGCGTTACGCCGAAGCCGCGCGCTGGCTGGAGAACACCTTGAAGATCGATCCCTCGCGCGCGGTGGCCCACCTCAACCTGGGCGATGCGTACTTCCATGCCGGCGACAAGGGCAAAGCGCGGCAGGCCTACACCACCTATCTGGCGCTGCAGCCGCAGGGTAGCGGCGCTGCCCAGGCCCGCGCGCAGCTGGAGAAGCTGTAAGCCATGAACGCCTCCGCCAACATCGACACCATCGTGGCCATCGCCAGCGCGCCCGGCGCCGGCGGCGTCGGCCTGCTGCGTCTGTCCGGTCCGCGTGCGGCGGCCATTGCCACCGCACTGGGCGCGCCGACGCTGCGCCCGCGCCATGCCCACTACGCGCGCCTGCGCGACGCACAGGGCGAGGTGATCGACGATGGCATCGTGCTGTGGTTCCCGGCGCCCCACAGTTTCACCGGCGAAGAAGTCGTCGAGCTGCAGGGCCACGGCAGCCCGGTACTGCTGCAACAACTGGTCGCGCGCTGTATCGCGCTCGGTGCGCGCCAGGCGCGGCCGGGTGAGTTCAGCGAACGGGCCTTCCTCAATGGCAAGCTCGACCTGGCCCAGGCCGAGGCGATCGCCGACCTGATCGCCGCCAGCGATACGCGCGCGGCACGCGCCGCCCGCCGCTCGCTGGACGGGGTGTTCTCGCGCCGGGTCGACGAGGCGGCGGAACAGCTTGTTCTGCTGCGCATCCACGTGGAGGCGGCGATCGACTTCGCCGACGAGCCGCTGGATACCCTCGGTGGCGATCAGGTCCGCGCCGGATTGGGCCAGGCGCTGCGCGCGCTGGTGCAACTACGCGACGATGCCGAACGCGGCCGCCGCCTGCGCGATGGCCTGCACGCGGTGCTGGTGGGACCGCCCAACGCCGGCAAGAGCTCGCTGCTCAATGCACTGGCCGGAAGCGAACGGGCGATCGTCACCGACATCGCCGGCACCACCCGCGACACCCTGCGCGAAACCATCCGCATCGACGGGCTGGAACTGACCCTGGTCGATACCGCCGGCCTGCGCGAAGGCGGCGATGCGATCGAGCGCGAGGGCATGCGCCGCGCCCACCTAGAGATGCAGCGCACCGACCTTGCCATCATCGTGCTTGATGCCCGCGACCCGCAGGCCGGGCACGCGGCGGTGCGCGAGGCCATCGCCGAGGTGCCGCAGCAGCTGTGGATCCACAACAAGAGCGACCTGCTCGCCGCGCTCCCGGCTACCGACGACCCCAACATCGTGCACGTCTCGGCCGCCACCGGCCTGGGCCTGGACCGCCTGCACACGCGCCTGCGCGAACTGGCCAGCGGCAGCGCCGGGGACAGCGTGGAAGGCGAATTCTCCGCCCGCGCCCGGCATGTGGAGGCCATCGCGCTGGCCATCGGCCACGCCGAGCGCGCCGAAGCCGAGCTGGTGCACGAGCATCTGGAACTGGCCGCCGAGGAACTGCGCCTGGCCCACGAGGCGCTGGGTGAGATCACCGGGCGGATGAGCGCCGATGATCTGCTGGGGCGGATATTCTCGAGCTTCTGTATCGGCAAGTAGGGGCGGCTTTCTTCCCCCTGTCACACCGCACCACCACAATGCGCCGGTCCTTTCCACGCCCCGCCGCGTTGGCGCGGGGCGCATCACACAGGGGTTTGCAGTGTCGAAGTCGTCGTGGGGTTGTGTGTTGCTGTTGTCGCTGGCCGTGGCACCATGGGTGGCCATGAGCGCTGAATCCACGTCCCCCGCAACGCCCAAGGCGGCGGTGTATGGCCATCGCGGTGCCAGTGCGCTGTTGCCCGAGCACACCTTGGCCAGCTACGCGCAGGCCATCGCCGACGGCGCCGATTACATCGAACCGGACCTGGTGATGACCAAGGACGGGGTGCTGGTGTCGCGCCACGAGAACGAGATCGGGGGCACCACCGACGTGGCCGCGCATCCGGAGTTCGCCAGCCGCAAGACGGTCAAGACCATCGACGGCGAGCGCATGGAAGGGTGGTTCACCGAAGACTTCACCGTGGCCGAGCTGAAGACCCTGTACGCCCGCGAGCGTCTGCCGCAGCTGCGCAGCACGGCCTTCGATGGGCAGTTCCGCATTGCCACGCTGGACGAGATCATCGCGTTCCTGGTGCAGCAGGCCGGGCGCGCCAACCGCGGCATCGGGCTGGTGCCCGAGATCAAGCACGGCACCTACTTCAAGGGCATCGGCCTGCCGATGGAGGACAAGGTGTTGGCCGCGCTGCAGGGCAACGCGTACACGCGGGTGGCACCGGTGACGATCCAGTCCTTCGAGGTCACCAACCTGCGTTACCTGCGCAGCAAGCTCGGTGCTGACAGCAACATCCGCCTGTTGCAGCTGCTCGGCGACCCGAAGCAGCAGCCGGGCGACGTGCTGGCGGCCAAGGGCAGCCAGCGCTATGCCGACATGATCACGCCCACTGGGCTGGCGCAGGTGGCCGGTTATGCCGATGGCATCGGCCCCAGCCTGCGCATGGTCATTCCGCTGGATGCGGCGGGGAAGTTGGGCACGCCCACCCCTCTGGTGCGCGATGCGCATGCGGCCGGGTTGATGGTCATCCCGTACACCTTCCGCCCGGAGAATTACTTCCAGGCCGCCGAGTTCCGCAAGGGCGAGGCCAACGCACGCAATGCCGACGGCTCGGTCGCCGAGATGCGCGCCTACCTGGCCACCGGCATCGATGCGTTCTTCACCGACGATCCGGCACTGGGCCGACGTGCGGTGGACGGGGATGCGGCGGCGACCGCAGGTAACTGACCGGCGACGATCGCTGCATCCGCAGGCGCGGATGGCGGGACGCCCTGCCGATCAGCACGTGCGTGACCTTGTTGCGATCGGCGACCACGGCTACCGTGGCCGCTGGACACGGAGGTCTGCATGTTGATCGGACATCGCTACGAACGCACGCCAGGCGGCGACCTGCACATCCATTCGCACAACCGCGTGCAGGCAGGCCTGGTGCTGTTCGTGGGCGCGGTCGCGTTGGCGGTACCCGGCGCGTTCGTGGTCGGGGCGCTGGTGAACGAACACTCGCCGTTGTCCCGCCTGGCCCCGTTGTCCTGGCTGCTGGTGGTGCTGGCGTTCCTGCTGCTGGTCGCGCTGGCGGTGGTCCTGCTGGTGTACACCGAGACCAGCGAAACGCTGACCCTGTCGCGCCGCGACGGCGTTGGCCGGCGCCATACCCGCACGCTGTCCGGGCGCTGCACGCAGGTGAATGGCGCCTTCGCCCTGCACGGATTGTCCGCACTCCAACTGCGATGGCACGGCACCCTGCACCGCGGGACCACCCAGCTGTGGCTCGTGCACCACGATGGCAGCGAGACCCTATTGACGCCTGGCAATGTCGCCGTGCTGCCCGGCACGCGGCGCACCGACCGCTGGCTGGGCGTGCTGGCCGATTATCTGCAACTGCCGGTGCCCGTGGAGGTGCTGGACCCACCCCGCGCGGCCCCGGCGCAGACGGGAGAGGAGGGCGCGGACAAGGCGCCATCCGCAGCTGACAAGGCGCCATCCGCAGCTGACAAGGCCGGCGCTGGCGTCCGCCTCTTTTTCGGCCTGCTGGGCGCCTTCCTGGCGGTACTCGAACTCAAGCAGCTGCTCTCGCTGGTGACCGCCCTGGCCACCGCGCGGATCCGGGTCGGCGGCTACCGCGTCAGCGCGCACACCTACTATTGGAGCGAGCAGCCGCTCGCGTACGCGTTCAACGTGCTGTTCGGGGTGGCGATGGTGGTCCTGGTGGGCATGTTCGCCATTGGCTGCCTGCGCCTGGCGCTGTTCGGCCGGATCAGATCCGCCACGTGAGCGCTACTCGCGCGGCTCCGACCGGTCACGCGGCCGGAACGGCAGCACCACGTAGTCCTGGCCTTCGCGCGGTTGCCACAGCACCGGCACGCGCTGCGGTGACGGCGGCTCCAGGTCGCTGTCGCGCTGCAGCTCCAGGTCTTCCTCGTCTTCTTCTTCCCAGCTGTAGCGCTTGCGCGGGGCCATCGGGTCGGACAGGCGGAACAGCAGCGCGCTGAGGATGCCGGCAAAGGCGCCGCCCATGTGCGACTGCCAGGACACGCCCGGCTCGTGCGGGAGGATGGTGATCAGCATGCTCCCGTAGAACAGGAAGGCGATCAGCCCGGCGGCGATGGCCGGACGGTCGCGGCGCAGCAGGCCGAGCACGAACACCAGGAACATCAGGCCGTGGGTGATGCCGCTTGCGCCCAGGTGGTGGCTGCCGATATCGCCGAGCAGCCAGGCACCGAGGCCCGAGCCGATCCACAGCAGCGGCAGCGCGCGCAGCGTGGCGTTGGGATAGACGCTGCCGGCCAGTGTGCCGAGGATCAGCAGGGCAGCCGCGTTGGCGCCCAGATGCTCGACCGAGCCATGCAGCAGCGGGGCACCGAGAATGCCGAGCAGGCCGGCCTTGTCCAGCGGCGACACGGCCCACGGCTGCCAGTTGAAATGACCTTGCGCGGTGAACACCGCCACCAGCACCAGCACGAACGCCAGGCTGGCGTTGAACGCCCGCATCACACGACCGTGGTCGTTGCGGGGGGAGACCGGCGGCTCGCCGGCGGGCAGGGGCAGGTTGTCGTTCATACCCTAAGGGATTGCGTCGCCCGGGCTGAACACAAGGGCAACGCGACGGGAGAGAGTGGTGCCACCGGCGGGACAATCCCGCCGGTGGCACGCCGGGGTCACGCGTCGCCGGTCTTCGGCGGGTTCTTCAGGCTCAGCACCACGGTGGCGGCGATGATCACCGCGACCACGCCCAGCGAGATCGGGGTGGGAATCTTGAAGATGTCGATCAGCATCATCTTGATGCCGATGAAGGCCAGCACCAGGGCCAGGCCGTAGGGCAGCAGGTGGAAGCGATCGGCCATGCCGGCCAGCAGGAAGAACATCGCCCGCAGGCCCAGCACCGCGAACACGTTGGAGGTGAGCACGATGAACGGGTCGGTGGTGATGGCGAAGATCGCCGGGATGCTGTCCACCGCGAAGATCACGTCGGTGACCGCGATCAGGATCAGCACCACGAACAGCGGGGTGAACCAGCGCTTGCCGTCGCGCATGACGCTCATCGCGTTGCCGGCGTAGTCCGGGAGCAGGCGCAGGTGCTTGCGCATCCAGCGCAGCGCCGGGTTGGTCTCAAGATCCGGCTCGGTCCCGGCCGAGAACCACATCTTCCAGCCGGTGAACAGCAGGAACGCACCGAACACGTACAGCAGCCAATGGAACTTGGTCAGCAGCACGCTGCCGGCGAAGATCATGATCGTACGCAGCACGATCGCGCCCAGAATGCCGATGATCAGCACCTTCTGCCGTTGTTCTTCGGGTACCGCGAAGTAGCCCATGATCATCAGGAACACGAAGATGTTGTCTACCGCCAGGGCTTTCTCGACCAGGTAGCCGGTGAGGAACTCCAGCCCGACCTTGTTGGCCACCACCTGGCCGGCGGTTTCGTTGAGGTAGTACCAGAGGCCGCCGTTGAAGGCCAAGGCCAGCAGGACCCAGCCGATCGACCACCACAGGGCCTCCTTGAAGGTGACCTTGTGCGGTCCGCCGTGTCGCATCAATACGAGATCGACCAACAGCGCGATGACCACCACCGCGCCGAAGCCGCCCCACAACCATAAGTTACCGATCGTCTGCATGGGTTTGTCCGTTGGAAAAATGAATGCCTCAAGCCGGAGGGCGAGGATCTGCAACGGAGGATCGGGGGGATCCGGGGAGACAGAGCTTCGCCATACGGCGAAGGTCTCGCTCGCAGTCCCGATGGGTGGGACTGCCGTTGCACCGGAGCCTGCGGGCTCGAATTGACGGCGACAACGTCTGGGAGCTACTCCCCTTCTGAGGCCGATTCTGCGGGCTGCCGGGGCCGGCGTCAAATGCCCGCCGTTTACCTCCCCGCCCGACCGGAACGCCCCGGGGCCAGGGGGCGCCGACGCAGGCGCGGGGGTAGGGCGCGCGCATGGCGGGGGCCGTGGTGTGTGCGCGCAGACCGCGGTCCGGCAGCGCGTACCCGATGCCGCGTCATACAATATGCGGATGAATACCCCTGCCCCCGTAGTCCGCCTCAAGAACGCCTGGCGCTCCAGCCACCCGTGGATCTTCCAGAAACTGGTCGAGAAGCCTGTCGTCCGTCCCAAGCCCGGTGCCATCGTCGACGTCGTCGGCGTGGACGGGGAGTGGATCGGCCGTGGCTTCTACAACGGTCATTCGCGCATTGCCGTGCGCATCCTGGAAACCGATCAGGCCGTTCCGGTCGACGCCGGCTGGTTCTCGCGCAAGATCGCCCAGGCGGTGTCGCTGCGTCGCGAGGTACTCAAGCTGGACGAGGTGTCCAACGCCTGGCGCGTGGTGCACAGCGAGGGCGACGGCCTGTCCGGCCTGGTGGTGGACCGCTATGGCGATCTGGTGGTGGTGGAGTTCTTCGCCGCCGGCATGTTCCGCCACCGCGAATGGGTCTATGAGGCGCTGCGCGAGCAGTTCCCGGGCTGCCGTTTCCACAGCTTTGCCGACGAACACGTGCAGAAGCAGGAAAGCTTCGACTTCCACGGCAACACCACCACCGAAGCGTCGGTGATCAGCGAGTACGGGGTGAAGTTCCGCGCCGATCCTGCCGGTGCGCACAAGACCGGTTTCTTCGCCGACCAGCGCGAGAACCGCCAATGGCTGAGCCAGCAGGTGGAAGGCAAGACCGTGCTGGACCTGTGCTGCAATACCGGCGGCTTTGCGGTGTATGCCGCGGTGCGCGGTGCTGCCGAAGTGGTCGGCATCGACATCGACGAGGACGTGATCGAGATTGCCAAGGGTAACTCGCGCCTCAACAACGTGCGCCCGAAGTTCATCCAGTCCGACATCTTCCCGTGGCTGCGCGATGCGTCCAACCGCGGCGAGCGCTACGACGTGGTCATCCTCGACCCGGCCAAGATGACGCGTGACCGCGACCAGGTGATCACCGCGCTGAAGAAGTATCTGGACATGAACAAGCTGGCCCTTGGCGTGGTCAAGCCCGGCGGCCTGCTGGCCACGTTCTCCTGCACCGGCCTGGTGGCCGAGGACCAGTTCCTGGACATGCTGCGCCGCGCCGCGTTCTACGCCGGCCGCACCATCCAGATCCTGAAGGTATCCGGCGCCGGCCCGGATCATCCGTTCATGGCCCACGTGCAGGAATCGCGCTACCTCAAGGCGGTGTTCTGCCGCGTGCTGGACTGACAGCACCGTGCGTGCCGACCGGCGGTCGGCACCTGGCGGGCTGTGTGCGTGCCGACCAACGGTCGGCACCTGGCGGGCTTTGTGCGTGCCGACCAACGGTCGGCACCTACAGGGCTGTCTGCCGGCCGACCCAGCGATCGACACGCCTGACGGCGTGCCTGCCGACCGTCTACGGCGTTGGGAACGGGTAGAGCCGCGCCATGCTTGGCTGGCCGCGCTCCACGCAGCAGCCGAGCATGGCTCGGCTCTACCGCGTGTCTTCCGACAGCGCTATCGTCCTACGCTTCCCATCACAGGTGAGGCGTCATGACGTTGCGCAGTCTGTCTTTGCTGGTCTCGCTGGCGTTGTGCACGCCGCTGGCCGCCCACGCCATCACGTTCTCCCCGCAGGAACTGGCGAGGGCCGCCACGCTGCAGCAGCGGCTGCTGACCCTGGACAGCCACCTGGATACCCCGGCCAACTTCCACCGCGACGGCTTCGACATCACCCAGCGCCACGACCACAACGCGTTGTCGCAGGTGGACTACCCGCGCATGGTCGAAGGTGCACTCGACGGCGGCTTCTGGGCGATCTACACCGACCAGGGCGACCGCAGCGCGCAGGCGCACCAGCACGACCGCGATGCCGGCCTGCTGCGGCTGATGGACATCCGGCAGATGCTCGCCGCGCACCCGGATACCTTCCAGCTGGCGCTGACCGCGGCCGATGCGGCGAAGATCAAGGCCGCCGGCAAGCGCGTGGTCTACATCAGCATGGAGAACGCCAGCCCGCTGGTGGATGATCCCTCGCTGCTCAGCTTCTACCATCTGGCCGGGTTGCGCCTGCTCAGCACGGTGCACTTCGCCAACAACGAGTTCGCCGATTCGGCCACCGACAAGCACGGTGCCGAGTGGAAGGGCCTGAGCCCGGCCGGCAAGGCCCTGGTGGACGAAGCGGTGCGGCTGGGCATCGTCATCGACCAGTCGCATGCGGCCGATGCGGTGTTCGACGACCTGATCGAGCGCATGCCGGTGCCGTTTGTGCTCTCGCACAGCTCGGCCAAGGCGATCTACAACCACCCGCGCAATCTCGATGATGTGCGCCTGAAGCAGCTGGCCAGGGCCGGCGGGGTGATCCAGGTCAACGCCTATGGCGGCTACCTGATCGACACCGGCAAGACCGAGGCGCGGTCGCAGGCCGAGGAGGCGCTGATGCAGCAGCTCGGCGGCGACTACGACGGGATGACCATCGTCCAAGGCGTGGCGCTGAAAAAGGGGCTGGAAGACATCGACGCGCGTTATCCGCTGCGCAAGGCGACGCTGGACGACTTCTTCGCCCACTTCGAGCACATCCTGGAGGTGGTTGGCCCCGAACACGTGGGCATCGGCCTGGACTGGGACGGCGGCGGTGGCCTGGCCGACCTGCCCGACGTGAGCCAGTTGCCCAAGATCACCGCCTGGCTGCTGCGCAAGGGCTACAGCGAAAAGCAGATTGCCGGCATCTGGGGCGGCAACCTGCTGCGGGTGATGCAGCAGGCGCAGGATCACGCCGCCAAGGTCGCCGCGGCCGCAAAACCCTGAACACCGGCGGCATCCCGCGCGCTGGCCGCTGGATGTCCTGACCGGAGCCAATAAAAAGAAAAGGCTCTTCGCCCAGATGTGGGGCAAGCAGAAGCGTGCTTTGACCCGTTCCAGCCGGGGCGGTCTGTGGGTCGGGCGCTGGGGCCCATGCCCTTTCCGGCGACGCCCCGGGGGTCGGCCTGCGGCCGCCTCTTCCTCCTTTATTTCGCCTCAAGCGGCAGTCGGTGGGTCGGTCGCTGGCCCCCCATGCCCTTTCCGGCGAATGTCCTCCGGCGTCGGCCTGCGGCCGCCCCCTCCCCCTTTATTTCGCCTCCAAGGGCATGGGAACCCAGCGCCCGACCCACCGACCAACGTCAGAAAAAGCCTGGCTTCGGCATGCTCACCGCAAGCCGAGCCCCTTAGCGGCCGGTAGGCCCCTGGGCAAAATAAAGGAGGAGGCCGCCACGCGGCCGGGGGACATTTGCGCCAGGGGCCTACCGGCCGCTAAGGGGCCCACACGCTCGCGACCAGCCCGATCGGAGACGCCAGCCCACATCCCAGCGGCCTGCACACCCGGCCGCCCGCGTAGCGTCGTGCTCATGCTGCGACGGCCCGTGCAGCAAGACGCTCCCCTCAGATGGGGGAAGAACCAAAGAAAAAGGCAGGCCCTTGGGCCTGCCTTTTCCTACCGACGTGCCGCCCCGAAGGTCAGACGGCGCGATGCCTCATTGCTTGCCCAGCACCGCATTGCGCCGCCCGTAGGCGAAGTAGGCGACCAGGCCCAGGATGTTCCAGGCCAGGAAATACAGCTGGGTCTTGCTCGGCAGGCTGAAGAACAGGTACACGCAGCCGATCACCGCCAGCGGACCGACCACATAGGCCAGCGGAGTGCGGAACTTGCGCACGCGGTTCGGCTCGCGCTTGCGCAGCACCACCAGGCACAGGCCCACCGCGGTGAAAGCGGCCAGCGTGCCGGCGTTGGCCAGTGCGGCAATTTCATCCAGGCGGGCCACGCCGGCCAGCGCGGCGACCAGCACCGCGGTGAACAGCGTGGTCGCAATCGGCGTGCCGGTGCGCGCGCTGACCTTGGACAGCCCGCGCGGCAGCAGGCCATCGCGCGACATGACGAAGAAGATGCGGCTCTGCCCGTACAGGAAGGCCAGCAGCACCGTCGGCAGCGCGATCACCGCCGCCGCGCCGATCCACTTGGCCGCGCCCGGGCTGCCCAGCTCGCGCAGGATCAGCGCCAGCGGCTCGGCGCTCTGGCCGAAGATCGTGTAGCTCATCGCGCCGACGGCAGCCAGCGCCACCAGCACGTAGATGATGGTGCAGCCGACCATCGAGCCGATGATGCCGATTGCCAGGTCGCGGTCGGGCTTCTTGGTCTCTTCGGCGGCGGTGGAGATCGCATCGAAGCCGTAGAACGCGAAGAAGATGATCGCCGCGGCAGCCATCACGCCATGCTCGACGCCATCGGCACCCACCGACTTGGCGAAGCCGAACGGCATGAACGGCTCCATGTGGCCGGTGTCGAAGTGCGGCAGGGCAATGGCCACGAACACGGTCAGCGCGATGATCTTGACCACCACCAGGATCGCGTTGAGGGTGGCGCTTTCCTTGGTGCCGGCCATCAGCATGCCGGCCACCACGAAGGTGATCAGCACCGCCGGCAGGTTGATGAAGCCGCCTTCCACGTGCGGGCCGGCGGTCAGCGTCAACGGCAGGTCGATGCCCCAGCCATGCAGGAAGCCGACCGCGTAGCCGGACCAGCCGACCGCCACCGTGCTCACCACCAGCGAGTACTCCAGGATCAGGCTCCAGCCCACCACCCACGCCACCGTCTCGCCGAGCGCGGCGTAACTGTAGGTGTAGGCGCTGCCGGCCGCCGGCATCATCGTGGCCAGTTCGGCATAGGACAGCGCCGCACACGCGCAGACCGCACCGGCGATGGCAAAGGAAATCAGCACGGCCGGGCCGGCCAGGTTGGCGCCCACCCCGATCAGGGTGTAGATGCCGGTGCCCACGATCGCACCGATGCCCAAGGCGATCAGGTGCGGCCAGCTCAGGGTCGGAACCAGTCGCCTGCCGGCTTCATGGACGGTGACTTGGTCTAGGGACTTGCGCCGGAGCAGTGACATGGGGCCTCGCGGTGGATGACTGTTAACGACAAGTCTGCGAGTTTTACCGAACCCGGTGCAGCATTACTACTGCCAAGCGTCCCACGTGGGCGAGGTGTGCACCTGACTGGGATTGGGGTGACGAAACCGGCACAAACGTGGCCGACACCCGGTCAGTCCCAGTGGCAGCCGCTGTCGGTCATCGCAGCGATGTCTTCGCTGAAGCGCGTCTGCCGCCCGTTGCGCGCGTTGGTGTAATCGAAGCCATAAATGCGTGCACCCTGGGTGGTGATCGCGTAGTGCCCGGTCACTTTGCCGTCCAGGTGCTCTTCCCACACCGCGTCGAACTGCCAGGGACGGCCTTCGGCCATCTCGCTGCCTTCGTTGGACAGCCGGGTCAGGCGCAGCCATTGGGTCTTGCCGGCGTAGCGCACGAAGCTCACCGGTGTTGCGCCGGTGTCGCCCTCGGGCAGCTTCCACTCCAAGTGGATCTGGTCGGCGTTGCCGCCGGTCAGGCAGCGGACCTCATCGGCGTGGGCTGGGGCGACGCCCGGCAGCAGGGGGAGCAGGGCAAGCCAGCGCATGGTGGAGGTCCGTTCGGGCGAAGGGCGCGCCATTGTCCCCCATCCGCCCCGGTGTATTGCCGGGGCGGGTGGGCGCACCCTCAGCGATTCAAGATCGCCATCGCCGCTGCCGCGTAGCGTTGGCCGGCGGCGGCGTTGGCCGGGAAGATCGCGTCGATCTGCGCCCGCTCCGCCGCACTCAACTGCACCTGCAGCGCGCCAAGGTTTTCTTCCAGGTAGGCGATCCGCTTGGTGCCGGGGATCGGCACCAGGTCCTCACCCTGCGCCAGCACCCAGGCCAGGGCCAGTTGCCCCGGGGTGATGCCCTTGCCGCGTGCCATCGCGGTGACCGCATCGACCAGCGCCAGGTTGCGGTTGAAGTTGTCGCCCTGGAAGCGCGGCGACTGGCGGCGGTAGTCGTCTGCATCGACGTCGGCCAGGCTGCGGATGGCGCCGGTGAGGAAGCCACGGCCCAGCGGCGAGTAGGGCACGAAGCCAATATCCAGCTCGCGCACGGTCTCCAGCACGCCGTTGTCCTGCGGATCGCGCGACCACAGCGAGAACTCGGTCTGCACGGCGGTGATCGGATGTACCGCATGGGCGCGCCGGATGGTGGCCGCCGACGCTTCGGACAGCCCGAGGAAGCGCACCTTGCCCTGCTCGACCAGCCGCGCCATCGCGCCGACGGTGTCTTCGATCGGCACGCTGGCGTCCACGCGGTGCTGGTAGTACAGGTCGATGTGGTCCACGCCCAGTCGCTGCAGGCTGGCCTCGCAGGCGGCGATCACATACTCCGGGCGACCATCGACACTGCGTGCGGCGCTGTCGCTGGGTTCCTGCTTGATCCCGAACTTGGTGGCCAGGAAAACCTGGTCGCGGCGATCGGCGATTGCCTTGCCGACCAGCACCTCGTTGGTGTGCGGGCCGTACATGTCGGCGGTATCGAGCAGGGTCACGCCGCGTTCCAGCGCACGATGGATCACCGCGATGGCGTCTGCGTCACTGCCGCGCCCGCCGTAGAAGGCGCTCATTCCCATGCACCCCAGGCCGAGTGCGGAAACGGTGGGGCCGTGGCGGCCAAGGGTGCGGGTCTGCATGGGGAAGCTCCGGGGAAGGGAAACAGGACTGGTCCGGCGCCCGTTATGCAGATGGCATGGGAGGTCGCCGGGTGCCCAGCATCCTCCCGTGGACCATGTGGATAAACTGGCTGCTCCTGCATCTTCCTTGAAGCCAGGCTTCACAATGAATCCCCAGCGTCCCCTGCCGGCCGTGGTCGCCTTCGCCCGCGTCGCCCACCATGCCAGCTTCACCCGCGCCGCCGACGAGCTCGGCGTGTCGCCGTCGGCGCTCTCCCAGACCGTGCGCGCGTTGGAGGCGGGCATGGGCGTGCGGTTGCTGCACCGGACCACGCGCCGCGTGGGTCTCACCGAACACGGGGCGCGCTTCCTGGAGGGGGTGCGGGTGGGATTGGCCCAGATCGATGCCGCCTTCGACGCGCTGGACAGCGTGCGCGATGTCCCGGCGGGCAAGCTGCGCATCAACGTGCCGCGCATCGCCGCCGAGCTGCTGGTACTGCCGCACCTGCCCGGTTTTCTCACCTTGTACCCGCAGGTGGAGGTGGAACTGTTCGTGGAGCCGGCGCTGGCCGATCTGGTTGCCGGCGGCTTCGATGCCGGGATCCGGCTGGGCGAGAGCCTGGCCCGCGACATGATCGCGGTGCCGATCGGGCCACTCGAGCGCCAGGTGGTGGTGGCCACGCCGGCCTACCTTGCCCGCCACGGCGTGCCCGCCACGCCGGCCGAACTGGTCGCCCACGAGTGCATCGTGCACCGGCTCAGCACGGGCCGCCGGATGCCCTGGGAGTTCACCCGCGAGGGGCGCGACGTGGAGGTCGAGGTGGCGGGGCGGCTGGTCTTCAACGATGCCGGCCTGATCCATGCCGCGGTGCGCGCCGGGCTGGGCATGGCACAGGGATTCGAGGCGCTGTTTGCCGATGACCTCGCCGCCGGACGGCTGCAATGCGTACTGCAGGACTGGCAGCAGCCGTTTGCCGGTTTCCACCTGTACTACCCGGCGCGCGAGCAGATGGCGCCCAAGCTGCGGGTGTTCATCGATCACCTGCGGCAGGCCATGCACGCGCGCTGACCCGCTCAGTCCGAGCGCGCCGGCGAGCCGGGCTGGAGCAGCGTTCGCAGCCAGTGGTCGCCATCGGGCAGCCCATGCGGAAACATCACCTGCGCATCGCCCGGGAAACGCTTGCAGCGTAGCCTGCCGTCGGCATCGAACAGGCGCCAGCCGTTGGCGATGCGTTCGGCATGGTCGATGTGTCGGCGCAGGGCCAGCACCAGGCTGGCGTGGCAGTCAAAGCGGGAGGTGCGCAGATCGATCCGGTCCAGCGGCTGCAGGCCGGCGAGGATGCGACCGACCGCCGGATGGCCCAGATCGATGCGGCCGGTGGCCATGCCGAGCAGGCGCTCATCGTGGCCGGATACGTGCTGGACGAAATACACCGGGGACATCGGATCTCCGCGTGGACGCGGTGACCGCGACCGTTGGCACCGATTGGACACCCCGAGGGCGTCACGCGGAATCTCAAGTTATCGATTGAAAGATCTTGCTTGGATGATGCTACCTATTCGCGTTTCTGCCCACGCCATCCCCCACGCCGCGCATCGCTACGCAGGGCAGGGCCTCAGCCACTGACGCCGAGGCGCACGCCAAACCCGACCAGGAAGATGCCGGCAACCCGTCTCAGCAAAAGCCCTACACGCGGATGCTGGAGAATCCTACGACGCAACAGGTTGCCTACTCCGATCAGCACCGAGCAGTACGCCAGCCCCAGCACGAAGATGATCACCGCCATGGTCGCGAACGTTGCCACGCCCTGGTGCCGCGCCGGATCGATGAACAACGGCAGGAACGCCATGTAGAAGATGATCGCTTTCGGGTTGAGCAGATTGATCAGCACGGCCTGGCGGAAGTAGTGGCCCGGTTGCAGGCGGATGCCGCCTTCCTCGCCGCTGCTGCGAGGTCGGCGCAGCAGGCCGATGCCGATCCACACCAGGTAGGCCGCGCCCAGGTACTGCACCGCGTGGAACACCAGCGGGTTGGCCTTGAGCAGCGCGGCCACGCCCGCCACCGCCAGCCACATCAGGATCTGGTCGCCCAGCAGCAGACCGAACAGCGCGGTGTAACCGCCGCGTACCCCGCCGCGACCGGTCGCGGTGAGCAGGGTGAACGTACCCGGGCCCGGCAATGCCAGGAACACCAGCACGGCAGCGACAAAGGTCCACAGGTCCTGGATGCCCATCCACGGCATGGCGGCGACTCGACTACGGGGGTGCGCCATTGTCCGGCACGGCCCGGTCCACCGATAGCGTCAGCCGGGCAGGCGGGGCAGATCCTTCAGCAGCGGTTGCAGGCGTTGTTCCAACATCGCATGCAGCTGCCGGATGGCCGGGGAGAACTGCTTGCGATGCGGGCACACCAGGTTCAACGGCAGGCTGTCGCCGGCGCCACCGAGCAGCACCTGCAGGCGGCCGGCGCGGACATCCCCGCACACATCCAGCCAGGACTTGAACACGATGCCTTCGCCGGCCACGGCCCAGCGCCGCACCACATCGGCATCGTCGCAGACCATGTTGCCGCGCACCGGCACCACCACCCGGCGGCCATCAACCTCGAAGTTCCAGCGGTCGTAGGCGCGGCCGGCCAGCTGGTAGAGCAGGCAGTGGTGGTCCTTGAGCGCCTCCAGGGTGGCCGGCGCGCCGTGCCGGGCCAGGTAATCGGGCGAGGCCGCCAGTACCCGGCGGTTGCCCGGCAGCAACGGCAGGGCGACGTAGCTGGCGTTGTCGAAGCGACCGAGCCGGAAGGCGATGTCGACCGGGTCGCGGAACACATCGGCAACCTGGTCGGACAGGTGCAGGCGTAGCTGCAGCCTGGGATGCGCCGCGCGGAATTCGCTCAACCACGGCAGCAGCACGTTGCGGCCCAGGTCCGACGGCGCGGCCACCTGCAGCACGCCGCGCAGCTCGGCATCCTCGCCCCGCACCCGCGCCTCGCCCTCGCTCAGGGTGGCCAGCACCTCCTGCGCATAGGGCAGGTACAGCGCGCCTTCGGCGGTCAGGCGCAGGCTGCGGGTGGACCGCACGAACAGGCGCAGATCCAGCTCGCGTTCCAGCCGCGCCACGGCCGCGGCGACCTGGCCGGGCAGCAGGTCGGCCTCGCGGGCGGCATTGGAGAAGCTGCCCAGCGCCGCCGTACGCACGAACAGCCCCAGGTCGTCGATGCGGACCATTTTCATTCCTGCAGTGAAAGTGCTGCCCGATTTTGCGCCTTTCTGCCGGCCGGGGTGAAGCGCAGGCTGTGGGTCTTCCCGAACGGACTTGCCCTCGATGAAAGCAATCGCCTATACCCAGCACGGCCTGCCGATCAGCGACCCGCGCGCGCTGCAGGACATTACCCTGCCGATCCCCAGCCCCGGCCCGCGTGACCTGCGCGTGGAAGTACGGGCGATCTCGGTCAACCCGGTCGATACCAAGGTGCGCAACGGCGTGGCCGTGGACGAACCGCGCGTGCTCGGCTGGGATGCGGTCGGGATCGTGGACGCGATTGGCAGCGAGGTCAGCCTGTTCCAGCCCGGCGATGCGGTGTTCTACGCCGGGGCGATCGGCCGTCCGGGCAGCAATGCCGAGTACCAGCTGGTGGATGAGCGCATCGTCGGGCACAAGCCGGCCAGCCTGGACGATGCCGCCGCTGCGGCATTGCCGCTGACCGCGATCACTGCCTGGGAGCTGCTGTTCGATCGGCTGCGCATCCCCGAGGGCGGTGGCCAAGGCCAGACCCTGCTGGTGATCGGCGCCGCCGGTGGCGTGGGTTCGATCCTGATCCAGTTGGCGCGTCAGCTGACGCAGCTGACCGTGATCGGCACCGCGTCGCGTCCGGAGACCCAGGACTGGGTGTATGCGTTGGGCGCCCACCATGTGATCGATCATTCGCAGCCGCTTGCCGATGGCCTGCAGCGTCTGGGCATCGAGGCGGTCGCGCACGTGGCCAGCCTCACCCACACCGACCAGCACTACGACCAGATTGTGGCCGTGCTGGCGCCGCAGGGCCAGCTGGCGCTGATCGACGATCCGGGCCAGCTGGATGTGATGGCGCTCAAGCGCAAGAGCCTGTCGCTGCACTGGGAGTCGATGTTCACCCGCTCCAGCTTCAACACCCCGGACCTGCAGCGTCAGCACGACCTGCTCGAACGTGTCGCCGCGCTGGTCGATGCCGGCGTGCTGCGCACCACCCTGGGCGAGCACTACGGCCGCATCAATGCCGCCAACCTGCGCCAGGCCCATGCACTGATCGAGAGCCATCGCGCGCGCGGCAAGCTGGTCCTCGAAGGCTTCTGAGTCCCCCTGCACCCCGCACCCCTGTATCCCCCACGGAACCGATCCACATGACCCTCGCACCGGTGGCGCGCCGCCGCCACACCACCAAGGCCTACGACCCCACCCGCACGCTGCCGCCAGCGGTGCTGCACGATCTGCTTGACGTGCTGCACCACGCGCCCTCGTCGGTGAATTCGCAGCCCTGGCATTTCCTGGTGGCTGCCAGTGATGCGGCGCGTGCGCGCATCGCCCGTGCCACCCAGCCCCACCAGCCGTTCAACACGGCCAAGATCACCGACGCCTCGCACGTGATCGTGTTCGCCACCCGCACCAGCATCGACGATGCCTACCTGGCGCAGATAATCGAACAGGAAACCGCCGATGGCCGTTACCCCAGCGACGAAGCGCGCGAGGGCCAGCGCGGCGCACTGCACCACTTCGTGGACCTGCACCGGCATACGCTGGGCGATGTGGAGCACTGGATGCAGAAGCAGACGTACCTGGCGTTGGGCACGCTGTTGCTGGCTGCCGGCGTGCATGGCGTGGACGCCACCCCGATGGAAGGCTTCGATGCCGCAGTGCTGGACGCCGAGCTGGGCCTGCGCGAACGCGGCCTGACCAGCGTGGTGCTGGTAGCGCTGGGCTACGGCAGCGAGGCCAACTTCAACGCCGACCTGCCCAAGTCGCGGCTGCCGCGCGAACAGGTGTTCACCCACCTCTGAGGGCTGTCAGGGCACGCCGTTGTCCACGTGCAGGGCGAAGCCCGGACGTGGCCGCAGGCGCGCGAACCAGGCGTCCACGGCCGGCAGTGCCGGCTTGTCGCCCGGGGTCAGGCGCCATCGCTGGGTCGACAGGCCCAGCACCACGTCGGCCAGGCTGAACCCGGGACCGGCGACGTGCGCACCGGTGTGCGCCAACTGCGTGTCCAGCACGCCCATCAAACGGTGCCATTGCGCGAGGCTGGATGCCGCCGCCGCCGCATCTGCGTAATCCGGATGCCGGCGGACGCCGGCCATGAACGCATAGCGCCATGCGTTGTTGAGATCGGTGGCCTGCCAGTCCATCCACTGTTCCACCCGCGCCCGTGCCTGCGGTGCCTGCGGCAGGAGGTCGTGCCGCCCTTCGCGGGTGGCCAGGTAGCGGCAGATGCTGTTGGACTCCCACAGCACGAAGTCGTCATCGCGCAGTACCGTGCAGCTCCAACATGGATCCGCCCGGCGCAGCCAATGAGACCGGCTCAGCCTACACTTGCCGTCATGCAAACCGAATTCCTCATTCTCGGCGGCCTGGTCTGTGCCGTCCTTGTCCTGCAGCTGGTGGTCCTGCTGCGGCGTTCCCAGCATGGCGGCCTGGAGCAGAGCCTGCGCGAAGAGGCGCGGGTGGGCCGCAGCGAACTGCGCGAGCAGCTCGAAGGCCTGGGCCGGCAGCAGGATGCGCGGCTGGAGACCTTCGCCCGCGCGCTGACCGAGCTGTCCACCCGCACCGACCAGCGCCTGGACCTGCTGCGCGACGCGCTGGGCGAAGACGCGCGCAAGGCCCGCGAGGAAGGCAGCCAGGCCCAGCAGCGCACCGGTGAGCTGCTGGCCCTGCGCCTGCAGGACATGCGCGCTCAACTGGAGGTCTTCGGCCATCAGCAGCAGGCCCGCATTGAAGCCTTCGGCCAACAGCTGGTGGAGCTGACCACCCGTACCGACGGGCACATGGCCGCGCTGCGCCAGGCCCTGGCCGAAGACGCGCGCAAGGGGCGCGAGGAAACCGCACAGTCGCAGCAGCGCCTGGCCGAATCGCTGGGCCAGCGCCTGCAGGACATGACCCAGCGCAACGAGACGCGCATCGGCGAAATGCGCGCCACGCTCGAGCAGCAGCTCAAGAGCCTGCAGAGCGACAACGCCGAAAAGCTCGATCAGATGCGGGTCACCGTCGATGAAAAACTGCAGACCACGCTGGAAGCGCGCCTGGGTGCCTCGTTCCAGCTGGTCTCCGACCGCCTGGAACAGGTACAGCGCGGGCTGGGCGAAATGCAGCAGCTGGCCACCGGCGTGGGCGACCTCAAGCGGGTGCTGACCAACGTCAAGAACCGCGGCAGCTGGGGCGAAGTGCAGCTGGACAACATCCTCGAGCAGACCCTCACCCAGGAGCAGTACGCGCGCGGGGTGAAGGTACGCCCGGATAGCGGCGAGATCGTCGATATCGCCGTGCGCCTGCCCGGCCGCGGGCATGACGACACCCCGGTGTGGCTGCCGATCGATTCCAAGTTTCCGCGCGAGGACTACGAGCGCCTGCTCGATGCGCAGGAACAGGGCGACGTGGACGGCGTGCGCGTACAGGGCACCCAGCTGGAACGCGCGATCCGCATCCAGGCCAAGTCGATCTGCGACAAGTACATCGCGCCGCCGCACACTACTGACTTCGCGGTGATGTTCCTGCCCACCGAGGGTCTGTACGCCGAAGTGATCCGCCGTCCCGGCCTGGTCGACCTGCTGCAGCGCGAGCACCGGGTGGTGGTGGCCGGACCGACCACCGTCACCGCGCTGCTCAACAGCCTGCAGATGGGCTTCCGCACGTTGGCCATCGAACAGCGCTCCAGCGAAGTGTGGGGCCTGCTCGGGGCGGTCAAGAGCGAGTTCGGCAAGTTTGCCGGCATCCTCGAAAAGGCCGAGAAGCAGATCAGCACCGTCGGCCGCAGCCTCGGCGAGGCCAGCCGCAAGACCCGCACCATCGAACGCCGCCTGCGCGGGGTGGAGTCGCTCAGCGCCGAACAGAGCCAGGAGCTGCTGGAGGAGATCCCCGGCGAGGACGAGGACAGCGCCGCCGATGAGCGTGCCGACGCGGCGGAGTGACACGTGGCGTACATGCAATGCATGCACGTGATCGCGCATGCTATGGCATCTGCCGATCGTTCAAGGAAGCCCGCATGCGCCTGACCCTGTTGTTGTCCCTGCTGTTGGCCCTGGCCGGCTGCGCCAGTACCTCGCCCTCGCCCGAAGACGCCGCATCGGTGGCCGCCGCGACGGCGGCCAAACAGGCTGCCGACTGCGCCGCCAGCGGCGGCGCGCTGCAGCCGCTGGGCCGCCTGCAGCGCGTGCAGTGCGTGGTGGCCTATCCCGATGCCGGCAAAACCTGCAGCGCCAAAGCCGAGTGCACCGGCCAGTGTCTGGCGCAGGGCCAGGTGGCACCGGGCGCCAAGGCCACCGGCCAATGCCAGCGCGATGTCAGCCAGAACTTCGGCTGCCGTCAGCGCATCGACGGCGGCGTGGCGATCGGCACGATCTGCGTCGACTGACATTCCCATGGCATCGCCATCGCGTGCCTCCCTTTTCCAATGCAAGGAACCTGCAGTGCCCCAGACCGTCTACGACATCCCCGTCAACACCATTGAAGGCCAGCCGTCGTCGCTGGCCGATTACCGCGGCAAGGTGCTGCTGGTGGTCAACGTCGCCTCCAAGTGCGGCCTGACTCCCCAGTACGAAGGCCTGCAGAAGCTGTACGCCGACAAGCACGACGCCGGGCTGGAAGTGCTGGGTTTCCCGGCCAACAACTTCCTGGCCCAGGAGCCGGGCAGCGAGGCGGAGATCCAGCAGTTCTGCCAGCTGGAATACGATGTGAGCTTCCCGCTGTTCGCCAAGATCAGCGTGGCCGGTGCCGACACCCATCCGCTGTACCAGCAGCTCACCGCTGCCCAGCCGGCCGCCACCGGCGAAGGCCCGATGCGCGAGAAGCTGCAGGGCGCGGTGGCCAAGTACCCCGAGCTGGTGGTCAACCCGGCGCCGGGCGTGCTGTGGAACTTCGAAAAGTTCCTGGTGGGCCGCGATGGCCAGGTCATCGCCCGCTTCGCCCCGGACGTGCCGGCTGACGATGCGCGCCTGGTGGCGGCGATCGACGCGGCGCTGGCGGCCTGATCCACGCGCAGTGCATCGCGTGGCGCTTGTGCGCGCCACGCGATGCAGCGAGGATGTTCGATGCCGCTACGCCTGCGGTACGCGACTGGGGAACGGGACATGGAGTTGTTGACGCTTGAACACTTTGCCGGCTGCGTGAACGAGACGTTCGCCGCCGAGTTCGATGGCATGCAGATGGAGTTCGTGCTGGTCGAGGCGCGGCCACTGCCGCAGACGCGCGCGGATACCGCACGTGCGCCGTTCTCGCTGCTGTTCCGCAATGGCGCGCCGATCGTCTTTCCGCAGCAGATCTATCCGATGCGGCATGCGCGGGTGGGCGAGGTGGGCATCTTCCTGGTGCCGATCGCGCAGGAACGTGCCGGCTTCCTGTACCAGGCCGTGTTCAACTGAGGGGACGGCCCGTGGGCTCCCAGCGCATGGGCAGGTAAAGTTCGCCCGCCGCCGCCGCCGCCGCCGAGGTGGCGACAAACCCCATCCGCTGGTACAAGCGCAACGCAGCGTGGTTGTGCTGCATCACATGCAGCCGCAGCGCGCGACCGCGTCCCGCACAGGCCTGTTGTTGGCAACCGATCACCGCCGTGCCGATACCGGTGCCGCGCGATGACGGCAGCAGGCTGATGTCCACGATGAGATCTTCCTCACCTTCTTCATCGACATAGAAGCGCCCCACCGGCTGGTCCTCGCGCAGGATCGCCAGGTAATGCGCGCGTGGGTGCCGGGCCAGGTAGTGCTGGTGCTGGGCCACGAACTGCTGCGACAGGAACTGCCGCTTGGCAGCGTCCGGCCAGGGCACCGACCGGAGTTCCTCCTCGCGTGTGCTCGCATACAGCTGCACCAGCCAGGGCAGGTCATCGTCGCGCAGCGCGCGCCATTGCCAGCCAGTGTCCCCGGCGACCCCGGCCAGCGCTGGGCGCCGCTCCGGAGGGAACGGCGCCAGCGTCGCGGGCAGCATCAGTCGAACGCAGGGTAATCGCCCTGCAGGGCAATGCAGAAGTTCACCGCCAGGTAGGGCTGCTGGTTGTTGTGTGGCTGGTTGCCACCGCTGTTGGGTAGCAGCATGGACGGGGACAGCGGCGTGTCCGGCGTTGCATTGCTGAAGGGCTTGACGGCGTTGGACCCGGGCTGGGAAAGACCACCACCGGCAACCGGTACGCCGCTGCGCTTACTGGTGTCGGTCTGCGCGAACGCGGTCAGCGTGTGCGCATGTGCGGGCATTTCCAATGTGCTCAAGGCCACCTGGGAGACGCCGAACGTGTCGCCGATCGAGCGGGGGGTCAGGCCGTTGCCGGTGCCCGTCCCTCCACCCGCGCGGGCGCTGAAGTTGGGCAGCTGGAAGGTGACGGTGCCGTTGCCGCCGTACTGGATGCCGAGCAGCGAAAACAGGGCGGTGTTCTGCTGGATCGCCAGCGTAGCGCCGTTGCAGAACGCCCATCCGTTAGGGGCGAAGTTGAAGCCGAACGGCTGGATCTGTCCGATGTAAGGTTCGGTCATGTCGGTTCTCTGGGCGTAACGAAGGAAGGGTCAGGGCTGCTGCGGGAAGATGCCGGCCCAGGCGATGCAGTACTGCACCGTCAGGGTGGGCATGCAGTTCTCGTGCGCCTGGTTGCCACCGCTGCTGGTCACGGCCAACGCCTCCATCGCCAGTGCGGTCGCCCCGTTGGTGTCGGTGACATAGAAGGTCTCGCCACTGACGGCGCCCGGTATCGCGGTGGCGGCGGGCGCCTCCAGCGTGGCCACCCCGCTGGAGACCGACAGCGCATGGGTGTGGGCCGGCATCTGTGGCAGGGTCAGCGTGACCGACTCGGTTCCGGACACCACGCCCAGCGGGCGATTGCTGAGCCCCGGGCCCTGGCCCATGTGCACCGGCACGCGGCCGCGCATGTCCGGCACGGCGAAGGTGCTCTGGCCGTCACCGCCAAAGGTCGTGCCGAGTAGCGCGAAGAGCACTTCGTACTCTGCGATCGGTATCAGTGCGCCGTTGCAGCCAAGCCATCCACTGGGAACGCGGTTGAATCCGAACATACGGATTTCGCCGACGAAAGGTACGCTCATCTGATCATGCTCCTTGTGAGTAACGCATGGCCGGCAACGGCCGGCCCCGTGATCAACTGCGGGAGGGGAAGATTCCCTGCAGCGCGATGCAGAAGTTGAGCGTGGCGTAGGGCTGCATGTTCGGATGGGGCTGGGTGCTGCCTGCCGGGGCGACCGACGACGGTGCCTGTGCAACCAGCGCGCCACCCTGGGCTGCATACAGCTTGGTCGTGCCGCCGCCAGCGAACGTGCGCCCGGTGGGGTTGCGGTTGTCGCCGGCAGCGGCCACGCCCACGACCTGGTGGCCATGCGCAGGCAACTGCGTGGGCAACAGGGTCACGTTCTCGGTCCCGGCCTGCTGACCGATCTGCATGGCCGGCGGCTGCCATGCTCCATCGGCCGATGGCGCATACGCGACGGGCGTGCGCCCGCGCATATCCGGCAGGCCGAAGGTGGTGACGCCATTGCCGCCGTACTGCACGCCCAGTAGTGAAAACAAAGCCTGGTTCTGGTTGATGGGCAGCAATTGCCCGTTGCATTGCGCGAAATACTTGGGTGCAAAATTGAACCCGGCCATCATGATCTGGCCGATGAAGAATTCGCTCATCTGATCCCCCTTGGATGCTGAGCGCGGCGCCGGACTGGCGCGCAGCTACTCTGAACGCCATTCAGGCTGTTCACAAGTCCCGTTGCTGGGGGCCTTTCTTCGACACGGGGACTCTGTTCCAATGGCGCCAAAGGGGGGAGGCGTGGAATGCCTGCCGCTGGCGACGTCAAGGAACGACGGGAGCATCATGCTCCCGGGGCAGCCGGCACGGGACGCGCACCTCGATGTTGTTCTGCATCCAGGTGGATTCTTTCCAAGGGGGAAAGGTCATGGCACTCCGTACCCGATACGCGCGTACCGCGCGTGTTTTCTCGACCGTGCTCGTCCTGTTCTGCGCCGCGCTGTGCTGGTCCAGCGCCGCGTGGGCCGCGCATACCTCGTCGATCTGTCCGGCCCAGTCGGCAACCGTGGGCAATGGCGGCACCGTGGCGATCAACGTCACCGCCTGCGCCAATCCGATCGCCCTGGCCGGCGAGGGAGCCGTGGACGGCCCGCAGCTGCCATCGCACGGCACCGCCAACCTGCGCATCACCGGCGGCAGCTGGTTCGTCGACTACGGTCACGGCGGCGACACCGCCACCAGCGATGTCTTCGAATTCTCCGACACCGATGGCGACACTGTCCGGGTCACGGTCACCATCACCCCGGCCAACTCCACGATCGTGGTCGCACCGGCCGCGCTCACCCTGACCGCCGGCACGGCGGTATCGCAGGCGCTCAGCGCCAGCGGCGGCACTGCACCGTATACCTTCACGCTGCAAGCCGGTACCCCGCCGGCTGGCATCACCGTCAACGCCGGTGTGATCAGTGGCACGCCCACCCAGCGCGGTGCGTACACCTTCACCGTGCGCGCCACCGATGCCACCTCGGCCACCGCCGACAAGACCTACAGCGGCACGGTGCAGAATCCCAGCCTCACCCTGTCACCGACCGCCGCCACGGCCATCCAGGGCGTGGCGTTCTCGCAGACGCTGACCACCATCGGCGGCGTTGCGCCCTTCGCCTACGCGATGGAAGCCAGCAGCCTTCCCACCGGGTTGTCACTCTCTGCAGGTGGGGTGATCAGCGGTACCGCCACGGCAGCCCCCGGTACCTATCCGGTGACCATCCGCGTCACCGACAGCAGCACCGGCACCGGCACCTACTTCGAGGTGGAGAACTTCACCCTGACGGTGAGCGCGGCGCCCAGCGTCAGCATCGCCGTGGCACCGGCCAGCGTCAGCGAGGATGGGGGGACCAACCTGGTCTACACCGTCACCCGCAGCCTCAACCTGTCCTCGCCGACCGTGGTCAACCTGACCACCAGCGGCACGGCGACCAGTGGCGTGGATTACACCGGCGGCGTCGCCACGGTGTCCATTCCCTCGGGCGCCACCACCGCCACGGTCACCATCAACCCGACCGCCGACGCTACCGTGGAAGCCGACGAAACGGTGATTCTCACCGTCGCTGCCGGCAGCGGCTACACTGTCGGTGCGCCGGCCAGCGCTACCGGCACGATCCTCAATGACGATGTGCCCACGGCATCGATCACGGTGTCCCCGGCCACGGTCAACGAAGACAGCGGCACCCCGCTGGTCTACACCGTCACCCTGGACCAGCCGAGCCTGGTGCCGCTGTCGATCGCCTACACCGTCGGCGGTACCGCCACCAGCGGCACCGACTACGCGGCGGTGTCCTCGCCGCTGTCGATTGCAGCCGGGGCCACCAGCGGGACGATCACCGTCACGCCCACGGCCGACAGCAGCGTGGAAGCCAATGAGACCGTGGTGCTGACGCTGGCTGCAGGCACCGGTTATGGCGTCGGCGCACCGACAAGTGCGACCGGCACGATCCTTGACGACGACCAGCCGGCGTTGAGCATCAATGACGTCAGCCTCAATGAAGGCGACAGCGGCACCACGGCGTTCACCTTCACCGTGTCGCTCAACGCGCCGGCGGGCCCGGGCGGGGTCAGCTTCGACATCGCCACCGCCAACGGCACCGCCACCGCCGGCAGCGACTATGTCGCCCAGGCACTGACCGGGCAGACCATTGCGGCGGGAAGCAGCAGCGCGACCTTCACCGTGCTGGTCAACGGCGACACGTTCAACGAACCCAACGAAACTCTCCTGGTCAATGTGAGCAACGTCACCGGTGCCACCGTCGCCGACGCGCAGGGCCTGGGTACGATCGTCAATGATGATGCGCTGCCGTCGCTGTCGATCAATGACACCTCGGTAACCGAGGGCAACGCCGGCACGGTCACCGCCACGCTGACGGTGACGTTGTCGGCGGCCAGCGGGCAGACGGTCACCGTCAACTACGCCACCGCCAATGCCAGCGCCGTCGCGCCCACCGACTACACCAGCGCCAGCGGCACGCTGACCTTCGCACCCGGCGCGACCACCCAGACCATTGCGGTCACCGTCAACGGCGACACCACGCCGGAAGCCGACGAGACCTTCGCGGTCAATCTGACCGGACCCACCAATGCCACCCTCGCCGATGCGCAGGGCATCGTGACCGTGCTCAACGATGACCAGCCGGTCACCGTTGCGCCGGCGGTGCTGCCGCCTCCGGCGATCGCCGTTGCCTACAGCCAGACCATCGTCGCCAGCGGCGGCAGTGGCAGCTACAGCTATGCGGTCACCACCGGCTCGCTGCCGCCGGGCCTGACCCTGAGCGCAGGCGGGGTGCTTTCCGGTACACCCACCGCTGGCGGCTCATATCCCTTCACGGTGACCGCGACCGATACCAGTGCAGCGCCGGGTCCTTACACCGGTACGCAGGCCTACGTGCTCACCGTGGGTGCACCCACGCTGGTGCTGCCGGGTGGCCCACTGCCGGGGGCGACGCTCGCCCAGCCGTATACCGTCACCGTCGGCCCGGCCAGCGGCGGCACCGCGCCTTACTCCTACGCGATCACCGCCGGCAGCGTGCCGCCGGGATTGAACCTGGCCGGCACCGGTGTGATCAGCGGGACGCCGACCACGCTGGGCACGTTCAACTTCACCGTTACCGCCACTGACAGCAGCACCGGCGTGGGTGCACCGTATTCGGTCAGCACCGCGATGGCGATCACCGTGGCCGATGGCCTGCCGGTCGCTGGCAATGTCAGCACCTCGGTGGCCTACGGTGCGCCGGCCGCGCCGGTGACGCTCGCGCTGTCGGGCGGGGCGGCCAATTCAGTGGCGGTCGGTACCGCACCGCTGCACGGCACCGCCACGGTGACCGGCCCGACCTCGATCAGCTACCAGCCGGCAGCAGGCTTCGCCGGCAGTGACAGCTTCACCTACACCGCCAGCAACGGCACCGGCACTTCAGCGCCGGGCACGGTGACGGTCAGCGTGGGCACCCCGACCATCACCGTCAGCGCCAACAGCGTGTTCTCGGCGGTGGCCGGCGTGCCTTACAGCCAGACCTTCACCTGGTCCGGCGGCGCTGCGCCTTACAGCGGCTACCAGGTGGCCAACCTGCCGGCCGGCCTGTCGATCACCGCGAGCACCGTCGACAGCGTCACCGTCAGCGGTACCCCGACCCAGGCCGGCAGCTTCAACCTGCAGGCCTCGGCGACCGACAGCAGCACCGGCACCGGTCCGTTCACCACCGGCCAGGGCTTCGTGCTGAACGTGGCCAGCCCGACCCTGACAGTGACCCCGGCCACCTTGTCACCGGCCACGGCGGGCAGTGCCTACCAGCAGCCGATCACCGCTGCCGGCGGCGTCGCACCGTACACCTACGCGTTGAACGGCACGCTGCCCAGCGGCGTGGCGTTCGACACAGGCACCGGTGTGTTGTCGGGTACGCCGACCCAGGCGGGCAGCTTCGCGCTGATCGTCACCGTCACCGACAGCACCACCGGTACCCCGGCCAGCGTGGTCCAGAACTACACGCTGCAGGTGGCCACGCCCACGCTGAGCCTGACGCCGGCCGCCGGCGCCCTGACTCCGACCACGGCGGGCAGCGCCTACCAGGTAGCCTTCGCTGCCGGCGGCGGCGTAGCGCCGTACACCTTCGCCATCACCACCGGCACCCTGCCGGCGGGCCTGGCGCTGGATGCCGCCAGCGGTCGCCTGTCGGGGACGCCCACCGCGGTGGGCACGGTTGCCTTCAGCGTGACCGCCACCGACAGCACCACCGGCACCCCGGCCACCGTGACCCAGGCTTACACGCTCAGCGTGGCTGCGCCGGTGCTGACGCTGACCCCGTCGACCCTGCCGGCCGGGTTGTTCGCCAACGCCTACCAGCAGCAGCTCTCCACCAGCGGTGGCACCGCCCCGTACACCTACGCGGTAACCACCGGCGCGCTGCCCGGCGGCCTGGCGCTGGCCGCATCCGGCGCGCTTACCGGCACGCCCACCGCAGCCGGTGCGTCCGCTTTCACGGTGACCGCCACCGATGCACTTGGCTTCACCGGCACGCGCGATTACACCGTGCAGGTCACCCAGCGTCCGGACCCGACCCGCGACCCGGAAGTGCGCGGGCTGCTGTCGGCGCAGGCCGATACCGCGCGGCGCTTTGCGACCTCGCAGATCGAGAACTTCCAGCAGCGCATGCAGCGCCTGCACGGGGCCAGCCGCAGCAACGGCTTCAGCAACAACCTTGGCCTGGCCTATGGGCCGCAGCGCTGCGATCCGGCGATAGGCAGCCTGCCCGGCAGTGACTGCGACGCCCAGCGTCGCCAGCCGTTCGATCGGGAACCGGGGCTGGATGCGCCGGCCGCGACCGGCACTGGCGCGCAGGCAGCGCTCGGCCTGTGGGTGGGCGGTACGATCCGCACCGGCCGGACCAACGGACGCGGCAGTGCCGGCGGTGACTTCAATACCGACGGCGTCACCCTCGGCAGCGACCTGCAGGTCGGGGAGGACCTGGCCCTTGGCGTCGGCCTGGGCTACGGTCGCGACCGCACCGATGTGGGCGAGAACGGCAGCCGCAGCGATGGCCAGGCCTTCACCCTGGCGGTGTACGGCAGCTACAGCCCCGGCCAGCATCTGTTCGTGGATGCACTGTTGGGCCACCAGTTGCTGGACTACGACCTGCGCCGCTACGTGACCAGCGACGGCAGCTTCGTGCATGCCCGTCGCGATGGCAGCCAGTGGTTCGGCTCGCTGTCTGTCGGCGCCGACCTGGTCCGTGGCAGCTGGCAGTTCACCCCGTATGCGCGACTGGATGCCTCGCGCGGCACGCTCGACCGCTATGTCGAGCAGGGCAGCGACCTGTTCGCCCTGCGCTACGGCGACCAGGACGTGGACACCAGCACCGGCAACGCCGGCCTGCGCATCGAGACACGCAAGACCGCTGCATGGGGTGCCTGGACGCCGCAGCTGCGGGTGGAATACCAGCACGACTTCAGCGGCAGTGGCACCGCCACGATGCAGTACGCCGATCTGGTCGGGGTGCCGTTCTACCGGACCTCGCTGGACAGCTTCGACCGGAACCGCTGGATGCTGGGCGCCGGGGTGATGTTCGACTTCGGTCGCGACTGGGGCCTGCGCGTGGACTACCGCGGGCTGGTGGGCAGCGGTGAGGACCGCGACCACGGCGTGCAGATCAGTCTGGACAAGCAGCTGTAAGCGGTACGCGCCACCGGTTACCGGTGGCGCGATGCCGTGGGGCAAGAAGTTCTTCTCCCTCCGTGTGGCTAGTGCGTAGCGCGCTCTGGATTTTTTCGCGGCGGTTGGTGGGTCGGGCGCTGGGTCCATGTCCTTGGAGGCGACGCCGCCGGCGTCGGCCTGCGGCCGCCTCTTCCTCCTTTATTTCGCCTCAAGCGGCAGTCGGTGAGTCGGTCGCTGGGCCCCCATGCCCTTTCCGGCGACGCCCCCGGCGTCGGCCTGCGGCCGCCCCCTCCTCCTTTATTTCGCCTCCAAGGGCATGGG
>NZ_JALJRW010000027.1 GCF_024519465.1 Stenotrophomonas sp. Ste86 | reverse complement strand
CCTGGGCAAAATAAAGGAGGAGGCCGCCAGGCCGGGGGACATTTGCGCCAGGGGCCTACCGGCCGCTACGGGGCCCTCACGCGCGCGACAGGCCCCAGCGGAGACACAGCCGGATCCACCCGCCGCCGACACTGGCCCGTCCCACTCGTAGCAGCGTCGAGTTCACTCTGCGACGGACCTTGCAGAAAGACGCTCCCCTCAGATGGGAGACGACCCAAAAAAAACGCGGCCCCCGATGTTCCGGGGGCCGCGCTCGGAGAGATCGCCTGGAGAACTTAGAAGACGAAGCTGACGCCCGCCACCGGGCCCTTGAACTCCTGCTTCAGACCGATCGTGCCGTCGCTGCCGCTCTGGTCCACGTCCAGCTTGAACCAGTCGTAGCCGGCGAACAGACCGAAGTTCTTGGTCAGGCGGTAATCCACGATCGCATTGGCGCGGGTCAGGTCACCGTCGTAATCATCGAAGTTGCCCCACTTGGTGTTCAGGTACTGGCCCTGCACCGTGATCATCCACTTCTCGGACGGGTTGAAGCTCATGCGCGCACCCACCACCGGCGCCACACCGTCGGCCTTCTCATCCAGGAAACGGCCCTGGTACAGATCGCCCACATCGGCATAGGCCTTCGTGCTCACCTTGGCGTACTCGGCACCCAGCTGCAGGCCGAGATCGAAGGTATCGGTATCCACCACCGAGTAGTCGTACACCAGGCTGGCGACCTGATACTTCAGCTCACCCTTGATGAAACTGCCGGCCGGCACGGACACGTCACCGAAGCTCACGCCGTCATCCAGCGTCTCGCGGCGGTCCTTGTCGTACTTGAAGTAATTGAACAGCAGGCGCTGACGGTCGCTGATGCGGAACATGCCGTCGATGCGCGGTTCCCATTCCTTGCCACCCAGCTTGAAGTCTTCGGAGAAGCCCACGTCCTGGCCGGCCACGTTGGTGTTGCCGCGGATCGTGTTGTCCGAATCGATGTTCATCGCACCCAGGCGCAGCGCGAAGCGGTCATCGCCCTCGGCAGCGCTGGCGGTGTTGGCATGGGTCAGCGCGGCCATGGCCAGCGGCAGGGCGAGGAGGGAAAGCGTCAGGCGCATCGGTGTGTGTCCTTGCAGTGGTTCATTGATGTGCCGACACTCTGCCCAGTGCCGCGTCCACCATTCGTGAACGTATGGTGGAGGGAGTGTGTACCGTTCATGCAACAGCCGGTGCCGCCGGGCGGGTGGGGTGGCCGCGACCGGCGTCGGAATGCGTTTGAACCGCTGTGGACCGGTCCCCGATGGGTACCGGAACATCGGAAGCCGGTCCCACCAAAGAAAGTGGCCCCGGAGAGAGCTCGGGGCCACTTTGGGGTGCAGACCTGCGCTTGGGGCGCCGACGAGGATCGAAAAGTGCAGGTCGATGTCTGTGACCGGGCGCTGCGACCAAAGTTCAATATGTTGCATCGCAACAGGCCAAGAGCCTGACAGGGCCACGATTGGACCGCCGGTGGACCGCAAAATCTGTGGCGATGCAGCAACTTGCAGACATCCGGGATGAACAGGGGGCGGTTGTCTCGCAAATTGTCCCGTTGCTATAATTTGGCGGCTCGACGGGGCGCTTGCTTGCGACCCCGGCCTTTCTACTTACGATCAAGCAGGACATACGTGTGCTGAACTCCGTTGATTCGGGTCGGCGACTGATGCTGCGCGCAGCGGTTTACCCGCTGGCTGCAGTGGCTGTCCTGGCCCTGGCCTTCCTGCTGCTGGCAGGGCAGAAGTCCGCCCTGGGAGCGCTGGTGTCAGGCGTGGCGGTGTCGGCAGGTGGTTGGGTTGCCGCACGGATGGCGCTCAGTGGTGGGGTACAGGCGGCCGGTTCGGCGCTGGCCCGGCTGATCGTGGCGGTGGTGGCAAAGTGGGTGCTCGTTTTCGGCGTCCTGATGGTGGGGTTCCTGGTCTTCAAGCTGCCTGCATTGGCGCTGCTGGCCGGTATCGCCGTCGGGTTGATGTTCCAGGTCCTGGCTCTGGCCAGGCGCTGATCCAATTTATTTAACTTAAGGTTCCGGACACATGGCAGGCGAGGCGCTTACTCCCACCTCCTACATCCAGCATCACCTGCACAACCTGACGATTCATATGCAGGAAGGTGGTTTTTGGGCGATCCACGTCGACACCATCGTGACCTCGGTCCTGATGGGCCTGTTGATGGTGTTCGGTTTCTGGATGGCCACCCGCAAGGCCACTGCCGGCGTGCCGGGCAAGTGGCAGGCGTTCGTGGAAATCTGCCTGGAGTTCGTTGACCGCCAGGCCAAGGACACCTACCACGGCACCAGCAAGCTGGTGACCCCGATCGCGATCACGATCTTCTTCTGGATCCTGTTGATGAACCTCATCAAGATGATCCCGGCCGACTTCATCGCGCTGCCGCTGGAAGCTCTCGGCGTGCCGTACTGGAAGCCGGTTCCCACCGCCGACGTCAATGCCACCCTGGGCATGTCGATCAGCGTGTTCTTCCTGATGCTGTTCTTCGCGCTGCGCTCCAAGGGCCTGGGTGGTTTCACCAAGGAATTCCTGACCGCGCCGTTCGGCAAGTGGCTGATGCCGTTCAACCTCATCCTCAACATCGTCGAGTGGCTCAGCAAGCCGATCTCGCTGGCGATGCGACTGTTCGGCAACATGTTCGGCGGCGAAATCGTCTTCCTGCTGATCTGGGTGCTGGGCGGTGCCGGCATTGCCGGTGCCATCGCGGGCGGCGCATTCGGCCTGGGCTGGATGCTGTTCCACCTGCTGGTGATTCCGCTGCAGGCTTTCATCTTCATGATGCTGTCGATCGTGTACCTGAGCCTGTCGGAAGACAGTCACTGAGTTTCGCTTCACCCTTCATCCGTTTCATTACCCTTAGCAACTTAAGTTCCTGGAGATAACCATGTACTTCGCCGTCCTGACCAACTTCGCCCAGATTCAGAGCTCCACCGCCCTCGCCGTCGGCATCATGATCGGCCTGGCCGCGCTGGGTGCCGGTCTCGGTCTGGCCATCATGTCCGGTAAGTTCCTGGAGTCGGCCGCTCGCCAGCCGGAACTGATCCCGGTCCTGCAGGTCCGCATGTTCATCACCGCCGGCCTGATCGACGCCGCGTTCATCATCTCGGTCGCCGTCGGCCTGCTGCTGGCCTTCGCCAACCCGCTGTCGCAGGCGCTGCTGGACCAGGCCAAGCTGGTTGCTGGCTGATCCATTGAAAGCGAACGATCAGGCGCCGTGTGCGCCTGATCGCGGATGAAGGAACGGCTGCGCCGCCGCAGGCGGCGCAACCACCCCATCACCCCAGATTGAGCGAACCCCATGGAAATCGGTTTTACCCTCGTTGCCCAGGCACTGGCGTTCGCCGGTCTGATCTGGATCATCGCGACCAAGATCTGGCCGCCGCTGATGAATGCCATCGAAGAGCGTCAGCAGAAGATCGCTGAAGGCCTCGCCGCTGCCGACCGCAGCCAGAAGGATCTGGCCCAGGCGCAGGAAAAGGTCAACGAAGCACTGAAGGATGCACGCGGCAAGGCCAACGAGATCATCGACCAGGCCCACGCGCGCGCCAATCAGATCGTTGAAGCCGCCAAGAATGAAGCCATCGCCGAAGCGAACCGCCAGAAAGATCTGGCCCACGCTGAAATCGAGGCTGCCGCCAACCGTGCCCGTGAGGATCTGCGCAAGCAGGTGTCCGCGCTGGCCGTGAGCGGTGCCGAAAAGCTGCTCAAGCGCGAAATCGATGCCAACGCCCACAAGGCGCTGCTCGACGAGCTGGCATCGGAGATCTGATCGATGAGCCAGGCCCTCACGCTTGCACGCCCGTATGCCCGCGCCGCGTTCGCGACCGCGCGCGACGAAGGCACGTTCGCGCCGTGGTCGGACGCGCTTGCGTTCTCCGCCCACGTAGCCGCCGACCCGCGCGTGGCGGCCTTGCTGTCGAACCCGGAACTGGACCGCGGCGAAGCCGTCGCGTTGCTGGCCCCGGAATCGTCCAGCGAGACCTTCGGTCGCTTCCTGGCCATCCTGGCCGGTGCGCACCGTCTGCCGCTGCTGCCGGAAATCGCCGGCATGTACGCCCAGCTGCGCGCTGAAGCCGAGCACGTGGTCAAGGCCACGGTGACCTCGGCCACCGACCTGTCCGGCGCCGAACTGGACGCCATCAAGGCCGCGCTGCGCAAGCGCTTCGGCTGCGAGGTGGACGTGACGACCGCGGTCGATGCCTCGCTGATCGGCGGTGCCGTGATCGACGCCGGCGATGTGGTCATCGATGGCTCGCTCAAGGGCAAGCTGTCGCGCCTGCAGACCGCGCTCGCTAACTGAATTCATTTAACGTCCGGCGTGATCGCCGGCACTAGGACTTGACGATGGCAACCACGCTCAACCCCTCCGAAATCAGCGAACTGATCAAGAACCGCATCGAGAAGGTCAAGCTGGCCGCGGAATCGCGCAACGAAGGCACCGTGACCAGCGTGTCCGACGGCATCGTGCGCATCTTCGGTCTGGCCGACGTGATGCAGGGCGAAATGATCGAACTGCCGAACAACACCTTCGCCCTGGCACTGAACCTGGAGCGCGACTCGGTCGGCGCCGTGGTGCTGGGTGCCTATGAGCACCTGCGCGAAGGCGACGTCGCCAAGACCACCGGCCGCATCCTGGAAGTGCCGGTCGGTCCGGAAATGCTCGGCCGCGTGGTCAACGCGCTGGGCGAGCCGATCGACGGCAAGGGCCCGATCGCCGCCAAGGCCACTGCGCCGGTGGAGCGCGTTGCCCCGGGCGTGATCTGGCGCAAGTCGGTCGACCAGCCGGTGCAGACCGGTTACAAGTCCGTCGACTCGATGATCCCGATCGGCCGCGGCCAGCGCGAGCTGGTCATCGGTGACCGCCAGACCGGCAAGACCGCCCTGGCCATCGATGCGGTGATCAACCAGAAGACCACCGGCATCAAGTGCGTGTACGTCGCGATCGGCCAGAAGGCCTCGACCGTGGCCAACATCGTGCGCAAGCTGGAAGAGAACGGCGCCCTGGCGCACACCGTGGTGGTTGCTGCGACCGCGTCCGAATCGGCCGCGATGCAGTACATCAGCGCCTACTCGGGCTGCACCATGGGCGAGTACTTCATGGACCGCGGCGAAGACGCGCTGATCGTGTACGACGATCTGTCCAAGCAGGCCGTTGCCTACCGCCAGATCTCGCTGCTGCTGAAGCGCCCGCCGGGCCGCGAAGCCTACCCGGGTGACGTGTTCTACCTGCACTCCCGCCTGCTCGAGCGCGCTGCCCGCGTGTCCGAAGAGTATGTGGAGAAGTTCACCAACGGTGCCGTCACGGGCAAGACCGGCTCGCTGACCGCGCTGCCGATCATCGAAACCCAGGCCGGTGACGTTTCGGCGTTCGTGCCGACCAACGTGATCTCCATCACCGACGGCCAGATCTTCCTGGAAACCGATCTGTTCAACTCCGGCATCCGCCCGGCCGTGAACGCCGGTATCTCGGTGTCGCGCGTCGGTGGTGCGGCCCAGACCAAGATCATCAAGAAGCTGTCCGGCGGCATCCGTATCTCGCTGGCCCAGTACCGCGAGCTGGCTGCGTTCGCGCAGTTCGCCTCGGATCTGGACGAAGCCACCCGCAAGCAGCTTGAGCGCGGTCAGCGCGTCACCGAGCTGATGAAGCAGAAGCAGTACGCCCCGATGTCGATCGCCAACCAGGCGTTGTCGATCTACGCCGTCAACGAGGGTTACCTCGACGACGTGCCGGTCAACAAGCTGCTGGCACTGGAAGAGGGCCTGCACGCCCACTTCGCCAACACCCAGGGCGAGCTGATCAACAAGATCAACGCCACCGGCGGTTGGGACAACGAGATCGAAGCTGCCTTCAAGCAGGGCATCTCCGAGTTCAAGACCACCGGCAGCTGGTAATACCGGTCCTGTAGAGCGGAGCGTTGCTCCGCTGGGCTTGAAAGCAGCGGAGCAACGCTCCGCTCTACGTCAAACGCGGGGCATGTGCCCCGCGCCACGGGAATAAGAGATGGCTAGCGGTCGCGAAATCAAAACCAAGATCAAGAGCGTGCAGAACACCCGCAAGGTGACCCGTGCGCTGGAGATGGTCTCGGCCTCCAAGATCCGCAAGGCGCAGGAGCGGATGAAGACCTCGCGCCCGTATGCGCAGGCGATGAAGCAGGTGATCGGTCACCTGGCCCAGGCCAGCACCGATTACCAGCATCCGTTCCTGGTCCAGCGTGACGAGGTCAAGCGGGTCGGTTACATCGTGATCTCCTCCGACCGTGGCCTGGCCGGTGGCCTGAACAACAACCTGTTCCGCAAGATGCTGGGCGAGGTTCGCCAGTACCAGGACAAGGGCGCCGAGATCGACGTGGTGACCGTGGGCCAGAAGGCATCGACCTTCTTCCGCCGGATCAAGGTCAACATGGTCGGCAGCGTTACCCACATGGGCGACGTGCCGCACCTGGAGCAGCTGATCGGCGTGATCAAGGTGATGCTCGATGCGTTCACCGAAGGCAAGGTCGATCGCGTGTACCTGGTCTACAACCGCTTCATCAACACGATGACGCAGAAGGCCAGCTTCGACCAGCTGCTGCCGTTGCCGGCCGCTGAGAAGCAGGTCGCGCACCACGACTGGGACTACCTGTACGAACCCGACGCCGCGACCGTGCTCGAGCACGTGATGACGCGTTACGTCGAGTCGCTGGTGTACCAGGCCGTGCTGGAAAACGTCGCGTCCGAGCATGCAGCCCGCATGGTCGCGATGAAGTCGGCCAGTGACAACGCGAACAAGCTGATCGGAACCCTGCAGCTGGTCTACAACAAGGCTCGCCAGGCAGCGATCACCCAGGAAATCTCCGAAATCGTCGGCGGCGCGGCAGCAGTCTGACGCGCACAGTCAAAGCACACATTAGAGGATTGCAGCAATGAGTCAGGGCAAGATCGTTCAGATCATCGGCGCCGTCGTCGACGTCGAATTCCCCCGCGAGTCGGTGCCGAGGGTGTACCACGCGCTGAAGGTGGACAACACCGAAATCACGCTGGAAGTGCAACAGCAGCTGGGTGACGGCGTGGTCCGTTGCATCGCGCTGGGCTCCACCGACGGCCTGAAGCGCAACCTGGTTGCCACCAACACCGAACGCGCCATCTCGGTGCCGGTCGGCGCAGGCACCCTGGGCCGCATCATGGACGTGCTGGGCCGTCCGATCGACGAAGCCGGCCCGGTGGCCGCCAGTGATACCTGGGAAATCCATCGTGCCGCCCCGTCGTACGAAGACCAGTCCCCGGCGACCGAGCTGCTGGAAACCGGCATCAAGGTCATCGACCTGATGTGCCCGTTCGCCAAGGGCGGCAAGGTCGGCCTGTTCGGCGGCGCCGGCGTCGGCAAGACCGTCAACATGATGGAACTGATCAACAACATCGCCAAGGCGCACAGCGGTCTGTCCGTGTTCGCCGGCGTGGGTGAGCGTACCCGTGAGGGCAACGACTTCTACCACGAGATGAAGGACTCCAACGTCCTGGACAAGGTCGCGATGGTGTACGGCCAGATGAACGAGCCGCCGGGCAACCGTCTGCGCGTCGCCCTGACCGGCCTGACCATGGCCGAGTACTTCCGCGACGAAAAGGACGAGAACGGCAAGGGCAAGGACGTGCTGCTGTTCGTGGACAACATCTACCGCTACACCCTGGCCGGTACCGAAGTGTCGGCACTGCTGGGTCGTATGCCGTCGGCCGTGGGCTACCAGCCGACCCTGGCCGAGGAAATGGGCGTCCTGCAGGAGCGCATCACCTCGACCAAGAATGGCTCGATCACCTCGATCCAGGCCGTCTACGTGCCCGCCGATGACTTGACCGATCCGTCGCCGGCCACCACGTTCGCCCACTTGGATTCGACCGTGACCCTGTCGCGTTCGATCGCCTCGCTGGGTATCTACCCGGCCGTGGATCCGCTCGATTCGACCAGCCGCCAGATGGATCCGCTGGTCATCGGTCACGAGCATTACGACACCGCCCAGCGCGTCCAGCAGACCTTGCAGAAGTACAAGGAACTGAAGGACATCATCGCCATCCTGGGCATGGACGAACTGTCCGAAGAAGACAAGCAGGCCGTGACCCGCGCCCGCAAGATCGAGCGCTTCTTCAGCCAGCCGTTCCACGTGGCCGAAGTGTTCACCGGCTCGCCGGGCAAGTACGTGTCGCTGAAGGACACCATCCGTGGCTTCAAGGCCATCGTTGATGGTGAGTACGATCACCTGCCGGAGCAGGCGTTCTACATGGTCGGCAGCATTGAAGAAGCGGTCGAGAAGGCCAAGAAGATGGCCGAGAAGGCCTGATGCGGCGGGGGCGGGCATACGCCCGTCCCGACCGTGACACGGGGTGGGCTCGCGCCCACCGCTGCGGAACACCTGCGGTGGGTTCAACCCGCCCCTTAGCGAAGAGAGTTACATGAGCACCATCCGTTGCGACATCGTCAGCGCCGAGCAGGAAATTTTCCGTGGTGAAGCGACCCTGGTCGTGGCCACCGGCGAGCTGGGCGAGCTGGGCATCGCGCCCAAGCATGCCCCGCTGATCACCCGGCTGAAGCCGGGCAAGGTGGTGGTGACCACGGCCAACGGCGAGCAGCTCGATTTCGCCATTTCCGGCGGCATCCTCGAGGTGCAGCCGCAGGTCGTGACCGTGCTGGCCGACACCGCCATCCGTGCCCAGGACATCGACGAAGCGTCGGTGCGCAAGGCCAAGGAAGAAGCCGAGCGCATGCTGGCCAACCGTGGTGAGGCAATGGACGTGGCCCAGGCCCAGCAGAAGCTGGCCGAAGCGGTCGTCCAGCTGCAGGCGCTGGAGCGCCTGCGCAAGACGCTCAAGCACTAAGCAGCTTGCCTGCGGGTGTTCGACTGCGCCGGCCTTGTGCCGGCGTTGTCGTATCCGGGCCCCCGTGCAGGGAGATGGCCTGGACTGTGATCGACCCGGCAACGGGGCGCGGCCAGGTCGGGCAGAATCGGCGGCATCCTTTGCCCGGCGCCTGACGATGATTCCTGCACGCACTATCACGGTCATCGGGATCCTTTGCAGCCTGGTGCTGACTGCCACCGTGTCCGCCCGCGCGCCGCAGGGCAGCCTGGCCGACTGGATCGCACAGGTGGCGGCGCGCAACGCGATCGCCCACGACGTGGCGGCATACAAGTTTCCCGCCGGACGCCCGATCGAAGACCCTCGGCGCGAGGCGGCCGTGCTCGCCGACAAGCGCGCACGCGCCCTGCAGATGGGGTTGGACCCGGACAGCGTGGTGGCCACCTATCGCCAGCTGATCGAGGCCAACAAGCTGCTGCAGCACATTGACGTACACCGCTTCCTGCTGGGCACGCAGGTGCCGCCGGCTCCGCCGCTGGAGGTCATCCGGGACCGCATCGACGTGCTGGATGCGCGCCTGTTGGCGCAGTGGGCATCGCTGGACGATGTGCGCGCTGCGCCGGACTGCCCGCGCCGGCTGGCACAGGCCATTGCCCGGCAGGCTGCGGAGGCGGCGAAGAACGAGCAGGACAGTGGAAACGCATTGGTGCTGGCCACGGTCGGCTTCTGTGCGGACGAGGCACGCGCCCGGTCGGCGCCGACCGGAGGATGAGTCGTGACCGGTTGCCTGCACGTTCGGCTGCAGCATGACGCGACTGGAGTTTGCTGCTAGAAGTGCACCTGCCGACATGCCCCCGGACGTGCGCGACCGGAGACTGACATGCAGGCATTGGAAACCCCTGACGCTTCAATCAAGGAATGATCATGTTCAAGAACGCATTGATTCTCGCGGTGGCCCTCACCGGCCTGGTGGCGTGTGGCAAGAAGGACGACGCTGCCGCGCCTGCTACCCCAACCCCGGCGGCGGCTGCACCATCCACCGCTGCAGCGTCCACCGATGCCGGCATCGGCGCGGGCCTGCCCCAGGCCTGTGAGGCCTACCTGACCCGCGCCAAGGCCTGCTTCGACAAGTCCAACCCGCAGACGGCCGCTGCCTTCCAGCAAGGCGTGGACCAGGCCAAGGCGCAGTGGGCCACCATGCACGACAAAACGGCGCTGGAGGCGGGCTGCACGTCGGCCAACGACCAGTTCGCCCAGGTCGCCAGCGCGCTGAAGTGCGAATAGCCTGACCCCGGCCGGGCACCGCACCGGTGCCCGGTTACTGCGCCGGCTGTTCAGCGATAGACGAAGTGCCGCATCAGCAGGAACGAGAGGGCGGCCAGGCCGCCTTCGACGATCGGTTTGGCCAGCCACGCATAGGCCAGGCCCAGGTGGTGCGCCGTCGTGCTCACCAGCAGCGTGCTGACCACGGTCAACACCAGCCACAACGCCAGGAACCGTGCGAAACGCGCCCAGCCGAGGCGCTGGCCGCCTTCAGCGGCAAATGTGTAGCGGCCGTTGAGCCAGAACCCCAACAGCATTCCGCACACCCGGCCCAGCACGTTGGCCGGCGCGGTCGGAACGCCCAATGCCGTGGCACCGACGAACACCGCCCAGTCCACGAGCAACTGCACCAGGCCGATGAGGATGAAGCGGCTGCCTTGGCGGATCAGGCTCACGGGAGGGCGGTACCGGTGCGGAAAGGCAGCATGTTAACTGTCCGCGTTCTAGAATTGCAGCCACTACCGCCCACACACGCTGCCCCATGACCCAAGCCCTGCACGTCATCATCCTCGCCGCCGGCGCTGGCAAGCGCATGAAGTCCGACCTGCCCAAGGTGCTGCAGCCGATTGCCGGCCGCCCGATGCTGGCCCATGTGATCGATGCTGCCCGCGACCTGCAGCCCGCCGCCATCCATGTGGTGTACGGACACGGTGGCGATGCGGTGCGCGACGCGTTCGCCAGCCAGACCGACCTGCTCTGGGCCCAACAGCGCGAACAGCTGGGCACCGGCCATGCCGTGCAGCAGGCCATGCCGAACGTGCCCGACGCGGCCACCGTGCTGGTGCTGTACGGCGACGTGCCGATGATCCGCACCGACACCCTGCGCCATCTGCTGGCGCAGCCGGGCCGGCTGGCGGTGCTGGTGGCCGAAGTGGCCAACCCGACCGGCTACGGCCGCATCGTGCGCAATGCCGAGGGGCGCGTGGCGGCGATCGTCGAGCAGAAGGACGCCAGCGACGAGCAGCTGTCCATCCGCACCATCAACACCGGCATCATCACCGCCGAGTCCACGGCGTTGCGCACCTGGTTGTCACAGCTGTCCAATGCCAACGCGCAGGGCGAGTACTACCTGACCGACGTGTTCGCCGCTGCCGCGCATGACTACACGCCGGCCGACATGGCGTTCGTCGAGGACGCGCAGGAAGCCGAAGGCGCCAACGATCCGTGGCAGCTGGCACAGCTGGAACGCGCGTGGCAGCTGCGCGCGGTGCGGGCGCTGTGCACGCAGGGCGCGCGGGTGCTGGACCCGGCACGGCTGGACATCCGTGGCACGGTCAGCGTCGGGCGCGACGTGCAGATCGACGTCAACGTGATCCTGGAGGGCCGGGTCGAGCTGGGCGACGGTGTCAGCATCGGGCCGTTCACCCGGCTCAAGGATGTGGCGCTGGCTGCGGGCACCGTGGTCAAGGCGCATTGTGATCTGGACGGCGTGGTCAGCGAGGGCGCGGCCGAGATCGGGCCGTTCGCGCGGCTGCGCCCGGGCACAGTGCTGGCCGCCGGCAGCCACGTGGGCAACTTCGTGGAAACCAAGAAGGTCACCCTCGGGCCAGGTAGCAAGGCCAACCACCTGACCTACCTGGGCGATGCGGTGATCGGGGCCAAGGTCAACATCGGCGCGGGCACCATCACCTGCAACTACGACGGGGTGAACAAGTCGCAGACCACTATCGGCGACAACGCTTTCATCGGCTCCAACAGCGCGCTGGTGGCGCCGGTGGTCATCGGTGAGGGCGCCACGATTGCGGCCGGGTCGGTGGTCACCCGCCATGCGCCGGACGGCAAGCTGACGGTGGCGCGTGCGCGACAGGAAACGATCGAAGGCTGGAAGCGTCCGGTCAAGAAGGCCTGAGCGGTGATGCCAGCCGTTGGCCGGCATCAGGCAATACCGGCGGCATGAGCTTGCCGGCCATGCCTCAGGCAATGGGCAGGAAGATCGCCACGCACAGGCCGCCTTCGCGGCGGTTCTGCAGCGAGATGCGACCGCCGTGCGCTTCGACGATCTCGCGTGTGAGGGCCAGGCCCAGTCCGGTGCCATTGCGCTTGGTCGAATAGAACGGCATCAGCGCGTTCTGCAGCACGGCCTCGTTCATGCCCTTGCCGCGATCGAGTACTTCCAGCCGCAGCCACTGCGGCAGCCGGGTCAGCCGCACTTCGACGTCGTCGTTGGGCGGTTCGGCTTCGCTGCAGGCTTCGTGCGCGTTCTTGAGCAGGTTCAACAGCGCCTGGCCGAGCTGGGCGATATCCACCCGGCTGTGCAGTTCATCGCTGATGCCGCTCATGCGGAACGCGATCTGGTGCTGCAGGCTGGTCAGGAACTGCAGCCATTGCACGTTCTGCAGCTGCGGTTGCGGCAGCTTGGCAAAGCGCGCATAGCCGCGGATGAAGCCTTCCAGGTGCCGCGCACGATCTTCGATGGTGGCGAACACTTCCTCCAGGCGCTCGGTCTTGCCACGCCGCACCAGCTCGCCGCCGGAATGTGCCAGTGACGCGATCGGCGCGAGCGAGTTGTTGAGTTCATGACTGATTACCCGGATCACCTTCTTCCACGTCTGCACTTCCTGGCGGCGCAGCTCGGCGGTGAGCAGGCGGATCAGCAACAGGTCGTGGGGGCGTCCGTTGAGGTGGAAGTTGCGGCGCGACAGGTGGTAAACCTGTTCGTCCTCTTCATCGTCGCTGCCTTCGTCATGCACGGCGAACAGGCTGTCGCCACCGCGCACGATCGCGTCGCGCAACTCCACCGGCATGGTTTGCAGCACGTCCTGCATGCGCTGGCCTTCCAGCTTCCAGCCGTTGTGCAGCAGCCGACGTGCGGCCAGGTTGGAGAACGCCACGCGCTGGATGCCATCGCCGCCATTGGCCAGCAGCAGCATCGACACCGGGGTGTTCTGCACCATCGTGTCCAGCAGCAGCTCGCGTTGCACCAGGCCCTGGCGTTGTTCGCGCAGTACATCGCCCAGCTCGCGGTGGGCCTTTACCAGGTCGCCCAGTTCGTCGTTGCCCGGCCAGTACACGCCGAAGTTGTACTCGCCATCGCGGTAGCTGCTGGTGGTGCCGGACAAGGCGCGCAACAGTGAACGCACCGGTGCGGTGGCGCGGCGCAGGCTCCACCACATCACCGACAGCAGTACGACGAGGGAGACCGCGCTGATCAACCAGCCATGGTCCAGCCAGTAGGCCAGGTACCACGGAAAAGCGGCGGCCAGCGCCAGTACCGGCAGCAGGCGCAGGAACAGCCGGAAGGTGAACGAGCTGCGCTTCATTCGCGCGGAATACCGTAGCGGTCCATGCGCCGGTACAGCGCTTGCCGGCTCAGGCCAAGTTCGGCGGCGGTCTGGGCGATGATGCGGTGGTTGCGGCCCAGCGCGGCTTCGATATGGCTGCGGTCCGGGTCGACCGTCGGGCTGGCCGGGCGCGGTGCGCTGGCCCCCCGCGGCAGGTTGAGATCGGTCACTTCGATGCGCGGCCCGCTGGCCAGCAGCTGGGCGCGTTGCAGTACGTTGCGCAGTTCGCGCACGTTGCCCGGCCAGGTGTGTCGCTGCAACGCGGTGGCCGCGGCGGCGGACAATGGCTTGTCGCCGTCCATGAAGCGTTCGGCCAGCGGCAGGATGTCGCCGGCCCGTTCGGCCAGCGGCGGCAGCGCCAGCTCCACGGTATTGAGGCGGTAGTACAGATCTTCGCGGAACTGGCCATCGCGGATCATCGCCGGCAGGTCGGCATTGGTGGCACTGATCACCCGCACCTTGACCTGGCGTTCGCGGTTGGAGCCCAGCCGCTCGAAGCGTCCGGTTTCCAGCACGCGCAGCAGTTTCATCTGCCCGCCCAGCGAAAGATTGCCGATCTCGTCCAGGAACAGCGTGCCGCCATCGGCGGCCTCGAACTTGCCTTCGCGTGCCTTGTTGGCGCCGGTATACGCGCCGGCCTCGCTGCCGAACAATTCGGCCTCGATCAGTTCGGCGGGAATGGCGCCGCAGTTGAGCGCGACGAACGGGCCCTTGGCCACCAGCGAATTGGCCTGGATGATCTCGGCGATCTTCTCCTTGCCGGCGCCGTTGGGTCCGGTGATCAGCACCGGCAGTGCCGAGCGCGCCACCTGGCAGGCCAGGTTCACCACGCGCTCGCTGGCCGGGTCGGCAACCACCGCACCGCGCAGGTCGTAGCGGGCTTCCAGCGCCGAGCGGTTGCGCTGCTCGCGCTCGCGGCGGCGGTCCAGCTCGCGACGGGTTTCAGACAGTTCCAGCAGGTTGTTGACCGTGACCAGCAGCTTGCGGTCGTCCCAGGGTTTGGCCAGGTAATCGGCGGCGCCGGCGCGGACCAGGTCCACGGCGCTGCTCAAGTGGGTCCAGGCGGTCAGCAGGATCACCGGCAGGTCCGGATGGCGGGCACGGATCTGCTGGAACAGGGCCTCGCCTTCCTCACCGGAGGTGGTGTCTTCGGTGAAGTTCATGTCCTGGATGACCAGGTCCACCGGATGTTGTTCCAGCAACGCCAGTCCGGCGTCGGGTGACAACGCGTGCAGCGCATCGATGTCGTGCAGCGAGAACAGCACTTCCAATGCGGTGCCGACGCTGGCGTTGTCGTCAATGATCAGGATTGAAGGCATGCGGCATCGAAAGCCAGGAAGTGGAATCAAGAGTACCGGAGCGCCGGGCCAACGTGGAGATGGCCCGGCGCGCGGGTGCCTCAGCTGCGCGGGGTGGGCGGTGCCGGGGGCGCTGGCGGTGCCGGAGGAGCCGCCGGGACTACCTTGCTCCAGGCGGCGGTGGTCACATCCAGGCTCATCTGATCGCCCCTGCGCACCACCGTCATCGGCAGTCGCGTGCGGTGCGTAGCGGCCAGCGTATCGGTCAGGTCGGCGATCGTGCGCACCGGCTTGCCGTCGATGCTCAGGATCCTGTCGCCGGCGCGCACGCCGAAGTAGGTGCCCGGCTCGGTGGTGGTGACCCGCACGATGCCCTGGTTGGCATCCACGACCAGATGATGGTCGCCCTCGCGCCATTCCAGGCGTCCGGTTTCGGTGCGGGTGGAGGTGGTGGCGGCCAGCGCCGGTGCGCTGGCCAGCAGGAAGGACAGCACGAGGGTGGACAGCAGGGTCTTGCGCATATCAGGCACTCCGGGTGGCAACGGCAGGGGGAACGGCGGCGGCACGACGGGCCGGGCCGAAGACAGCGATCTGGCCGAGCAGCCACAACAGCACCGCGCCGATCGGCAGGTAACTGATGGGCATGCGCGGCAGCTCGTAGTTGTTCATCAGGTACAGATTGATCGTGTAGGCCATCAACATGCCGAGCACGATACCGACCGTGGCCAGCAGGAAGTTCTCGGTCTGGAAATAGCGCAGGATCTGCCCGCGGGTCGCCCCCAGCGCACGGCGGATGCCGATCTGCTTGGTGCGCTGCTGCACCCAGAAGCTGGCCAGGCCGACGATGCCCAGCGCGGTCACTACCAACAGGGCGACGCAGACGGTGATCAGCAGGCCGACCATCGCCCGGTCGTTGGCGAAGTACTTCTGGCGCTGCTCTTCATAGGTGCGCTTGCCACGGACCAGGCGACTGGAATCAACGCGTTCCAGCGCTTTCACCGCCGCTTCGAGCACTTCATTGCGCCGCGCCGGATCGGTGACCCGGATCAGGTAGAAGGCCTCGTCGTAGCCCATGCGCAGCGGCAGGATGAGCGAGAAGCGGGTATCGCCTTCGCGGCTGGTCGGCCGGGCCAGTTCCTTGACTACCCCCACCACCCGCAACGGCATGTGCCCGCTGTAGACGGTCTTGCCCACTGCGGGGGTACCGGGGAACAGTTTGTCGGCCGCGGCCTTGGACAGAATCACCGCCGATCCGTTGGCTTCCAGATTCGGATCGTTCTTGGCGGTCTCCACGTCCTGGTATTCATCGGCCTGGAAGTCACGGCCGGCCACCACTTCCAGGCCCAGCGTGTCCACGGTGCCTTCGCTGCCGAAGTACTGCGACGCGCTCAGGGTGGGGCGTTCCTGGTCCGGGGTCAGGCCCAGGCTGGTGTTCCAGGAGTTGTTGCGGAACGGCATCTGGTTCAGCGGCACCACGCTCTTGACCCCGGGGATGCCGCGCAGCGCGGCCAGATCTTCGCGGGTTCGTGCGGCCACGTTGACCTGGGTGCCGATGCCGCCCAGACGGACTTCGACCAGTTCGTTCTCGGCGATGCCGCTGGGCTGGTTGATCTTCTCGATGCGCTGGCCGATCAGGAACAGCGCGTTGCAGACGATCGCGCAGGTCAGCGCGATCTCCAGCACGATCAGTGCGGCGGCGGTCTTGTGCCGGCGCAGCGTGGTGAGGATGGGACGGATATCCATGATGTGCTCCGGATCCTTACTGCGATTTGAGTTGGATGGCGGGGGCAACCTGCATGGCGCGCAGCGCCGGCAGGAACCCGGCCAGCAGGCTGGCCACCAGGGTCAGCCCGAAGGTCAGCAGCAGCATCTGTCCATCCAGCGTGGCCAGCTTGGCGTACTCCACCGGCTGCTGGCGCACGGCATACAGCCCCAGCGCCGCCAGCCCGAGACCCAGCACACCGCCGGCCAGGCCGACCGTTCCTGCTTCGACCAGCGACTGCAGGAAGATCTGCGCACGACTGGCACCCAAGGCCCGCCGCACGCCGATCTCGCCGCTGCGACGCAGGAACTTGGCCAGCAGCAGGCCGACGGTATTTACCAGACAGACCAGCAGGAAGCCCATCGCCAGCCACAGCTGCAGGCGCACGTCACCCGGCACCACCTGCTTGTAGTCCAGCCACGCCATCACGTTGCGCAGGCGGACATTGTTGGGACGCTCGAAGCGACCGGCCGCATGCTGCTGGGTGGAGTAGTTGTCCAGGTAGGCACGGAAGTCCGACGCCTGCGACGCGCTCTCCAGCTCCACCCAGTACTGGATCCAGGTGCAGCTGGCATTGAGCGAGGTTTCGTCGGTCTCGTTCTTGCGTCCGAAGCAATCCATGTTGCCGTTGCGGCCGAACTTCAGGTCCATGGCGGTGGAGAACGGCATGAATACGTCTTCGCTGTCGCCGTACCTGCCGGTTTCCAGGTCGTAGAAGTGCGGGTTCGGATTCCAGGTGTCGAGCACGCCGATCACGGTGAAGGTATTGCCATCCATCCGCAGCGACTTGCCGACGCTGTCGGCACCGTCGAACAGCTTCTGGTTGAGCGTGCGCGAAATCACCGCCACGCGACCGCGCCCCTCGTCCTGGTCGGCCTTCCAGCCGCGCCCGAACAGGAATGGCGCATCGAACATCGTGAAGAAGTCGGCCGAGGTGTAGCGGGCATCGGTGGTGAACGGGCGCAGCGCGCTGTTCTCCGGTTCCAGGGTGACACCACCGCCGGTCATCATCGCCTGGTGCTTGGCGTGCTTCTCGCGCAGCAGTGCTTCGGCATCGAAGCGGGTCAGCTGGTCATTGGGTTCTTCACCGGCCTGGTAGCCCAGCATCGGCTGCGGGTCCAGCTGCACGTAGAACAGGCGGTCGCTCTTCTGCGGGATCGGATCGCCGGACAGCACGTGGAATACGGTAAGCGTGGTCATCGACGCACCGATGCCCAGCGCGATGGCGATCACCATCAGCGCGGTCAGCACCCGGTTGCGCCGGAAGCTGCGCAGGGCCAGTCGGAAGTAGTAGGCGAGCATGGTGGCCTCAGTCGTGGGTGGTGGCGACGACAGCACGCGGGGTGGACAGCACCGGCTCGCGCAGCAGGTCGGTGGCCTGGCCATCGACGATATGTACGTTGCGCTGCGCACGGGCGGCCAGTTCCGGGTCATGGGTGACCATGACGATGGTGGTGCCGGCGGCGTTGATTTCCTCCAGCAGTTCCATCACCCCGCGTGCCATCTGGCTGTCCAGGTTGCCGGTCGGTTCATCGGCCAGCAGCAGGCGCGGGCTGCCCGCCAGGGCGCGTGCGATTGCCGCGCGCTGCTGCTGTCCGCCCGAGAGCTCGGCCGGGTAGTGCTTCATGCGCGAGCCCAGCCCGACCTGGCCCAGCGCCTTTTCGATGCGCTGCTTGCGCTCGGCGGCGGGCATGCCGCGATAGCGCAGCGGTACATCGACATTGTCGAACAGGTTGAGGTCGGAGATCAGGTTGAAACCCTGGAAGATGAAGCCGATTTTCTGGTTACGCAGGCGGCTGCGCGCATCGTCGCCGAGCTTGCTGACGTCCTGGCCATCGAGCATGTAGGTGCCGCTGGTGAAGGTTTCCAGCAGGCCGGCGATGTTGAGGAACGTGGTCTTGCCCGAGCCGGACGGACCGGTCACGGCGACGAACTCGCCTTCGCGGACGTGCAGGTCAAGCGACCGCAGGGCATGGGTTTCCACCTGTTCGGTGCGGAACACTTTGGCGACCGCGCGCATCTCGAGCATGACTGTTTTCCTTACCGTTGGTTGAGGATGAAATGTGTTGTGGAGATCAGTTGATGGACACGTGCTCGGCATCGCCGAACAGATCGCTGCCGGAGACCACGACGCGATCGCCGGGCTGCAGGCCAGAGAGGATTTCCACTTCGCCCAGGCTGCTCACACCGAGCTTGACCGGGCGGCGCACCGCGGTGCTGCCGTCCATGACGTAGGCCTGGCCGTTGCCCTGTTCGACGAACGGGCCGCGCTCGACCTTGAGCACATTGCGACGGGTATCGAGCACCACCCGGGCCTGCATGCGCTGGCTCTGGCGCAGACCCTGCGGCTGCTTGTCGGAGAAGCGGATGCGGGCGTTGACTTCACCGGCGACCACTTCCGGGGACACCGCGCTGATCTCGCCCGGGAAGGGCTGGCCGTTGCCGCTGGTGAGCTGGGCCGGGATGCCGATCGCCAGCTCGCGGGCGAAGCTCTCGGGCACCTTGATCTCGATCTCGAAGCGCGACAGATCGACCACGCCCAGGATCGGCGCATTGGCGATCACGTTGGTGTGCTGGGTGGCCTGCACCTGGCCGACCTGGCCGTCGAACGGCGCGCGCAGGGTCAGTGCATCGACCTGGCGCTGCACCTCGGCCACCACCGCCTTCTGGCGTTCGGCCAGCAGGTGCTTGTTGCGTGCGTCCAGGTCGGCGCCCTGGCCCTGCAGGCGTGCGTCGGTCTGCGCGTTGGCCAGCTGGATGTCGGCTTTCTTGAGGCTGTCATTGGCCTTGGCCAGGTCGATCTGCGGCACCGCACCGCCGTCGAAGCCGCGCTGGTAGCGCTGCAGGTCGCGGTCGGCAGCCTGCCGCTCGATGCTGGCCTGGTCGGTTTCCTTGCGTGCCTTGGCACGGGCCAGGGTGGCATCGAGGGTGGAGCGGCTCGCTTCGGCTTCCAGGCCGGCCAGGGTGGCCTGTTCCTGGGCGAGCTTGCTGCGCAGTTCCGGGCTGTCGATCACCGCCAGTTCCTGGCCCTTCTTGACCACGTCGCCGGCCACCACCTTCAGGTCCACGGTACCGGCGGAGATGGCGTACAGGATCGGGCTGTTGGCGGCGATGACCCGGCCGTCGGCGGCGATGTCGCGGACCAGGTCGCCGCGGGTGACCTCGGCGATGCGCACCCGCGCCCCGTCGAAGGAGCGGCTGGCGCCCAGCCAGGCGCGGACAGCGAAGCCGATGGCCAGCAGCACCACCAGTGCGGCCAGGCCCGGCCACAGCCAGCGCTTCCACGGGGCTGCCGTGCCGGCAACGGAGAGGGTCTGGTCCTGGGCGGAAGTGTCGCGGATCATCGGGCTCGTTCGCGGTTGGGTTGCCGAGTACAAAGCAGATCCCGTGCCAACTTTTGGCCATTTGAAATCAATGGCTTGCGAGGGCGACCTGCTTGTCCGCGTGTCCGCGGACACCCGCCGGACACTTTCGTTAAGCGGACAGCGGCGTCCCGGACACGGGGGCCACGCTAGAATGCGAGGCTCGATACCTGGGATCAGAATCTATGTGCGGCATTGTGGGAGCGATCGCGAATCGCGATGTGGTACCGGTCCTCATCGAAGGGCTGAAGCGATTGGAATATCGCGGCTACGATTCCTCCGGCATCGCCGTGCTCGACCAGCGCCAGGCACAGCCCGACGTGCGCCGCGTCCGCCGCACCGGCCGCGTGGCCGAGATGGAGAAGGCTGCCCTCAGTGAGGGCTTCGACGCGTCGCTGGGCATCGGCCATACCCGCTGGGCAACGCACGGTGGCGTCACCGAAGCCAACGCGCATCCGCATATCAGCCACGGCGTGGCGCTGGTGCACAACGGCATCATCGAAAACCATGAAGAACAGCGCGAGAAGCTGCGCGCGCTGGGCTATGTGTTCGAGTCGCAGACCGACACCGAAGTGATCGCGCACCTGATGCACCATCACCTCAAGGACGGCGACACCCTGCTGTCGGCGCTGCAGCGCACGGTCAAGGAGCTCACCGGTGCCTACGCGCTTGCGGTGATGAGCCGGGCCGAGCCGGAGCACTTCGTGTGCGCGCGCATGGGCTGCCCGCTGCTGGTAGGCCTGGGCGAGGGCGAGAACTTCGTCGCCTCCGATGTCTCGGCGATCCTCTCGGCCACCCGCACGGTGATCTTCCTGGAGGAGGGCGATACCGCCGACATCCGCCGCGATGGCGTGCAGGTCTATGACGAGCACAATCTGCCGGTGGTGCGCGATGTGCACCTGTCCGATGTGTCGCTGGCCTCGCTGGAACTGGGCCCTTACCGCCACTTCATGCAGAAGGAAATCCACGAGCAGCCGCGCGCGCTGGGCGACACCATCGAAGCGGCGATCGACGCCGGTGGGTTCCCGGCCGAGCTGTTCGGCAAGAATGCAGAAAGCGTGCTGGCCGGCATCGAAGGCGTGCAGATCCTTGCGTGCGGCACCAGTTACTACTCTGGTCTGACCGCGCGCTACTGGATCGAATCCATTGCCGGGTTGCCGTGCAGCGTCGAAATCGCCAGCGAATACCGTTATCGCGCGGCATATGCCAATCCCAAGCACCTGATCGTGACCATCTCCCAGTCCGGTGAAACCCTGGACACGATGGAAGCGCTGAAGTACGCAAAGTCGCTGGGCCACCTGCATACGTTGTCGATCTGCAACGTGCCCGAAAGCGCGATCCCGCGTGCCAGCGAACTGGTCTGCTACACCCGCGCCGGCGCCGAGATCGGCGTGGCCTCGACCAAGGCCTTCACCACCCAGCTGGCCGCGCTGTTCCAGCTGACCGTGGTGCTGGGCAAACTGCACGGGCGCATCGATGCCGCGCAGGAAGCGGACTACCTGGAGCAGCTGCGCTTCCTGCCGGGCAGCGTGCAGCATGCGTTGAACATGGAGCCGCAGATCGCCGCCTGGGCCGAGCGTTTCGCGCGCAAGAGCAGCGCGCTGTTCCTCGGTCGCGGCCTGCATTACCCGATCGCGCTGGAAGGCGCGCTCAAGCTGAAGGAAATCACCTACATCCATGCAGAAGCGTACCCGGCCGGTGAGCTCAAGCACGGCCCGTTGGCGCTGGTGGACGAAGACATGCCGGTGGTGGTGATCGCGCCCAACGACAACCTGCTGGAGAAGGTCAAATCCAACATGCAGGAAGTGCGCGCGCGCGGTGGTGAGCTGTTCGTGTTCGCCGACCAGGACAGCAACTTCGTCGAGTCCGACGGCGTGCACGTGATCCGCACGCCGCGGCATGCCGGCGTGCTCAGCCCGGTGGTGCACACCATCCCGGTGCAGCTGCTGGCCTACCACACCGCGTTGGCTCGGGGCACCGACGTGGACAAGCCGCGCAATCTGGCCAAGAGCGTGACGGTGGAATAAACGCGCGCGCAGGCGACGCGGATGGGGAGAAGGGGGCCGCGAGGCCCCTTTTTCGTGGGCGTCTGGTTAGGGGGCCAGCCACCCATGGGGTGGCTCTACACCCGTATTCATCGGTAGAGCCGCGCCATGCGTGGCTGCCTTTCAATCCGGCGCCGACGCAGCCACCCGTGGGGTGGTGCCACACGCGGCAGCGGGCCGTGGAACTTTAGTCGTGCGCCACGGCGGCATTCAGCGACGGTTTTAGTCGCGGTGCCATTCTCGGGGTCGTCAGCCATTTCGACGACCAACTGTCCCAGATTTGCAAACTCCTGGGCCAAGCTGCGGTCGTAGAATCCAATGACCGAGGAGCGGGCAGACGCATGGCGCCGCCTCCCTCGCTGCAACAAGGCGCACCTCTCGACTTCAGTAACCTGTACCAGGAAACAAGAATGAACGTCCGCGAACTCCTGCAATCCAAGAAAAATGCAATTGTCACCATCGATGTCGAGGACACCATCGGTGCCGCCGCGCACAAGATGAGCGCGCATAAGATCGCTGCCTTGGTGGTGATGAAAGACGACGCCCCGGTGCGGATCATTTCCGAGAAGGACATCGTCCGCAGCCTGGCCGATGACGGCCCGCAGGCAGGTCGTCGGGTGATCGCCAGCTTGCCGTCGGCAGGCCTTGAAGGCATCGCTCCGGACGCAACGCTGAAGCAGGCGATGGCGCTGATGACCTACTCGCGCCACCGCCACCTGATGGTGACTGAAGGTACCAAGCTGGTCGGCATCCTGAGCCTTGGCGATATCGTCAAGAACCTGCTCAGCGAGTTGGAGCTTGAGAAGGCGGTGCTGCAGGACATCTACATGGCGGCGCATTGACGCCAGCCCATGGCATCGCGGACAGGTGCCGACCCCGCGTCGGCACGCGTCTCCGTCGCACCGCTGTTGGACTGTTCAACCTGCTGCTGATTCCGGCGGCATACGCGACTTCCCAATGTCCCCCTGAAGCCGGCCACAAGCCCGAGTGGATCGGCTGGTTGGCGGTGGCGCTGCTGGGCGGTGGCCTGATCGCGGGCCCACTGCTGGCATGGTGGGTCTTCGCGCGCAGCAAGGGCGCGCGGCGGGGCTGGCGCGTAGTGACCGCTGTCGCCGGGCTGTTGCTGATGCTCGGCCTGTGGGTGGGCTGCGGCGCACTGGCCGGCCACCTCATCCTGAGCTGCTGATCGGTAATGCAGGCCGCTGGCCGGCAACCCCCTGACGCATCCCAATCAGCGTACGCCGCGCAACGCCAACCTGCATTACCCCTCGCGCCGGTCGTCCAGCAAACCCCGCAGATCCTCCACCAGTCCCCGATACGCCGCCTCACGCGCCTCGCCGTCGCCCTGACGCAGCACCCACGCCGGGTGCACCGTGGCGAACGCGCGGGTGCCGTCGTCCAGCGAGTGCCAGCGGCCGCGCTTCTCCATTAGGTTGAAGCCCGCCCCGAACACGGCCGTAGCCGCGGTGGCTCCCAGACACACGATCACCTGCGGGCGCACGTTCTCTATTTCGGCCATCAGCCACGGTTTGCACGCAGTGATGTGGGTCATCTGCGGCTTGCTGTGGATGCGCCGTTTGCCGCGCCGCTCGAACCGGAAGTGCTTCACCGCATTGGTCATGTACAGCGTGCTGCGGTCGATATCCAGTTCCGCCAACGCGCGGTTCAACAGCTGCCCGGCCGGCCCCACGAAGGGGTGCCCGCTCAGGTCTTCGCTGTCGCCGGGCTGCTCGCCCACCAGCATCACTTTGGCGTTCTGCGGTCCTTCACCGAACACCGTCTGGGTGGCCGGTTCCCATAGTGGACAGCGGCGGCACCCCATGGCCGCCGTGCGCAGCGCATCCAGGTCATCGCCGTTGGCGGTGGCCGGCGCACGCGGGGTAATCCGGCGGTCGGGAATGCGGCGCTGCGGTGCTTGCACGTCGCGGTCATGCATCTCCTGTACGCGGTCGCCGGCGTCGCGCACCAGCATCGGCAGCAGCGTTGCTTCAGGCAGGTGTTTCCAGTACCTGGCGGGCATTTCCTGCCGCATCATGCGCGTGTTGAGCCGGGCCGGATTGAAGATGTTGGCGTAGTAGGTGCGCCACAATTCTTCGCGCGCGTCCTCGCGCGGCGCCTGCTCCTGGCTGCCGCCGGGGCCGAATGACAGTGTGCTGCCATCCCATCGCGCGCTGCGCGTCGGGGTTAGAATCGCCCACCGCATGCCGGCGAAGCGACGCGCGAAGAAGGGCGCCACCCGGTCCACGATATGGTGGTCTGGCTCGAACCAGGCAATGAACGCCTCTTGCTCGCCGGGTACTTCCCGGAAGCGCACGAACGCCTTCATTTTGTGCGCATCGCGGCGTACTGCCTGCGCCAGGGCCATGGCGCGCACCACGTCGGGGTCGGCCGGGTTGGTCAGCAGGCGGCGCTCGCCGTGGGTGATCCGCCACAGCATGCGGTACAGCAGCGCCAGCCGCTGCGGTTCACGGTGGCACAGGCAGGTGGCGGCCAGTTCGAGAAAATCACGGGGTACCGCTGCCTGCGTGGATGCGGGCTCCACCGGTAGCGGCGCATCCAGCACCGAAGGGGCATCCAGCAGCGAGCCCTCGCCGGCATCGAGCCAGTCCAGCTGGGGCGGTGCGACCTGTCGCTGCAACGCTGCCCGCGCTACCGCGCGCCATGCCTCCACCGACCACGCCGGCTCCACCCGCGCGCTCCAGCGCTGCAGGTCCGTACGTGCCGGACCAGTCAAAACAACGCACCCTGCTTCGGTGGCGGCGCCAATCGCGCGCGCAGGGTGGCAGGATCATCCAGCTGCTTGCGCGGATGGTGGTCGGCCAACTGGACGAACGGCAATAGTTTGCTCATCGGCGCGCGCAGCCGGGCCACGTCGGCCACCCGCAGGCGGCCATGGCGGCGCGCCATCAACACGCGCTTGACGTTGCGCACGCCCAGGCCGGGAATGCGCAACAGCAATTCCTTCGGCGCTGTATTGACGTCCACCGGAAAACGCTCGGGGTGACGGATCGCCCACGCCATTTTCGGATCGATGTCCAGGTCGAGCATGCCGCCCTGGGTGGTGTCGGTAATCTCTTCCACCCCGTAGCCGTAAAAGCGCAGCAGCCAGTCGGCCTGATACAGCCGGTGCTCACGCGCCAGGGGCGGCGCCTGCAGCGGCAGCGCTTTGCTGGCATCGGGGATCGGGCTGAACGCGGAATAATAAACCCGGCGCATGTGGTAATTGCCATACAGGTTGTCCGCCGCGCCCAGGATCTGCAGGTCGCTCGCGCCGTCGGCACCGACGATCATCTGTGTACTTTGCCCGGCCGGTGCGAAGCGCGGCGCTTGCGGTTTCCTGGTGCGCGGGGCCGGGTCGGCCAGCGGCAGGGTAGCGGTCGCCTTGCGCGCCTGCTTGGCCTCCTCGATCCGCCAGCTGAGCTCGCCCATCGCGCCACGGATGGAGGGCATCGACTTTTCCGGGGCGTAACTGGCCAGTCCGTCTTCGGTGGGCAGTTCGATGTTGATCGACAGGCGGTCGGCATGGCGCCCGGCGGCGGCCAGCAATTCCGGCGAGGCTTCGGGAATGGTCTTCAGGTGGATGTATCCGGCGAACCGATGTTCCTGGCGCAGCACCCGCGCCACTTCCACCATGCGTTCCATCGTGTAGTCGGCGTTGCGGATGATGCCGCTGGAAAGGAACAGGCCCTCGATGTAATTGCGCTTGTAGAAATCCATGGTCAGCGCGACTACCTCGTCCACGCTGAAGCGCGCCCGCTGCACGTTGCTAGAAACCCGGTTCACGCAGTAGGCGCAGTCGTAGATGCAGAAGTTGGTCAGCAGGATCTTCAGCAACGAGACGCACCGCCCATCCGGGGTATAGCTGTGACAGATCCCCGCGCCCTCGGTGCTGCCGATACCACCGGATTTGACCGAGTTCCGCTTTCCCGCGCCGCTGGAGGCGCAGGAGGCGTCGTACTTGGCGGCATCGGCGAGGATGGCGAGCTTGCGCAGGGTGTCCATGCGGCCACCCTAAGCAGGGGCGATCTCATCCAGTGAGATTGGCCGCGGGGCAGCCTGAAGCGTTCATGCCTCGCAACGACACGTGTTCGCGCGGATCCGCTCGCGATCCTGATCGGGCGGGCGCGCAGGGCGTGCCCGCCCCGGGACGGAACTGCGGGCGCGCCCCTCTACTGCGAGAAGCTCACCTTCACCGCATCGGCGCTGTAATCGGCCGGACCGTGGTAGACCACTTCGATGTTGTTGCCATCCGGATCGATCGCGAACGCGGCGTAGTACGCCGGGTGGTACGGGCGTTCGCCGGGCGCGCCGTTGTCCGTGCCACCGGCGGCCAATGCGGCCTGGTGGAACGCCTCGACGGTGGCGCGGTCGCGGGCCTGGAAGGCCAGGTGGTGGCGGCCGGTGAGCTGGCCGGCGGCGGCCTCGCTGCTGGCAGTGGAAATAAACAGTTCGTCGGCCCAGAAATAGGTGTCGCCTTCACCGGCAATCGGGATGCCGATGCTGTCGAACACCGCCTGGTAGAAGCGGCGGCTGGCGGCCAGGTCCTTGACCACCAGTTGCAGATGGTCGATCAGGCGACCCCGGTACAGTTCCATGGTTTCCATGCGCACTCCTCGGCTTGGGCAGGTGCGCAGGTATACCACCGGTGCAGCGCGGCGGCATGTCCGCCGCGTGCACGTTGCTGACCCCGTGGTGGGTGCCGACGCGGTGGCGGTGTGCCGACCAACGGTCGGCACCTACCGGATGCAGCGCTCTCAGGCGATCGGGGTGTTGGAGATGATTTCCACCCAGTAGCCGTCGGGGTCCTTGATGAAGGCCAGGTGCTTCATGCGGCCGTCTTCCAGGCGCTTCTGGTAGGGCACCTGCAGGTCATCGAAGCGCTTGCAGGCGGCCTGGATGTCCGGCACGGAGACGCAGATGTGGCCGAAACCACGCGGGTCGCTGTTGCCGTCGTGGTACACCGCGCCCGGCTGGGATTCGGTGCCGTGGTTGTGGGTCAGCTCCAGCACGCCGGGAATACCGGCCATCCACACCCGGCGCGCGTCGTCGCCCTCGGGGATCTGGGTGCCGGCCGGCAGCAGGGCCAGGAAGTACAGGCTGAACTGGGCTTCGGCGAAGTCGCGCTGGTCGATCAGGCGGAAGCCGAGCACGCGGGTGTAGAAATCCAGCGAGGCGGCGATGTCCTTCACGCGCAGCATGGTGTGGTTGAACACGAAACCGGTGGTTTCGGCCGGCGGCTGGGCGGCAACGCCGGGCTGGGACTGCAGGGAAGCAACGCTCATGGGGGAAATCCTGTGGCAGCGGGGGCCGTGGGTTCACGGCCATGGCGCCCATTTTAGCGGGGCGGCTGCAAGGCGACGTAGAATGCTGCGTCTCCTTGCACAGTCCTGGCCATGTCGCAGCGTGAATGGGTGGCTGCCGCCATCCGCAAGATCGAAGCCGATTTCAACCGTTCGGCCGATACCCACCTGATCCCGATGGATCTGCCCGGGCATGCCGGCATCGACCTGTACTTCAAGGACGAATCCAGCCACCCCACCGGCAGCCTCAAGCATCGCCTGGCGCGCTCACTGTTCCTGTATGCGCTGACCAACGGCTGGCTGCGCGAGGGACGCCCGGTGATCGAGGCCTCCAGCGGCTCCACGGCGGTGTCCGAGGCGTACTTCGCACGGCTGCTGGGCCTGCCGTTCATCGCGGTGATGCCGGCCACCACCTCACCGGAGAAGATCGCCGCGATCGAGTTCCATGGCGGCCGTTGCCACCTGGTCGAGCGTGCCTGCGATCTCAATGGCGATTCGGAGCAACTCGCCCGCGAAACCGGCGGCCACTTCATGGACCAGTTCACCTACGCCGAGCGCGCCACCGACTGGCGTGCCAACAACAACATTGCCGAGTCCATCTTCAAGCAGATGGCCGAAGAGCCGCACCCGGTGCCGGAATGGATCGTGTGCAGCCCGGGCACCGGCGGTACCGCGGCCACGCTGGGCCGCTACGTCAGTTACCGCCGGCATGACACCCGCATCCTGTGCGCGGACCCGGAAGTGTCGGTGTTCTACGACGGTTACTGCGCGGCGCTGGCCGGCCAGCCGTGGCGCGAGCTGACCTGCAGCGGGGGCTCGCGGGTGGAAGGCATCGGCCGGCCGCGGGTGGAATCCAGCTTCATTCCGACCAGCGTCGATGCGATGGTCAAGGTGCCCGATGCGCTGAGCCTGGCCGCGATGCGCCATGTGAGCCGCCAGCTGGGGCGTCGCGTCGGCGGGTCCACCGGCACCAATTTCATCGGCGTGCTGCAGGCCGCCGAGCTGATGCGCCAGGCCGGGCGCAGCGGGTCGATCGTGACCATCCTGTGCGACAGCGGCGAGCGCTACGCGCACAGCTACTACAACCCGGAGTGGTATCCGCGCCAGGGCATCGACGTGGAACAGGCCGATGCGGTGATTGCGGCGGCGGTGGCCGGGCAGGGCTTGCCGGCGTTGCCCTGTACGTCGCTTGAGGCACTGTATTGAGTTGTAGAGCCGACCGTTGGTCGGCTGCTCTTGCCTTGACGCCGTAAATCAGCCGACCAACGGTCGGCTCTACCCCTTGTGCGCGGGACATCAGCCGACCCACGGTCGGCTCTACCCCCTGTGCGCGCGGGACATCAGCCGACCAACGGTCGGCTCTACGCCTGCACGCGCTGGTAGGCGTCCAGCACGGTGTCGCGCAAGACCGGTGGCAGGGTTTCATACGTTGCCGCCAGGTCGTCGAACTGCAGGGACAGGTCCACGCCGATGCGTTGACCGGCCTGCACGGCCAGGATCACCAGCAGCGTGCACAGCACGAATTCGCGTTCGTGGCCGGGCTCGCAGCGGATCGCGCCGCGCTCGATCACTTCATACGGATACCAGAGCTGGTCGTCCTGCAGCCGCCCGGCCTGCGGGCCGACCACCTGCGCCAGGGCGGCGCGATGGCGCGGCTGTTCGTCGGCCTTCCCGAGCGCGGCGATCCAGTCCAGTTCGGCGGTGCTGGCCGTGCCGATCAGCGCGAAATGCGACTGTGCGTAGGTGAACTCATCCATGATCGCGCCGCAATGCCAGCGTAGGAGGCTCCAGCCTCGGTCGGCGCCCGTCAGTCGCGCGTGAACATCGGCTGGCCGATCCGGGGCGGTGCATCGCCTGCAGGGCTTGTGCCGGACCGGGGGCAATGCCATATCGTGGGGGAATGCCGCTGCCGCGGCCCCGTTGTCTGGAGATGCCTGTGACCCCCACCAACCCCCTGCTCGATTTTTCCGGCCTGCCGCGCTTCGACGCGATCCAGCCTGAGCACATCGCCCCGGCGATCGACGCGCTGTTGGCCGAGGCCGACGCCGCGGTGACAGCGGCCGAAACCGTCAGCCCGGTGACCTGGGCCAGCTTCGTGGTGCCGCTGGACGATGCCACCGAGCGCCTGTGGCGCGCCTGGGGCCAGGTTGGCCACCTGCAGGGCGTGGTGAACACCCCGGCGCTGCGTGAGGCCTACAACGCCAACCTGCCCAAGGTGACCCGCTTCGGCAGCGCGCTGGGCCAGAACCTGGCGTTGTTCCAGCAGTACCGCGCACTGGCTGCCGCACCGGAAGCGGCGCAGTACGATGACGCCCGACGCAAGGTGCTGGACAACGCCCTGCGCGACTTCCGCCTGGGCGGCGCCGAACTGGATGACGCCGGCAAGGCGCGCTTCAGTGCGATCAAGGAAGAACTGTCGGCGCTGTCGGCGACGTTCTCGCAGAACGTGCTTGACGCGACCGATGCCTGGTCGCTGCACGTGGAAGATCCGGCCGAGCTGGCCGGGCTCCCCGACGATGTGATCGCCGCGGCACGTGCGGCAGCGGAGAAGGACGGTCTGTCCGGCTGGAAGTTGACCCTGCAGATGCCGTGTTACCTGCCGGTGCTGACCTATGCCACGCACCGCCCGCTGCGCGAGGCGCTGTACCGTGCCAACGCGCTGCGTGCGTCCGAGTTCGGCGATGCCGCGTGGGACAACAGCGCCAACATCGACCGCGTGCTGGCCCTGCGTGCCGAACTGGCCGCACTGCTGGGCTTTGCCAACTACGCCGAGTACTCGATCGCCACCAAGATGGCCGAAGACGCCGCGCAGGTGCTCGGCTTCCTCCGCGACCTGGCCGCGCGCGCCAAGCCGCATGCGCAGCGCGACCGCGCCGAACTGGACCTGTTCGCGCGCGACGAACTGGGCCTGCAGACGCTGGAGGCCTGGGACCTGGCGTTTGCCAGCGAGCAGCTCAAGCAGGCCCGCTACAGCTATTCCGAGCAGGAAGTGAAGCAGTACTTCACTGAGCCCAAGGTGCTCGCTGGACTGTTCGCCGTGATCGAAGGCTTGTACGGGCTGCAGGTGCAGCCGGACACGGCGCCGGTCTGGCATCCGGACGTGCGTTTCTTCCGCCTGGTCGATGCGCAGGGCGCGTTGGTGGGGCAGTTCTACCTGGACCTGTACGCACGCGAAGGCAAGCGCGGTGGCGCGTGGATGGACGATTGCCGCAACCGTCGCGATACCGCGGCCGGCGTGCAGACCCCGCTGGTGTACCTGGTGTGCAACTTCGGCAAGGGCGCCGAGGGCAAGCCGGCCACCTTCAGCCACGACGAAGTCACCACCTTGTTCCATGAAATGGGCCATGGGCTGCATCAACTGCTGACCCGCATCGGCGAGCTTGGCGTGGCCGGCATCAACGGTGTGGAATGGGATGCGGTGGAGCTGCCCAGCCAGTTCATGGAGAACTTCTGCTGGGAGTGGGAGCGGGTGCAGGGCATGACCGCGCACGTGGACAGCGGCCAGCCGCTGCCGCGCGCGCTGTTCGATCGCATGCTCGCCGCGCGCAATTTCCAGAGCGGCATGTTCACCGTGCGCCAGCTCGAATTCGCGCTGTTCGACATGCAACTGCACAGCAGCTTCGATCCGCTGCAGGACACCGTGCTGCAGCTGCTCGAGCGCGTGCGCGACGAAGTCGCGGTCAACCGCCCGCCGGCATGGAACCGCTTCCCGCATCAGTTCAGCCATATCTTCGCCGGCGGCTATGCGGCCGGGTACTACAGCTACAAGTGGGCCGAGGTGCTCAGCGCTGATGCGTATGCCGCGTTCGAGGAAGCACCGGGCAACACCGCCGACACCGGCAGGCGCTTCCGCGACGAAGTGCTGTCACGCGGCGGCAGCCGCAGTGCGGCGGAAAACTTCGCCGCCTTCCGTGGGCGCGCGCCCCGCGTGGATGCGCTGCTGCGGCACAACGGCATGGCGGGGTAAACCGCCCGGCGGCGGCAGCGCATTCCAGAGGAAGGGTGGGCGTAGAGCTGAGCCACGCTCGGCTGACGCGCTGCAGACCCGGAACGAAGGGCAGCGACCGTGACGACGGGCAGGCACCGTGGCGAAGGGCAGCCACCGTGACGACAGGCAGGCACCGGGGCGAAGAGCAGCCACCGTGACGACAGGCAGGCGCCGGGGCGAAGAGCAGCCGAGCATGGCTCGGCTCTACCGGCCATGCGGGCCGTGGGGTCGTGGGGGGCCATGCGGGCCGGTTTCATTCGGCGTAGATCATTTTCCGGGTCATGCCGCCATCCACCACGTGGTCCTGCCCGGTGATGAAGCCGGACAGGTCCGACAGCAGGAACACCGCCAGCGCGCCGATATCTTCCGGCTGGCCCACCCGCCCGACCGGGTGCTGTGCATGGTCGCGGCGCGACAGCGTCGGCGTGCGGCGGCGCGCCGGCCCCTGCCAGGCATCGGTGGTGATCCAGCCCGGGCTGATGCTGTTGACCCGCACGTCCGGGCCTTCGCTCAGCGCCAGCGCATGGGTGAACGCCACCAGCCCGCCCTTGGCGGCGGCATAGGCCTCGCTGTCCGCCTCGGACTGCCATGCACGGGTCGAAGCGATGTTGATGATCGCCCCGTCGTGTTCGCGCAGGGCCGGCAGCGCGTGCTTGCTGCACAGGAACGCGCCGTGCAGGCTGGACAGCCGGCGCTGCCATTCGGCCAGCGTCATCGCCGCCAGCGGCGTGCCATGCGCGCTGGCGATGCCGGCGTTGTTGACTAGCCCATCGATGCGGCCGAAGCGCTTGAGCGTCGCCTTCACCAGCGCCTGCACGCTGCGTTCGTTGACCACGTCCGCGCGCTGGAAGGCCGCGCGTTCGGGCAATGCCCACTCCTTCAGGCAGGCCTTGCCGGCATCGGCATCGAGGTCGGCGAGCATCACGCTGCCGCCGGCACCCAGTACCGCCTGCGCGATGCCGCGGCCCACGCCCTGCGCACCGCCGGTGACGATCACCACGCGATCGCGCAGCGGCTGCGGTGCCCACTCGGCAATGGCCGGGGTCAGTGGCACCGTGAGTTGTCCTTGCGCCCGAGCAGGCGCGTCCAGCCTTCCACGCCCAGCTTGTCCAGCGTTTCGATGTTGCGCTCCACGATCACGTCCGGGTCCGGGAACGCGGCCACGGCGCGCTCGACGCTGTCTTCGCGCAGCAGGTGCAGGGTCGGGTAGGGCGAACGGTTGGTGTAGTTGCTGACGTCATCGGCGGCCGCCCCGGCGAACTGGTACTGCGGGTGGAAACTGGCCACCTGCAGGATGCCCTGCAGGTCCAGCGCCTCGATCGCGGCATCGGCGTTGTCGAGGAAATCGTTGTACTCCAGGAAGTCGCCCAGCACGTGCGGATGCACGATCAGCGTGGTGTCGATCTGCTCGGCCGGGGTGTCGCGCAGCAGTACGAGTTCCTCGGCCAGTTCCTCCACCAGTGCCTCCGGGGTGGTGGCATCGCTGAGTACGAAACGCACCTGGTCCTTGACGTACACCGCCTTGGCGAACGGGCACAGGTTCAGCCCGATGACGATCTGCTCCAGCCAGGTGCGGGTTTCGGCGATGAAATCGGTGCCGTCCGGGGCGCTGCTGTCGGTGAAGCGGTCATCGTTCATGGCGGGCGGTATCGCGGGCTGGGCAGGCGATTGTAAGGCGCAGGACGGCACGGGCGCGTATCGGCGCGGACAGGGTGCTGCTCGGCGACCGGCCCCGCACCGCATGCCTACTGTCCATTAACTGGACAGTGGGCATGCTGCAAAGTCCTTGTGCGGCAAGCACTTGTGCCGAATGCGGCCAGAGGCCAATAGGCAGCGCCGCCGTGCGGGTATTGAATGTCCGGGTGAACCAGAACGATAAAGGCGAGCAGACAATGACTGAAACATCCTCCTTCCTTCCCACGGATCTGTGGTCCGGCAAACTGTTCGACGGCACGTGGCAGACCGGCGCCGGCGTCCAGGACGTGATCGAACCGGCCACCGGCAACACCCTCGGGAAGATCGCCATGACCGACCCGGCCGGCATCGCCGCGGCCGCTGCCACCGCCGCCAAGGCGCAGCGCGAATGGGCCGCCGCCCCGTACGAGACGCGCGCCCAGGTACTTCGCCGCGCTGCGCAGTTGGCCGAGCAGTACAACGATGACATCGTGCAGTGGCTGGTCCGCGAAAGCGGCTCCACCCGGCTCAAGGCCGGCTCCGAAGCGAAGGTGAACACCAAGGCGCTGCACGAAGCGTCCGCGCTGCCCTCGCGCAGCATCGGCGAAGTGCTGCCCTCCGAACCCGGCCGCCTCAACCTGGCGCGGCGGCGTCCCCTCGGCGTGGTCGGGGTGATCGCACCGTTCAATTTCCCGCTGTACCTGGCCATGCGGGCGGTCGCGCCGGCGCTCGCGCTGGGCAATGCGGTGGTGCTCAAGCCCGATCCGCGGACCGCCGTGTGCGGCGGCTTCGTCATCGCGCGCCTGTTCGAGCTGGCCGGGTTGCCGGCGGGCCTGCTGCACGTGCTGCCCGGGGACGGCGCCGCCGGTGCCGCGCTCACCAGCGATCCCAACATCGCCATGATCCAGTTCACCGGTTCCACCGGTGCCGGGCGCAAGGTCGGCGAGGCGGCGGGCAAGCACCTGAAGAAAGTCTCGCTGGAACTGGGCGGGAAGAATTCGCTGATCATCCTGGACGACGCCGACCTCGACCTGGCCGTCGCCAACACCGCCTGGGGCGTGTACCTGCACCAGGGTCAGATCTGCATGGCCACCGGCCGCGTGCTGGTCCAGCGCAGCATCCATGCGCGCTTCCTGGAGAAACTGGTGGCCAAGGCAAGATCGCTCAAGGTCGGTGATCCGGCGACGGGCGATGTGGCGATCGGTCCGCTGATCAACGCACAGCAGCGTGACCACGCCGCACGCATCGTCGCCGAGGCGCAGGCCGCCGGTGCCACCCTGGCCACGGGCGGCGGCTACAAGGACCTGTTCTTCGAACCGACGGTGCTCAGCGATGTGGGCCGTGACAACCCGGCCTTCCGCGAAGAGATCTTCGCGCCGGTCGCGGTGGTGGTGCCGTTCGATACCGACGACGATGCCGTCGCGCTGGCCAACGACAGCGAGTACGGCCTTTCGATGGCGATCGTGTCGAGCAATGTCGGTCGCGCGCTAACGCTCGGCGAGCAGCTGCGTACCGGCCTGCTGCACATCAACGACCAGACCGTCAACGATGAGGTGATCAATCCGTTCGGTGGCGTCGGCGCGTCCGGCAACGGCACCAGCATCGGCGGTCCGTCGAACATCGACGAGTTCACCCAGTGGCAGTGGCTGACCGTCAAGGGCGAAGCGCCCGCCTACCCGATCTGAGAAGGAAACCGACATGACCGCAACAACCGAACTGCGCGACATCACCGTGGCCGTGGTGCGCGAGAAGGAACAGCCGTTCACCATCGAAAAGGCCCGCATCCGCGGCCCGCAGGACGACGAAGTGCTGGTCCGCGTGGTCGCCACCGGCCTGTGCCATACCGACCTGATCGTGCGCGACCAGTACTACCCGGTGCCGCTGCCTGCGGTGCTTGGCCATGAAGGCGCGGGTATCGTCGAAGCGCTTGGCCCGGGCGTGAAGGACCTCAAGGTCGGCGACCACGTCGTGCTGACCTACGGCGCCTGTGGTCACTGCAATCCCTGCAGCGGCGGCCACGGTGCGTACTGCAAGGATTTCTTCGGGCTCAACTTCGGCGGTGGCGCGCTGGATGGTTCCACCGCGATCCAGGATCCGGACGGCAACCCGCTGCACGATCATTTCTTCGCGCAGTCTTCGTTCGCCACCTATGCGCTGAGCCGCGAGAACAACGCCATCAAGGTGCCCGAGGATGCGCCGATCGAACTGCTTGGCCCGCTCGGCTGCGGCATCCAGACCGGCGCCGGTGCGGTGATCAACTCGCTCAAGGTCAGCGCCGGCAGCAGCTTCGCCAGCTTTGGTGCCGGTGCCGTCGGCCTGAGCGCGGTGATGGCCGCCCGCGTTGCCGGGGCGACCACCATCATCGCCATCGATGTGGTGCCGTCGCGATTGGCGCTGGCCAAGGAACTGGGCGCCACCCACGTGATCAACAGCCGCGAGGTGGATGTGGTTGAAGCCGTGCGCGAGATCACCGGCGGCGGTGCCAACTTCGCGCTGGAATCCACCGGTCGCCCGGAGGTGCTGGCACAGGGCATCGAAGCGCTTGGCGGGCGCGGCGTGATCGGTGTGGTCGGTGCGCCGAAGCTGGGCACCAAGGCCGAGTTCGACGTCAACAACCTGCTGCTCGGCGGGCGCAGCATCCGTGGCATCGTCGAGGGCGACAGCGTGCCCAAGGTGTTCATCCCGCAGCTGGTGCAGCTGTACCAGCAGGGCCGCTTCCCGTTCGACAAGCTGGTCAGGTTCTATCCGCTGGACCAGATCAACCAGGCGGCTGAAGACAGCACCCGCGGGGTGACCCTCAAGCCGATCCTGACCCTGGGCAAGTGAAACAATCCGTCGCGGACATGGCTATCCGCGACGGCACAGGCAGTCAGGTTGCCGGGTGTACGCTGTCAGTCCCCTGGGAGGTGACCGATGGCCGTGATGCAACGGGAACAGCAGCAGGTACTGGCTGCCGCGCGCCAGCGCTTCGCCGACGGCGGGGCGCTGGCCGAATCGTTGCTGGCGCCGTCGGTGCAGCGTTCCTGGAAGCGCTCACGGCTGGCCGGCGTGCAACCGTGGCAGGCGCCGCATTACGCGCCGCTGGCGACCTCCGGTCCGCGCCTGGAAGACCCGGCCGACCGCCGCCTGGCGCGTTGCGTCCGCGAGGACCTCGACCACCTCTGGGCCGCCTTTGGCGGACGCCAGTGGACCCTGTTCTGCGTCAATGCCGACGGCACGGTCGTGGCCCAGCGCGAGCATGGCCTGGCGGACGTGCCGGTGCTGCGCCCGATCCAGATAGGCAGACGCCTGCGCGAGATCGATATCGGCACCACCGCACCGGCATGCAGCCTCGCCGACGATGCGCCTGCACTGGTACGCGGCAACGAACACTACCTGGACCGCTTCGCCTCGGTGTTCTGCCTGAGCGTGCCGCTGCACGGACTGGACGGACAGGTCCTGGGCGCATTGGACATCACCGGCACCGGCGAACGCGATGCTGAACTGCTGCACGGCTATTTCCGCCAGGCCGCGCTGTCCACCGAAAACCGCCTCATGCGCGAACACCGGCCCTGCCACCTGTTGGCCGTGCAGCACGACGCGCGCTGGCTGCATTCTCCGTTGCAGGGCCTGTTGGCGGTGGAAGAAGACGGCCACATCCGTGCCGCCAACCGCGTCGCGCGACGCCTGTTCGGCCTGCCCCGACGCGGCCCGCTGCCCCTGCTGACCCTCGATGCCCTGTTCGCTGGCGCCAGCGTGCACCAGCGCCGCCGCCTGCTGCAGGCGGGCCCTGCGTACCGTGTACGCCTTGCCGAAGACAGCGCCGTGCAGGTGCAGTACCTGCGTGGACCGCTTGCGGCACGCGCCGGGGTGGGGAGCGATGCAGACGTCCGCGAGGTCGGCAGCCGTTCGTTGCGCGCGCTGACCACGCAAAGCGTGCGCGATGCCGTGGCCGCGCACCAGGGCAACGTCACCGCAGCGGCGCGCCAGCTGGGTATTTCGCGCACAACGCTCTACAAGCACCTGCGCGGATAGCTGTGCGTGGTTGCCGGCCAGCGGCCGGCAATGCCAGCGGAAGATCCGCGTTCGATCAATCGCGGAAATTGTCGAACTGCAGCGGAACCTCGAAGGTCTCCTTCCTCAGCAGCGCCATCGCATCCTGCAGGTCGTCGCGCTTCTTGCCCGTCACCCGCAGCTTGTCGCCGTTGATCTGGCTGTCCACCTTCAGCTTGGCTTCCTTGATCTTCGCCGCGATCTTCTTGGCCACCTTCTGCTCGATGCCCTGCTTGACCGTGATCTTCTGCCGCGCACCGGCCAGATTGGATTCGATGTCACCAAACTCCAGGCACGCTGCGTCGATCTTCCGCGCGGTCAGCCGCTGGCGCAGGATGTCGGTCATCTGCTGCAGCTGGAAATCGCTCGGCGCGGACTGGGTGATCACGCTGTCTTCCAGCACGAACTCCGCCTCCACCCCCTTGAAATCGAAGCGCGTGGACAGCTCGCGGTTGGCCTGGTCGACCGCGTTGGTCAACTCGTGGGTGTCGACTTCGGAAACAACGTCAAAAGAGGGCATGGGCAAACTCCAGCGGATGAATGCCCACATTCTATCAAGCCACCATGGACGGCCCGGCCAAGGCGGCGATAATGGGCCATGAACACGCAGAAATCCCCCACCCGCGCCGTCGCCTGGATGCTGATCGCCGTCGCCTGCTTCTCGCTGATGGATGCGGGCATGAAGCAGCTCTCGGCCAGCTACCCCACCTTGCAGGTCACCTTCCTGCGCGGCGCCGCCTCGCTGCCGTTCGTGCTGGTCTGGGTGCTGGCCACCGCCGGCCCGCGCTCGCTGGTGCCCCGGCGCTGGGCCCTGCACCTGCTGCGCGGCGTGCTGGGCATGGCGATGATCGGCTGCTTCGTCTACGCCCTGCGCAGCCTGCCGCTGTCCACCGCCTACACCATCTACTTCGTCGCCCCGCTGCTGATCGCCGCGCTCTCGGTGCCGCTGCTGGGTGAGCACGTGGGCCCGCGCCGCTGGATCGCCATCGGCATCGGCCTGGTCGGGGTGCTGGTGGTGCTGCGTCCGGGCGTGGGCGGCTTCATCTCCATCCCCGGGCTGATGGTGCTGCTGGCCGCCACCGCCTACGCGGTCGCCGCGATCACCGTCAGCATGCTCACCCGCACCGACACCCCGCAGTCGATGGTGGTGTGGTTCCTGGTGATCATGGCCATCGGCGCCGGCCTGCTGGCCCTGCCGGACTGGCAGCCGTTGCAGCTCGGCCACGCCGCGCTGATCGCCGGCATGGGCCTGGCCGGGGCAGGGGGCCAGGTCGCCCTGACCCGCGCCTTCCAGCTCGGCGAGGCATCGATGATCGCTCCGCTGGAATACACCGGGCTGGTCTGGGTGATCGGCTGGGACCTGCTGTTCTGGGGCGCGCTGCCGGATGGGGCGACCTGGCTGGGCGCGGCGATCATCGTCGCCTCCGGCCTGTACCTGCTGCACCGCGAGCGCATCCGCCAGGTCCAGCCGCCCACACCGCTGGACCATCCCTGAGCCCGCGCGGGGCCCGCCCGGCCCCGATCACGCTGCCTTAGAACCAAACGGAATATCATTGCGCGCTGCCGCACGGGCCAGGGCCGTCCCGCGCTGGTAGGCTGCACGCCCCCTCCCGTCGATGCCCGGTTGACCGCGAAGTGATCGAGTTCCAGCGCCTGCACAAATCCTATGCCGTCGGCGGCCGCGCGATCGCCGCGCTGCAGCCGCTGGACCTGACCATCGAGGCCGGCGAAGTGTTCGGCATCATCGGCCATTCCGGTGCGGGCAAATCGACCCTGATCCGCCTGATCAACCGGCTCGAGGAACCCACCGGTGGGCGCCTGCTGATCAACGGCGAGGATGTCACCGCGCTCGACGCGGCCGGCCTGCGCGTGCTGCGGCGGAAGATCGGCATGATCTTCCAGCACTTCAACCTGCTGTCCTCGCGCACGGTGGCCTCCAATGTCGCCTTCCCGCTGGAACTGGCCGGTACCCCGCGCGCGGAAATCGATGCGCGCGTGGACGAATTGCTGCACACCGTCGGCCTGGAGGCGCACGCGGGCAAGTACCCCGCGCAGCTGTCCGGCGGCCAGAAGCAGCGCGTCGGCATCGCCCGCGCGCTGGCCACCCGTCCGCAGATCCTGCTGTGCGATGAGGCCACCAGCGCGCTGGACCCGCAGACCACCGCCTCGGTGCTCAAGCTGCTGGGCAGGATCAACCGCGAACTCGGCCTGACCATCGTGCTGATCACCCACGAGATGGACGTGATCCGCCGCGTCTGCGACCGCGTGGCCGTGCTCGATGCCGGCCACCTGGTCGAAACCGGCCCGGTCACCGACGTTTTCCTGCACCCGCAGCATCCGACCACGCGGCGCTTCGTCAACGAGTCCGAACAGGTCGACGAAGGCGAGCTGCACAAGGACTTCCAGGCCGTGGCCGGGCGCATCGTGCGCCTGACCTTCCTGGGTGCGGACACCTACGAACCGCTGCTGGGCCGCATCGCGCGCGACACCGGCGTGGACTACAACATCCTGTCCGGCCGCATCGACCGGATCAAGGACACCCCGTATGGCCAGCTGACCGTGTCGCTGGTCGGGGGCGACGTGCAGGCCGCGCAGGCCGGTTTCGTCGCCGCCGGTGTCCACCTCGAGGAGCTGCGTCGATGATCCTGGCTGCTGCAGGCGGCTTCTTCCGCCATCTCGATGCGGGCAAGTGGGCCGATATCGGCCAGGCCACGCTGGATACCCTGTTGATGCTCGGCGGCTCGCTGCCGCTGACCCTGGTCATCGGCCTGCCGCTGGGCGTGCTGCTGTTCCTTACCGGCTCGCCGCAGCTGCATCGCAAACCGGTGCTGTACGGCGCGCTGGCGCTTTTGGTCAACCTGCTGCGCTCGGTGCCCTTCATCATCCTGATGATCGTGCTGATTCCGCTCACGCTGTGGATGATGGGTACCTCGCTGGGTGTGCGCGGGGCGATCGTGCCGCTGGTGATCGGTGCAGCGCCGTTCTATGCACGGCTGGTGGAAACCGCCCTGCGCGAAGTCGACCGTGGCGTCATCGAAGCCACCCAGGCGATGGGCGCCACCACCTGGCAGCTGGTCACCCGCGTATTGCTGCCCGAAGCGCGCCCCGGCCTGATCGCCGGCGCCACTGTTACCGTGATCGCGCTGATCGGCTTCACCGCGATGGGCGGTGCGATCGGCTCGGGCGGTCTGGGCGACCTGGCGTTCCGCGATGGCTACCAGCGCTCGCACACCGACGTGGCGCTGGTCACCGTGGTGCTGCTGCTGGTGCTGGTGCAGGCCCTGCAGATGCTGGGCGATTGGCTGGTGACGCGCTACAGCCGGAAGTGATTGGCAGGTACCGACCGTTGGTCGGTACGGCCGTTTGATCGGTGTGTGACCTTGATTGCCAAGCGGGCGCACGGGATGCACTACGCTGGTTGGGTCATCCGATCATCCAGCCACGCATGAGCCGACCCATCAACAAACTCAGGGCCGTCCACCCCGGCGAGATCCTCCGCGAGGAGTTCCTGCGGCCCTTGCAGCTGAGCATCACCGGGCTGGCGCGGGCACTGGATGTGCCGCCTACGCGTCTGCACGCGATCGTGCATGAAACCCGCGGCGTCACGGCCGACACCGCAGTACGGTTGGCACGTCACTTTGGTGGCGATGCCGCCTCGTGGTTGGCCCTGCAGGCCGAATACGACCTCAAGACGCTCCCCACCCGCCGGGAAATCGAGAGCAGGGTGCAGCCACGCCAGGCGGCGTGACCACCGGCATCAGCGGACGTTCGGGACCTCATAGCCCAACCGGTCCACCTGCTCGGGGTGCTGCGGCACGCGCTTGAGCTTGTCGGTATTGACCCCGTACTCGTCGCGCAGGCGGGTGGCCAGTTCCTTGTACAGGTCCTTGTCCATGTCCGGCTTGCGCGCGAAGATCCAGGCCATCTCGCGGCCCGGGTAGCCGAGCATCGCCCATGAATAGTCCGGCGCCACTTCCAGCACGCGGGTATGGGTCGGCACGACCTTGTAGAACCAGGTACGCCAGTTGTGGTTGCCGCTGTCCTCGTCCACCGAGGCACGCACGGTCAGCTGCTGCTGCGGTTCGGAGAAGCCGTTGCGATAGCGGTAGGTGATGCTCACCTTCTGGTCGCCACGCAGGCTGAATTCGTTGACGCTGGCCACGTGGCCGCGTTCGACCGGATTGGGAACACGGCCGATCACATACCAGGTGCCCATGAACCGCTGCAGGTCGATCGGAGCGCCTGTCGATTCGCTGGCCACCGGTGCCGGGGTCGGCTTGGCCTCGTGGCGGAAGGCGCAGGCGGACAGCAGCGACAGCGTCGACAGCAACAGGACAGCGCGAAGCGGGCGGTTCAGAGACATGCGGCAGGAGGCTCCAGTGGCTGGCAGGGGCATGGTGGGTGGGACGACGGAGAACGTCAATGGTGGCGTTCACACTGGCCCTCCATGCGGCGGCGGCAGGTCGCAGCCAGTGAGATGGTGGCACGGCAAGGTGACGCATCACTTTCGCACGGAGTCGTGTCATGCCCTTGTCGTCTTCGCGTCGTCAACCACGTTCACACGGTCCCTCGCGCACCGCCAGCGCGCCCGATCCGCAGGTGCTGCGCTGGGTCCGGCAACTCGCCCTGGCGGGACTGGCCCTGGTCCTGGTGTGGCCGGCCGCCCGCGGCAGCAGTGTCTGGCTGGGCTGGTTGCCGCTGTGGCTGGTCGGCATGCCGTGGCTGGCCTGGTGGAGCCTGTACCGGTTCCGGCTGCCGCAGCTGCTGCTACGCCGCCGCAGCACGCGCCGTCGCGGCCCACAGGCCCGCCGCCGCACCCGCGTGGCGCCGCGTACCGCGCGCCCTGACCTTCGACACGGGAGCGCCGGCCAGACCGTGTGATAGCGTCCGGGGCTTATGACTGCCTGGAGCTTCAATGTCCAACATCGCTTCGGCCTGCCTGATGGCAGGCCTGATCACGGCCGGTACGGTGGGTACCGCCATGGCCGCTGAGACCCCCGCCGACCCTTACGCGTGGCTGGAAGACGTCACCGGCGACAAGTCGCTGGACTGGGTCAAGCAGCAGAACGCCAAGTCCGAAGGCCGCCTGGCCCAGACCCCGGCGTTCAAGCAGATGGAAGCCAGCATCCGCGAGGTGCTCGATTCGGACGCCAAGATCCCCGGCGTGCAGAAGATTGGCGACTACTACTACAACTTCTGGAAGGACAAGCAGCACGAGCGCGGCCTGTGGCGCCGCACCACGCTGGCCGAATACCGCAAGGCGTCGCCGACCTGGGAAACCGTGCTCGACCTGGACGCGCTGAACAAGGCCGAAGGCGAAAACTGGGTCTGGCACGGTGCCGACTGCCTGCGCCCGGATTACTCGCGCTGCCTGATCGCGCTGTCGCGCGGCGGCGCCGATGCCGATGTCACCCGAGAATTCAACCTGGCCGACAAGACCTGGATCAAGGACGGTTTCTTCCGCCCCGAATCCAAGGGCGGTCTGAACTGGATCGATCGCGACACGGTGTTCGTCTACACCGATTTCGGTGACGGCACGATGACCACCTCCGGCTACCCGCGCGTGGCCAAGCTGTGGAAGCGCGGCACCCCGATGACCTCGGCCAGCATGGTTTACGAAGGCAAACCCGATGACATGTACATCGCGGCGATGCACGACGACACCCCCGGCTATGAGCGCAACCTGGTCAGCCGCACGCTGGCCTTCTACAACAACGAGGTCTACCTGCGCGGCAACGATGGCACGCTCACCAGGATCGATGCGCCGAACTCGGCAGAGAAAGGCCTGCGCAAGCAATGGCTGACCCTGGAACTGCGCGAACCGTGGACCGTGGGCGGCAAGACCTATACCGCCGGTTCCCTGCTGGTGACCAAGCTGGATGATTTCATCGCCGGCAAGCGCGCGTTCGAGGTGCTGTTCGCCCCGACCGCGACGACGTCGCTGGCCGGCACCAGCTGGACGAAGAATCACCTGGTGCTCAACGTGCTCGACGACGTCAAGAGCCGCCTGAGCGTGCTGACCCCGACCGAGAATGGCTGGAAGAAGAGCGACTTCACCGGCGCGCCGACGTTCGGCACCGTGGCCGTCGGTGCGGTCGATGCCGACGACAGCGACGCGGTGTGGATGACCGTCACCGACTACCTGACCCCGACCACCCTGGCGCTGGCCGAGATCGGCAAGCAGCCGGAAGTGCTCAAGACCATGCCGGCGTTCTTCAATGCCGACGGCAAGGTGATCGAGCAGCACTTCGCCACCAGCAAGGACGGCACCCGCGTGCCGTACTTCGTGGTGCATGCCAAGGACATGAAGCTGGACGGTTCCAACCCGACCCTGCTGTACGGCTACGGTGGCTTCGAGATTTCGCTGACGCCGTCGTATTCGGGCGGCATGGGCCGGGCGTGGCTGGAGAAGGGCGGTGTGTACGTGGTGGCCAACATCCGTGGCGGCGGCGAGTACGGCCCGCGCTGGCACCAGGCGGCGCTGAAGCAGAACCGCCACAAGGCGTATGAAGACATGGCCGCGGTCGCACGCGACCTGGTCAGCCGCAAGATCACCTCGGCCAAACACCTGGGCGTGCAGGGCGGCAGCAACGGTGGCCTGCTCACCGGCAACATGCTCACCCAGTACCCCGAGCTGTTCGGGGCGGTGGTGGTGCAGGTGCCGCTGCTGGACATGAAGCGCTACAGCCACCTGCTGGCGGGCGCGTCGTGGATGGCCGAGTACGGCAATCCGGATACGGCCGACTGGGATTTCATCAAGACCTTCTCGCCGTACCACCTGTTCGATCCGAACAAGACCTACCCGCCGGTGCTGTTCACTACCTCCACCCGCGATGACCGGGTGCATCCGGGCCATGCCCGCAAGATGGCGGCCAAGATGATCGCGGCCGGCAAGGATGTGACCTACTACGAGAACATCGAGGGCGGTCACGGCGGTGCGGCGAACAATGCGCAGGCCGCGCATATGTCGGCATTGGCCTATAGCTTCCTGTGGGAGCAGTTGCGGTAGAGTCGAGCGTTGCTCGACTGGTACCGTTGAGCGCTGCTCAACTGCTGGGATGGCCCATCGGCCCGGTAGCCGCAGAGAATAGCCGAATGCATCTTCGGTCCGACTCCGGGTGGTGGGGCGTCGTGTTGGCCTCACCCCAGTTTCAACGCCACGCAGCAATGCGTGGCGTTTTTTTTGGGTTTTTCTTTCGCCTGCGGCGGGCTTTCAAGTGCGGAAGGCAACTGCAGGATCAACGTCAACTTCATTTTCAACCGCCGCGGGTGTGCGCCTTCGCTGGCTTGGGCGGGTACGGGTGGGTGTGCGGGACACGCTGCAAGTACATCCATGTAAGCTCGCGGGCGCCATCCATGGCGCCCGACGGTCCCGCACACCCACCCGTACCCGCCCTTGACAGTGTGCGGGTGCGCAACCAAGAAGCAGGGAAGCGAAGAGCGGTGAAGCCGGCGATGCCTTGTGCTGGCGCTTTCGCGTTGTGCCATGGCCACCGACCAGTTGTCTGGGGGTGGGGGTGTGTGGATTCGCGGGACCGTCGTACGCCATGGATGGCGTACGCGAGCCTCCAAGGATGGATTTACGGCGTGTCCCGCGAATCCACACATCCCCGCCCAGCTCGACCGTTCGCCGCCTTTGCGGCTTCTGTGCCTTTTCAGCTTTTGCAGTTTTTGCAGCTTTTCAGCTTCTAAAGCTCCTAAAACACCACCGCATCACCGTACCCACGTCTCCAACCCACGCCGGATACGCGCCACCGCCTCTTCCAACCGCGGCACCTCCTGCGTGTAGGCCAACCGCACGTGCTCGTTGGCGCGGTAGTGCCCGAAATCCAGGCCCGGGGTAAACGCCACGTGCTGGGTTTCCAGGAAGTGCGTACAGAACGCCTGCGCATCATCGGTGAACGCGCTCACGTCGCAGTACAGGTAAAACGCCCCTTCGGGCTCCACCTCGATACGGAAGCCCAGCGCGCGCAGTGCCGGCAGCAGGTAATCGCGACGCTCGCGGAAGGCCGCGCGGCGTTGCTCGAAAATCGCGATCGTCTCCGGCGCGAAACAGGCCAGCGCCGCGTGCTGGGCAATGCTCGACGCACTGATGTACAGATTCTGCGCCAGCTTCTCCAGGTCCGGCACCGCCTGCGGTGGTGCCACCAGCCAACCCAGGCGCCAGCCCGTCATCCCGTAGTACTTGGAAAAACTGTTGAGCACGAACGCCTCGTCGTCCACCTGCAGCACGCTCGCCGCGTCCATCCCGTACGTCAGGCCGTGGTAGATCTCGTCCACCACCAGGTGCCCGCCGCGGGCCTTCAACGCCTGCGACAGCCCGCCCAGCTGCTGCGCCGACAACACCGTCCCGGTCGGGTTGGCCGGCGAGGCCACCAGCGCGCCGACGCTGTCGGCGTTCCAGTGGTGCTCGACCAGTTCCGGGGTCAGCTGGTAGGCCGTCTGCGGGCCCACCGGCACCAGCTGCGCCGCGCCTTCCACCAGGCGCAGAAAGTGCCGGTTGCAGGGATAGCCCGGATCGGCCAGCAGCCAGTGCCTGCCCGGGTCCACCAGCAGGCTGCTGGCCAGCAGCAGCGCGCCCGAGCCACCGGGGGTGACCAGGATGCGCTCCGGGTCGATCTGCACCTGGTAGCGGTCGTGGTAGAAACCGGCGATGGCCTGGCGCAGGGCCGGCAGGCCGCGCGCGGCGGTGTAGCGGGTGTGGCCGGCGGCCAGCGCGGCCTGGCCGGCCTGGACGATCGGCGCGGCCGTGGTGAAGTCCGGCTCGCCGATCTCCAGGTGGATGACATCGTGGCCGGCCTGTTCCAGCGCCTGCGCGCGGGCCAGCAGCGACATCACATGGAAGGGCTCGATTTCCTGGCTGCGGCGGCTGTAGCCGGCCGTGATCGTGGGGGTGCTCATCTGGCGCATTCTAGGGGCAGTGGCGACCGCCCTGCTTGCCGCTGCCCCACCGGCCGCCCAGACTGGGGCGAACACGGACGCCATTGCATTCCCCCGCCAGGAGCCTTATCTCGTGAAACCCGCCCTTTGCTTATTGGTTGCCAGCCTGATGACCTCCACCGTGCATGCCGCCCCCGCGCTGACCCCACCCGACGCCGAGAAGCACCCGCACACGGTCAAGGCGCCGTTCGGGGCCACCCGCAACGACGACTATTACTGGCTGCGCGACGACAAGCGCGAAGCGCCGAAGATGCTGGCCTACCTGAATGCGGAAAATGCGTACACCGACCAGGTGATGGCGCCGCTCAAGCCGCTCGAAGACACGCTTTACAAAGAGATCGTCGCGCGCATCAAGCAGGACGATGCCAGCGTGCCCGCGCGTGATCGCGGCTACTGGTATTACACCCGCTTCGAAACCGGCAAGGACTACCCGATCCAAGCGCGGCGCAAGGGCAGCATGGACGCGCCGGAAGAGATCCTGCTGGACATCAACGTGATGGCCGAGGGCAAGAACTACTTCGATGTCGGCGATGCCGATGTCAGCCAGGACAACCAGCTGCTGGCCTGGGCCGAAGACGACGTCGGCCGCCGCCAGTACGTGATCCGCTTCAAGGACCTGCGCACCGGCCAGGTGCTGCCGGACCGCATCGAGAACGTCTCCCCGAACGTGGTCTGGGCCGATGACAACCGCACCCTGTTCTACGTCGAGAATGACCCGGAAACCCTGCTCACCGTACGGGTGAAGAAGCACGTACTGGGCACGCCGACCAGCAGCGACGTGTTGGTCTACGAAGAGAAGGACGACAGCTTCTACATGGGCGTGGGCCGCACCCGCGACGATAAGTACCTCACCATCGAACTGCACAGCACGGTCAGCTCGGAAACACGCTACGCACCGGCCGCCGATCCACAGGCATTCACGCTGTTGGCCGCGCGTGCGCGCGACGTCGAATACGATGCCGACCACTTCAACGGTCGCTGGGTGATCCGTACCAACGATGCCGATGCGAAGAACTTCAAGATCGTCACCGCGCCGAGCAATGCCACCTCGCGCAAGCAGTGGACCGACTGGGTCGCGCACGATGATGCGGTGCTGGTCGAAGGCTTCGAGCTGTTCGACGGCTTCAGCGCGATCGCCGAGCGCTCCAATGGCCTGGAGCGGATCCGCCTGCTGTACCCGGACGGTCGCCAGGACTACGTCAAGGCCGACGAACCGGCCTACTCGATGGGCCTGGCCGCCAATCCCGAGCCGGACAGCCCGTGGCTGCGCTACGCCTACAACTCGCTCACCACCCCGACCACCACCTTCGAACTCAACACCGTCACCGGCGAGCGTCGCCAGCTCAAGCAGCAGCCGGTGATCGGCTACGACCCGTCGCAGTACACCACCGAGCGGGTCTGGGTGACCGCGCGTGATGGCGTCAAGGTGCCGGTGTCGCTGGTGTATCGCAACGGGTTCAAGAAGGACGGCAGCGCCGCGCTGTACCAGTACGCCTATGGCAGCTACGGCATGTCGATGGACCCCGGTTTCAACCAGAGCGTGGTCAGCCTGCTCGACCGCGGCGTGGTCTACGCCATCGCGCACATCCGCGGTGGCGAGGAAATGGGCCGCGCGTGGTACGAGGAGGGCAAGCTGCTCAAGAAGCAGAACACCTTCAACGACTTCGTCGATGTCACCCGCGAACTGGTCCGCCTGGGCTATGCGTCCAAGGACCGCGTGGCGGCCTCCGGCGGCAGCGCCGGTGGCCTGCTGATGGGCGCGGTGGCCAACCAGGCCCCGCAGGATTACCGGGTGATGGTCGCGCAGGTGCCGTTCGTGGACGTGGTCACCACCATGCTCGATGCCAGCATCCCGCTGACCACCAACGAATACGACGAGTGGGGCAACCCGGAGCAGCGCGAGTACTACGACTACATGCTCACCTATTCGCCCTACGACAACGTCAGGAAGCAGGCCTATCCGGCGCTGTTCGTCGGCACCGGCCTGTGGGATTCGCAGGTGCAGTACTGGGAGCCGGCCAAGTGGGTGGCCAAGCTGCGCGATGACAACACCGGTACCCATCCGATCGTGTTCCGCACGAACATGGAGGCCGGCCACGGCGGCAAGTCCGGGCGTTTCCAGCGTTACCACGAGCTGGCCGAATCGTATGCGTTCGTGCTCGACCAGCTCGGCGTGACCCAAACCACCCGGTAAGCCCGGCGGCTGGCCGGCAACCCGGTCCGCCGACGGCCCCGCGTCGTCGGCGGCGCGTATGGCGCGGACCATCGCCGTTGCCGTCCGGCCTCGCTATGCTGCATGCGTGACCCTGCCTGAGCGCCCTGATGTTCCCGATGCACCGGCCCCGCGGCCGGTGGTGCGGTTCCGCTGGGCATGGTGGTTGCTGGCCTATGCCAGTCTGGGCACCGGCATCGTCGGCATCTTCGTGCCGGGGTTGCCCACCACGGTCTTCATCCTGATCTCGGCCTGGGCCGCCTCGCGCGGCTCCGAGCGCCTGCACGCCTGGCTGTTGCAGCACCCACGCTTCGGCCCGGCCATCGTCAACTGGCAGGCCCATGGTGCGGTCAGCCGCTACGCCAAATGGATGGCCACCCTGACCATGACCGCGTGCGCGGGCATCATGCTGTGGTGCGTGCCGATCGCCTGGGTGAAATGGCTGTCCATCGGCAGCATGACCGTGGTGGCAATCTGGCTCTGGAGCCGACCGCAACCCCCCACCGACCGGTAGTGCCGGCCGCTGGCCGGCAACCCAGGACCCCGTCAGGACACGCATCGTAGCCGGCCGCTGGCCGGCTACCCAGGACCCCATCAGGGCACGCATCGTAGCCGGCCGCTGGCCGGCAGCCCATGACCCCATCAGGACACGCATCGTAGCCGGACATCGGCCGACACCCCGCCTGGCCACGTTCATCGAATCGATACCCTCGGCCAAAGAGGGCGCGGCTATACTCGGGGCATGAGCATCCCCCATCGCAACCGAATCCTGATTCCGTTGGCAGCGGCCTCGCTGCTTCTCCTTGCCGCCTGCGGCAACAAGGGCCCGCTGGTGCTGCCGCAGAAGCCGGTGCCGGTGGAAGAAGTGGCCGAGCCGGCCACTGATGAAACCACGCCCCCGGCCGATGACAGCAACACGCCGCCGGTGGTGCCCGATCCGGTCGATGCACCGCTGAAGTCCGAAGACGGGAATGAATAAGGCCGCGTCCACGGCACTGCGCTTCAGCAAGATGCACGGTGCCGGCAATGACTTCGTGGTGTTGGACCTGCGCGACGGCACCCCCGAACCCACCCCGGCCCTGGCCGCACGGCTGGCCGACCGCCACACCGGCGTCGGCTGCGACCAGATCCTCACCATCGAAGCCCCGCGCGCGGAAGGCTCGGTGGCGTCCTACCGGATCTGGAATGCCGATGGCTCCCAGTCCGAGCAGTGCGGCAACGGCGCGCGCTGCGTGGCGGCCTGGCTGGTGCGCGACGGCGCGGCCGGCGGCAACCATTTCACCATCGACAGCCCGCTGGCCACCCACAGCATTGAACGCCTGGCCGATGACCAGTACGCGGTGGCCATGGGCGTGCCGCGCTTTGAACCCCAGCAGATCCCACTGCTCGGTTTCGCCCGCGCCCGCGACGAATACCTGCTGCCGCTGCAGGGCGACACGGTGCGCTTCGGCGCCGTGTCGATGGGCAATCCGCATGCGGTGATCGAGGTCGGCCTGGTCGACGCGGCGCCGGTCGAACGGCTCGGCCCGCTGCTGCAGCAGCACGCAACCTTCCCGCAGTCGGTCAACGTCGGCTTCGTGCAGGTGCTCGATCCCACCCATGCACGCCTGCGCGTGTACGAACGCGGCGTCGGCGAAACGCTGGCCTGCGGCAGCGGCGCCTGCGCCGCGGCGGTGGTGATGATGCAGCGCGGTCGCCTGGAGCGTGATGCCACCTTGTCGCTGCCGGGCGGTACGCTGCGCCTGCGCTGGCCGGCCGACGACGCCCAGGTGGTGATGTCCGGCCCGGCAGCCTTCGTCTTTGAAGGGGAGTGGAACGCATGAACGAGACCGTCGAAAAGATCGGTGCGCATGAAGTCGCCGCATGGCTGCGTCGGCATCCGGCGTTCCTCAAGCAGTTCCCCGACCTGGCCCTGACCCTGGTGGTGCCGCGCGATGACGGTCCTACCGCGTCGCTGGCCAGCTACCAGCTGGACGTGCTGCGCGACAAGAACCGCGAACTGTCGCGGCGGCTGGCCGAGCTGGCCGGCAACGCACAGGTCAACGAACGCCTGGCCGTGCGCACCCACCAGCTGACCCTGGCGCTGATGAAGCAGACCACCGCCGCCGACACGCTGCGCGCGATGGCCGCGTCGCTGGAAGAGGATTTCGCCGGCGATCTGGTCCGGCTGGTGATGCTGCACCCGGTGGAGGGGCTGGAGCAGGCACCGTGGTTGCAGGTGGTCGCCGAGGACAGTGCCGCGCTGGGCGCGTTCCGCGATTGCCTCAAGGATGGCGAGCCGATCTGCGGCCGCCTGCAGCATGAAAAGAGTACGTTGCTGTACCAGGAGCGCGTCGAGGAAGTGCAGTCCAGCGCATTGCTGCCGCTGCCGGGCGTTGGCCTGATCGCGGTCGGCAGCCGCGATGCCAATCGGTTTTATCCCGGCATGGGCACGCTGTTCCTGCGCATGATGGGCGAGTCGCTGGGCGTGGCGTTGAAGCGCTTCGCGCAGGCCTGAGTCCGTACGCCCTCCCGTTGCCATGAGCGCCGCCGCCGAGTTCCTTGGCTACCTGGAGGTCGAGCGGCGCATGTCGGCGCACACGCTGGATGCCTACCGCCGCGACCTGGAGGCGCTGGAGGCGTGGTCGCAGAAGCAGGGCGCGGTGATCGAAGCGCTGGATGGCGAGCAGTTGCGCCAGTTCATCGCCGCCGAGCATCGTCGCGGGCTGGCGCCCAAATCGTTGCAGCGCCGCCTGTCGGGCTGTCGCAGTTTCTATGCGTGGCTGCTCAAGCACCGTCGCATCACGGTCAGCCCCGCCGCCGGATTGAAGGCGCCCAAGGCACCACGCAAGCTGCCGCAGGTGCTGGACGCTGATGAAGCGGTGCAGCTGGTCGAACTGCCCACCGATGCGCCCCTGGGCCTGCGCGATCGCGCGCTGCTGGAGCTGTTCTATTCCTCCGGGCTGCGTCTGAGCGAACTGTGCGCGCTGATCTGGCGCGATCTGGATTTCGCCACCGGGCTGGTCAACGTGCTGGGCAAGGGCAACCGCCAGCGTCGCGTGCCGTTCGGTTCGCACGCGCGCACCGCGCTGGAAGGCTGGCGTGGCGAGAGTGGCGGTGGCGAGGCACAGCCGGTGTTTCCCGGTCGCAAGGGCGGGCCGATCACCCAGCGCGCGATCCAGATCCGCATCCGTGGGCTGGCCCAGCGCCAAGGCCTGTTCAAGCATGTGCACCCACACATGCTGCGGCACAGTTTCGCCAGCCACATCCTGGAATCCTCCGGCGACCTGCGCGGAGTGCAGGAGCTGCTCGGCCATGCCGATATCGCCACCACGCAGATCTACACCCACCTGGATTTCCAGCACCTGGCCAAGGTCTACGATGCGGCCCACCCGCGCGCCAAGCGGCGCAAGAGCGGCAACGAAAGCTGAATCGATCCGCTGCGTCACCCGGGCGCAGGGCAGGGTGGGTTGAAGCCTCCGGCAACGACCCCACCTCAGTCCTTGTCACCCCGGAGGCTCCATGGACCCCAGTCAGAACCCCAACGTATTTCATGCCACCACCATCATTTCGGTGCGCCGCAACGGGCATGTCGCCGTCGCCGGCGACGGCCAGGTCACGCTCGGCCACACGGTGATGAAGGGCAATGCCCGCAAGGTGCGCCGGCTGGGTCGCGAGGGCCAGGTGCTGGCAGGTTTCGCCGGTGCCGCGGCCGATGCGTTCACCCTGTTCGAACTGTTCGAGGCCAAGCTGGAAAAGCACGGCCAGCTGCAGCGTGCGGCGGTGGAGCTGGCCAAGGATTGGCGCACCGAGCGCCGCCTGGGCAAGCTCGAAGCGCTGCTCGCGGTGGCCGACAAGGACACCTCGCTGATCATTAGTGGCACCGGTGATGTGATCGAGCCGGAGGACGGCATCATCGCCATCGGTTCCGGCGGTTCCTACGCCCTGTCGGCCGCACGCGCGCTGATGGCGCACACCGAACTGGACGCCCGCACGATCGCCACCGAGTCGATCAACATCGCCGGCGACATCTGCATCTACACCAATCGCAACGTGGTGGTTGAAGAGCTTTGACGGGTACCGTCAGCGCATTCGCGCTGCCGCCCCACGCGTTGCTGCGCAACATGCCCCGCCGCTTCGCGGCAGCCCCCTGACTCAGGGGGCTCTGCACCCGCTACATGGCGTAGTGCCGGCCGCTGGCCGGCAACCCCGACACACCACATTCATTCGTGAGCACACCCATGCCGCACAAGATTGAAGTCTCCTCCGCCACCATGACCCCGCGCGAGATCGTGCAGGAGCTGGACCGGCACATCGTGGGCCAGCACGACGCCAAGCGTGCGGTCGCCATCGCGCTGCGCAACCGCTGGCGGCGCATGCAGCTGCCGGCCGAGCTGCGCAATGAAGTGATGCCCAAGAACATCCTGATGATCGGTCCGACCGGCGTGGGCAAGACCGAGATCGCGCGTCGCCTGGCCACGCTGGCCAACGCGCCGTTCGTCAAGGTCGAAGCTACCCGCTTCACCGAAGTGGGCTACGTCGGCAAGGACGTGGAGCAGATCATCCGCGACCTGGCCGACACGGCCGTCAAGCTGTACCGCGAGCAGGCCAAGGTGCGCGTGCGCACCCAGGCCGAAGAGCGTGCCGAAGACCGCATCCTGGATGCGCTGCTGCCGCGTCGCAGCGCCGGAATCGGCTTCGATGCCGAGGCCGCGCGCAACGAGCCGTCGGCGCAGGACAATGAAACCCGCATCAAGTTCCGCCGGATGCTGCGCAATGGCGAGCTGGACGAGCGCGAGATCGAGCTGGAAGTCTCGGCCAACGTGAGCATGGACATCATGACCCCGCCGGGCATGGAGGAAATGGGCCAGCAGCTGCGCCAGATGTTCTCGAGCATGGGTGGGGCGAAGGCGCAGAAGCGCACGCTGTCGATCAAGGCGGCGCGTCCGCTGCTGGTCGAGGAAGAGGCCGGCAAGCTGGTCAACGAGGACGATATCCGCAGCGCGGCGATCGAGGCCTGCGAGCAGCACGGCATCGTGTTCATCGACGAGATCGACAAGGTGGCCAAGCGCGGCGACAACGTCGGCGGTGGCGATGTGTCGCGCGAGGGCGTGCAGCGCGATCTGCTGCCGCTGGTGGAAGGGTCCAACGTGTCCACCAAGTACGGCACGATCAAGACCGACCACATTCTGTTCATCGCCTCCGGCGCGTTCCATCTGGCCAAGCCGAGCGATCTGATTCCGGAGCTGCAGGGGCGTTTCCCGATCCGGGTGGAGCTGGGCGCGCTGAGCAAGCAGGACTTCGTGCGCATCCTGACCGAGCCGAAGGCAGCGCTGACCAAGCAGTACGAGGCGTTGCTGCAGACCGAGGGTGTGTCGATGACATTCACCGTGGATGCGGTGGACCGTCTGGCCGAGATCGCGTTCCAGGTCAACGAGCGCCAGGAGAATATCGGTGCCCGTCGTCTGCACACGGTGCTGGAGCGTCTGCTGGATACGCTGAGTTACGAGGCCCCCGACCGCGACGGCGAGACCATCAGCATCGATCAGGCTTACGTGGACGCGCATCTGGGCGAGCTGGTGCAGGATCCGGATTTGAGTCGTTACATCCTGTAACGGCTTGGGATGATCGAGCGATACAAATGCGGCGGCGCGAAAGCGTCGCCGCTTTTTTTTGTGTTTTTTGCGGGTGTCTACGGGTGGGGTGAAGGGCGACCGCAACTGCGAGCGAGGGCAGGTTGCCGCTTGCGACGTGGCTGGGCGGGGGGGTGTGAGTTCGCGGGACACGCCGTGAATCCATCCCTGGAGGCTCGCGTACGCCATCCATGGCGTACGACGGTCCCGCGAA
>NZ_JALJRW010000026.1 GCF_024519465.1 Stenotrophomonas sp. Ste86 | reverse complement strand
ATGGCGTACGCGAGCCTCCAGGGATGGATTCACGGCGTGTCCCGCGAACTCACACATCCCCGCCCAGCCCGGCGCAGGCGCAAACGCAACGCACTGGCTCTGGGCTCTGGCTCTGGGCTCTGGCCTTGGCTTCAAAAAAAAAGAAACAAACCCCAAACCCCACACATGAAAAAACCCGCTTGCGCGGGTTTGATCATTGTCTGAGTCATGGTGCCCAGGAGAGGACTCGAACCTCCACGAAGTTGCCCCCGCTAGCACCTGAAGCTAGTGCGTCTACCAATTCCGCCACCTGGGCGACTCAGGAGGAGAATTCTGCGGGAGAACTGAAATTGTGTCAACAGCATGTCGCGGAAAATTTCGACGGCCGCGCGCTGCCCCATCACCGCGCTGCATGTCGCGAAAGTCGTGCGTTCCAAGCGCGTGTCATCGAACGCCAGAAACGAAAAAACCCGCTTGCGCGGGTTTGATCATTTACCGAGTCGTGGTGCCCAGGAGAGGACTCGAACCTCCACGAAGTTGCCCCCGCTAGCACCTGAAGCTAGTGCGTCTACCAATTCCGCCACCTGGGCGACTCAGGCGGAGAATTATGCGGAAGCATTCGAACACTGTCAATGCATGCCCAAGTCACATCCGAGCGAGAGCGCTGGCGGGTGGCGCGGCGCGGCTTGACCGGGGCGGCAGACACTGAAAATACTCGCCCCACCAAGCAGCAAGGCGTTCCCATGGCGACCCCGATCCTGCATGTCCACCCGCTTTCTTCGTGCTGCCAGAAGGTGCTGATCGCCGCCCGCGTGCTGGGTGTGGCGCTGGACGAGCGCCTGTTGAACCTCGGCGACCCGGTCGAGCGAGCCGCGTTCCGGGCGCTGTGGCCGCTGGGCAAAATGCCGCTGCTGGTGGAGCAGGGCGCGCCCATCGGCGAGACCAGCATCATCATCGAACACCTGCAGCTTCATCACGCCGCCGACGGTAGGCGGCTGCTTCCGCAGGACCCGGCGCAGGCCCTGGAGGTGCGGCTCTGGGACCGGGTCTGCGACCTGTACGTGATGACCCCGATGCAGGCGCTGACCGCTGCCCTGCTGAAGCCGGGCAGCGACGGGAATGGCGCTGCGACCGAGGCCGCCCGCGCGACCCTGCTGAACAGCTATGCCCTGTTGGACCAGCAGTTGGACGGGCGTCGCTGGCTGGCGGGCGAAGCCTTCACCCTGGCCGACTGCGCCGCGGCGCCGGCATTGTTCTATGCCGTGGCTTACGTGCCGCTGCCGGATGCGCATGCGGCACTGTCTGCCTATGTGGAACGGCTGATGGCGCATGCGGACGTGGCGGCAGTGATCGATGCCGCCCGGCCCTGGTTCAAGCACTTCCCGGGAAGGGCGGGACTGGCGCGCCGCTACTACATTCCCGATGCCTGACCCGGCCAGGGTGACGTGGGCAGGCCCCGGAAACGAAAAAACCCGCTTGCGCGGGTTTGATCATTGTCTGAGTCATGGTGCCCAGGAGAGGACTCGAACCTCCACGAAGTTGCCCCCGCTAGCACCTGAAGCTAGTGCGTCTACCAATTCCGCCACCTGGGCGACTCAGGAGGCGAATTGTGGAGATACCGACGGCCCTTGTCAACGCTTTTACGAAATTTCTTCACAAACCTGCATATGGATGCGCCTCGACTGCCTCTGCACACCGTCAGCGGTTACCATGGAGGGCAATGAAACCAAAGAAACCGACCCGGGGCGCGAAAGCCCCCAAGTCCCCGGCGCCCCAGGCTGCCGGTCCGTCGGGCAAGCCCCGCGCTGCCGCCAAGAAGGCCGGCAAGCTGCCACCGTGGATGCCCGAATCGATGAACACCCCGGCGCCAGCGCGTGGCGGCAACCGTGGCGGTCCGAAACCGGACGCCGGCGCGCCGATCCCGACCCGCCGCCGCCCGCACCCGACATCTACCGACATGAACGTCGTCGACCCGCACGCCGCGCGCGAAGCAGAGCGCTACGCGCAGCCGATCGCCAGCCGTGAGGCGATCCTGCAGCTGCTGGAACGCTGCGACGGTCCGCAGACCGCTGACGAGATCGGCGTCCATCTCGGCCTGACCGAGCCGGACCGCGCCGATGCACTGGGCAAGCGCCTGGGCGCGATGGTGCGAGACGGCCAGCTCGTACAAAACCGCCGCGGCGGCTTTGCCCCGGTGCAGGCCACCAACCTGATCACCGGCGTGGTCATCGCCAACCCGGAAGGCTTCGGCTTCCTGCGTCCGGTGGAGGGTGGGGATGACCTGTTCCTGCCGCCGTATGAAATGCGCAAGGTCATGCACGGCGACCGCGTGTTGGCCAACGTCACCGGCATCGACCGTCGTGGCCGTCGCGAAGGCAGCATCGCGCGCGTTCTCGAGCGCGGGATGACCCGTCTGATCGGCCGCTTCAGCGTCGAGTTCGGCATCAACTACGTGGTGCCCGACGACAAGCGCGTGCAGCGCAACGTACAGATTCCGCCGGACCAGACCGGCGATGCCCGCGACGGCCAGCTGGTGGTCTGCGAGCTGACCCAGGCACCGGATACGCGTCGCCCGCCGATCGGCCGCATCATCGCGGTGCTTGGCGACAAGCTGACCGCATCGCTGATCGTGGAAACCGCGATCCATGGCCACGAGCTGCCGTTCGAGTTCCCGCAGGAGGTGCTCAACGAGGCCTCGGCGGTGCCGATGGTGGTCGAGCCGGACAGCATCGGTGGGCGCGTGGATCTGCGCACCACGCCGCTGGTGACCATCGATGGCGAGGATGCCAAGGACTTCGATGACGCGGTTTACTGCGAACCCAACGCCGAAGGCTTCCGCCTGGTGGTGGCCATCGCCGATGTGTCCAACTACGTGCGTCCGGGCACCCCGCTCGACGATGAAGCACAGAAGCGCGCCACCTCGGTGTACTTCCCGGGCTTCGTGGTGCCGATGTTGCCGGAGACCTTGTCCAACGGCATCTGCTCGCTGATGCCCAAGGTCGACCGGATGTGCTTCGTCTGCGATATGCAGGTGAACCGCGACGGTGACGTGATCCATTCGCGCTTCTACGAAGCAGTGATGAATTCGCACGCACGCCTAACCTATAACCAGGTCTGGCAGGCGGTGGGCGAGAACGATGTCGCGGTGCGCAACCAGATCGCCGCGGTACTGCCGCAGGTCGAGCACCTGCACCAGTTGTACAAGGTGCTGGCCAAGGCGCGTACCCGTCGCGGTGCGATCGAATTCGAATCCTCCGAAGTGCGCTTCGTGCTGGACAACACCGGTGAGGTGTCCCAGGCCGGCATGCTGGTGCGCAACGATGCGCACAAGTTGATCGAAGAATGCATGATCGCGGCCAACGTGCAGGCCGCGCGGTACCTGCTGCACAAGCAGGTGCCGGCGCCGTACCGCGACCACGCCAAGCCGCCGGAAGCCAAGTACGACGACCTGCTCGAGTTCCTCAAGGAATTCAAGCTGAGCCTGCCGCCGTGGGCCAAGGTGCAGCCGGGCGATTACACCAAGCTGCTCAAAAAGGTGCGCGAGCGCCCGGACGCGGCCCTGCTGGAATCGGTACTGCTGCGCAGCCAGAGCATGGCGGTGTATTCGCCGGACAACCAGGGGCACTTCGGTTTATCGCTGGATGCGTACGCACACTTCACCTCGCCGATCCGTCGTTACCCGGATTTGCTCGTCCACCGCGCGATCAAGTACGCGCTGTCGGGCGGCTCGCTGGACAAGTACACCTACTCGGCACGCGAAATGGCCGCCCTGGCCGTGCAGTGCTCCGAACGCGAACGCCGTGCCGACGAGGCCGAGCGTGAAGTGGACGAGCGCTACCGCGCGGCATGGATGGAAAAGCACGTCGGTGGCCAGTTCGATGGCGTGATCAGCGGCGTAACCAGCTTCGGCCTGTTCGTCGAACTGGACGAGTCCAAGGTCAACGGCCTGGTCCACGTGACCCAGCTGCCGCACGACTATTACCAGTTCGACGCCACCCGCAAGACGCTCAGCGGCGAGCGCCGTGGCAAGGCGTACCGGTTGGGTGACCGGGTGCGGATCCTGGTGCTCAAGGCGAGCATGGAAGAGCGCAAGATCGACTTCCGCCTGGTCGAGGAGAATGACGACGAGACGGCCGAACTGCCGCCGCGTGGTCAGCCCGCCAAGCGCAAGAAACAGAAGTACTGAACGACGCGCGTACCGGGACCACCCGGAGCGCAGCCCCGGTAGTGCCGGCCGTTGGCCGGCTCCACGCATACAACGATCGGAGTACCGGCCCCAGCCGGCTCCATACCCACCACGATCGGAGCGCATCCCATGCCCGACGACCTCCCCGAATACAGCGGCGGCTGCCAATGCGGCGCGATCCGCTTCCACGTCCGTGGCGAACTGACCGACAGTTCGATCTGTCACTGCCGCATGTGCCAGAAAGCGTTCGGTGCCTACTACGCGCCGCTGGTCTCGGTACGCCGGGTTGAATTCAGCTGGACCCGGGGCGAGCCACGCCGGTTCGCCTCGTCCAACCTGGTCAAGCGCGGCTTCTGCCCTGAATGTGGCACGCCGCTGACGTATGAAGCGCCCGACGGCATGGCCGTCGCCGCCGGTGCCTTCGACGATCCCGCCCGCCTGCCACCGACCGTGCAGTACGGGGTGGAAAGCAAGCTCCCGTTCGTGGATGGATTGGGCACCCTGGCCGACATCCGCGACGAGGACGATCCGGAAATGGCGCTGCTGCAGGGGCTGGTCTCTCATCAGCACCCTGACCACGACACCCCGTGAGGGTGGGGCGCAGGGCGTGAAAAGTGCGGATCTGCGCGCGCCAGCGCGGCCCGCCCAGTGGGTCGCCAGGGCCCCGTGGGCCATGGGGTGAACGCCCGGCAGGGCAGGGCGGGCCCTGATGCTCTACCATTACCACCCCCTGTACCGGTCGTGCCCCCGCAATGAGCAAGCAAAGCCAGTGGATCGTCGGCGTCAACGCCGTCGCCTCTTCAATCGAGAACGATGCCGAGAACGTCCGCGAGGTGCTGATCGAAGCCAGCGCGAAGAATCCGCGTCTGGTCGAGATTGAAGAGAATGCGCGGCGCAAGGGTATCGACGTGCGCAAGGTCAACACCCAGGCGCTGGACGGCGTGGGTGGTTCGGTGCGCCACCAGGGCGTGGCGGCGCGCTACCAGGCGGCACGCACCTACGGTGAAAACGAACTGGAAGGCCTGGTCGAGGCCGCCGAGGGCAAGGCCCTGCTGCTAGTGCTCGACGAAGTACAGGACCCGCACAACCTCGGTGCCTGCCTGCGCAGCGCGGCGGCGGCCGGTGCCACGGCGGTGATCATTCCCAAGGACAAGTCGGCCACGGTCAACGCGACCGTGCGCAAGACATCGGCCGGCGCTGCCGACCGCATCCCGGTGGTGGCGGTGACCAACCTGTCGCGCTGCCTGAAGGACCTGCAGAAGCTGGGCGTGTGGATCTACGGCCTGGCCGGTGAAGCCACCGCGTCGCTGTACTCGATCGACCTGAAGGGCAACGTGGCGCTGGTACTCGGCGGCGAAGCCGACGGCCTGCGCCGCCTGACCCGTGAAAACTGCGACAGCCTGGTCAAGATCCCGATGCCGGGCGACATCGAAAGCCTCAACGTGTCGGTTGCCACCGGCGTGAGCCTGTTCGAAGCAGTCCGCCAGCGCGGTCTGTAACCGCGCACCCGTAGAGCCGACCGTTGGTCGGCTGCTCTACGCGGTGGCCTGCAGCCGACCAACGGTCGGCTCTACGGGGTGGTGGGTAGCCGACCAACGGTCGGCTCTACGGGGTGGTTGGTAGCCGACCAACGGTCGGCTCTACGGTTACCCCGCGCTGCCGCCCAGCGCCTTGAACAACGTTACATCGTTGATCAGCTGCTTCTGCTTCACCGAGGCCAGCGACAGCTCCGCATCGCGGCGGGTCTGCTGCGCTTCCAGCCAGGTGCGCAGGTCCGTGGCGCCGACCCGATAGCGCACCTCGTACATCCGCTCGATCTCCACCGCTTCATCGAACGATGCCTGCGAGGCCGCCACCTGGGTGGCGAACTGCTCGCGTGCCGACAGCGCGTTGTCCACCTCCGACAGGGCCGTGTACAGCGTGCGGCGGAAGTCGTTGGCGGCCATCTGGTAATCGGTGCCGGCCAGGCGGGTGTTCAACCGCGCCTGACCGATGTTGAGGAACGGCAACGACAGACCGGCACCCAGCGTAGCCACCGGATTCTGCAGCACGTTCGACAACGACGTCGCGCTGCTGCCGACGCTCCCGGTCAGGCTCAGCGCGGGGTAGTACTGGGTGGCGGTGACCTTGATCGTCTTCAGGCTGTTGCGCAGCCTCAGTTCGGCCGCGCGCAGGTCCGGGCGCCGGCCCAGCAGTTCGGCCGGCAGGCCTTCGGCCACCACCGGGCGTCCACCGTCCAGCAACTGCTGCGGCTCGTCGTCCAGCGGCCACGGCTGCCCGTCCAGCAGCACCGTCAACGCGTTGCGGCTGGCCACCCGCTGCTGTTCCAGCGCGCTTTGCGTGGCCCGTTGCGCTTCCAGGCTCTGGGTGGCCTGGCGGACTTCCAGGCGCGATACCGCACCGGCGTCGAAGCGTGCCTGCACCAGTTGCCGGGTGCGCTGCAGGCGGTCCAGGTTGGCTTGGCCGGCGCGGATCGACTGATTGAGGAAGGCCAGCGTCCAGTACTGCGTGGCGACGTCGCCGATCACCAGCAACGCGGTGTTCTGCAGGTCTTCCTCACGCGCCTGCGCTTCCCACTGGGCGATGTCGCGCTGGGTGCGCAGGCGGCCCCACAGGTCGATTTCCCACTGCAGCGACACACTGGCCGAACTGCCGCGATTCCACTGCGCGCCCTGGTCGATCGGACGACTGCCGTTGCTGCCGACGCTGCCCGAAGGCTGCGGCCACAGCGCGTTGTCGGCCAGCCCGGCCTGCAGGCGGGCGCGCTGCACGGCCAACCCGGCCGAGGCCAGGTCGGTGTTGGCGGCCAGGGCGCGGTCGATCACCCGCGCCAGGCGCGGATCGCCGAACTGGGTCCACCAGGGATCGTCGCGGACCTCGGTGCGGTCGGTATGCGGCAGGGTCTCCACCACGTCAGTGGGGACATTGCGCGAGGCATCGCCGCGACCATAGCTGGCCGGCACGCTGGGAGCGTCGACGGCGTAATGGCCGGTGCTGACGCAGGCCGACACAGCCAGCGTGGTCACGCAGGCCAGGGCGAGCGGGCGCAGGTGGCCGCGGATGAGCGGGAAAAGGGGATTCATCATTCGCGCGCCAGCGCCTCCACGGGATCAAGTTGGGCGGCACTGCGCGCCGGAAGAAAACCGAACGCCACGCCGATCAGGCTGGAGCAGGCGAACGCGGCGACGATCGAAGCCGTCGAGAACAGCATCTGGAAATCCGGGGCGAATTTGCCGAACAACCAGCCGACGATCAGCGACAGGCCCACGCCGAGCAGGCCGCCAAGCAGGCACACCAGCACCGCTTCAATCAGGAACTGCTGGCGGATGTCGCTCTGCCGCGCACCGACGGCCATGCGCACGCCGATCTCGCGGGTGCGCTCGGTGACCGACACCAGCATGATGTTCATCACCCCGATGCCGCCGACCAGCAACGCGATCGCGGCGATCGCGCTGATCAGCAGCGTCATGGTGCGCGTGGTCTGTTCGATGGTTTCGCGGATCTCGGCGCTGTTGCTGAGGAAGAAGTCCTCGGTGCCGTGGCGCATGATCAGCAGCTTGGAGATGGCCGCCTGCGCGGCATCCATCGGTGTGCTGTCGTCCACCCGCACGGTGATGCTGGAGACGTAACTTTGCCCAAGCATGCGCGACATCACCGTGGTGTAGGGCACCCACACGCCCAGGCTGGTACTGCTGCCCATGCCGAAACTCTGCCGCTGTGCGACGCCGATCACCCGCACCGGCACGTTGCCGAGCAGGATCACCTGGCCGATCGGATCTTCACCGGACGGGAAAAACTGGGTACGGGTGTTCTCGTCGATCACCGCGACCTGCGCCAGGCCCTTGACCGCATCGCCGTCGAAGAAGCTGCCCGCGCTCAAGGTAACGCCCTTGACCCGGAAGTACTGCTCACCCACGCCGCTGACCTGCGCGGTCGCCGACTGGTTGCGGTAGCGCGCAGTCACCGACGAGGACACGCTGGGAGTGGCGCTGTCCACATAGCTCTGCCGCGCCAGCGCGTCGGCATCGCTGGCCTTGAGCGTCTGCACGCGCGCCGAGCGCATGTCGCCGAAGCCGCGACCGGGATAGACATCGATGGTATTGGTACCCAGCGCGCTGATGTTCTGCAGGATCTGCTGCTGCGAGCCGTTGCCCATCGCCACCACCGACACCACCGAGGCAATGCCGATGATGATCCCGAGCATGGTCAGGAAGGTGCGCAGACGATGGGCGTTCATCGCCAGCAGCGCCATCCGGAACGCTTCGGTGAAGCGATCGCGGGCGGCCCGCCAGCTGTTGCCGCCGCCCGCGGCCACGGTCGGCTGGCGCTGCGCGCGGTAGCTGGGCGCGGACGGGTTGGTGCGGTCGGTGATGATCTCGCCGTCGCGGATTTCGATGATGCGCTGTGCGTGTTCGGCCACGCTCATGTCGTGGGTGACGATGATGATGGTGTGGCCTTCGGCATGCAGCTCGCCGAGGATGCCCATTACCTCCTCACCGGATTTCGTGTCGAGCGCACCGGTCGGTTCGTCGGCCAGGATCACCTCGCCACCGTTCATCAACGCGCGCGCGATCGACACGCGCTGCTGTTGGCCGCCGGAGAGCTGGCCGGGCGTGTGGTTCATGCGGTCGCCCAGGCCCAGGCGCTGCAGCAACTGTTCGGCACGCGCGGTACGCACCGGCCCCGGGCTGCCGGCGTAGACGGCCGGCACGGCCACGTTGCCGCGCGCATCCAGGTCGCCGAGCAGGTGGTAGCGCTGGAAGATGAAGCCGAAATGCTCGCGGCGCAGCGCCGCCAGTTCGTCCGGCAGCATGCTGCCGGTCTCGCGCCCGGCCACCTGGTAGCTGCCGCGGGTGGGGCGGTCCAGGCAGCCGAGGATGTTCATCAGCGTCGACTTGCCCGAGCCGGACTGGCCGACGATGGCGACCATCTCGCCAGCGCCGATGTCCAGGTTGACGTCGCGCAGCACCGCGATGGTGTCATCGCCGGCGGGAAACTCGCGGCGCAGGTCACGCAGGCGCAGCAGCGGCGTGCCCATCGAGGCCGGACTCATCGACGCGGCCCGCCCATGCCGGCCCCGCCCATGCGCATCTGCGCGCCCCCGCGGCGGCCACCGCCGGCACCGGTTGCGGCTGCACCGCCTTCACCGACCACGACTTTCTCGCCTTCCTGCAACCCGGACAGCACTTCGGCATTGGCGCCGTTGTTGATCCCGATCCTGACCTTGCGCGGGGTCGGCACGCCGTCCTTGTCGGCCACGCGCACCATGTACTGGCCGTCGCGGGTCTTCGGGCCCAGCGCGACGGCGGGAATGGTCAGCACGCCCTTGGCCTGGCTGAGCATCACCGAGACCTGCGCGGTCATGTCGATGCGCAGCGTACCGTCGGGGTTTTCCACGTCGAACAGCGCGTTGTAATACACCGCGCTGCTGGAGCTGGAACTGGAGGAACTGGAACTGGACGAACTGTCGTTGGCGATCGACGACGGCGCCGGATTGATCTGGCGCAGCGTGGCGTGGTACTTGCGGTCCGGCTCGCCCAGGGTGGTGAAGTACACCGGCATGCCGGCCTTGATCTTGACCACGTCGGCTTCGGAAACTTCGGCGTTGACCGTGACCAGGTCCAGCCGCGCCAGCATCACGATGGTCGGTGCGGTCTGGTTGGCGTTGACGGTGCGGCCTTCCTCGGCGACCACCGCCACCACGGTGCCGTCCATCGGCGCGGTGATGCGGGTGTAGGCCAGGTTGGCGCGGGCGGTGCCCAGCTCGGTTTCGCGGCCTTTGATCTGCGCATCGTAGGACTGGATCTGCGCGCGGGCGGTTTTCAGCTTGGCGTCGGCGGCGTCGTATTCGGCGCGCGAGGTCGCTTCGGCGGCCAGCATCTGCTGCTGCCGCGCGAATTCCAGCTCGGCCTCGCGCAGGCTGGCCTGCTGCACCGCGCGCTGCGCCTTGACCTGGTCCAGCGTGGCCTCGGCGTTGAGCACCTGGTTCTGCTGGGTGGTGGCATCGATCTCGGCGATCAGGTCGCCTTGTTTGACCGTATCGCCCAGCTGCACCCGCAGCGATTTGATCTGGCCGGAGGCCTGCGCGCCCACGCTGACCAGCTTGTAGGCATCGATCACCCCGGTGGCCTCCACCGTCTGCTCGATGTCGCCACGGCCAACCGGGGTGGTGGCCAAGGTCGGGGCGGTCGGCTTGCGCAGGTACCATGCGACAATCGCAGCCAGCACGACGACAACGGCGATCAACAGCAGCACGCGGCCGCGACGGGTGATGGGCAGGCGGGGCTTCACGATGATCGTCTACTCGGCAGGCCGGGATGCGGCGTTGTCAGCATTGTGAAGACCGCACCCGTGCGGCTCAACACTCGCCCTGTGTCGCGAGGTAACCAAAGGCCTGCTTTTGTATGTCGCCGTGTGTCTGTTGCCTGCTTTGAAACATGCGTACGCAAACCACTGGATGCGGTTCAGCTCCCGACAGGGGATCATGGCCGCATGGAGACTCCCAATCCGATGCATCGACTGCTGATCGTCGACGACGACCACGACATCCGCCAGCTGCTGGCCGAACAACTCGGCCGCGCCGGCTACCAGGTCAGTACCGCCAGCGATGGACAGGCCATGCGCCAGGTCCTCGAGCGCGAGCACGTGGACCTGATCGTGCTCGACCTCAACCTGCCACGCGAAGATGGCCTGACCCTGTGTCGCGATCTGCGCGCGCGGTCTAGCACGCCGGTGATCATGCTCACCGCACGCAGCGAGCCGATCGACCGCGTGCTGGGCCTGGAGATGGGCGCCGACGACTACCTCGGCAAGCCGTTCGAGCCGCGCGAGCTGCTGGCGCGCATCCGCAACGTGCTGCGCCGTACCGAAGCGCTGCCGGCCAACCTGGAGCCGCTGGCGATCCGCCGGGCACGCTTCTCGCAGTGGATCTTCGACCTGGAGCATCGCCACCTGCTTGATCCCGATGGCCGCGTGGTGGTGCTGTCCGGGGCGGAGTTCCGCTTGCTGCGGGTGTTTGTCGGGCATGCCAACAAGGTCCTCTCGCGCGAACAGCTGGTGGCGCTGAGCAGTGGCCGCAGCTATGAATCGCAGGATCGGGCGATCGACCTGCAGGTCAGCCGGCTGCGCAACAAGCTGGCCGATGACGGTGGCAGCGATGGGCTGATCAAGACCGTGCGCAACGAAGGCTATGTGCTGGCCACGGCAGTTACCCTGGAATGAAACGCCTGGGCCGGTTCTTCGCCTCGATGGTCGGGCGCCTGTTCCTGATCCTGCTGCTGGGCATGAGCGTGGCGGCGATCGGCGCGACCATGCTGGCCAGTGCCAAGCGGCAGCAGGAGTTCGAGCGGCAGAATCTCAACCGCATCGCCGACCGCCTGCAGGGCTTCGTCAACATGCTCGATGGCAATCCCGAGCTGCGCGACCGGCTGCTCGACAGCGGTGGTCCGAGCGTGCGGCGGCTGCCGCCGGGCGCACGGGTAGGTCCGCCGGATGCCGCGCTGATGGAGGTCCTGGATGACCGGCCGGGGCCGGTGTCGAGCAGCCAGGTCGCCTTTACCTCGTTCCGTTCGTGCCTGCCGCGTCTGCCCGAACTGCCGCACCCGAAGAAACCGCGCAACGGCCCACCGCGCGAGCGCGATCCGGCCTTCATCCCGCCCAAGTGCCGGATGGTGGCGCTGCGCCTGAGCGATGGCACGCCGCTGCAGCTGGCGCTGGACTCGCCGGCGGTGGCGCACAACGGCATCCTGGCGGTGGACCCGCTGTTCCTGACCCTGCTGGTGATGGCCATCGCGGTGCTGGCCTACGTGGTTGCGCGGATGGCCAGTGCGCCATTGCAGCGGCTTGCCTCGGCGGCCGCCGCGCTGGGCGACGACCTGCAGGGCGCGCCGATGCCGGTGACCGGGCCACTGGAGGTCAAGCGCGCCGCCGAAGCCTTCAACGCGATGCAGAAACGCCTGCAGCGGCACCTCGGCGAGCGCACCCAGATGTTGGCGGCGATCACCCACGACCTGCAGACGCCGGTCACCCGGCTGCGCCTGCGCCTGGAGAACGTCACCGATGACGCCCTGCGCGAGCGCCTGATCGGCGATCTGGCCGCGATGCAGGCGCTGATCCGCGAGGGCCTGGAGCTGGCGCGCAGTGCCGAAAGTGCCGAGCAACGTGCAGCGCTGGACCTGGATTCGCTGCTGGAGAGCATCGTCGAAGACGCCGTGGAAGCCGGCGCCGACGTGCGTTTCGACGAGCCCAGCGGCGCGGTGTTGATGCTGCGGCCGCTGGCCATGCATCGGCTGTTTTCCAACCTGGTGGACAACGCGGTGACCTACGGCCAGTCGGCGCGGGTCAGCGTGGAGCAGGACGCGGACAAGGTGGTGGTGCGCATCCGCGACCGGGGACCCGGCCTGGCAGACGACGAGCTGGAGGCGGTGTTCGACCCGTTCGTGCGGCTGGAGACCTCGCGCTCGCGCGAAACCGGCGGCGCCGGGCTGGGCCTGACCATCGCGCGGGCGCTGGCCGAGAAGGATGGCGCGCGGCTGGCGCTGCGCAACCATCCGCTGGGCGGGCTGGAGGCGGTGGTGGAGTGGCCGGCGAGCCTGCGCGCGGCGGGCAGCCGTCCGGGCTGAGCGCTCTCGACACAAAGCGGCGTGGTTTTGCCTACTATGGGCAACCCCACCCGCTTACTTTCGCATGAGCGCGCCTTTCCCCGTCGCTTGCAAGTCCAGTGCACCGCCGCCCGTCGCACGGCCTCCCGCCCGTTTCCTGGCTGGTCCTAACGGATGAGCCAAGCGGGGTGCGGTAGCCGGTGGCGGCCGGTGCAACGCAGTGTCCATCGGCGTCTCGGCGCAGCCCTGTTGTGGCTGTGCCTGTGCTGCGCACTGCCGTGGCCGCTGTCGGCGCAGGACGGCCCCCCGCCGCTGCGCGATTACGCCACCGATGTGTGGACCTCGCGCAACGGCCTGCCGCACAACTCGCTGCGCGACATCGCCCAGACCCCGGAAGGGCATTTGTGGTTCGCCACCTGGGAAGGCCTGGTGCGCTACAACGGGCTGGATTTCACCGTGTTCGACCGCAGCACCAAGCCGGGCCTGCGCGACAACGGTGTTGGCGCGCTGTTCGTCGACCGTGCCGGTGCGCTGTGGATCAGCGACTCGCGCGGCAACGTCACCCGGCGTGGCGCGGATGGACGCTGGCAGGTGTTCGAACACGCACCGGGCGCGCCGGAGGTGCTGATCCAGGCGATGCAGATGGACAGCCATGGGCGGCTGTGGCTGCTGTATGAAGGCCAGGGCATCGGCAGCCTCGGCCCGGACGGGACCTTCCAGTACCAGAAGCCGCCGGCCGACGTGCCGATGGCGATGAGCTTCACCAAGCTGGTGGTGGACGCGCAGGACCGGGTCTGGGTGGGCACGCTGGACGGGCTGGTGGTGCGCGACAACGACGGCGTGCTGCGGCGCGCGCCGGAGAGTTTCGGGCTGGGCCGTGGCCTGGTCTGGCCATACCGCGCCCCGGACGGGGTGATGTGGATCGTCGCCGGCGAGCGCGTCTACCGCATGCAGGATGGGCTGCCGCAGTTGCAGCACCGCCTGCCCGGGGTGATGCATATCACCGCGATGCTGCAGGACCGACATGGCGACCTGTGGCTGGGTACCGAGAACCAGGGCCTGCTGCGGCTGTCGCGGCACGGGCTGGAGCGCCTGCCGAACGGGTTGTCGCTGCCGGGCGGACGGGTGGTCAGCCTGCGCGAAGATGCCGAGGGCAGCATCTGGGTGGGCGCCAACGGCGGTTTGTACCGCCTGCGCGAAACCTTGTTCAGCAGCTTTACCGAGCGCGATGGACTCAGTGGCGATTACGTACGCACGGTGCTGGAAGACCAGAATCGGCAACTGTGGATCGGCAGCGCCAACGGCCTGGACCGTCGCGATGCGCAGGGCCGGTTCGTACCGGTTGCATTGCACAACAGCGGCGGCAAGACGCCTTCGGTGCTGAGCCTGGCCCAGGACCATGACGGCGACCTGTGGGTAGGCACCTTCGGCGATGGCGTGTTCCGGCTGGATGCACAGGGCCGCACGCGGCGGTTCTACGGCACCGCCGACGGGCTGCCGGGCGGCAACATCCGCGCGATGAGCGTGGACCGCGCCGGCGCGGTGTGGGCCGGTACCCAGAAGGGTGTGGTGCGGATCGACGGCAACGGCGTGCACGTGCCCGACATGCCCGGAATGCCCGGTGGGCTGATCACTGCGATGACACACGACGCCGATGGCGCGTTGTGGATCGGCACCATCGAAGGGATCAAGGTGCTGCGCGGTGATCGCGTGCAGAGCATCGACCTGGCCCCGCTGGGCGGTGGCCGCAGCGTGTTCGGCTTCCAGCAGATCGACGATGCGATGTGGATCAGCAGCGATCGTGGCCTGTACCGCTGGGAGGACGGCACGCTGGCGCGGGTCGGGTTGGAGCAGGGCATGCCGGTGGACACGGTGTTCCAACTGGTGCCCGACCGGGTCGGCAACGTCTGGATCAGCAGCAACCGCGGGGTCCTGCGCACCGACATGGCCATGCTCAACCAGGTCGCCGATGGCCGTGCCCAGCGGATCGAGGTCGAGCATTACAACGAGATCGATGGCATGGCCAACTCGCAGGCCAACGGCAGCTCCGGGCCGTCGGCGATCCTGCGCCAGGACGGCACGTTCTGGGTGGTCACCGCCGGCGGCCTGAGCACCGTCGACCCGCTGCGTCTGCAGCGCTTCCGCGAGCGGCTGGCACCCCCGGCGGTGATCGAGAACGTACTGGTCGATGGCAAGCCGCTGCACTGGCAGGGCAGCGACCACAACAGCATCCCCGGCGGGCGTCGACTCAGCGTGAGCTATGTGGGCTTGAGCTACCTGATGTCCGAGCGGATCCGTTACCGCACCAAGCTGACCGGGCTGGACAATGGCTGGATCGAACGCGGCCAGCAGCGCAGCGTCGAATTCGTCGGCCTGCCGCCGGGCAACTACACCCTGCACGTGTCCGCGGCGCATCCCGGCGGCAGCTGGAGCGACAGCGAGGCAGTATGGGAGTTCACCGTTGAACCGTTCCTGTGGCAGCGGCGCACGGTGCAGCTGATCGGCGTGCTGCTGTTGGTGGCCGGGCTGATCGCGCTGTACCGCTATCTGATCAACCGCTACAAGGCCAGCAATATCCGCCTGGCGCGGATGGTCGACGAGGCCACCCGCGACCTGCAGGCGCAGACGGTCAACCTGCAGGCCTTGAACCAGGAAAAAACCGAGCTGGCCGACCGGCTGGCAGTGCAGGCCGAGCAGTTCGGGCGGCAGGCGCGCGAGGATGCGTTGACCGGGCTGCCCAACCGGCGCGCGTTCGACGAAGCGCTGGCGCGCGATTTCGCTCGCTCCCAGCGCAGCGGCCATCCGTTGTGCCTGGTGGTCCTGGACATCGACCACTTCAAGGAGGTCAACGACCAGCACAGCCACAGCGTCGGCGACCTGGTGCTGGTGGAAGTGGCGCGGGTGATCGCCTCGGCCTGCCGCGACTCGGACATGCCGGCGCGTACCGGCGGCGAAGAGTTCACCCTGCTGCTCAATGACACCCGGCTGGCCGAAGCGGCGCAGGTCTGCGCACGCCTGCGCGGGCTGTTCCATGACCATCCGGACTGGGCCGGCGTGCCCGGCCTGAAGGTGACCTTCAGTGCCGGCCTGGTCGAGCTGGATGCGGCCGACCGCACCCCGATGCTGCTGTATCAGCGCGCCGATCGCGCGTTGTACCGGGCCAAGAGCGAGGGGCGCGACCGCACCGCGATCGGGTAGAGCCGACCGTTGGTCGGCTGCACGCGATGATCGACACCCGGTAGAGCCGACCGTTGGTCGGCTGCACGCGATGATCGACACATCGGTAGAGCCGACCGTTGGTCGGCTGCGCGCGATGATCGACACCCCGGTAGAGCCGACCGTTGGTCGGCTGCACGCGATGATCGACACCTCGGTAGAGCCGACCGTTGGTCGGCTGCACGCGATGGGTGGTGTGCAGGCGGTTGGCGCTTGAGAGCAGCCGACCAACGGTCGGCTCTACCTTCGGGGGGTATGTGCCGCGCTTGAGAGCAGCCGACCAACGGTCGGCTCTACGGTCGCGGCCACGCGTTGGCGATGGTGCAAAACAGCTTGGCGGTCTGCTCGGTGTCGTACACCGCGCTGTGTGCTTCGTCGGCGTCCCAGCCCAGGCCTGCGGCGGCGGCCGCACGCGCGAGCACGGTCTGGCCATAGGCGATGCCGGCCATGGTGACGGTGTCGAACACGCTGAAGGGATGGAACGGATTGCGCTTGTGGCCCACGCGGTTGACCGCGGCATTGACGAAGCCGAGGTCGAAGTGCGCGTTGTGGCCGACCAGGATCGCGCGCTGGCAGCCGTATTTCTTCACTGCCGCGCGGACCGGGGCGAAGATGTGGTCCAGCGCGTCCTTTTCGGATTTGGCCAGGCGGAACGGGTGGTCCAGGATGATGCCGGTGATCTCCAGCGACTTCGGGTCGATCTCCAGCCCTTCGGCCGGAATCACGTGGGCGCTGGCGGTCTGGCCGGGGTAGAGCAGGCCGTTGTCGTCCATTTCGATCGGCACGGCGGCGATTTCGAGCAGCGCATTGCGGTTGCAGTCGAAGCCACCGGTCTCCACGTCGATCACTACCGGCAGGAAGCCGCGGAAGCGCTGGGACATGGCCAGGTTCACTGCCGGGGCAGCAGGCGCCGGAGCGGCGGTGGGGGGCAAGGCGGCATCTGTCATGCGGCGATTCTAGCAGAGGGGGACTGTACGCCCCCCGCGCTCAGGCCAGCGAAGGCGTGCGTGCCAGACAGCGCTGCAGCAACCGGTCCAGGCTCAGCGGGCCGGCCCCTTGCAGGACCAGCGGCAGCAGCATGGCCATAAACAATACGGGCAGCTTGAAGTTGCCAAAGCCCTGGTCGGTAATGGCATAACCCATGGCCAACTCGCCCAGCCCGTCCCAGTGCATGGGCCAATGCACGGCGGCGGTGGCCACCACGGTCAGAACCAGCAGGCTGCTGGCGGCCATGCGCGTGCCCAGGCCGACCAGCAGGCAGGCCGCGCCCACCAGTTCGAACCACGTGGCCAGCTGCCAGTTGACGCTGGCCGGTACCTGGTCGAAGGGAAACGGGAACGCCTGCTGCAGCTCGCCGAACCAGTTGCTGCCGTGCAGTTTCTCGCGGCCGGATTCGAAATACTCCCAAGCCAGCAGAAGGCGCAGGCCAAGCGGGGCAATCCACGGGCCGAGCGGGTCCAGCCGGCCGCGCAGGGCGGCCAGATACGGTGTCTTCATCAACGGAATCCTTGGTTGGGGGATCAAGAAGCGGGAGGGGCCGGGCCGATCACGCCGCTGTCCTGGAACTGGTGCAGCAATGCTGACCCGGGGGCGAGCAGCGCATCGGCGGGCAGGCCGTGGGCGCGTGCAAGTTGCTGCAGGTGCCACGTGCCGGCATGGCCGGGCTGCTGGCCGATCTGTTCCAGCAAGTGCGCGGCCATCGGGCTGATGGTCGCAAAACGCACCTGCCCATCCGGGTCACGCCGCACCAGCAGCCCGGTGGGGTCGTCACCTGGTGTGTGGGGAGCGTCGTCGCTGCCCAGCCGGTGCACCGGCCAGTGGTACAGCAGCGGCCACGCCAACGGCGAGCGCAGCAGGGGGACGTGCATCGGGTCCAGCCCGGGCGTGGCCGGCAGCGGCTGGGCATCGAGCTGGTACAACGCGGTTTCCACCCACTCGTAGTGCGCCAGTTCGGCCAGCGCCGGGTGTGGCAGCGTCGGCTGGACCTGCAGCCACTGCACGAACTCGGCGGCCAGTTCAGTAAACAGCGGGGTCTGCGCGCGGTGTTCGGCCACGAAGCGCCTTACCAGCACGGTCCACTCGGGATCGCCCAGCAGCTGCACGCAGACCGGAAAGCCGGTGCCCAGCAGGCCCAGCAGGTTGTTGAACACCAACCGCCGGTAGACCGCCAAGCGCCGTGCGTCCAGCCCGGCGGGCGGAGCCACCTGTGCCGGGTCGCGCAGGTGGGTGGTGAGTGCCCGCTGTTGGGCGTGCAGGCGGGCCGGTGCGTCACTCATGGTGGGCTCCTGCGTGCGCGGCCATCAGCTGGCGGATGGTGCGCAATTCGTCGCGCAGTTCGGGGTAGGGCGGAAAGTTGAAATCGCGTTCGAGCAGGGTGGGGCGTGCACCGATGCGCGCGTAGGTGCGGGCCAGCAGGTCCCAGACCGGATCGATCACGGCGCTGCCGTGGGTGTCTATCTTGAGGTCCGCAGCTTCGTCCAGGTGGCCGGCCACGTGCAGGCAGACGATGCGCTCGGCGGGCAGGCCGGCGATGAACGCGTCGGCGTCGTAGCCATGGTTGCAGGCGTTGACGTAGACGTTGTTGACGTCCAGCAGCAGGTCGCAATTGGCTTCGGCCAGCACGGCGTTGGTGAAGGCCAGTTCGTCCATGGCCGGTTCCGGCGCCAGGTAATAGGAGACGTTTTCCACCGCGATGCGCCGGCCCAGGACATCCTGCACGCGGGCGATGCGTGCGGCGGTGTGGTGCACGGCTTCGTCGGTGAAGGGGATGGGCAGCAGGTCGTAAAGGTGGCCATCGTCGCTGCAGTAGCTGAGGTGCTCGCTGTACAGCGGTACCCGGTGCTGGTCGAGGAACCGGCCCACCTGTGCAAGCAGTCGGGTGTCCAGCGGCGCGGTGCTGCCCAGCGACAGGGACAGGCCGTGGCAGCTCAGCGGGTAGCGCTGGGCGAGGTCGGCCAGGGCCTCCCCGGCAGGGCCGCCCACGCCGATCCAGTTTTCCGGGGCGCATTCGAGGAAGTCGAGGTCGCCGGCCGGGGCATCACGCAGGGTCTGCAGCAGTGCGCGGCGCAGGCCCAGCCCGGTCGCCGCCGCAGGCAGCGGCGACCGGTGCATGCCCGGGGCGATGGGGTCAGTGCCTGGCACCGCACTTGCCTTCGCCGCACTTGCCTTCCGCGGCCTTCTTGTCGCCGGCGGCTTTGGTCTTGGCCTCGGTGCCCTTGCCCTTGTCGGCGCCGCACTTGCCTTCGCCACACTTGCCTTCGGCGGCCTTGGCGCCGGTTGCGGTGGCCGTTTTGTCAGCGGCCTGGGTGCCGGTCTTGTCGCCATGGGCGCCACACTTGCCTTCACCGCACTTTCCTTCGGCGGCCTTGGTCGCGGCCTGGCCGGCAACGAGGTAGCCCTGGGCCAGGTCGGTCATGCTCAACGCGGACGCTGATGCAGTGGCGCCCAGGCCAGCGGCCAACGCGGTAGCGGCCAGCAGGGACATCGAACGGGTGGATTTGGTCATCGAAACGGAACTCCTTTGGTGGTGAGCCAGTGGCCCGGAATGGAGCCGCAGGTGCAGCGCCTGGATGGATCATGTCCTGCGAACCCTCAACGAATCCTCCCATGCAGTTAAACAATCGGTGAATACAATTTGTTGCCGAAGGCGCAGCCTGCGATGCCGCCCGTGAACCGGTACGCGCTGAAGGGACCACCAGCAGCATTCTGCCTTCCGCGAGAAACAAGGTTGTTCTCCCCCGGCAGGGAACCGTGCTGTTCCAAAGACTCTGGCGGGAAGGTGCAGGGCGCGCTTCATGCTTGCCATCTGGACGGGAGAACGACCCATAAAGGTGCTTCTCCCTTCTGAGGGGAGCATCTTGGTGCAGGGCCGTCGCAGCCTGAGGACGACGCTACGCGTGTGGACGGGCAGTGCCCGCGGCGCGTGTATCGGGCTGTGTCTTCGCTCGGGTCTGTCGCGCGCGTGATAGCCCCGTGGCGGTCGGCAGGCCCCTGGCGCAAATGTCCCCTGGCCGCGTGGCGGCCTCCTCCTATATTTTGCCCAGCGCCCGATCCACCGACTGCCGCGCCCGGAAAGGGTCAAAACACGCTTCTGCTTGCTCCGCATAGGGGAGAAAAGCAAAAAAAAGCCGCCACCCGAAGGCAGCGGCTTTTGCTTTTGTTGCAGCGGGGGAACTCAGACGTGATCGGTGCTGCTGGTTTCGTCGCGCTTTTCGCGCGGCGGCAGGACCTGTTCGCCGTGTACCAGGAACCAGACGTTCTCGGCGATGTTGGTGGCATGGTCGCCCACCCGTTCCAGGTTCTTGGCCATGAACAGCAGGTGCGTGCACGGGGTGATGTTGCGCGGGTCTTCCATCATGTAGGTCAGCAGCTCGCGGAACAGCGCGGTGTACTGCGCGTCCAGGCGCGCGTCGTCATCGCGCAGCGTCAGGGCAGCGGCGGCGTCGTTGTCGCGGTAGGCCTGGATGGCGCGGCGAACCTGCTCGGCGGCCAGCCGGCCAAGCGAGCGCAGGCCTTCGATCTGCGGCAGCGGCGGCACCTTGCTCAGCGCGATCGAGCGCTTGGCCACGTTGGCGGCGTAGTCGCCGATACGCTCGATATCGGCCGGGATGCGCAGGCCGGCGAGGATCTCGCGCAGGTCGCGGGCCATCGGGCCACGCAGCGCCAGGCGCATCACGTCGTGGCTGATCTGCTGTTCCAGTGCGTCGATCGCTTCATCGTTGGCGATGATGCGATGGGCGGCGTGGTCGTCGCGCTTCTCGATGACGTCCATGGACGCCTCGAGCTGGGCGACGGCCATCTCGCCCATGCGCACGATCTCGGCCACCAGGCGTTGCTGCTCTTCGTCGTAGCTCTTGACGATGTGGTCGTTGGGAATGCTCATGCGGTTCTATCCAGAGGTTCGTGGGCGGGCCAGGATCAGCCGAAGCGGCCGGTGATGTAGTCTTCGGTCTGCTGCTTGTTGGGCTGCGAGAAGATCACTTCGGTGCGGTCGTGTTCGATCAGGTCGCCCAGGTACATGAAGGCGGTGTAGTCGGACACGCGCGCGGCCTGCTGCATGTTGTGGGTGACGATGACGATGGTGTAATCGTGCTTGAGCTCTTCGACCAGCTGCTCGATGCGGCTGGTGGAGATCGGGTCCAGCGCCGAGGTCGGCTCGTCGAGCAGCAGCACGTCCGGGCGCAGGGCCACGGCGCGGGCGATGCACAGGCGCTGCTGCTGGCCACCCGACAGGCCCAGCGCGCTCTGGTTGAGCTTGTCCTTGACCTCGTCCCACAGCGCGCCCTGGCGCAGTGCCTGTTCGACGCGCACGGTCATGTCGGCCTTGGACAGCTTTTCGTGGTGGCGGATGCCGTAGGCGACGTTCTCGAAGATGGTCATCGGGAACGGCACCGGCTTCTGGAACACCATGCCGACCTTGCTGCGCAGGCGGTTCATCGGGTACTTGGGCGAGAGGATGTTCTCCCCGTCCAGCAGCACCTCGCCGCGCGCTTCCATCTTCGGGTACAGCGCGTAGATGCGGTTGAAGATGCGCAGCAGGGTGGACTTGCCGCAGCCGGACGGGCCGATCAGCGCGGTGACGCGCTTTTCCGGTATTTCCAACGCGATGTTCTTCAGTGCGTGGAACTTGTCGTAGTAGAAGTCCAGTCCACGCGCGGCCAGCTTGATCGGCGCCGGGGTCTGCAGGCTTTGATGCGAGGCCGGCACCACGATGCGCTGCATCGGCACGGCGTTGGAGAGATCATTCATGGCGAGGTCCGCGGAGAGGTCAGTCATTGGAGATACGGTTGCGCAGCAGGATGCCGCGCGCGGAGAGGCTGACCAGCAGCACGAACACGGTCAGCACCAGCGCGCCGGCCCAGGCCAGCGTCTGCCAGGATTCATATGGGCTGCCGGCGAACTGGTTCATCACCACCGGTACCGAGGCCATCGGCTGGAACACGTTGTTGTTCCAGTACTGGTTGCCGAAGGCGGTGAACAGCAGCGGCGCGGTTTCACCGGAGATGCGCGCCAGCGCCAGCAGGATGCCGGTGACGATGCCGGCCGCGGCGCTGCGGTACAGCACCTGCACGGTCACCTTCCACTGCGGAATGCCCAGCGACAGCGCCGCTTCGCGCATCTGCGAGGGCACCAGGCGCAGCATTTCATCGGTGGTGCGCACCACCACCGGCAGCACGATGAAGGCCAGCGACAGCGCACCGGCAAACGCCGAGAACTGCCCGCCGGTCTGCATCACGTACAGGGTGTAGACGAACAGGCCCAGCACGATGGACGGTGCCGAGAGCAGGATGTCGTTGACGAATCGCACCACCGTGCCGGTCTTGCGGAAGTTGCCGTACTCGGCCAGCCAGGTGCCGGCCAGCACGCCGAGCGGCGTCCCGATGGCGATGGCCAGGCCACACATCACCGCGCTGCCGAAGAACGCATTGGCCAGGCCGCCTTCCTGCATCGGCGGCGGTGTCATTTTGGTGAACAGGTCCAGGTTGATCCCGGCCAGGCCCTTGGAGGCCAGCGTGAGCAGGATCCAGCCGAGGAAGAACAGGCCGAACAGTGCGGTCAGGCAGGACATGAGCAGCGCGACGACGTTGACGATGCGGCGGCGCAGGTACAGCGGTTGGGCGTTGGCGGTGGACATCAGTTGCCCTCCTTGCGGGCCAGGCGCATCAGCATCAGGCGGGCAATGGCCAGCACCACGAAGGTCACGATGAACAGCACGAAGCCGAGCAGCAGCAGTGCCGAGCGGTAGGTTTCGGTGGCCTCACCGAAGTCGTTGGCGATCAGCGCGGCGATGGTGGTGCCCGGCTCCAGCAGCGACGGCGACAGACGCACGCTGTTGCCGATCACGAAGGCCACGGCCATGGTTTCGCCAAGCGCGCGGCCCAGGCCGAGGAAGATGCCGCCGATCACCGCCGAGCGGGTGTAGGGCAGCACGATGTCCCAGCTGACTTCCCACTTGGTCGAGCCCAGCGCGTACGCCGATTCCTTCAGGCGGGTAGGCACGGTGAGGAACACTTCGCGCATCACCGAGGAAATGAAGGGGATGACCATGATGGCCAGCACGAAGCCGGCGGTGAGTACGCCGATGCCCAGCGGCGGGCCCTGGAACAGCGGGCCGATGATCGGTAGCGTGCCCAGGTGGTCGTTGAGGAACGGGGTGATGTATTCGGTCATCACCGGCACCAGCACGAACAGGCCCCACATGCCGTAGATGATCGAGGGGATGCCGGCCAGCAGTTCAATGGCGGTACCGACCGGGCCACGCAGCCAGCGCGGCGCGACTTCGGTGAGGAAGAAGGCGATGCCGAAGCTCACCGGTACCGCGATGACCATCGCGATCAGCGCGGTGACCAGGGTGCCGTAGATCGGGGCGAGGGCGCCGAATTTGTTCTCGACCGGATTCCATTCGGACGAGTAGAAGAAGCTCAGGCCCTGCTCCTGCAGGGCATGGCGGCCGCCCCACAGCATGGAGAGCGCGGCGCAGGCCAGTGCGACCAGCACCAGGATGACGGTGGCGATCAGCACCCATCGGAACAGGCGGTCGTTGCGGGCATCACGCAGGTCGCGGTTGGACGGTGCGGGTACAGGCAGGGCGATGGCATTCATTGGAAAGGCGTGGGCCCGGAAAGAGAAGAGGTCGTGCCGGGCGCTGCCCGGCAACACGTTCGTAGCGTGGTGCTGCCGGGCAGCGCCCGGCCCTACGACCGGTCAGGCCCGCGCTGCACGCGGGCCCGGCTTTTTCACTTGAACTCGGTGGACCAGTAGGTTTCGATCTGGGTGACCAGTTCGGCCGGCAGCGGCACGTAGTGCAGTTCGTTGGCCTGCTTCTGGCCGTTTTCGAAGGCCCACTTGAAGAACGCCAGGGTTTCCTTGCTGCGCTTGGCATCCTTGGGCTGCTTGTGCATGAGCATGAAGTTGGTGGCGGTGATCGGCCACGCCTGGTCGCCCGGGGCGTTGGTGATGACCAGGTTGAAGTCCTTGGCGCTGGCCCAGTCGGCACTGGCGGCAGCGGCGGCGAAGGTGTCGGCGGTGGGCTGCACCCAGTTGCCGGCGGCGTTCTGCATGGAGGCGTACGGCATGCCGTTCTGCAGCGCGTAGGCCAGTTCGACGTAGCCGATGGAGCCCTTGATCTGCTTCACGTACGAGGCGACGCCTTCGTTGCCCTTGCCACCCACGCCATCGGGCCACTGCACCGAGGTGCCTTCGCCGACCTTGCTCTTCCAGTCCGGGCTGACCTTGGCGAGGTAGTTGGAGAAGTTGAAGGTGGTGCCGGAGCCATCGGAACGGTGGACCAGGGTGATCTTGCCGTCAGGCAGCTTGACGCCCGGGTTGGCGGCGACGATGGCCGGGTCGTTCCAGGTCTTGACCTTGCCCAGGAAGATGTCGGCGAGCAGGGCACCGCTGAGGCGCAGTTTGCCGGCTTCGAGGCCGTCGATGTTGACGACCGGGACGACGCCGCCAATGGCCGAGGGGAACTGGCCGAGGCCGGCCTGGGCCAGCTCTTCGCTGCTCAGCGGCTTGTCGGAGGAACCGAAATCAACGGTGCCGGCCTTGATCTGGGCGATGCCGCCGCCGGAGCCGATGGACTGGTAGTTGATTTTGGCGCCGGTGGCGGTGTTGTAGTCGGCCGACCACTTGGATACGAGCGGGAAGATGAAGGACGCGCCGGCGCCGGAGATTTCGGCGGTGAGCTTGTCGCCGGCGGCCGGGGCTGCGGCGGGTGCGTCGGTGGCCGGCGCGGCGGCCTGGCCTTCGGCGCCCGGCTTGCAGGCGGAAAGGCCCAGCGCGATGGCCAGGGAAAGGGCGGTCAAGCCAGCCGTGTGCAGTTTCATGCGTCACTCCGTAGCGGGATAGGGGCCGGTCTCTCCGGCGACGCTGCTATGAAATGATGTTTTTGTTACAGCCGTATGACGGTGTGACCGGGGGCACGTGGAGGGCTTGTGGGGCTTGGGTTTCCCCAAAATCCTGGAGCGGAAAGCGTGATGCACGGGGTGCCAGGTGCGCCTTGGCTGGGCGGGGGTGTGGGGGTTCGCGGGACAGGTAGCCAGTACGTTCCGGGTTGGCCTTTGGGGTTTGGGGTTGCCCAAAATCCTGAGGCAGGAAGCAGGAAGCAGGAAGCAGGAAGCAGGAAGCGGGAAGCGGGAAGCGGGAAGCGGATGCGGGGGGCTGGGTACGCCTTGGCTGGGCGGGGGTGTGTGGGTTCGCGGGACACGCCGTGAATCCATCCCTGGAGGCTCGCGTACGCCATCCATGGCGTACGACGGTCCCGCGAACCCACACACCCCCGCCCCAGACAGTGGGCCGGTGGCCATCGAAGAAGCAGAAGAGCGAAGGACAAGCACGGCAGAACTCGTGCTCGTTTTGTGCTCGTTTTGTGCTCGTGTGTGCTCGTGTGTGCTCGTTTTGTGCTCGTTTTGTGCTCGTGTGTGCTCGTGTGTGCTCGTGTGTGCTCGTGTGTGCTCGTGGGTGCTCGTGGGTGCTCGTGGGTGTGGGTGTGGGTGTGGGTGTGGGTGTGGGTGTGGGTGTGGGTGTGGGTGTGGGTGTGGGTGTGGGTGTGGGTTTGGGTGTGGTTGGTTTCGGTTTCGGTTGTGGATGTGGATGTGGAATTGGTGTTGGCTGTTCGTTGCGCACCAGCCAACTGTCTGGGATGGGTACGGGTGGGTTGGCGGGACCGTCATGCGCCATGGATGGCGCATGGGAGCCTCCAAGGATGGATTTACGGCGTGTCCCGCCAACCCACCCGTACCCATCCAAGCCCGTAGAGGCGCACACCCACAGCCGTTGCCCTGCCGTTGCCCTGCCCCTGCTCCACCTTCGCCTCGCGCGCAAAAACAAACGCCCACAAAAAAACCCCGCCTTCCGACGGGGTTTTTTCGTATCAGCTCACCCGCTGATCAATGCCCGCCGGCCGACGCTGCACCTGCGCCCGCACCGAACGGCGGCTTGGCCAGCCACAGGAAGGCGATGATCGCCAGGAAGATCCAGCCCAGCAGGAAGAAGATGTCGTTGAAGCCCATCTGCGACGCCTGGTGGTTGATCATGTTGTTCAGTACCGCCGCGCCATGTTGCACGTCACCCTGCCCCATCGCCGCCACCTGATCCTGCATGCCCGGCTGATAGACCGAAATGTGCTCGGTCAGATCCGCATGGTGCACCTGCGTCCGGCGCGCCCACAGCCACGTCGTCAACGATGCCGCGAAACTGCCGCCCAGCGTCCGCAGGAACGTTGCCAGACCCGAACCCGCCGCGATCTCGCGACCGTCCAGGTCCGACAGCAGAATCTGCAGCACCGGCATGAAGAACAATGCCACGCCGATGCCCATGATCAACTGCACGCCCGCCACGTGGGTGAAGTCCACCTGCAGGTTGAAGCCCGAGCGCATGAAGCTGGTGAAGGACAGGAACACGAACGCAAACGAAGCGATCATCCGCATGTCGAAACGCGACGCATATTTGCCCACGAACGGCGTCATGATCACCGGCAGGATGCCGATCGGTGCCGTCGCCAGGCCCGCCCAGATCGCCGTGTAACCCATGTCGCGCTGCAACCACTGCGGAATCAGCAGCGACACACTGAAGAAGGCCGCATACGCCACCACCATCGCCAGCGTACCGGCGCGGAAATTGCGGTGCCGGAACAGCTTCAGATCCACGATCGGGTCCTTGTCGGTCAGCTCCCAGATCAGGAACACCGTCAACGCCACCACCGCCACACAGGCCAGCACCACGATCTTGGGAGAGGAGAACCAGTCTTCGTCGTTGCCCAGGTCGAGCACCAGCTGCAGTGCGCCCACGCCGATCACCAGGGTGATCAGGCCGACGTAATCCATCTTCGGCTTCTCGATCTGCTCCGGGCGGCCCTTCAACTGGCTGCCCACCACCATCGCCGCAAAGATGCCCAGCGGCACGTTGATCAGGAAGATCCATTCCCAACTGTAGTTGTCGGTGATCCAGCCGCCCAGGATCGGGCCGCAGATCGGCGCCACCACCGTGATCATCGCCAGCAGCGCCAGCGCCTGCCCACGTTTCTCGCGTGGATAGATCGACACCAGCAAGGACTGGGTGATCGGATACATCGGCCCGGCCACGAAGCCCTGCAGCGCGCGCGACAGCACCAGCATGCCCATGCTCTGGGCCAGGCCGCACAGCAGCGAGGTGATCACGAAGGCCAGCGTCGCCCAGATGAACAGCTTGCGTTCGCCGAAGCGGCGGCTCAGGAAGCCGGTCAGCGGCAGGGCGATCGCGGTGCTGACCGCGAACGAAGTGATGACCCAGGTGGCCTGCTGCGAACTGGCGCCGAGGTTGCCGGCGATGGTGGGCAGCGAGACGTTGGCGATGGTGGTGTCGAGCACCTGCATGAACGAGGCCATCGCCAGGCCGACGGTGCACAGCGCGACGCTGGGCGGTAGGAAACCGGCAGCCGCACCGGGCGCCGACGGTGCGCCCGGGGTGCCGGGCGCGGCGGGAGCTTGTGCGGACATGGTGGCCTCAGTTCGCCTTGGCCTGCTGCGGCAGGTTGCCCTGGATGATCGTATGGATCATGTCATCGGCGCTGTGCAGCTGCTTGGCGTAGACGTCGGTGTCGAACACCTGGCCCTTGGCAAACTGCGTCGGCAGCACGGTGCCCTTCTGGTCGCGCAGGCTCACTTCGGCCTTGATCGACAGACCGATGCGCAGCGGATGCTCGGCCAGCTGCTTGGCATCGATGGCGATGCGCACCGGAACGCGCTGCACGATCTTGATCCAGTTGCCGCTGGCGTTCTGCGCCGGCAGCAGCGAGAACGCCGAACCGGTGCCCAGGCCCAGGCTATCGATGCGCCCCTTGTACTTGACGTCACCGCCGTACAGGTCCGAACGCAGCTCCACTTCCTGGCCCAGGCGCATGTGGCGCAGCTGGGTTTCCTTGAAGTTGGCTTCCACCCACATCTGTTCGGTGGGCACCACCGCCATCAGCGCGGTGCCCGGCTGCACGCGCTGGCCGACCTGCACCGAGCGACGGGCGACATAGCCGCTGACCGGCGCGACGATGCCGGCGCGGGCGTTGTTGAGGAATGCCTGACGCAGCTGCGCGGCGGCAGCCTGCACGTCCGGCTGGGTAGCGATCACGGTGTCATCGACCAGCGCATTGCTGCGCTCGAAGGTTTCGCGCGAACCGGCCACGGCCGCTTCGGCGCCGGCCAGCTCGTCGCGGGCGTGGGCCAGTTCTTCGTTGGAAATCGCACCGGTGGCGGCCAGCCCCTTGCGGCGGTTGAAGTCCTCGCGGACCCGCTTCAAGGTCACCTGGCGCGCGTTCAAATCCGCCTGCGCGCCTTCCACGCTGCGGTAGAGGCCGCGCGTCTGGCGGACGGTCTTGGCCAGGTTGGCTTCGGCCTGCTGCAGTGCCACCTCGGTATCGGCCGGGTCCAACTGCACCAGCAACTGGCCACGTTCGACGCGCATGCCGTCATCGGCGTTGATCGCCACCACGGTGCCGCTCACCAGCGGGGTGATCTGCACCTGGTTGCCCTGCACGTAGGCATCGTCGGTATCTTCGAACCAGCGGCCGAACATGAAGTACCACAGGGCCAGCGCGGCCAGCAGCAGCACCACGATGACCAACAGGCCGCGCAGCAGCTTGCCGCGACGGGACGGAGCTGCCGGGGCGGCAGCGGGAGCGGATGTCTGGCTCATGGGATGTGTCTCAGGAATGCGTGGAATCGGGGGTGGCGGCAACCGGGGCAGCGTCGCTGGACGGCGTAAAGCCGCCGCCCAGTGCCTGGCTCAGTCGCACCGAAACAAGGATCTGACGCGACTGCAGCTCGGCCAGTCGCTGCTGGGAGGCCAGCAACTGCTCTTCGACACTGAGCACGTCCAGGTAGCTGCCGATGCCGGCGCGGTAACGCTGGTCGGCCAGGTCATGGGCGGCACGTGCGGTGCTTACCGCCTGGGCCTGCGCAGCAGCCTGGTCGGCCAGCGAGCGCACCGCGTTGACCTGGTCGGCCACATCGCGCAGTGCATTGACCACCGACTGGTTGTAGTCGGCCACGGCCAGGTCGTACTGGGCGTCGGTCTTGTCCAGGTTGGCACGCAGGCGGCCACCGTCGAAGATCGGCAGGCTCAGCGCCGGGCCGAGGAAGGCGAAGGTCGAACCGCTCTTGAGCAGCTGGTCCACTTCACTGGACACGACCCCGCCGAGCGCGGTCAGGTTGAGGCTGGGATAGAACTGCGCCTTGGCCGCGTGGATCTCGCGACCGGCCGCTTCCACCCGCCAGCGCGCGGCGACGATATCCGGGCGACGCCCGAGCAGTTCGCTGGGCAGCACGCCCGGCAGCTGCAGTGCCAGCGGATTGAGCATCTGCGGGCGCACGATCTGCAGGCCGCGGTCCGGGCCCTGCCCGACCAGCGCGGCCAGCGCGGTGCGGGCCTCGTCGATCTGCTGCTGCGCGGCCTGCCGTTGCTGCTGCGCGGCCGGGATCCGGGCTTCGGCCTGGCGGGTCTGGAGGTCGCTGTCGATGCCGGCGGTACGCCGTTGCCGGGTCAGGTCCAGGGTCTTCTGCGAGCGCGCCAGTTCTTCGCTGGCCACATCGTGCAGCGTCCACGCATAACCCAGCTGTGCGTAGGCTTCGGCGATGGCCGCCGACAGGTTCAGGCGCGCAGCCTGGGCATCCACTTCGGCGGCATGCCCGCTGTCCACGGCCGCTTCCCAGGCGGCGCGCTTGCCGCCCCACAGGTCGATGCCGTAGCTGAAGCTCAAATAGGCCTGGCCGCTGCCGGCATAACTGCCACCCAGCTCGTCGCCGACCATGGATTCGGGCAGGCGCACGCCGGTGTAGCCGCCGGAGGCGGACAGCTTGGGCAGGCGGTCGGCATGGGCGGTACCGATCTGCGCGCGGGCCTGGCGCAGGCGGGCATCGGCCGCATCCAGCCCGGGATTGCGCTGCAGGCCTTCGGCGATCAGTGCATCGAGCTGGGGATCACCCAGCGCGCGCCACCAGTCGGTGGCGGGCCAACCGGGCTGGCTCAGCCCGCTGGCGGCCAGGGTGCGCTGGGTCTGCAGGCTGTCGGGGTCGAGCAGCCGGCCGTGCGGCGCCAGGCCGCGGCTGCTGGCACACGCGGCCAGCGCAAGCGCCAGCACGGACAGCAGCACCGGCCGCAACGGGCGCAGTGAAATAGTGCGATCAGGGAAGGAGGTCATGGCGTAATCAAGGAGTCACGTACACGGGTCATGAGGGAAAGCAGGTGGGCGCGCTCGTCCGTGGACAGATCGCGCATTGCGTCGTCGATGGTCTGGTCGCCGCGCTGCTTCAGCCGGGCCCACAGTTGGCGGCCTTCATCAGTCAATACGATCTGCAACGCACGCCGGTCCTGGGCATGCGGCTCGCGCCGCACACAGCCCATTGCTTCCAGCTTGTCCAGCAGGCGGGTCACCGCGCTGGGCACCTGGTCCAGGGCCTGGGCCAACTCGTTGGCGGTGCACGGGGCCTTGACCGAGAGCACCTTCAATCCGAGGTAGTGGGTAAAACCAATGCCGAGGTTTTCCTCAGCCATCGACGTGTCGAGCTGACGGACCAGGCCGTCGCGCACCTGGCGCAACAACAGGCCGAAGCTGGGGGGAGTGGCTTCAGGACAGATCATCATGCGGCGCACTTTACTTCCAGAAGATATATTTCTCAATGGAACTATTCAATCTGGAACAAAATACTGTGTTGCACCAAACAGAACGCTGATGGGGGTGGGACACCTTAATAGCCAGCCCTGATGGCCCGGTATTACAATCTGGACAATGAATAGCATTTTCAGGCCAGAGGACGCCGTACTCCCCCCGCCGCTGGTACGCCACGAGGTGCTGGACTGGCTCGAGCGCGACGACGGCGTGCCGGTGCTGGGCTTCCAGATCGAGAGCGCGCGCGGGCTGGAACGCGAGATCGACTGGCATGAGCACCGCCGGGCCCAGCTGATCTGCGTGGAGGTCGGGCTGCTCAACACCCGCACCCGCCACGGCAACTGGTCGCTGCCGCCGGGCTGCGCCGGCTGGATGCCGCCGGGCGAGCCGCACACCGTGGACATCTCTGGACCGCTGCGTGGCTGGGGCCTGATCATCAGCCCGGCGCTGGCCCATGACCTGCCCGACGAGCCGTGCGTGATCGCCATTTCCGACCTGCTGCAGGCGCTGGCACTGCGGGTGACCCGCTGGATGCCCGCCCCCAAGGCCGATCTGCGCCAACAGCACATGATCGAGGTGCTGCTCGATGAGATCCGCAATGCGCCGCGCCAGCGCATGCACCTGCCGATGCCGCAGGACCGGCGGCTGCTGCGGATCGCCTCGCAGCTGATCGCCGATCCGGCCGACGGCCGCAGCCTGGAACAGTGGGCGCACTGGGCCGGGCTGTCGCCGCGTACACTCACCCGGCACTTCCGCGACGAGACCACGCTCAGCTTCGCCCAGTGGCGCCAGCAGGCGCGCCTGGCCGAGGGTCTGCGGCGTCTGTCGGATGGGCACAGCGTGTCCGACATCGCCTACGAGCTGGGTTTCAGCAGCCCCAGCGCCTTCGTCACCGTGTTCCGCCGCCACTTCGGCTGCCCGCCCGGGCGCTACCTGGCACGGACCGGACACCCCCTCAATCCATCACGCGGCTTGGCATCCCCGGCCGCATCCGGATAATCGTCCGCCTGCGAGGGCGACAGCCGTCGCCGTCCCTTGCCACAGGTAACAATCCCGCATGACCGATCTTGCCCGCCCCGCGTTCCACGGCTTTGAACAGCTGCCCCTGCGCGAGTACGCCGAACGGGCGTACCTGGACTATTCGATGTACGTGGTGCTCGACCGCGCACTGCCGTTCATCGGCGACGGCCTCAAGCCGGTGCAGCGCCGCATCATCTATGCGATGAGCGAGCTGGGCCTGAATGCCGCCTCCAAGCCGAAGAAATCCGCGCGTACCGTCGGTGATGTGATCGGTAAGTACCACCCGCACGGTGACAGCGCCTGTTACGAAGCGCTGGTGCTGATGGCCCAGCCGTTCTCCTACCGCTATCCGCTGATCGAGGGCCAGGGCAACTTCGGTTCCACCGACGATCCCAAGTCGTTCGCGGCCATGCGTTACACCGAGTCCAAGCTGACCCCGATCGCCGAGGTGCTGCTGGGCGAAATCAACCAGGGCACCACCGACTGGACCCCGAACTTCGACGGCACCCTGGAAGAGCCGACCTGGATGCCGGCGCGCCTACCGCACCTGCTGCTCAACGGCACCACCGGCATCGCCGTGGGCATGGCCACCGACGTGCCGCCGCATAACCTCAAAGAGATCGTCAGCGCGCTGCTGCACCTGCTCGATGATCCGGACGCGACCATCGCCGACCTGTGCGAACACGTGAAGGGCCCGGACTATCCGAGCTTCGCCGAGATCATCACCGCGCCGGCCGACCTGCGGAACATGTACGAAACCGGCTACGGCAGCGTGCGTGCGCGCGCAACGTACTTCAAGGAATCGACCAATATCGTCATCAACGCGCTGCCCTTCCAGGTATCGCCGTCGAAGGTGATCGAGCAGATCGCCGCGCAGATGCGCGCCAAGAAGCTGCCGTGGCTGGAAGACATCCGCGACGAGTCCGACCACGCCAACCCGGTGCGGGTGGTGCTGGTGCCGCGCTCCAACCGCGTGGATGCCGACCAGCTGATGGGCCACCTGTTCGCCACCACCGACCTGGAGCGCAGCTACCGGGTCAACCTCAACGTGATCGGGTTGGACGGGCGTCCGCAGGTGAAGAACCTGAAGATGCTGCTCAGCGAGTGGCTGCAGTTCCGCGCCACCACCGTCACCCGCCGCCTCACCCATCGCCTGCAGAAGGTCGAGCGCCGCCTGCACCTGCTGGACGGCCTGCTGGTGGCCTTCCTCAACCTGGATGAAGTGATCCGCATCATCCGCACCGAGGACGAAGCCAAGCCGGCGCTGATCGCGCGTTTCGCGCTGAGCGAGGAACAGGCCGAGTACATCCTGGACACCCGGCTCAAGCAGCTGGCGCGCCTGGAAGAAATGAAGATCCGTGGCGAACAGGACGAGCTGGCCAAGGAGCGCGACAAGATTCTGTCGATCCTGGACAGCAAGGCCAAGCTGAAGAAGCTGATCCGCGACGAACTCACCGCCGATGCGAAGAAGTTCGGCGATGACCGCCGCTCGCCGCTGGTGCAGCGTGGCGCGGCGCAGGCCATCGATGAAACCGAGCTGGTGCCGAGCGAACCGATGACCGTGGTGCTGTCGGAGAAGGGCTGGATCCGTGCGGCCAAGGGCCACGACATGGACCCGTCCACGCTGTCCTATCGCGACGGCGATGCGTTGCTGGGGGCGGTGCGTGCGCGCAGCACCCAGCAGGTGGCGTTCCTGGACAGCGAGGGCCGCGCGTATTCGACCCTGATCCACACCCTGCCCTCGGCGCGCGGCAACGGCGAACCGCTGACCGGCCGCTTCTCGCCGGCGCCGGGCAGCGCGTTCATGACCCTGGCCAGTGGCGAGAACAACACCCGCTTCGTGCTGGCCTCCACGCACGGCTACGGCTTCGTGACCCGCTTCGAGAACTTGACCGGGCGCAACAAGGCCGGCAAGGCGATGCTCAACCTGACCTCCGGCTCGAAGGTGCTTACCCCGGCGGTGGTCGCCAATCCGGAAACGGACCGCATCGTGGCGGTGACCAGCTCGGGCAACCTGCTGGCGATCGCCGCCAGCGACCTGCCGGAATTGGACAAGGGCAAGGGCAACAAGATCATCGACATTCCCAAGGCCAAGCTCGCCACCGAGCGCGTGGTCGCGGTGGTGTCGGTCGCCCCGGGCAACACGCTGCTGGTACGCAGCGGTGCGCGCACGATGAACCTGTCGTTCAAGGACCTGGACACCTACCTGGGCACGCGGGCGACGCGCGGCCATCTGCTGCCGCGTGGCTGGCAGAAGGTGGAAGGATTGGCGGTGGAGTAACCCGGTCAGCGGCCGGTTGCGGTTCTTTCCGACGCCGCGGGGAGCCGGCCAGCGGCCGGCACTACTGGTGCAGCGCGGAGCCGGCCAGCGGCCGGCACTACCGGTGCGGCGGTTCTTTCCGGTGCGGCGGGAACCGGTCAGCGGCCGGTGTTGCCGATCACGCGCACACAAAAAGGCCGGGTTTCCCCGGCCTTTTTGCTTGATTCAACGTCGGCTGGCTGGCGGATGCTGGCGGGCGGACGCGGGTTTGATGCGGCGTGCTGGCGAAGGCTGGCTGGCGCGCGGTGGAACCAAGGCGTCGGTAGTGCCGGCCGTTGGCCGGCTCCCCGCGATGCCCGAACGGATACGCCGGGGGCCGCGATGTGCGCAGCACATCGTGGGGCTGAAGCGCGTCAGTGCGCCGCCGTTCCCTTGGCATCCATCTTGCTGGTCTGGTACAGCGCCAGGCCGATGCGCTTGATCAGGCCCAGCTGCTGTTCCAGCCACCAGGCGTGGTCTTCCTCGGTGTCCTTGAGCTGCACCAGCAACATGTCGCGGCTCACGTAATCCTGGTGCTGCTCGCACAGCTTCATGCCGGCAGCCAGGTTGTCGCGCACGCTGTATTCGGTGTCCAGATCCTTCTGCAGCATTTCTTCCACGGTCACCCCGGGCTCGAACGCATGCGGGCGCATGTCCGGGGTGCCGCCCAGGAACAGGATCCGGCGCAGCAGCGCATCGGCGTGCTGGGTCTCTTCTTCCATCTCGTGGTTCAGGCGTTCGTACAGCGCGAACAGGCCCTGGTCCTCGTAGCGGCGCGAATGGATGAAGTACTGGTCACGCGCAGCCAATTCGCCGCGCAGCAGTTCCTTCAAGCACGCGATGACGTCCGGATTGCCTTTCATGGGGGAGCTTCCTGGTGGATCGATGGCCGCCATGGTGCCGCATCCGGAAATCCAATGATCTAATCGGAATCAGTTGCAGTTGCGCGTCTTCCGGGCTCTACATGGCCCTCACGGGCCTTCAACCGAGGGCGCACCGTGGTGGATGGCAGCCGACCAACGGTCGGCGCTACGTCGTGGCACCGGCCCTGCCCGTCCCGCGTTCCATCCAGTTCAACAGCGGGCCGGTCATGGCCGTGGTCACCAGCGCCATGATCACCAGCACCGCGAACAAGCGGTCACCGAGGAAGCCCAGCTCGTAGCCCAGGTTGAGCACGATCAGCTCCATCAAACCGCGGGTGTTCATCAGCGCACCCAGCTTCCACGCTTCGTGGTTGTCCATGCCGGCACTGCGGGCCGCGCTCCAGGTGCCGATCAGCTTGCCCAGCGTGGCCACTCCGATCACCACCAGGCACAGCAGCAGATCGCTGGCCTGCAGTGCCTCGGCGCGCATGCGCAGGCCGGTCATGGCGAAGAACAACGGCAACAGCAGGGTCACTGCGAACGGCTCGACCTTGGTCGCCACGGTGTGTCGCAACGTCGCATTGCCGGAGACTGCCACGCCGGCGGCGAACGCGCCGAACAGCGCGTGGATGCCCAGCATTTCGGTCACCAGCGCGCAGCCCAGTGCCATCAGCAGCATCACCAGCAGCCAGCGCCCTTCCTGGCCGGGGGCGATCACCTGCCGCGAGAACCATGGCCGTACCACCGCCAGCATCACGCCGACAAACGCCACCACGCAGACCAGGTTGATCGTCGCCGGCCCCCACCCCTGCGCCTGTGCGGCGGCCACGATCAGCGCCAGCAGGCACCACGCGGTGGCATCGCCCAGCGCAGCGCAGGCGATCGCGGTCTGCCCGAGCGGCGTGCTGGTCATGCCGCGGTCGGCCAGGATCCGCAGCAGCACCGGGAAGGCGGTGATGCTCAATGAAATGCCGACAAACAAGGCAAAGCCGGTGAAGCCGACCCCGCTCGGTGCGTGCGCGCGGTACAACCAGATCGCCAGCCCGACACCAAGCACGAACGGCACCGCAATGCCGGCATGGCTGACCACGAAGGCGAAGCGACGACGCCCGCGCAGCCCGCCCAGGTCCAGTTCGGCCCCGGCCACCAGCAGGAACATCAGCACGCCCAACTGACTGAGCAGGCCCAGCGACCCCAGCGACGCGGGCGGGAACAGCGCGCCATGCAGCTGCGGCAACAACGCCCCCAGCACCAACGGCCCCATCATCAGGCCGGCGGCCATTTCCCCGATCACGCCCGGCTGGCCGAACCGCCGGAACAGCCACCCGGCGCCCTTGGCCACCAGCAGCAGCGTCAGCAGTTGCATCAGGAACAGACCCAGCGGCGCGTGCAGGTGGGCGGCCCAGTCGGTGCCCAGCGACGACTCGGCGCGGGCCACCTGCACGGCAACGTTCGGGCCGGCGTAGCGTGCCAGCGCGAGGCCAACCAGCAGTGGCAGCGCCACCCAGCCCAGGTAACGCCACGCCAGCCCGCTGCGGCGCATGCCGCCGGTGGTATCTGCTTCCATTACCGATCCCCATCGATTGAGGGGCGATTCTACCGCTGCACGGCGCGGCTGCGCCGTGCAACGCATGCGCCGATCAGGCCAGCGCCTGCTCGTGCACGCCGGCCACCGCACGGCCGGAGGGGTCGGCCATGCTGGCAAAGCTGGCATCCCAGGCAATCGCCGCTGGCGACGAGCACGCGATCGACTTGCCACCCGGCACCGTTTCGGCCGCGGCCTGGGTCGGGAAGTACTGCTCGAAGACGTGGCGGTAGTAGTACGCCTCCTTGGTCTGCGGCGGGTTGTGCACGAACCGCTTGTCGGCCGCAGCCATCACCCGGTCGCTGATCTGTGCGTCGGCATGCGCCTTGAGTCCGTCGATCCAGCCATAGCCGACGCCATCGCTGAACTGCTCTTTCTGCCGCCACAGGATCGAATCGGGCAGATAGCCTTCGAAGGCTTCGCGCAGCACTGCCTTTTCGATGCGACGTGCGCCCTGCGCCCCCTGCCCGACCATCTTGTGGCGCGCGTCGATGCGCATGGCCACGTCGAGGAACTCGCGGTCCAGGAACGGCACGCGCGGCTCCACGCCCCAGGCCATCATCGACTTGTTGGCGCGCAGGCAGTCGTAGTTGTTGAGTGCATCGAGCTTGCGCACCAGTTCCTCATGGAACTCGCGTGCGTTGGGCGCCTTGTGGAAGTACAGGTAGCCACCGAAGATCTCGTCGCTGCCCTCGCCGGACAGCACCATCTTCACGCCCATCGCCTTGATCCGCCGCGCCAGCAGGAACATCGGGGTGGAGGCGCGGATGGTGGTGACGTCGTAGGTTTCCACGTGGCGGATCACCTCGGGCAATGCGTCCAGGCCTTCTTCGAAGGTGTACTCGAAGCCGTGGTGTACCGTGCCCAGGGCTTCGGCGGCGATCGCCGCCGCGGCCAGGTCCGGCGACCCTTTCAGGCCGATGGCGAAGGAGTGCAGACGCGGCCACCACGCCTCGCTTTTATCACCGTCCTCGACGCGATGGCGCGCGTAGCGTGCGGCCACCGCGGCCACCAGCGAGGAGTCCAGGCCGCCGGACAGCAATACGCCATAGGGCACGTCGGTCATCAACTGGCGGTGCACGGCGCGCTCGAAGGCCTCGCGCAGCGCAGCAAGGTCGGCCTCGACACCTTCGACCGCATCGTAGTCGCGCCAGGGCCGCTCGTAGTAGCGGGTCAACGTGCCGGTGGCGCTGTCGTACCAGTGGCCAGGCGGGAACTGCGCCGCATCGGCGCAGATATCCACCAGCGACTTCAGCTCGGAGGCCACCACCAGGCGGCCGTCCTTGTCATGACCCCAGTACAGCGGCACCACCCCGATCGGATCGCGCGCGATCAGCACGCGCTGCTCGTCGCGATCCCACAGCGCGAAGGCGAAGATGCCGTTGAGGCGGTTGAGGAACGCGGCCGGGCTGTCCTGCCGGTACAGCGCGTTGATCACCTCGCAGTCCGAACCGGTCTGGAACGCGTAGGGCTGGGCCAGCTCGGCCTTCAGTTCGCGGTGGTTGTAGATCTCGCCGTTGACCGCCAGCGCCAGCCCGCCGTCCTCGGACAGCAGCGGCTGCGAACCGCCGGCCGGGTCGACGATGGCCAGCCGTTCGTGCACCAGGATGGCGCCGGCATCGACGTACACCCCGCTCCAGTCCGGGCCACGATGGCGCTGGCGCTGCGAGAGATCCAGCGCATGGCGGCGCAGCGCGCTGAGGTCGTCGCCGGCCTGCAGGCCGAAAATACCGAAGATCGAACACATGGGAACAACTCCTGATGATGGGGGAATACACGTATTGCAGGCATTCGACCGGCCACCCAGGCCCGGAAGGGATAAACCCGGGCCACAAAAAAACCCGCATCGGTCGATGCGGGTTTTCTGGGGTCCGGGCGTGCTGCTTGTACTAGCCCTGGTCGCAGTCCCGCATCGGCCGCGCACGATTATTCGCGCGCAGATTATTGCGGTTGGTATTGCTGACAGCGGTGGCCGGGAACGAGGACATGGACCGACCGTAACCGGCTTTGGGCGGCGGTGCAACTGTTGCGATGGCAACCGATTCGGCCCCGGCGTTCAGCGGCCGCGACGGTGCGCTCCGGGATAATCGCCGGCCCCCTGCTGGATGTCATGGATGAACCTGTTCTCCCACCGCCCGTTGCTGTGCGCCCTGGCGCTGGCCGTTCTGAGCGGTTGCGCCGCTGCCCCGACCCGCCCGGTCAGCGACACCGAACGCGACGCGCTTGCCAGGGCCGCCGATGGCCAGTTCGATTCCGCCCTGCGCGTGGCGAAGATGTACCACGCCTGGAATGATCCGCGCGCCCTGGACTGGTACGCCCGTGCGGCCGCCGCCACGCCGCGTACCCACCACAGCACCAGCGCCGAAGAGACGCTCGGCACGATCCTCGAACGCGGCCGCCTGGACAGTGGCGAGGGTCCGCAGAAGCCCGGGGCGGTGGTGATGAAGGCATCACCGCGCAAGGCCTTCCACTGGTACCACAGCGCCGCCTACCACGGCTCACCGTATGCCATGCACGATCTGGAGAAGTGGTACGAGCGGCGCGGCGACATGGCCGGCGCGCTGCGTTGGCGGCTGCGGTCTGCGGTGTACCTGCGCGAGCTGTACAAGCTCGACGCACTGCGCGCGGCCACACGTGGCTCGGCCAAGTCCGGCAATCCGGTGGCCACCGGCCCGGCGCCGAACGCGCTGATCGCACGCATCCAGCGTCGCGCCGAACGCGGCGATGCCGAATCGCAGGTGGATCTGGGCACGCTCTACGAAGCCGGCATCGGCGTGGTGCAGGACAAGGCCGACGCATTGCGCTGGTACGCGCGCGCCGGCACGCAGGGCAATGTGTACGGCCAGTACCTCAGCGGCCTCGCCCTGGGTCGGGGCGGCGATGGTCTGCAGAAGAACGTGGATGCAGCGGCGGCATGGTTCGCCAAGGCCCATGCGCAGGGCTTCTACATGGCCGAAGAATCCTACTGGCGCGAGGCGATCGCACCGCCGTTCTGGACGTTCGAATAGCGCCCGTGGCACCGACATGTGCCCGGCCTCTCGTCCCGCTGTCGGGAACAGCCGACCAACGGTCGGCGCTACGTTGGGTCGCTGACGCTGTACACACTCCCGGGCACTGCACAAGGCTGCCCTGTGCTCTGCATATCGCCCAGAATGGAACGCATGAGCAACGCCATCTTCCGCGACGAAACCATCCACCGTGAGCGCATGCAGGCGATCATCGCCGCACATCCGCGTGCGGCCACGTTTGAATCCTGCCGCTTCGACGGCGGCGATTTTTCGCGGCTGGACATGGATGGCGTCCAGTTCAACCAGTGCTCGGTGACCGGTGCCAATTGGCTGGCCGCCTCGCTGGAGGAAAGCCGCTGGAGCAAATGCCGGGGCGCCGAGTGCGATTTCAGCTCGGCGCTGCTCAGCGATGCGCGCTTCTCGCACTGCGACCTCAACAACAGCCACTGGCGCCGTGCGACGTTGTCCTCGGTGCAGTTCGCCGACTGCAAACTGACCGGCGCGCACCTGCAGGAAGTAACCGGCTGGGCGCTGGAGTTCCGCGACTGCCTGCTGGTCAGTGCCGACCTGCGCGGGCTGTCGTTCCGCAAGGCGCAGCTGGACGGGATGGATTTCTCCGATGCGGAGCTGTCCGGCTGTGATTTCCGCGATGCGGTGTTCAACGGTGGCAGCCTGCGCAACGCGCAGACCCGATTGACGCGTTTCGAGGGCGCGGACCTGCGCGGAACGGACATCAGCGGGCTCAACGTGATGGACGCCAAGCTGTTCAAGAAAGCGGTGATTTCGCAGCGCCAGGCCGCGGCGGCGTTGGCGGCGTTCGGGTTGATCGTGGCGTAAACGCCCGCTGCAACCCGGCAGGGCCGGCCACTGGCCGGCGCGTCCTTTGGTCTGAAGACGTGGCGCGCACCCGGCGAAAGGCAGCCGAGCATGGCTCGGCTCTACCGGGTTCTGGCGAAAGGCAGCCGAGCGTGGCTCGGCTCTACCGGGTTTCTGGCTAACGGGTAGTGCCGAGCCATGCTCGGCAACCGCGACGGTCACGCAAGCCGGCTAGCGGCCGGCACTACCGGCAGAATTCAGGCCAGCAGGCGCTCGATCAGGCGGAGGTACAACGCCGGCAGTTCTTCCAGGTCGGCGACCGATATGTTCTCGTCCACCTGGTGGATGCTGGCGTTGACCGGCCCCACTTCGATGCACTGCGCACCGAGCGGTGCGATGAAACGGGCGTCGGAAGTGCCACCGCCGGTGCTTTCCTCCGGCGCGGCACCGGCGAACTCGGCCAGCACCTCGCGCGCCACGCGGCGCAGCGTGCCTTCAGGGGTATAGAACGGCTCGCCGCTGCGATGCCATTTGAGCGTGTAGTCCAGCGCGTGCCGATCCAGCAGCGTGACGATGTCCTGCTCCAACCGCGGCGCGTCCCAGTGCGGGTTGTAGCGCAGGTTGAACAGCACCTGCAGCTCGCCCGGGATCACGTTGTTGGCCCCGGTCCCGGCGTGGAGGTTGGACACCTGCAGGCTGGTCGGCGGGAAGCTCTCGTAGCCCTCGTCCCACTGCCGTGCGGTCAATTCGGCGAGCGCCGCCGCAGCCAGGTGGATCGGGTTGCGTGCCTTGTGCGGGTACGCCACATGGCCCTGCACGCCTTTGACCGTCAGCGTTGCCGACAGGCTGCCGCGCCGCCCCACCCGCAGCAGATCGCCCAACACCGCCGTGGAGGACGGCTCGCCGGTGATGCACCAGTCGATGGACTGCCCGCGCTCGCGGAACAGCCCGGCGATACGGCGCACGCCATCGATGGCATCGCCTTCCTCGTCACTGGTCAGCAACACGGCCAGCGTGCCGGGGTGGTCCGGATAGGCGGCAATGAACTGCTCGGCAGCCACCACGAAAGCGGCCACGCTGCCCTTCATGTCGGCTGCGCCGCGTCCGTACAGCACGCCATCGCGGATCTGCGGGTCGAACGGATCGCTATGCCACGCGTCCACCGGTCCACTAGGCACCACGTCGGTGTGGCCGAGCAGCACCAGCACCGGCGCACCGCTGCCGTGGGTGGCCCACAGGTTGTCGACCTCGCCCAGGCGCAGGTGTTCGCACTGGAAGCCGGCACGCGCCAGGCGCCCGCCGAGCAGGGCCTGGCAACCGGCGTCGTCGGGCGTCACCGACGGCCGCGCGATCAGGTCGCAGGTGAGCGCGAGCACATCGTTCACGCGCCCACTCCGAAGCGCTGCTTGAAGCCGTTGTCCGAGAAGCCCTGGGTCATCACGCCATCGCCGGTGACCACCACCGGACGCTTGATCAGCTGCGGATGCTCGCGCAGCAGCAGTTTCCATTCGGCATCGGAGGCGGCCGCCTTGCGGTTCTCCGGCAACTGCCGCCAGGTGGTCGAGGATTTATTGACCAGCGCGGCGAAACCACCGGCCCGCCCGGCCCAATCGACCAGGGTCTCCGGGGTGGGCGGGGTGTCGCGGTAATCGACAAAGGCATGCGCCACCTCGAAGCGGTCCAGCCACTTGCGCGCCTTCTTGCAGGTGTCGCAGTTCTTCAGTCCGTAGACGGTCGTGGTCATGGCAGGGCTCAGTCGGCCAGGCCGCGCAGCAGGTCGTTGACGCTGGTCTTGCTGCGGGTCTTTGCATCGACCTGCTTGACGATCACGGCGCAGTAGAGCGAGTGCGAACCGTCCTTGGACGGCAGCTGGCCGGATACCACCACGCTGTACGGCGGCACCGAGCCGTAGCTGATTTCGCCGGTGGCGCGGTTGTAGACGCGGGTGCTCTGGCCGAGGAACACGCCCATGCCGATGACGCTGTGGTGGCCGACGACGAAGCCTTCCACCACTTCCGAACGCGCACCGATGAAGCAATGGTCTTCGATGATGGTCGGGCTGGCCTGCAGCGGCTCGAGCACGCCGCCGATGCCGGCGCCGCCGGACAGGTGGCAGTGCTTGCCGATCTGCGCGCACGAACCAACGGTGGCCCAGGTGTCGACCATGGTGCCCTCGCCCACGTAGGCGCCGATGTTGGTGAAGCTCGGCATCAGCACCACGTCCTTGCCGAAGTAGCTGCCGCGACGGGCGATCGCACCGGGCACCACGCGCACGCCGGCGCGACGGAACTTGGCTTCATCGAAGCCGGCAAAGCGCGATTCCACCTTGTCCCAGAACGGTGCCGGGCGCGCGTCGACCACCGCCATGTCGTTCACACGGAAGTACAGCAGCACCGCCTTCTTGAGCCATTCGTTGACCTTCCAGCCACCGTGGCCATCGGGCTCGGCGACGCGGAACTCACCGGTTTCCAGGCCATCGATGACCCGGCCGACCAGCGGCTTGGTCGAGCCTTCCAGTTCGTGCAGGGTCAGCGTGGCACGGCGCTCGAAGGCGCTTTCGATGCCGAACTTGAGTTCTTCCACGCCCGGGGTGGCCGGCTTGCGCAGCGACTTGCGGGCGATGGTGGCATCGCGGCTTGCGCTGCGCTTGGCCGCACTTTCGGCCGGCGTGGCGACGACCTTGGGGGCCGGCACCTTCTTCGCCGCGGCCTTCTTCACTGCCACCGGCTTGGTGGCAGGCGCGGCCTTGGGGGCAGCAGTCTTCTTGGCCGCTGCGGTCTTGGCAGCGGTCTTCTTGGCAGGCTTGGTGGCCATCAGTGGGGATCTCCGGCGTTTCGATCAGGGTCCAGGCAGGCGAGCATCGCATCGTGCAGCTGCTGCCTGGCGGATTCGGTAAGGGGGTGGTCGTGTTCGTCGCTGATCACGAACATGTCTTCGGCGCGCTCGCCGAAGGTGGCGATGCGCGCGTCATGCACGCGCAGGCGTTGGTTGCGCAGCACGAAGGCCACGTCGGCCAGCAGCCCGGGGCGGTCGGGCGCAACCAGGCTGAAACGCGTGCCATGGCTGCCATGGCTGCCATCGCCGCCATCGCGGAATTCGATGCGCGGGGCAAAGCGAAAATGCCGCAGCTGGCGCGGGATCACCCGGCGCGACGGACGCAGCCGGGTCAGGTCGCCGGCCAGCGCCTCGCGCAGCGCCGCTTCCAGCCGCAGCGCGTCGCCATCGGCGAAGCTGTCGGCCGGGGTCACTTCGAAGGTATCGAAAATGGTGTCGACCGGGCCGTCCAGCACGCGCGCACGATGGATGCCGTAGCCCTTGCGGTCCAGGGTCATCACGATCGCGGCGAACAGGCCATCGCGGTCGGGCGAATGCACGAACACTTCCAGTGCCTGGTCGTCGGGGGTAATCCGACGCACCTTGACCAGGGTCTGACCCTGCTTCACCGGGACCAGTGCAGCGGCCTGCCAGGCCAATTGCTCGGGGCGAAGCCGGATGAAGCTCTCATCGGGCATCACGGTGAACTGGCGCTCGATGGTGGCGTCGTCGTAGCCGCGCTCACGCACCAGCTGGCGCACCGACTCGCGCGCTTCGGCCACGCGCTCGGCGGCCGGCATCTGGTTTTCCAGCCCGTCGCGCAGCGCGCGCCGCGCGGCGAAGTACAGGTCGGCCAGCAGCCGGTCCTTCCAGGCGTTCCACAATTTCGGGCTGGTCCCGGCGATATCGGCGCAGGTCAGCAGGTAGAGGTAATCGAGCCGGTCGCGGCTGGCTACCAGCGTGGCAAAGCGATGGATCACGTCCGGATCGGAGATGTCCTGCTTCTGCGCGGTGATCGACATGCGCAGGTGCTGCTCGACCAGCCAGGCCACCAGTTCGGTGTCCGAACTGCTCAGCGCAAGCGCCTGGCAGAACGCGCGTGCATCCACCGCGCCGAGTTCGGAATGGTCGCCGCCGCGGCCCTTGGCGATGTCATGGAACAAGCCGGCCAGCAGCAGCAGTTCCGGCTTGCGCAGGCGCGGCCACACTTCGTGGGCGATCGAGAAGCGCTCGTCGGCGCGACTGCTGGCAAACAGGCCGATGTTCCGCAGCACCATCAGCGTGTGCTGGTCCACGGTGTAGACATGGAACAGATCGAACTGCATGCGCCCGGACACTTGCGCGAATGCGGGAATCCACTGGCCCAGCACGCCCAGGCGCGCCATCCGCGCCAGCGTGTCGACCGCGCGCGGGCTGCGCAGCAGGGCCAGGAACTGTTCGCGGGCGGCAGCGCTGGCCTCGGTGTACGCCGCCAGCTCCGGCAGCGCCTCGGCCAGCGCGCGCGCGGTCAGCGAATGCAGGCCACGCACGTCCGGGTTGTAGGCCCAGCTGGAGAACAGTGCGAACACCTGCTCGATGTCGCCTTGCGGCCACGCCGCGTCGTTGGCGGCCAGGTAACCACGGCGCAGCGAGAAACCCACGCTGACCGGTTCGGGCACCGCCTCGCCATCAAACTGCTCTTCAAATCGCTGCAGCAGACGGTCGCTGATCCGCCGCACGACGCTGGCACTGCGGTAGAAGCCCTGCATCATCTTTTCCACCGCCAGGCTTTCGAGGTCGTCCTCGAAGCCCAGGCGCGTGGCCAGCGTCTTCTGGTAATCGAAGCGCAGCCGCTCCTCCGGCCGGTTGGCCACCAGGTGCAGGCCGAAGCGCAGCCGCGCCAGCGCGCAGCGCTCGCGCTTCAGCGCGGCCGCTTCGTCCGCGCCGAGATGGCCCAGCCCGACCAGTGCTTCCAGGTCGCGCACGCCGAAGGCACGCAGTGCCATCCAGCCCAGCGTGTTGAGGTCACGCAGCCCGCCCGGGCCGTCCTTGATGTCCGGCTCCAGGTTGTCGGCGGTGTCGCCGAAGCGCTGGTGGCGGGCCAGCAGCTCGTCGCGCTTGGCCAGGAAGAATTCGCGCGGCGGCCACAGGTCGTCGGTGTTGACCGCCGCCTTCAGCGCCAGGCGTGCCGCCTCTTCGGCCAGCAGCGGCCGCGACTCGATCAGCGCGGTCATCACGGTTTGATCCGCGCTGGCATCGATGCACTCGGCCGCCGAGCGCACCGCGTGGCTGACCGGCAGCCCGCAGTCCCACAGCAACGCAAACAGTCGCGCCAGGCTGGATTCGTGCTGGCGCTGGTGCCCGGGCTCGCCGAACACCAGCAGGTCGATATCCGAACGCGGAAACAGTTCGCCGCGCCCGTAACCGCCCACGGCAAACAGCGCCAGGCCATTGCCGGCCGGCAGGCAACGCTGCCAGGCCAGCCGGATCAGGTGGTCGGCCGCGCGCGCGCGCAACGCCAGCAGGCGCTCGATGTTGTCGCCCTGGTCGAAGCGGCGGTACAGCCGCGCGTCGGTCTGCTGCAGCGATTGCCGCGCCAGCGCCGACCATTCCAGGTCGGTGACGGACGCTGCCGGCGCGTCCAGGATCGGGCTCGCCGGCAACATGCTCAGACCTGCGATTCGCCGGGCGAGAGAGTCAGCACGTCCACGCCGGTCTCGGTGACCGCGATCATGTGCTCCCACTGCGCCGACAACTTGCGGTCCTTGGTCACCACGGTCCAGCCATCGGGCAGCACCTTGTTGTAGCGGGTGCCCTCGTTGATCATCGGTTCGATGGTGAAGGTCATGCCCGGCTGCAGCACCAGACCCTGGCCCGGACGGCCGTAATGCACCACCTGCGGCTCGTCGTGGTAGACCTTGCCGATGCCGTGACCGCAGTACTCGCGTACCACGCTGAAGCGCTCGCCTTCCGCCAGGCTCTGGATCGCGTGGCCGATGTCGCCCAGCGTCGCGCCCGGCTTTACCGCACGGATGCCGGCCCACATCGCCTGGTAGGTGGTGTCGACCAGGCGCCGGGCCATCGTCGACGGCGTGCCGGCGTAGTACATGCGGCTGGTGTCGCCGTGCCAGCCGTCCTTGATCACGGTGACGTCGATGTTGACGATGTCACCGTCCTTGAGGACTTTGGCTTCGCTGGGGATGCCGTGGCAGATCACGTTGTTGACCGACGTGCAGACCGTCTTGGGGAAGCCACGGTAGCCGACGTTGGCGGGCGTGGCCTTCTGCACGTTGATGATGTGGTCGTGGCAGATGCGGTCCAGCTCTTCGGTCGTCACGCCGGGCTTCACGTACGGGGTGACGATGTCGAGCACCTCGCTGGCCAGGCGGCCGGCGATGCGCATCAGTTCGATTTCCTCGGGGGTTTTCAGATTCACGCTCATAGCCGCCATTATCGCCGATCCGGCGGCCAATCTGAACGGGATCGGTGGAACGCCGACAGCCGGGGTTTGGGCGAGGGGGCGCCCTCACGAACCTGAACTTAGGCGACACCCATCACACATTTCGCGATCTTGCCGAAAACGCCCATAGATTTCTTCAAATCTCACGGGCTGCGCACAACACCAACCCTATAACCGGGAATACACCGCAACACCGATCGGCAGCATCGTTTTGTTCATGTAAGGACCCAGTCCAAGGAGCATGCCCGTGCGATTTCTCCGTCCTACCCTGATGTGCGTGGCGCTGGCCAGCCTGGCCGCACCGGCCCTGGCGGCCGACACCACCACCTTCAACGTCAAGATCATCATTACCAAGGCCTGCACGATCACGGCCGCGGCCGCCACCGACGTGGACTTCGGCTCGGCCCTGTCCACCGCCACCACCCCGTCCAACGCCCAGGGCACGATCACCGCGCAATGCTCGGCGCTGACCCCCTACACGATTGCGTTGAATGCCGGCTCCAACGCGGGCACCGCCAATGACGTGACCACCCGGCGCATGAAGAACACCAACGCGGCGGTCACCACCAACAACTTCGTCGGCTACCAGCTCTACCAGGACGCCGGGCACGCCAATGTCTGGGGCGCCACTACCGGCACCAACACGGTGGCTGGCATCGGAACCGGTCTGGCCGTGCCGTACACGGTGTACGGCCAGATCGCCAACCCGAGCGTCAACAACGCCGCGACGGGTAACTACCAGGACACGGTCACCGCCACCATCTCCTACTGAGGGCAGCCCATGCCAATGACCGCACGGGTCCGCCCCTGGCGGCGCCTGGGACTGGCCTGCGCCCTGTCTGTCCTCTCCTGCAGCACCAGCCTGGCCGCCAGCCTGCAGGTGGCGCCCACCTCCCTGCAGTTGGGCCCCCGGCAGAACGCCGACGCATTGTGGATCAGCAACAGCGGCACCGCGCCGGTGCAGGTGCAGGTGCGGGTCTATCGCTGGCAGCAGCAGGGCGGTCAGGACCAGCTCACCCCCACCGGGGACCTGCAGGTGAGCCCGCCGATGCAATCGCTGGCCGCCGGCCAGCAGCAACTGGTGCGGGTGGTGCGCAGTGACCCGCAGGCGCCGTCGCAGCAGCTGGCGTACCGGGTGATCGTCGACGAACTGCCGACCCTGGATCCGGGCCGCACCGGCATGCAGTTCGTGCTGCGTTATTCGCTGCCGGTGTTCGTCCAGCCGCTCGATACCACCCCGCCCAAACTGCAGGCGCGGCAGATCACCCTGGACGATGGCCGGCCCGCACTGGAAGTGAGCAACGCCGGTGGCACCCACGCACAACTTGCCGATCTGGCCATCGGCAGCGCCGAACGCCCGCAGACCGTACATCCGGGCCTGCTCGGCTACGTGCTTGGCGGCCAGACCATGCGTTGGCCGTTGGATCTCCCCCCGGCCCGACTGGCCGGTGCCACCTTCATGGCCAGGATCAATGGTGAGTCGGCCCAGACGCCACTGCCCGTCGCGCCACCGGCTCGCTGAGGCCTGCGCGCGGATGCTGCTCAGCGCCAGCCTGCTGCCATGGACGATCCACGCGGCAGAAAGCGGGCTGGACGCCTCGGGCGCGTCCGGCGACGCCGTGCTGCCGGCACCCACCCCGCTGACGGCCGCGCAGACGCTCTATCTGGATGTCACCCTCAACCGCGCACCCCGGGGACTGCTGCCCTTCACCCAGCAACTGGGCCGTCTGTTCGCCACGCCGGCCACGCTGCGACAACTCGGCTTTCCGGCGCAGGGCGATGCGCCGGTGCCACTGGACCTCCTGGCCGGCGTAGTGCTGCGCTATGACGCCTCGCTGCAGACGCTGTCGCTGGATGTGCCACTGGACCAGCTCGCCCTGCCGACCACCCGGCTGGAGCGCGCGCAGGAAACCACGCCCCATGCGTCGGCCTCGCCAGGCGCACTGCTCAACTATGACCTCTACGGCAGCCACAACGAGGCCGGCGGCAACCTGGCGCTGACCAGCGAACTGCGCGTGTTCGGGCTCGGCAATGGCGTGCTGGAAAACAGCACCGTGCAGCGCACCTACCAGGTGCCCCAACAAGGCTGGCGGACCGACAGCGTGCGCCTGGATACCCATTGGCAACTGGATTTCCCCGACGCCGCGCTGACCCTGACCGTGGGCGATTTCTACAGCGGCTTCGTCGACTGGAGCCGGCCGGTGCGGATGGGCGGCATCCAGATCGGACGCAACTACGGCCTTCAGCCCTATCGCCTGCTGACCCCCACGCCGACCTTCCTCGGCGAAGCGGTGGTGCCCTCCAACGTCGAGCTGTATGTCGACGGCTTGCGCCAGTACAACGGCCAGGTGCCGGTCGGCCCGTTCCAGCTGGCCGCACAGCCGGGCATCAACGGCACCGGCAATGCCCAGGTGGTGATCACCGATGCGTTCGGCCGCATCCAGACGCTGGATTTCGCCTTCTACGGCACCCAGCAACTGCTTGCAAAGGGATTGTCGGACGGGTCGCTCGGCGTCGGCCGGATGCGCCGCGACTACGGCATCCGCTCCTTCGCTTACGACGCACAGACCGTGGCCAGCGGCACCTGGCGCTATGGCGTCAGCGACCGCTTCACCGCCGAACTGCATGCCGAGGGCGGCGGCGGCGTGGGCAATGCCGGCGCCGGCGGCTGGTGGCTGCTGGGCGGCGCCGGGGTGATCAATGCAGCGTACGTGCACAGCCGCCAGGATGGCCGGGAAGGCGGCCAGTACGGGCTGGGATACAGCTGGAACAACCGCCGTTTCAACGTCAACCTGTCCAGCCGACGCACCCACGGCGACTACCGCGACCTCGGCGCGCTGCAGGACAGCCTCCCCGCCCAGATCAGCGAACAGGCCACCCTGGGTGTGAACCTGGACGGAGCCGGCGCTGTCAGTGCCAGCTACCTGCGCCTGCGCTACCGCGATGGCGAGGACAACCGCTACGCCAGCCTGTTCTGGTCGGCCAACCTGGGGCGGCGCTGGTCCACGTATCTCTCGGTCAACCAGAACCTGGATGACCGCCAGGACCGCAGCATCTACCTGTCGCTGGCGGCCGCCCTGGGGCGCAACCGCCAGGCCAGCGTGTCGACCCAGCGCAATGGCGAGAACACCACCTACGTGGCCGACCTGTCCCAGCCGGTGCCGGGCGACGGCAGCCAGGGCGGCGTAGGTTGGCGCGTGCAGGCGCGTGGCGGCGACGATGGCGGCGGCGGGCTGGCCGAGGTGGGTTGGCTCAACCGGGTCGGGCGTTACGCCCTGGGTTACTCACGCCAGGGCGATACCGATTACGGCTATGCCAGCGCCAGCGGCAGCCTGGTCTGGATGGGCGGGCACGTGTTCGCCGCACGCGAGGTGCCCGATGCCTTCGCCGTGGTCTCCACCGGCAGCTTCGCCGGCGTGCCGGTGCGGTTGGAAAACCGCCTGATCGGCAGTACCGACCGCAACGGCCTGCTGCTGGTGACGCCGCTGCTGTCCTGGCAGCGCAACCGGCTGTCGATCGACACGCTCGACCTGCCGGCGGACATCCGCGCAGCCGAGGTAGACCGCTGGGTCACCCCGCGCCAGAGCGCCGGCATCGGTGTCGATTTCGGCCTGCGGCGCACCCATCCCCTCAGCGTGGTTCTGCACGACGACAACGGCCAGCCGCTACCGCCGGGCAGCGTGGTGCACCTGCCCGACGCGCGCACGGCGATCGTCGGCTACGACGGCCAGACCTATCTGGAAGACGTGGTCCTGCCCACCACCCTGCGCGTGGTCACCGCGCGCGGCGGGTGCACGGTGACGCTGCAGGCACGCTCCGGCGGCGAGCCGCGCCCGCGCCAGCTGGGCCCCCTGCGCTGCAGCGCCAGGGCCTCGCCGTGATCCGCGCGGCGGCCCTGCTGCTGATGGCCGTGCTTGGCGTGCTCGGTTGCGACACCGCGCGCGCCGACACCAACTGCGTGGTCACCACGCCGGTCACCCTCGCCTTCGGCACCATCACCAACGGCGCGGCCGGCGTCACCAACACCACCACCACCTTCACCGTCACCTGCAGCACCGCCGCGCTGAGCCTGCTGGCCACCGCCTCGGTGCGGCTGTGCCTGGGCATCGGCAACGGCAGCGGCGGCAGCACCATCCAGCCCACGCGCAGCTTGCGCAACGCCACCACCGACACCATGGCCTTCCAGCTGTATACCAACGCCACCCGCAGCACGATCTGGGGGCTTACCCCGGGCAGCAATCCGGGCGCGCAGGTGTTGGACCTCAATTACAACGTACCGCTGGTGACCGGCGGCAGCGGCACGGTCACCATCACCATCTACGGCCAGGTGCCGGCCGGGCAGACGCTCTCCGCAGGGACCTTCAGCAGCAGTTTCGCCGCTGCCGACACCACCGTGCGCTTTGCCTACAACGAAGTGCTGCTTGGCACCGCCTCGCCACCGCCCGCCTGCACCACCCCGGCCGGCGGCGGTGCGACCGGCAACAAGACCGTTGCCTCCGGCTTCCCGTTCACGGTCACCGCCAATGTGCTGCCGCAGTGCAGTACCTATGTCACCACCGACATGGACTTCGGCAGCAATGCCGGCGCCATCACCGGCAACATCGACCGCACCTCGACCATCGGCCTGACCTGCATCAACCGCACTGCCTACACCATCGGCCTGAACAACGGGCAGCATGTGCTCGGCACGACCACCCGGCGCATGCAGCACACCACCAATCCGGCGTACTTCCTTGCCTACGAGCTGTATCGCGACAGCGGCCGCAGCCAGCGCTGGGGCAACACCATCGGGGTGGACACCGCCACCGGCACCGGTACCGGAAACGCCCAGACCCTGACCGTGTACGGTCGTGCGCCGCCCACCTCGGGCAGCCTGCCCGCCCAGGGCAGCTACAACGATGTGATCACGGTGACCATCACCTACTGACGTCGCGGCGCCTCAAGCCCGGCGGCACCCCGGCCGATAACGGGCAGGCCTCTTCCCTGCGATGTTCCATGATCCTGCGACGGCTTCCCTCCGCCCCGGCCTGCCTGCTCCTGCTCGCGGGCCTCACCGCGTTACCGGCCGCCGCGCAGTCGCAGGGCGGCTTGCGCATCCAACTGCGGATCGTCGCCGACTGCACCTTCGCCGCCGCGCGCGTGTCGCATGCGGACTGCCCGGCACCGCACCAACGCAGCGATGCCCCCATCCCGGTTCCGGCCCAGGTGCGGGCATTGACCCCGGTCGATCCGGCCCGCGGCGACCGGCCCGACCGGGCCACGGTGACCTACTGATGCGCAATCTCGCCGCGCTGGCGCTGGCGCTGGCCCTGCAGCCCGCCGATGCCGGGGCGCTGCAGCTTTCCGTCGGCAGCGTGCAGGTACCGGCCGACCAGGCCGACGCCGAGCTGTGGCTGGACAACCCCGATCCGGCGCCGTGGTCCGGCCAGGCCCGGCTGTACCGCTGGGAACAACACGAAGACGCCGAGCAGCTGCAGCCGGCCGAGGACGTGGCACTGAGCCCATCGATACTGGAGATCCCGCCGGGGCAGCGGCAGCGCCTGCGGGTAGTCCGGCTCGGTGCCGCGCCGGCGCAGGTCCAGCAGGCCTATCGCCTGGTGATCACGCCGGATCCGGCGCTGCCGGCGGCGACCGCGCCACGCTACTCGCTGCCGGTGTTCCTTGATCCACCCGCCGCGCCCGAGGTGGCGTCGATGCTGCAGATCCGGGTGCGGCCGGGCCCGTCAGCGCAACTGCAGCTTTACAATGGCGGCCCTCGCCACGCCCATCTGGCCGACCTGGTGTTCATCGACAGCCGCGGCAGCCGCCAGGTCGTGATCGCCGGGCTGGCCGGCTATGTACTGCCTTACCAGCGGCGCACCTGGACGCTCCCGGCGCGCCCGGACCACTACGCCGCCGGCCGGTTCCGGGCCCGCCTGGACCATGCGGCCGAGGCCGATCTGCCCGAGCTGAACCCGGAGATTGCAGCCTCGACGCGCAGCGGGCTATAATCGACCGGATCTCCCGCCTCGTTCGATGCGGGGAACCGTCAACACCGGACGTCACCGGTGAATCCACACCTGCCGCCCATATCCGTGCCGGGGTGCTCCGCAAGGAGTTCGGTCACGGAAGCGACAGGGAAGCCAAACCCCGGAACCACCCGCCTTGCGGCGGACCGCCCAACTATTATCCGTGGCGGCCGGTTCCCTATCAGGAGTTACTGCAATGCCCCAGGTCACCATGCGTCAGATGCTGGAAGCCGGCGTCCATTTCGGCCACCAGACCCGTTACTGGAACCCCAAGATGGGCCAGTACATCTTCGGCGCCCGCGGCAAGATCCACATCATCAACCTGGAAAAGACCGTTCCGCTCTTCAATGACGCGATGAACTTCATTTCCAGCGTCGCGCAGAAGCGCGGCACCATCCTGTTCCTGGGCACCAAGCGCAGCGCCCGCGAGTCGATCCGCGAAGAAGCCGAGCGTTGCGGCATGCCCTTCATGAACCAGCGTTGGCTGGGCGGCACCCTGACCAACTTCCGTACCGTGAAGCAGTCGGTTGCCCGCCTGAAGGAACTGGAAGCCGGCGAAACCGACGGCAGCTTCGAGAAGCTGGTCAAGCACGAAGTGCTGGGCCTGCGTCGTGAGCGTGACAAGCTGGAAGCCTCGCTGGGCGGCATCAAGGACATGAACCGTCTGCCGGACGCGATCTTCGTCATCGACATCGGCCATGAAGACATCGCCATCAAGGAAGCCAAGAAGCTCGGCATCCCGGTGATCGCCGTGGTCGACACCAACTACAACCCGGAACTGGTGGATTACGCGATCCCGGGCAACGACGACGCCATCCGCGCTGTGCAGCTGTACGCCCGCGCCGCTGCCGATGCCGTGCTGGAAGGCAAGGCTGCTGCGCCGCACGCCGCCACCGTCCGCGAAGAAGAGTTCGCCGACGCTGCTGCCGGCGAAGAAGCCAAGCCGGCCCGCCGCGCTCCGGCCAAGAAGGCCGCTGCTCCGGCTGCTGCCGCTGCCCCGGCTGCCGATGCCCCGGCCGCCGATGCTCCGGCCGCCGACAAGGCTGGCGAAGCCCAGGCCTGATCCAGGCCCACGGTGGGCGCCGCGCGCCCACCGCTCCTGTCCGCTGCCGATGGCGCGATGACAGGACCCTGTCATACGGGCCGGCCACCATGCCGGCCCAACCCCTTTCTTTCGTGAGGAAATCCCGTGGAAATCACTGCTTCCCTGGTCAAGGAACTGCGCGAGCGCACTGGCGCCGGCATGATGGAGTGCAAGAAGGCACTCACCGAAAACGGCGGCAACATCGACGCCTCGGCCGAATGGCTGCGCAAGTCCGGCCTGGCCAAGGCCGACAAGAAGGCTGACCGCGTGGCTGCCGAAGGCATCATCGTGGCGGCTCAGGACGGCAACAAGGCCGTGCTGGTCGAAGTCAACTCCGAAACCGACTTCGTCGCCAAGGACAGCAACTTCCTGGACTTCACCAAGGCCGTTGTCGCCGCCGCCCTGAGCTCGGGCGCTGCCGACATCGACGCGCTGAAGGCCGCCAAGCTGCCGAGCGGCGAGACCGTCGAAGAAGCCCGCGCCGCCGTGATCGCCAAGGTTGGCGAGAAGGTCGACGTGCGTCGCATCGTGCGCCTGGAATCGTCCAACAACGTGGCCGCTTACGTGCACGGTGGCCGCATCGGCGTGCTGGTCGAGCTGGCCGGCGGTGACGCCGAACTGGCCCGTGGCCTGGCCATGCATGTGGCTGCGATGAATCCGCCGCACAACAAGGCAGCCGATGTGCCGGCCGAGTTCGTTGCGAAGGAGAAGGAAATCGAGCTGGCCAAGATGACCGACAAGGACAAGTCCAAGCCGGCCGACATCCTGGAAAAGATCATCAGCGGCAAGATCGCCAAGATCGTCAACGAAGTGACGCTGTACGGCCAGCCGTACGTGCTGGACACCAACCAGTCGGTCGAGCAGGTCCTGAAGGCCGCCGGTGCCGACGTGGTCGGCTTCAAGCGCCTGGCTGTTGGCGAAGGCATCGAGAAGGTTGTCGAAGACTACGCTGCCGAAGTGATGAAGCAGGCCGGTCTGGCCTGATCCCTCCCACGCCATCGCTTGCGGTGGTGTGATGGATCGAAAAAACCCGGCTTCGGTCGGGTTTTTTTGTGGGTGTTTGTTTTTTTTCGAAGCGGAAAGCGCGGAGCCGAAGCCAAAGCCAAAGCCAAAGCCAAAGCCGTTTGCTGGCTGCTTGGTTTTCAGTGCGGGCTGGCAGGCTTACCCCCTTGCCGGGACACGCCGTAAACCCATCCCTGGGGGCTCGCGGGCGCCATCC
>NZ_JALJRW010000025.1 GCF_024519465.1 Stenotrophomonas sp. Ste86 | reverse complement strand
GGGAATTGGGAATTGGGAATTGGGAATTGGGAATTGGGAATTGGGAATTGGGAATTGGGAATCGGGAATCGGGAATCGGGAATCGGGAATTCGGGAATTCGGGAATCGGGAATTCGGGAATTCGGGAATCGGGAATCGGGAATTCGGGAATTCGGGAATTCGGGGAATTCGGGGAATTCGGGGAATTCGGGGAATTCGGGGAATCGGGGAATCGGGGACTCGGGAGGCAGCGTAGAGCCGAGCCATGCTCGGCTGCTCTTGGCGCTGCACTGCCTGCCGAGCGTCGGCGTCTGCTTCGTCATTGTCTGGCCTGCCGAGCGTCGGCTTCGTCACTGTCTGGCCTGCCGAGCATGGCTCGGCACTACCGGAGATCGCGGCTTCGGCTTCGGCTTCGGCTTCGGCTTTGGCTTTGGCTTTGGCTTCGGCTTCGGCTTTGGCTTCGGCTTCGGCTTCGGGCTTTGGCTTCGGAGGGCCTTGCGGCAAACTACCCGTCTCCCCTCTTCGTTGCTCCTCCCATGAAAATCGTCGAAGTGCGCCATCCGCTGGTGCAGCACAAGATCGGCCTGATGCGCGATGCGTCCCTGAGCACCAAGGACTTCCGCGAGCTGGCCAATGAACTCGGCGGCCTGCTGGCCTACGAGGCCACCGCCGACCTGGATACCGAACCGCACACCCTCGCCGGCTGGGCCGGTCCGGTGACGGTGCAGCGCATCGCCGGCGCCAAAATCACCGTGGTGCCGATCCTGCGTGCCGGGCTGGGCATGCTCAGCGGCGTGTTGTCGCTGATTCCGGCCGCCCGGGTCAGCGTGGTGGGCCTGCAGCGTGATGAAGAAACCCTGCAGCCGGTGCCCTACTTCGAGCGCCTGACCGGCCGTCTGGAAGAGCGCGACGCGCTGATCCTGGACCCGATGCTGGCCACGGGCGGCACCCTGATCGCCACCATCGACATGCTCAAGCGCGCCGGCGCGCGCCGCATCAAGGGCATCTTCCTGGTTGCCGCCCCCGAAGGCATCGCCGCCGTCCAGGCCGTGCATCCGGACGTGGAGATCTACACGGCCGCCATCGATGCCCGCCTCAACGAAAAGGGCTACATCCTGCCGGGCCTGGGCGATGCCGGCGACCGCATCTTCGGTACCCGCGTCGTCGGCTGATCACCGAGACTGTCCCGGTGGCCGCATGCGGCCGCCGGCGACCTGGGGGCGCGCTGACGCGCCAATCCACCCCCGCCGGTAATTTCACGCCCTCTGCTCATGCCGGGGCAGAAGCTGCGCGCACCATCAACCCGTGCGTGGAGCGTTGCCATGAAAACCGTGTCCCTGCTGGCCTGCCTGCTGTTGATCGCCAGCCCCGTACTGGCCAGCGCCGCCACGCCACAGCAACAGCGCATGGCCGACTGCTCAGCCAAGAACAAGGGCAAGACCGGCGAGGACTACAAGTCCGCGCAAAAGGCCTGCCTGAGCGGCCCGGCACCGGCGGCGACCACGCCGCAGGAGCGCATGAAGCACTGCAACGCCGACGCCGCCACCCAAAAGCTGGCCGGCGATGCGCGCAAGACCTTCATGAGTAGTTGCCTGAAGGCGCATTGATCGCCGGGCGAAGTGCGGCCGATGATCCGATGGTGCCGCCCAACAATCGACACCCCATGACCCGGTAGTGCCGGCCGTTGGCCGGCTCCTCATGATCTTGCCGAAGACTACGTGGAGCCGGCCAGCGGCCGGCACTACCGATGCTGCCGACGACTACGTGGAGCCGGCCAGCGGCCGGCACTACCGATGCTGCCGGCGGCTACGGGGAGCCGGCCGGCGGCCGGCGCTACCGATTTTGCCGACTAGTACGTGGAGCCGGCCAGCGGCCGGCACTACCGATTTTGCCGACTACTACGGGGAGCCGGCCGGCGGCCGGCACTAGCCGGCGCTCACGCCAGCGCGCGCGCCTTCAATTCACCCTGCTCGTGGACGGTGCCGAAGCGGCCCTTCTCATCGCGGGCCACCTGCGCCAGCGCGCACTGCGGGTCGTGGGTAAAGAACAGGTGCACGTTGCGCGCCAGTTTGTCTTCCAGGAAGCTGCGCTTTTCGTCGATCAGCAATTCCGCGTTGCGGTCGTAGCCCATGGTGATCGGCACGTGCACCCACGAACGGCCGGGAATCAGGTCCGCACAGAACACCACGCCGCCACGTGCCTGGCCGTCGGCCTGCTCGGGGCCGACGATCTCGGCCAGCATCAGGCCGGGGGTGTGTCCGTCGCTGAAGCTGAAACGCACGCTGTTGCCGAGCGCCTTCGAATACGGCCCGTCCACGATCTCCAGGCGTCCACTGGCCTGCAGCAGCGCGGGCAGCTCCGGAATGAAGCTGGCCCGGTCGCGCGGGTGTGGTTGCAGGGCGCGTTGCCAGTGTTCGGCACCCACCAGGAACGTCGCGTTGGGGAACAGCAGTTCAGGCTCTCGGCCTTCGCTCCACTGCGCCAGCAGGCCGCCGGCGTGGTCGAAGTGCAGGTGGCTCAGCACCACCACGTCGATGTCCTCATGCTCGAAGCCGGCCTCGCGCAGGGATTCCATCAGCACGTGGCGCGGTTCCTGCACGCCGTAGCGTTCGCGCAGTTTCGGCTCGAAGAATGCGCCGATACCGGTTTCAAACAGCACGGTCTTGCCGGCCAGCGGGCTGGCCAGCAGTGCCCGGCAGGCCAGCTCGATCCGGTTCAGATCGTCCGGCGCCGCCCATTTTTCCCAGACCGTCCGCGGCGCATTGCCGAACATCGCACCGCCGTCCAGCTTCTGGGTGTTGCCGCGTATCGACCATAGTTTCATCGGCAAATTATCCGGCGCGGCGCGTTAAATATTCGCTAGGTGCCCATAACGAAAAACCCCGCCGGGCGGCGGGGTCTCGAACGCATGGACAGCGGCCGGGTTCAGCGGCCAGCGGCCGGGGTCACCGCCGCGCTGCCCACCGGGTTGCGCGGATCGCTGCCGCCGCTGAGCACGTTGCTGCGACGATCCCACTCCACCGTCTGCAGGTTGCCCCACACGTGGCTGGACCCGCGGCCGCCTTCGGCGCTGTCGCCGGGCAGTTCGATCTTGTGGCCCATCGCCTGCAGCTGCTTGATGGTGTCCACCGACAGCGCGCCGGTTTCGGCCGAGATTTCGTCCGGCAGCCACTGGTGGTGGTAGCGCGGCAATGCGGCCACCTGCTGCGCGCTCAGGCCATCGTCGTAGCCGAGGATGCCCAGCAGCACCATGGTGATGATGCGGCTGCCGCCCGGCGTGCCCAGCACCACCACCTTGTCCGGCGACTCCATGAAGGTCGGGGTCATCGAGCTGAGCATGCGCTTGCCCGGCTTCGGCGCGTTGGCCGCATAGCCCATCACCCCGAACGCGTTGGGGGTGCCCGGCTTCAGTGCGAAGTCGTCCATTTCGTTGTTGAGCAGCACGCCGGTGCCCTTGGGAATCAGCCCCGAGCCGTACAGCAGGTTCACCGTCTGGGTTGCGCCGACACGGTTGCCGTCGCGGTCGATGATGGAGAAGTGGGTGGTCTCATCGTCTTCCAGCGGGGTCGGATTGCCCGACAGCAGGTCGCTCGGCGTGGCCTTTTCCGGATGGATGGTCGCCCGCAGGCCCTGCGCGTAATCCTTGCTGGTCAGCACCTTCTGCGGAATCTGCACGAAGTCCGGATCGCCCAGGAAGAAGGTGCGATCGCGGTACGCGCGGCGCATCGCTTCCACCACCAGGTGGGTACGGTGCGCTTCATCCATCGACTTCAGGTCCCAACCTTCCAGGATCTGCAACATCGCCGCCAGCGCGATGCCACCAGAGGACGGCGGCGAGGCGGTGGTGATCTTCCAGTCACGGTAGTTGAACACGATCGGTTCGCGCAGCTTGACCCGGTAACCGGCCAGCTCCTCGGCGGTCCAGCGGCCGCCGGCCTGCTTCACGCCCGCCAACAGGGCCTTGCCGGTCTGGCCGCGATAGAACCCATCGAACCCCTGCGCGGCCAGCCGCTCCATCGTCGCTGCCAGTTCCGGCTGGCGGAACACATCGCCCTCTGCGATCGGCTTGCCATTGCGCAGGTACACCTCGCGGGTCCCGGGGTAGCGCTCCATCACCTCACGGCGCGCGGCGTAGCCCTTGGCCATGCGCGCGTACACCGGGAAGCCTTCACTGGCGATACGGATCGCCGGGCCCAGCGAGGTCCGCAGCGGCAGCTTGCCGTGCTTGCTGGACAGCTCCACCAGCGCTGCCGGCAGGCCCGGGATGCCCGCCGACCATGGACCGTTGACCGAGCGGTCGCGGTCCAGCTCGCCCTTTTTGTCCAGGAACGCCGCTTCGTTTGCCGACTGCGGCGCGGTCTCGCGCGCGTCCAGCATCACATCCTTGCCGGTGGCTGCATCGTGCAGGAGGAAGAAGCCGCCGCCGCCCAGCCCGGAGCTGATCGGCTCGACCACGGCCAGCGTCGAGGACACCGCCACCGCCGCATCGAAGGCGTTGCCGCCCTTGGCCAGGATCTCCATGCCGGCCTCGGTGGCCAGGTGGTGACCGCTGGCGATCGCCGCACCGTCGGGATGACTGGCCAGGGAACCCTGCGCCGGTGCGGCCGACCATGCCACCGGGGACCACAACAGGACGAGCAGCAACCAACGAGGCGACAACGTATTCATTCGGATGGGGGCTCCGCATAAAGTTCGGGATGGTCGCGCTGCAGACCGTACAGCTTCGCCAGCAGGGCGTCCTGGGTTTCCGGGATGTCCGGATCGGGATCGATGCATTCCACCGGGCAGACGACCACGCACTGTGGTTCGTCGAAATGTCCCACGCACTCGGTGCAGCGGGCCGGATCGATCACGTAGATGGTTTCACCCATCGAGATGGCCTGGTTGGGACAGGCGGGCTCACACACGTCACAGTTGACGCAGAGCTCATTGATTTTCAGCGACATGGCGTTACTCCACGCCCACGCCGGCGGATGAGGACCGACCCGCGCCGTGGCGCAGGCCGGTCATCGGCGGCTTCCCGGAAGAAGCCGCCCGGGCCACGCCACAGGCGCGGCCGCCACTGCACGGGTTACTTGGCTTCTACGAAGATGTACTCGGCGCCGGTCGGCTGCACGATGGACTGCACGCGGGCGTTGTCAGCGGCCTTGCCGATGAACACCACGCGCACACCCTTCATCGAGTCGGCCGGCACGTCCTTGAACACGGCCTGGATCATGTCGGCCATCTTCGAGGAAGCCGACGAACCGAAGGCCAGCATGTTGCCCGGCTGGATGCCGCGCGCGACGGCCTGGGTGGCGCTTTCAACCTGGCGCTCGTACTTGGCGGCGAACTCCGGATCGGACTCCGGCGAGAGGTAATACAGGAACGGGCTGTTGGTGATGTTGCCCATGTTCTGCACGGCTACGGCCTGCAGGTACTTCTTCCAGCCGGCGTCGTCATTGGCGTCCGGGGCGACCAGCGCCTGCTGGGCTTCGGCAACCGGAGCGGCCTCTTCCTTCTTGCAGGCGGTGAAGGCCAGCGCGAACGACGCGATCAACATGGCACGCATGGTGTTGTTCATGGAATTCCTCCCTTGGTGATTCTTGGTATGTGTGGGTCTGACGGGTTTTTACGACGGGCCCGACTTCGCTTCGCGGACCTTGCGCAGCGCCTCGAGCACCGAGGCCGGCACGAAGCCGGACACGTCGCCGCCCAGGCGGGCGATCTCGCGGACCAGCGAAGACGAAATGAAGCTGTGCTGCTCGGCCGGGGTCAGGAACAGGGTCTCGACCTCGGGGATCAGATGACGGTTCATGCTCGCCATCTGGAATTCGTACTCGAAATCGGACACCGCGCGCAGACCGCGCAGCAGTACGCCGCCATGCACCGAGCGCACGAAATGCGCCAGCAGCGTATCGAAACCGATCACCTCCACGTTGCGATTGTGCCCCAGGGCCTCGCGCGCCAGCTGCACACGCAGCTCCAGCGGCAGCGTTGGGCCCTTGGACGGGCTCTGCGCCACGCCAACCACGACCTTCTCGAACAGCGGCGCGGCCCGGTTCACCAGGTCGATGTGACCGTTGGTGATCGGATCGAAGGTGCCCGGGTACACGGCAATGCGGCGGTTGGCCACGGTCATACGTCAGCTACACGTTGTGATCTGGTGAAAGTGTAGCAGTGGCGCGGCGGTACAGGGCAAAACGCACCTCCCGGGTCCCGCCCTCGCGGTGCAGCAGCCACGGCGCGGGCACCCGCGGCGCCTGCTCGGCCGGTGCCTCCAGGTACAGCCAGGCATCGGCGGCCAGGTGCGGCCCCAGCCCCGCCAGCACTTGGTCCCACAGCCCCGCCGCGAACGGCGGGTCCACGAACACGATATCGGCCTGCCCGGCCGGCGCCTGCGCCAGCCACTGCAGCGCATCGGCCTGCACCACCTGCACCTGCCCCTGCGCGCCCAGCTTGGCCACCGAGTCGCGCAGCTGCCGGGACAACGCCGCGTCGCGCTCCACCAGCGTCGCCTGCCCGGCCCCACGCGACACCGCTTCCAGCCCCAGCGCACCGCTGCCGGCGAACAGATCCAGCACCCGCGCCCCACCGATGCGCGGCATCAGCCAGTTGAACAGCGTCTCCCGGACCCGATCACTACTGGGCCGCAGGCCCGGCGACAGCGGTACCGGCAACTTCGTGCCGCGCCACTTGCCACCGATGATCCGCACCTGGCCCACGGCCGCCGCCACCGGCTGGCGCGGTTTCATGCGCGGCTCCGGGCGAGGACGGTGGAAGGGGCGTACGGGCGGAAAGGAGTCATGGGCACGAAGGTCGGGCGATTCAGACCTGCATTCTAGGCGCTGAACCCGGGCGCGCGCGTCACGCACCACAGGCGGCACATGGCGACCTCCTCAATGGACGGCGGATCCATTCCGCCGCTCATAGCGCGACACTGCTGCCCGCCATTTTCCACACCGATGGCCTGGCCAGCATCCATGCGAATATTTCATCGACAGACGGTGAGTTTCGAGACGGAATACGCCACATAGTTCCGCCTGGCCAACGAGAATCCAAATGCCGCATCAGCGGTCACCTGGACACTCACAATGAAGAAATTCGCATTCGCCCTGACAGTTGCATTTCCAGTATCTGCGACCCCTCCTTCCGCCCTCCAGGATCGGGTGGAAATGAATACAAGCGGAGAGAGGACCCTGATCAGAGCCTCTGAGTGGCCAGACTTCCAAGGAGGCCTTGTCGCTGTCGAACAGCGTCTGGTGATGAACGAGGACGGGAATCCCACCTATCAGTATTCCCGCCAAAGCAAAGCAACACAGCTTTACCATGAGGCGTTCTGCCTCGAAAAGAATGCCCGCCCGGCTGGTGGCGAGGCAGTGCTGGAAGGCAGTATTGCAGCCTGGATATGCGAGTTACGCGATGGGGATGAAGTGCTCGCCCCACAAGCGGCCAGCCCTCAGCACCCGCAGTCATCGACGGACAGGTCCTCCGATTATGTTCTTGCAAATGCACCCAATGGCTCAGCCAGCGCAGGGGTCAACTTCCACTCCACGGGCACTATTCGCTACAGCAACTCAAGCTCCGGCTCAATGCGAGGCAGTGTCTCGGCCGACAGCGGAAGGTGTGCGACGTATTTCTCTCAACAATAGAATGATTCGTTCAGCGGAAGTCATATTGCAAACGCGATCTGTATCGTTCACGAGCCGAGAAGGATATCGACCAAAATGGAAGGGTGCGTCCCCCGCCTATGCGGGTCCGATAGTGGATCGGTGACCGTCAACTGAAAGAAGCGCACTCGATCTCCAGTCCCGGCAGGTCTGCCCGCGGGTACGCCGCGTCATGAGTAAAGGGGGCGGCCTGGGATCTCGCTGCGGCCTACGCATTCAGACGCCACGCGTCGGCACTGGCTCCGCGCCGCCTCTGCACGCCCTTGAAAACCCACCCCACCACCCCTACCCCTTGACCAGCCGCCGCGCCGGGCGCGGCATCGTCCAAGGAGCACCGCCACCCATGACCGAGCAGACCCAAAAGCAGACCCTGGGCTTCCAGACCGAAGTCAAACAGCTGCTGCAGCTGATGATCCACTCGCTGTATTCCAACAAGGAAATCTTCCTTCGCGAGCTCATCTCCAACGCCGCCGACGCCTCCGACAAGCTCCGCTTTGAAGCGCTGACCCAACCGGCCCTGCTCGAAAACGGTGGCGACCTGCGCATCCGCGTCAGCTTTGACCCCGATACCCATACCCTCACCATCGACGACAACGGCATCGGCATGAGCCGCGAAGACGCCATCGCCCACCTTGGCACCATCGCCAAGTCCGGCACCGGCGACTTCCTGCGCCAGCTCTCCGGCGACCAGAAGAAGGATTCGCAGCTGATCGGCCAGTTCGGCGTCGGCTTCTACAGCGCCTTCATCGTCGCCGACCAGGTCGACGTCTATTCACGCCGCGCCGGCCTGCCTGCCAGCGAGGGCGTGCACTGGTCCTCGCGCGGCGAAGGCGAGTTCGACGTTGAAGCCATCGACAAGCCCGAGCGTGGCACCCGCATCGTCCTGCAGCTCAAGGACGACCAGCAGGACTTCGTCGACGGCTGGCGCCTGCGCAGCATCATCAAGAAGTACTCGGACCATATCGGCCTGCCGATCCAGATGGTCAAGGAACACCACGGCGAGGATGCCCCGGCCGAGGTCGAATGGGAAACCGTCAACCGCGCCAGCGCGCTGTGGACCCGCCCGCGCACCGAGATCACCGACGCCGAGTACCAGGAGTTCTACAAGCACGCCGCGCACGACCACCAGGACGCGCTGGCCTGGAGCCACAACAAGGTCGAAGGCAAGCTCGAGTACACCTCCCTGCTGTACGTCCCCGGCCACGCCCCGTTCGACCTGTACCACCGCGACGCGCCCAAGGGCCTGAAGCTGTACGTCCAGCGCGTGTTCGTGATGGACCAGGCCGAACAGTTCCTGCCGATGTACCTGCGTTTCATCAAGGGCGTGGTCGATTCCAACGACCTGTCCCTGAATGTCTCGCGCGAAATCCTGCAGTCCGGCCCGGTCATCGACTCGATGAAGTCGGCGCTGACCAAGCGCTCGCTGGACATGCTCGACAAGCTCGCCAACGACAAGCCCGAGGTCTATGCCGGCTTCTGGAAGCAGTTCGGCCAGGTGCTCAAGGAAGGCCCCGCTGAGGACTTCAACAACCGCGAGAAGATCGCCGGACTGCTGCGCTTTGCCTCCACCCATGACGCCAGCGGCGAGCAGAGCGTGTCGCTGGCCGATTACGTCGGCCGCATGATCGACGGCCAGGACAAGATCTACTACCTGACCGGCGACAGCCACACCCAGGTCAAGGACAGCCCGCACCTGGAAGTGTTCCGCAAGAAGGGCATCGAAGTGCTGCTGCTCACCGACCGCATCGACGAATGGCTGATGGGCTACCTGACCGAGTTCGACGGCAAGTCGTTCGCCGACGTCGCCCGTGGCGACCTCGACCTGGGCGCGCTGGAAAGCGCGGAAGACAAGCAGGCGCAGGAGGCCGTGGCCAAGGACAAGCAGGCCCTGGTCGAACGCATCAAGACCGCGCTGGGCGACGACGTGGCAGCCGTGCGCGTCTCGCACCGCCTCACCGATTCCCCGGCGATCCTGGCCATCGGCGAACAGGACCTGGGCATGCAGATGCGTCAGATCCTGGAAGCCAGCGGCCAGAAGGTGCCCGACAGCAAGCCGGTGTTCGAGTTCAACCCCGGCCACCCGTTGATCGGCAAGCTGGACCAGGAAGCGGACAGCGCGCGCTTCGACGACCTCAGCCGGGTGCTGTTCGACCAGGCCGCGCTCGCCGCCGGCGACACACTGAAGGATCCGGCCGCTTACGTGCGCCGGCTCAACAAGCTGCTGCTGGAGTTGTCGGCGTAAGGCGAGGTGTGGCCCAGGTGCCGGCCGCTGGCCGGCCTTGGGAACCCGCACGTGCCGACCGCTGACCGCCGGTTGGGAACCCGGTAGTGCCGGCCGCTGGCCGGCTCTTGGGAACCCAGGTAGTGCCGGCCGCTGGCCGGCTTCATGCATGCGCTCCCGAGGCTCATGAGGAGCCGGCCAGCGGCCGGCACTACATTAACTTCGGAAACATGTGCATGGAGCCGGCCAGCGGCCGGCACTACCGGTGACTGAAGGGAGCCGGCCAGCGGCCGGCACTACCGGTGACTGCAGGGAGCCGGCCAGCGGCCGGCGCCACCGGTCAGCTGCGTGGATACGGTCTCAGGCGCGCTCGTCCAGCAACGCGCCGAGCATCTGGTCGCTGCCGCGGATCAACGCGGCGTTGGCACTGAAGGTCAGCACCGCGTCCTTTGCGGCAAGCAGGTCTGAAACCGGTGCGCCGGGATCGGGCGCACCCTCGACCAGACTGGCCTGCACCCCGCCTCCGACCACCGAGCTCTGTGCCACCCCGATCCGGGGGGAATCCTCCACCGGCAAACGCGCCACGTTGGCCGCAGCGGCCTGTACCCCAAGGCTCGCGGCACGCATGCCCGAGCTGGCAATGGACATCACGTTCACGCTGCTGCACTCCACGATGCATGGCCGGCGTCCGATGACGCAGGCATCCAAAGCCGTTAACGGCCGCACCACCACAGACTGTAGAGCCGACCGTTGGTCGGCTGCCCGCCGACACTGCCCCCCCCCACGTTCGCACTGCCGTCCAAGGGCGCAGTGGTAGCATATCCCCCTGATTTCAGCGCCGAATCCAATGCTCAGTTTCTTCCGTCGCAAAAAGCCCCAGGACGCTCCGCAGGACGCGCCCAAGACCCAGCACTACTCGGCCGAAGAGCTGGCAGCGGCGTTCCCGCAGGCCAGTGAAGACGGCCCGTCGGCGCCCGCGCCCGTCCAGCCGCCGGCTGCCACGGTCCCCAGCGTCGCCGTGCCGGTGGCCGCGCCTGCACCAGCGGTCGCGCCGGTTGCGCCCGCGGAAGCGGCGCCGCCGGTCGTCCCGGCACCGGCCGCACCGGTCGTGGAAGCACCTGCGGCACCGACTGCGCCGGTCGTAGCGGCACCTGCGGCACCTGCGGCACCGGTCGCACCCGTCGTCCAGACCGCCCCGGTCGCCATCGCCGAACCGATCGCCGCCCCGCTGCCGCCGCCGGTGCTGGTCGCCAGCGAGATCGTGCAGGAAGCCGCGCAGCCGCTGGCCACCGTGCCCGATGACAACAGCGCCCCCGCCGCCGCGCCGGGCAAGCCCGGTTGGCGCGACCGGCTGCGCAACAGCGTCATCGCGCGCAGCTTCGGCGGCCTGTTCTCGCGCAACCCCAAGCTCGACGACGACCTGCTGGATGAACTGGAAACGGCGCTGATCACCGCCGACGTTGGTGTCGGCGCGACCACCGCATTGGTCGAAGGCCTGCGCAAGCGCATGAAGGCGCGCGAATTCGCCGATGCCAACGCGCTGCTGGCCGCGCTGCGTGGCGAACTCATCGCGATCCTGCAGCCGGTGTCCAAGCCCCTGGTCATCGACCGCAACGCCAAGCCCTTCGTGGTGCTCACCGTCGGCGTCAACGGCGTCGGCAAGACCACCACCATCGGCAAGCTGGCCAAGCGCTTCAAGGACGACGGCCACAGCCTGATGCTGGCCGCCGGCGACACCTTCCGCGCCGCCGCCGTGGCCCAGCTGCAGGCCTGGGGTGAGCGCAACGGCGTGGCCGTGATCGCGCAGGGCCAGAACGCCGACGCCGCGTCGGTGGCGTTCGACGCCCTGCAGGCCGGCAAGGCGCGCGGCACCGAGGTGCTGATCGCCGACACCGCCGGCCGCCTGCACACCCAGGGCGGGCTGATGAACGAACTGGGCAAGATCCGCCGCGTGCTCGGCAAGATCGACCCGGCCGCCCCGCACGAAGTGCTCATGGTCATCGACGGCACCACCGGCCAGAACGCGCTTTCGCAGCTGCGTCAGTTCCATGCCGCGGTCAACGTGACCGGGCTGGTGGTGACCAAGCTGGACGGCACCGCCAAGGGCGGCGTGGTGTTCGCGCTGGCGCGCGAGTTCAACATTCCCATCCGCTTCGCCGGCATCGGCGAGCGTCCGGAAGACCTGCGCGTGTTCGACCCGGAAGCCTTCGTCGACGCGCTGCTGCCCGACGCACTGGGCGGCTGACCGGACGGCGCGCGGGACATACGCGCGCCTCCGGTAGAGCCACCCCATGGGTGGCTGCTCGACCAGGCTGGCCCGCGCGTATGCGGCGGCCGGCGCAGCTACCTCCAGCGCAGCCAGATTCAGCGCAGCCACCCATGGGGTGGCTCTACCCCGCCTCACCGGGAATCCCCTTGCCACGCCAGCCAACCGCCAGCGCCCCCACGCCCACCGACGATGCCTTCGTCGCGCGCCTGCTGCCGTGGTTCGACGGCCACGGGCGGCATGACCTGCCGTGGCAGCATCCACGCTCGCCGTACCGGGTGTGGCTGTCGGAGATCATGCTGCAGCAGACCCAGGTCAGCACGGTCATCCCCTACTTCCTGAAATTCCTGCAGGTGTTCCCCACCCTGCCCGCCCTGGCGGCCGCCAGCAACGATGCGGTGATGGCGCAGTGGGCCGGGCTGGGCTACTACGCCCGCGCGCGCAACCTGCATGCGGCGGCCAAGCGCTGCGTCGAGCTGCACGGCGGCGAGCTGCCGCGCGATGTCGATGCGCTGCATGCGCTGCCGGGCATCGGCCGCAGCACGGCAGGCGCGATCCTCAGCCAGGCCTGGAACGACCGCTTTGCGATCCTCGACGGCAATGTCAAACGCGTGCTGACCCGCTACCACGGCATCGAGGGTTTCCCCGGCCTGCCGGCGGTGGAAAAAGTGCTGTGGGCATTGGCCGAAGCACACGTACAGCATGTGCCCGACGCGCACCTGGCCGATTACACCCAGGCGCAGATGGACATGGGCGCGACGATCTGCACCCGCAGCCGGCCCGCGTGCGCGATCTGCCCGCTGCAGGACGACTGCGTGGCACGCCGCGAAGGCCGCACGGACCAGCTCCCCACGCCCAAACCGAGCAAGACCCTGCCCGAACGCGAGGCGGTGGCGTTGCTGCTGCGCGACGGCAGCGGCCGCGTACTGCTGCAGAAGCGGCCGGACACCGGCATCTGGGCACAGCTATGGACGCTGCCGCAGGCCGACACCGGCATGCAGCTGCAGGACTGGTTCGACGCGCACATCGACGGTTCGCTGGAAGATGCCGAGCCGCTGCCGGTGCTCCAGCACACCTTCAGTCATTACCGGCTGCACCTGCAGGTACTGGTGCGCCGGGTGCAGGGCCTGCGCGCGCAAGATCCCGGCCTGCGCTGGGTCGATGCCCAAGCACTGGCCACGCTTGGCCTGCCCGCCCCGATCCGCAAGCTGCTGGAGACCGGCGCGCCGCCCGCATCGCCCAAGCGCCGTACAATGCGACGCGCACCATCCTCACCCGATTCCGAGTAAGCCATGCCCCGCACCGTTTTCTGCCAGTACGAACAACGCGACACCGAAGGCCTGGACTTCGTGCCCTACCCCGGCGAACTGGGCCAGCGCATCTTCAACGGCATCGGCAAGAGCGCCTGGAGTGCCTGGCTGGCGCACCAGACCATGCTGATCAACGAAAACCGGCTGTCGCCGCGCGATCCCAAGCACCGCGCGTTCCTGGAAACCGAACTGGTCAAATACCTGTTCGAGAAGGATGCCGAGAAGCCGGCCGGATTCGTCCCGGAGGCGTGATTCCAGCGCGCTGCCGACCTGCAGCCGGCAGCGATCGGCTCCTCCGGCGGCATCCCGCTGCCATGCATTCTCCGCCCGCGCGCGCGGCAGTGGCCGGGACGCAACGACCGATCATGAGACGCCCTACACGACGGCAGAACGGCCGGCACGCAGTTACTTCGCCGGCGCGGCCTGGACTTCCTCGCGCTCCTGCACCTGCGCCTGGCGCAGCTGCTTCTCCGAGGAACGCAGGGCCTGCACATCCAGCTTGCGGATGCTGTCAATGAAGCACGGCATGTTCATCGGGCCCGGGGTCGGGTCGCGCACCAGCACCTTGTCGAAGCGTGCCGAGACCCGCCCGACCCTGCTGGTCAGCGCGATCGCCGGCGCGTAATCCAGGCCTTGGCAGGGCCCGCGCAGTTCCAGTAGATAGCCTTCGCTCGGACGCGTCCACACTGCCAACGCGCTGTCGCCCAGTTCGGTCCAACCCGACAACGATCCGTACAGCGGCATGTCCTGCTGCGGCGGGCCGGCATGGGCACGGTAGAGGGCCAGCCGCTCATCGCCGCTCAAGCGGCCGGTGGTCGCGCAGCCGACCAGGGTCAGGCACAGCGCGGCGGTTGCGATCAGGGTCTTCATGGCGCCTCCATCGGGGATGAATGCGCCGATGATGCACCCCTCGCGTGAGGCCGGCGCCACGGTCGCGCCGGCCATTCAGCGGCCAGCTCAGACCTGGCTGTGGGCCAGTGCGTGCAGGCGCCCTTCGCGCAGTTCCAGCACGCGGTCGAGCTTGCGCGCCAGGCTGCGGTCGTGGGTCACCAGCACCAGGCTGGTGTGGTACGCACGGTTCAACTCCAGCATCAGCTCGAACACGGTGCCGGCGGTCTTGTCGTCCAGGTTGCCGGTCGGCTCATCGCCCAGCACGCACGCCGGCCGGTTGACCAGCGCGCGCGCCACGGCGGCACGCTGTCGCTCGCCGCCGGACAGCTCGCCGGGCTTGTGCTCCAGCCGATGCCCCAGCCCGACCGATTCCAGCAGGGCCTGCGCGCGGCTCTTGGCCGTCGCCACCGCTTCGCCGCCCAGCAGCCCCGGCATCATCACGTTTTCCAGCGCGGTGAATTCCGGCAGCAGGTGGTGGAACTGGTACACAAAGCCAAGCGCGCGGTTGCGCAGCTGGCCACGCTGGCCGTCAGACAGCCCGGACATGCGCTGGCCGGCCACGAACACCTCACCGGCGGTCGGCGTATCCAGCCCGCCCAGCAGGTGCAGCAGGGTGCTCTTGCCGGCGCCGGAGGCACCGATGATGGCCACCGTCTCACCGGCGGTTACGCTCAGATCCAGGCCGTTGAACACCGGGGTCTGCATGCGACCTTCGGCATAGGTCTTGGCGAGCCCTTCGGCGCGGATCACTTCATCGCCGCGGTTGATCGGCTCATTCATAGCGCAGGGCCTCCGCCGGCTGGGTGCGGGCGGCGCGCCACGCGGGGTACAGCGTGGCCAGGAAGCTCATGGCCAGCGCGATCACGGTGATGACGATGATGTCCGGGGTCTGCATGTCGGTCGGCAGGCCGGTGATGTAGTAGACGTCCTCCGGCAGCAGCTTGACGTTGAACAGGGTTTCGATCGCACCGAGGATGCGCTCCAGGTTCAAGGTCAGGGTGATGCCGCCGATCACGCCGGCAACGGTGCCGATGATGCCGATCAGCGAGCCCTGCACCATGAACACCTGCATCACCCCGCCCGGGGTGAGCCCCAGCGTGCGCAGGATGGCGATGTCTGCCTGCTTGTCGGTGACCAGCATCACCTGCGAGGACACCAGATTGAACGCGCCCATGGCGATGATCAGCGAGAGCAGGATGCCCATCACCACCTTTTCCATGCGCAGCGAGTGGTACAGGTTGGCGTTCTGCTGGGTCCAGTCGCTGACCCGGTAACCGCCGCCCAGGGTGTGGGCCAGGTCCACGCCCACGTCCAGCGCCTTGTCCATGTCATGCAGTTTCAGCCGCACGCCGGTGACCCCGTCCATGCGCAGCACGCGCTCCAGGTCGGCCATGTTGGCGAACGCCACGCCCTTGTCAATTTCGTTGTAGCCGGCCTCGAAGATGCCGCTGACGGTGAAGCGCTTCAGCCGCGGCATCGCCCCGACCGGAGTGCCCTGCACTTCGGCCAGCGTCACCAGCACGGTATCGCCGACGTCCACGCCCAGCCAGATCGCCAGCTCCTTGCCGACCAGCAGGTTGTAGCTGCCGGTCGTGAGGCTGTCGAAGCTGCCCTTGACCAGTTTCTGGTTGATCACCGAGACACCCGGCTCCAGCGCAGGATCGATGCCCTGCACGATCGCACCCTGCACGCGCGGACCGCTGAGCATGGCCTGGATCTCGATATACGGCGCGGCACCCGCCACGCGCGGATCCTTCTTGGCCGTATCCACCGCACGCTGCCAGTCCGACATCGGCGCGCCGTCGGTGGTGATGGTGGTATGGGCGGTCATCTGCAGCAGGCGGTCGCGGATTTCCTTCTGGAAACCACTCATCACCGCCAGCGTGGTGATCAGCACGGTAACGCCAAGGGCGATACCGAGGATGGAGGCCATTGAAATGAAGGAGATGAAACCGTTGCGGCGTTTAGCGCGCAGATAGCGCAGACCGATTGAAACAGGGATGGGTTTGAACATGCAGGTGCGCCGGACAATTCAGGCTATGGTGCCACTGCCGGACGTGAACGGGAAATGCAGTGTGCGCGGACGGCCAGACGCAGTTCACGTCGCGACGCCGGCGCCAGCGTATCGGGCCAGAACAGCCGCCAGCGCCGCCGCCCCTGCTGGCGCCAGGCCAGTTGCAGCAGGACCCCGCGATCGGACAATTGCAGGTCCTCGACGGCCTTGCCGTCCACCTGTGCCAAGGCTTCACCAGGCAGAATCACGATGCGCTGCGCCGGCGTCCGCCAATACCGCCATGCCTCGGCCCCGCCCAACAACAGGGCCAGCAGCGATGCGGGCCAGCGCAGCCCGGCGGGCAGGTCGCTGCTGCACAGCGCCCAAGGCGCCAGCGCGGTGATCAGCAGCTGCGCCCCGCACTGCCAGCGCGAAGGGCGCCACTCAAGCCGGCAGGGCGCGGATCCGGGCGATGAGCGCGGCGGGCTGGGCATGCGGGCACTCCTCGTAACCCATGAACCAGCGCCACAACTTATCGTCCTCGCTCTCCAGCAGGAACAGGAAAACCTCGCGCTCTTCTGTAGGGGCCTGCAACCAGCAACGGTCCAGGTAACGGCCGAACAGCTGGTCCAGCTCGCGCATGCCGCGGCGGCAACGCCAGCGCAGCTTCTTCAGTTCAGTGGCTTCGTCCATCGACGTGGATGCATCCATAAAGGCGGCGACCGCTGGGTCGCCCGAAACGACAGCGGCACCAGACCTTCCGGTCGGTGCCGCCGATGTCGCCCGCGCCTGCGCGCGGGCGGTGCTGAAACCACTCAATCAGGCGCGGCGCGCCATCATCAGCTTCTTGATCTCGGCAATGGCCAGCGCCGGGTTCAAGCCCTTCGGGCAGGTCCGCGAGCAGTTCATGATGGTGTGGCAGCGGTACAGCTTGAACGGGTCTTCCAGCTCGTCCAGGCGCGCACCGGTGTCTTCATCGCGCGAGTCGACGATCCAGCGGTAGGCCTGCAGCAGGATCGCCGGGCCCAGGTAACGCTCGCCGTTCCACCAGTAGCTCGGGCAGCTGGTCGAGCAGCACGCGCACAGGATGCACTCGTACAGGCCGTCGAGCTTCTTGCGGTCTTCCGGCGACTGCAGGCGCTCGCGATCCGGCGGCGGCGGGGTCTGGGTACGGATCCACGGCTTGATCGAGGCGTACTGCGCGTAGAAATGGGTCAGGTCCGGGACCAGATCCTTGACCACGCTCATGTGCGGCAGCGGGTAGATCGGCACTTCGGCCTTGCCGCAGTCGGCGATGGCGCGGGTGCAGGCCAGCGTGTTGGTGCCGTCGATGTTCATCGCGCACGAACCGCAGATGCCCTCGCGGCACGAACGACGGAAGGTCAGGGTCGGATCGACCTCGTTCTTGATCTTGATCAGCGCGTCCAGAACCATCGGGCCGCAGCTGTCCAGGTCGATCTCGTACGTGTCGGTACGCGGGTTGCTGTCGTCGTCGGGACTCCAGCGGTAGATCTTGAAAGTGCGCGTGTTCTTCGCACCGCTCTTGGCGGGGAAGTGCTTGCCCTTTCCGATCTTGGAATTCTTGGGGAGGGAAAACTCGGCCATGGCTGTTCTCGTTGGCTCAGGCGGCTCGCGCTGCGAAGCAGGCGCGGGTTGCACGGAAGATGAGGAAGTCGACACCGCCGGCCAGCGGCGCACGTGCCACCCCACCCGGGTGGGTGGCGGTGGTCGCGAGCGCTGCGTGGACGGAGGTCATGCCGCAGGTCTCTTAGTAAACGCGCGGCTTGGGCGGCACCACGTCCACGTCCTTGCTCAACGTGTACATGTGCACCGGACGGTAGTCGAAGCTGCACTTGCCGTTGTCGTCGACGTTGACCAGCGTGTGCTTCTGCCAGTTGACGTCGTCGCGGTCCGGGAAGTCCTCATGCGCATGCGCGCCACGGCTTTCCTTGCGCTGTTCGGCCGAGTTGATCGTTGCCACCGCATTGAGCAGCAGGTTGTTCAGCTCGTAGGTTTCGATCAGGTCCGAGTTCCACACCAGCGAGCGGTCGGTCACCTTGACGTCCTGGAAGGAGTCGAAGATTTCGGACATCTTGGCGCAGCCCTCTTCCAGCGTTTTGCTGGTACGGAACACCGCTGCATCGTTCTGCATGGTGCGCTGCATGTTGTCGCGGATGACCGAGGTCGGGGTGTCGCCGTTGGCGTAACGCAGCTTGTCCAGCAGGCCCAGCGCCTTGTCGCACGCATCCGACGGCAGGGTCTTGTGCGGCGCACCGGACTTGATGGTCTCGGCGCAACGGTTGGCCACCGCACGACCGAACACGACCAGATCCAGCAGCGAGTTCGAACCCAGGCGGTTGGCACCGTGCACGGAGACGCACGCCGCTTCGCCGATCGCATACAGGCCCGGCACCACCGCATCGGGGTTGTCGCCGACCTTGCGCACGACTTCGCCGTGGTAGTTGGTCGGGATGCCACCCATGTTGTAGTGCACGGTCGGGATGACCGGGATCGGCTGGGAGTGCACGTCCACGCCGGCGAAGATGCGCGCGCTTTCGGCGATACCCGGCAGCTTGTCGTCGATCACGCCCGGGCCGAGGTGGGTCAGGTCGAGCAGGATGTGGTCCTTGTGCTCGCCGACGCCGCGGCCTTCGCGGATCTCGATGGTCATCGAACGCGACACCACGTCGCGCGAGGCCAGATCCTTGTAGTGCGGTGCGTAGCGCTCCATGAAGCGCTCGCCGTTGCTGTTGCGCAGGATGCCGCCTTCGCCGCGCACGCCTTCGGTGATCAGGCAGCCGGCGCCGTAGATGCCGGTCGGGTGGAACTGCACGAACTCCATGTCCTGCATCGGCAGGCCGGCGCGCATGACCAGACCGCCGCCGTCGCCGGTGCAGGTGTGGGCCGAGGTGGCGCTGAAGTAGGCGCGGCCGTAGCCGCCGGTGGCCAGCACCACGCCGTGGGCGCGGAACAGGTGCAGCGAGCCGTCGGCCATGTCCAGCGCGAGCACGCCGCGGCAGACGCCTTCGTCATCGAAGATCAGGTCGAGCGCGAAGTACTCGATCATGAAGCGCGCGTTGTGCGCCAGCGACTGCTGGTACAGCGTGTGCAGCATGGCGTGGCCGGTACGGTCGGCGGCGGCGCAGGTGCGCTGCGCGGACGGGCCTTCGCCGTACTTGGTGGTCATGCCACCGAACGGGCGCTGGTAGATCTTGCCTTCTTCGGTACGGCTGAACGGCACACCGTAGTGCTCCAGTTCGATGATGGCCGGAATCGCTTCGCGGCACATGTACTCGATCGCGTCCTGGTCACCCAGCCAATCCGAGCCCTTGATGGTGTCGAAGAAGTGGTAGCGCCAGTCGTCCTCACCCATGTTGCCCAGCGCGGCGGAGATGCCACCCTGCGCGGCCACGGTGTGCGAACGGGTCGGGAAGACCTTGGTCAGGCAGACGGTCTGCAGGCCCTTGGCGGCAAGACCGAACGTAGCGCGCAGGCCAGCACCGCCGGCGCCGACCACGACCATGTCGTACTTGTGTTCCGTAATCTTGTAAGCGGACATCTAATCTGGATTCCTGTCTTGGTGCCTGGACTCAGGCAACGCCGAGCGCAATGCGGGCGACCGCAAACACACTGACGATCGCGCCGAGCACGGCGATGAACTTCACCGTGGTCTGCAGCGCCAGGGCCAGCAGCGAGTTGTGGATGTAGTCTTCCAGCACGACCTGCAGGCCGAGCTGGGCGTGCCAGAACATCGCGACCAGGAAGCCGACCAGCAGCACCGCATTCCACGGCTTGGACACCGCGTCGGTGGCGGTCACGTAATCGGCGCCGATCAGGCTCAGCACGAACACCAGGAACCAGATGGTCAGGCCGACCAGCGCGGTGGCGGTCAGGCGCTGCATCACGAAGTGCTCGGTGCCGGTCTTGGCGGCGCCCAGGCCACGCACGTTCTTCAGCGGGGTACGGTACTTGTTCATGCGGCCGCTCCCAGGAAGACGTAGGCCCACACCAGCGCGGTGATCACCAGGCTGGCGAACACCGAGATCCAGCTGCTGCGCACGAAGGCGGGGATGGAGAAGCCGATCGCGAAGTCCTGCACGATATGGCGCAGGCCATTGCACAGGTGGTAGGCGAAGGACCAGGTCCATGCGAACAGGAACAGCTTGCCGTACCAGCTGCCGGCATGGCCGGTGAAGCAGTTCCAGGATTCAGGACCCATCATCAGGGCGAGCAGGCCGCCGGCAATGATCAGGGCTCCAACAGACAGAAAGATGCCGGTGGCTCGATGCAGGATCGAGGTGGCCATCTGGATCTGCCAGCGATACACCTGAAGGTGCGGGGAAAGGGGACGTTCTCTGGCGGCCATTCGCTGGGCTCGTTGTCTCGGCTGGGCGGCGCAATGCCGCGTTGGCTCAATGCTGATCAGAAATCGATGCAGCGTCCGTTTTTCTCCCAATCTCCATACCGCACCGGATCGAGTCCGCCGCGGCCACCAATCTCCACAGGCACCGCGGGCGTCTCGGGAAGCGGCTGCTTCTCGTCGACCTGCGGGGCATCGGAGTCGGATTCTGGAGTGGGGGTTGTTTGGCCTATCATGGGTGGTCTCGCAACGCACAAATTTTAGACCCCGTTCACGTGCCTGACAACCTGCCCATGGAATTCAACGGCTTTCCGCGCCTCCCCGGTCACCAGCTGCTCAGTCTGGAGGGCACCGATGCAGCGGCATTTGCCCACGCCCAGTTTTCCAGCGATGTCACCGCCCTGCCCGTGCGGCATTGGCAATGGAGCGCCTGGCTGAGCGCCAAAGGCCGCACCATTGCTGTGTTCCAGCTGATTCGCGTGGACCCGGACACGGTGCTGCTGGTGCTCGCCGACGGTGATGCCGATGCGATTGCGTCGCAGTTGCAGCGTTTTGTATTCCGTCGCAAGGTCAGGATCGCGGTCCGCAATGACCTGATCGTGGCCGGCAGCTTTACCGCACCGGACGCCGCCTCTGGCGCGGCAATCGCTGTACATGGTGAGACGCTGGAGCTGGATGTGGGCAGCGACGCGCTGCCGCGGACGCTGCGCATTGCCCCGGCGCACGCCGATGAAGCCGCCGATTCTGCCGGCTTCGATCTGGCCTGGCGTCAATCCGATCTGCGCTACGGCGTGCCGCGGCTGGACGTGCCGCAACGCGAACAATGGACCCCGCAACAGCTCGGCCTGGACCGCTTGAACGGTTACAGCGTCAAGAAGGGCTGCTATCCCGGCCAGGAAATCGTGGCCCGCACCCATTTCCTGGGCAAGGCCAAGCGCGCATTGCAGTTGCTGCGCGTGGTTGACGGCGCAGTCAGCGGCGCGCCTGTCCAGCAGAACGGCACCGCCATCGGCACCCTGGCCAGCGTGGCCGGCGACCTGGCGCTGGCGGTACTGCCGCTGGAGATGCCCGGCGATCCGTTGTCGGTGGATGGCATCGACGCCGTGCCGCTGCCGTTGCTGGAGGGTCTGGCGCGGTAGGCATCAACCGTTGGTCGATGCGCCACACCGCGCGCGTTGATGCATATGCGTGGAGCCGGCCAACGGCCGGCACTACCGAGCCCCCGTAGTGCCGGCCGCTGGCCGGCAACCTCATGAACCCGCCAGCCACGCGTGCCCTGCCGGCCGCTGGCCGGCAACCTCATGAACCCGGCAGCCACGCGTGCCCTGCCGGCCGCTGGCCAGCAACCTCATGAACCCGGCAGCCACGCGTGCCCTGCCGGCCGCTGGCCGGCAACCTCATGACCCGGCAGCCACGCGTGCCCTGCCGGCCGCTGGCCGGCACCCCCGCCAACCCGCCCGCACCCTCAGTCGGCGTTCAAGCGTTCGCCGGTGTCCGCATCGAAGAAATGCAGCCCCTTCGGGTGGATCGCCACGCGGATGCTCTCGCCGACCTGCGGCAACGCCTGCGGCGCCACGCGCATCACCAGCGCCTGGCCGCCACTGGTCATGTTGACGAAGATCTCGTTGCCGACCGGCTCGATGCCGTCGATGGTCGCCTCGAAGCCCGTCGCATCCTCGGCCGCGGCCGGCTGCAGGTGCTCCGGTCGCACGCCCACCGCAAGCGTCCTGCCGATCCAGGCCGGATCCACCGTTGCCTGCCCCAGCGGCGCGGTCAGCTGCGCTTCCTGCACCACGATGCCGCTGTCGGTGCGCTGCAGCGTCCCGCGCAGCACGTTCATCGCCGGGCTGCCGAGGAAGCCGGCCACGAACAGGTTGGCCGGACGGTCGTACAGCGCCATCGGCGTATCGATCTGCTGGATGACGCCGTCCTTGAGCACCACGATGCGCTGGCCGAGCGTCATCGCCTCAACCTGGTCGTGGGTCACGTAGATCATCGTGGTGCCCAGCTTGCGATGCAGCTGCGCGATTTCCGTGCGCACGCTGTGGCGCAGCTTGGCGTCAAGGTTGGACAGCGGCTCGTCCAGCAGGAACACCGCCGGCTCGCGCACCAGCGCGCGACCCAGCGCCACGCGCTGACGCTGGCCGCCGGACATCGCCTTGGGCAGCTTGTCGAGCATGTCGGTCAAGCCCAGCGTTTCGGCCGCCTCGTTGACGCGCTTGCTGATCGTGGCCTTGTCGTGGCCGCGCAGCTTCAGGCCGAAGGCCAGGTTTTCGGCCACGGTCATGTGCGGGTACAGCGCATAGCTCTGGAACACCATGGCGATGTCGCGGTCCTTGGGCGCCACGTCGTTGACCACGCGGTCGCCGATCGTCAGCGTGCCGCCGCTGATCTCCTCCAGCCCGGCGACCATGCGCAGCAAGGTCGACTTGCCACAGCCGGACGGCCCGACCAGCACCATCAATTCACCATCGGCCACTTCGAAGGTCGCGCCCTGAACGGCCACCTGGCCGTTGTCGTAGACCTTGCGCACGCCCTGCAACTGCACTTTTGCCATATCACCCATTCCAGTCCGCCCGCTGCCGGGCTGTTGTGCGGAACTGCCTTCGGCCCTCCCGATGGCAGGTCGATGGCGTGGTGCCGCATGACGGCGACCACTGCAATCGAATACAGTCTGCTCATTCTGCCATGTAAACGTTTTCACGTGGCAGTATCCGTTGGTCGGTCATGACCGCGACGCATCGGCGAGCCCACAGTCGCCCGATACGCCCGCAACATGCCCCATGATGCGCAGGTGCGTGCCTGTTCATGTTGCGTCTGCAACATCGGACATCACGCCCGGCGAGACCCCCGAGAACATAGACGAGAAGCGATTGACAACGATGTCACCCGGATCTGAAACTCGAGCGATGCACGACACCCTCTTCCTGTTCGGCGCCACCGGCGACCTGGCCCAGCGTTACCTGTTCCCCTCCCTGTTGCGCCTGCTGGGCGACGGCCTGCTGGCGGAAGATTTCAAGATCCGTGCGCTGGCCCTGTCCCCGCACGATACCGACGGATTCCGCGAAATCCTGCGGCCGCGCCTGCAGCAGGCCATGCCGATGGCGAGCCAGGCGGACATCCATTCGCTGCTGATGCGCATCGACTACCGCTCGGTGGACCTGCGCAATCCCGACTCGGTCGCCGAGTCGGTCAGCGACCTGGTGGATCGCCACTGCGTGAGCTACCTGGCCATTCCCCCGGGCCTGTACATCTCCACCTGCGAAGGCCTGGCCAAGGGCGGCGCACTGGCCGCGCCGCACCGGTTGATGCTGGAAAAGCCGATCGGCAGCGACAGCGCCAGCGCCGAGGAGATCATCTCCACCATCGGCCAGTGGATCGACGAAGACCGCGTGTTCCGCCTGGACCACTACCTGGGCAAGGCCGCGGTGCAGAACCTGATCGCGCTGCGCTTCGGCAACACGCTGCTGGAAGCGGTATGGAACCGCAACTACATCGAATCGGTGCACATCCTGGTTGCCGAGAGCGAAGGCGTGGATGGCCGCGATGCCTACTACGCCCGCTCTGGCGCGCTGCGCGACATGGTCCAGAGCCACATCCTGCAGCTGCTGTGCCTGGTGGCGATGGAGCCGCCAGCCTCGCTGGAAGCCGACCGCATCCGCGATGAGAAGGTCAAGGTGCTGCGCGCCCTGCGCCCGCTCGATGCCAAGCACGCCGCCCGCGACAGCGTCCGCGGCCGCTACACCGCCGGCACCATCAACGGCCAGCCGGCCCAGGCCTACCAGCCGCCGGAAGGCAGCGACGTGGAAACCTTCGCCGGGGTCACCGCGCACATCGACAACTGGCGCTGGTCCGGCGTGCCGTTCCACCTGGTCACCGGCAAGCGCCTGGCCGAGCGCACCACCCGCGTGGTGGTCACGCTCAAGCCGGTCACCCACTGGCTGTTCGAGCGTCCGCACCGTCGCAACGCCACCCCCAACCGCATCGTCTTCCAGCTGCAGCCGCAGGAGAACATCGAGCTGGGCCTGATGAGCTCGCTGGCCGGCCCGGAATGGGGCGCGCTGGAACTGCATCCGCTGGAACTGGAACTGTCCGTCCCCACCGGCCTGCATCGCCGCATCGCCTACGAACGCCTGTTCCTGGACGCCTTCAACGGCAACCATGCGCTGTTCGTGCGCGATGACGAAGTGCGTGCCGCGTGGGCGTGGATCGACAGCGTCAGCGATGCCTGGAAGGCCGCCAACCTGCCGCTGCAGCCCTACCCGGCCGGCGAATGGGGCCCGTCCGAGGCCGCCGGTTTCCTGCCTGTCGAAGTGGATGCCGACCGCAAGGACGGCGACGCATGACGCTGCAGAACCAACCGGTCCTGGTTGCCGACATCGGTGGCACCAACGCCCGCTTCGCCCTCGCCGACACCAGCCTGGACGCACCGCTGCAGCAGGACAGCATCCGCGAATTCGCGGTCGCTGATTTTCCCTCGCTGGGCGAGGCGGCGCAGCACTATCTGGAACAGGTCGGCGCGCAGGCCAAACGCGGCGTGTTCGCCGTGGCCGGCCGCGTGGACGGCGACGAGGCGCGCATCACCAACCACCCCTGGGTGATCTCGCGCAGCCGCACCGCGCTGATGCTCGGCTTCGACGAACTGCACCTGATCAACGATTTTGCCGCGCAGGCGATGGCGATCTCGCTGCTGCAGCCGCAGGACGTGGTCCAGGTCGGCGGTGCGGCGTGGGTGCCGGGCAAGCCGGGCCAGCCGCGCAACTACGCGGTGATCGGCCCGGGTACCGGGTTGGGCGTGGGCGGGCTGATCCTGCGCCACGGCCGCTGCTATCCGCTGGAAACCGAGGGCGGCCATGTCAGCTTCCCGCCCGGCACGCCAGAAGAAATCCGCATCCTGGAAATCCTCTCCGAGCAGTTCGGCCGCGTCTCCAACGAACGCCTGATCTGCGGCCCGGGCCTGGTCAACATCCATCGCGCGGTCTGCGAGATGGCCGACATCGATCCGGGCCAGCTGCAGCCAGTGGACGTCACTGCCCGTGCGCTGCACGGCGACCCGCAGGCGATGCGCACGGTGGATGTGTTCTGCGCGGTGTTCGGCGCCATCGCCGGCGACCTGGTGCTGATGCAGGGCGCCTGGGATGGCGTGTTCCTCACCGGCGGCCTGACCCCGAAGATGCTCGATTCCCTGCAGCATTCCGGCTTCCGCCAGCGCTTCGAACACAAGGGACGCTTCTCTTCGATCATGGCCCGCGTTCCGTCGCTGGCGGTGATGCACCCGCATGCCGGCCTGCTCGGTTCGGCCGCCTACGCCGCCGATGTCGAGCGCGACCTGCCAGGAATCAACGCATGAATACGCTGGACACCTCCGACCGCTTCACGCTGATCCGCCACGGCGATGCCGATGGCTGGATCGAAGCCATCGCCGCGGAAATGGCACAGGCGCTCAACCAGGACATCACCACCTTCGGCCGCGCGCGCATGCTGCTGTCCGGCGGCACCACGCCGGCCCCGGTCTACCAGGCGCTGGCCGAACTGGACGTGCACTGGGACCGGGTCGAAGTGAGCCTGGTCGATGAGCGCTGGCTGTCGCCGCAGGATCGCGACAGCAATGCCTGGCTGGTCCGCGAGAGCTTCCTGGCGCGTGCCGAAGGCGCGCATTTCGATCCGCTGGTGCGGGTCGGCAAGCCGCTGCCCGAGTGCGTGTATACCGCCAACCTGCAGGCCCAGCACAGCCAGGCACCGTGCCTGAGCGTGCTCGGCATGGGCAACGACGGCCATACCGCCTCGCTGTTTCCCGGCTCCAAGGACCTGAACCGCGCACTGGAAAGCACCCTGCCCTACGCCGCGCTGGACGCCACCGGTTGCCCCGGTGCCAATCAGTGGCCGTTGCGCATCACGCTCACCCCGCACGGCTTGAAGCAGAGCCGCCAGCGCCTGCTGCTGCTACGCGGCAAGCAGAAGCTGGAAGTGCTCAAGCAGGCGCTGGAAAGCAACAATCCGCAGCTGTATCCCATCCTCAACGCGATCGATCTCGACGGCGCGAAACTGCGCGTCCACTGGTGTGACTGATCTCTCCCGGTGTTGTTCCGTTCGCCCTCTCATAGCCGGTAGCCAATGAGCCTGCATCCCCAACTCCATGCCATCACCCAGCGCATCGTCCAGCGCAGCGTCGCCTCTCGCGCCGCGTACCTTGCCGGGATCGATGCCGCACTGCGCGACGGCCCGTTCCGCTCGCGCCTGAGCTGCGGCAACCTCGCCCACGGCTTCGCCGCCTGCGGCCCGACCGACAAGTCGCGCCTGCGCGGCGGGGTCACCCCGAACCTGGGCATCATCACTGCCTACAACGACATGTTGTCGGCCCACCAGCCGTTCGAGCACTACCCGGAAATCCTGCGCCAGACCGCGCGCGACATGGGCGCCACCGCGCAGGTGGCCGGCGGCGTGCCGGCGATGTGCGACGGTGTCACCCAAGGCCGCGGCGGCATGGAGCTGTCGCTGTTCTCGCGCGATGTGATCGCCCAGTCCACCGCGATCGGCCTGAGCCACGACATGTTCGATGCCAGCGTCTACCTCGGCGTGTGCGACAAGATCGTGCCGGGCCTGCTGATCGGCGCGCTAGCGTTCGGCCACCTGCCGGCGATCTTCCTGCCGGCCGGCCCGATGACCCCGGGCATCCCGAACAAGCAGAAGGCCGAAGTGCGCGAGCGCTACGCGGCCGGCCTGGCCAGCCGCGAAGAACTGCTGGAAGCCGAAGCCGGCTCGTATCACGGCGCGGGCACCTGCACCTTCTACGGCACCGCCAACTCCAACCAGACCCTGCTCGAGGCGATGGGCGTGCAGTTGCCGGGCGCGTCGTTCGTCAATCCGGATACACCGCTGCGCGATGCGCTGACCCGTCGCGCCGGTGAGCGCGCACTGGAAATCAGTGCGCTTGGCGATGACTTCCGGCCGCTCGGCCGGCTGATCGACGAACGTGCGATCGTCAATGCCGTGGTCACACTGATGGCCACCGGCGGTTCGACCAACCACACCATCCACTGGATCGCGGTGGCACGCGCGGCCGGCATCGTGCTGACCTGGGACGACATGGACCAGCTGTCGCAGCTGGTGCCGCTGCTGGCACGTGTGTATCCCAACGGCGAGGCCGACGTGAACCGTTTCGCCGCCGCCGGCGGCACCGCGTTCGTGTTCCGCGAACTGATGGACGCCGGGCTGATGCACGCCGACCTGCAGACCGTGGCCGAAGGCGGGATGCGCCAGTACGGCCAGGAGCCGGCGCTGCGCGATGGCACGCTGACCTACGTCGACGGTGTGCGCGAAAGCGCCGACCCCGGCGTGGTGCGTGGCGTGGCCGAGCCGTTTGAAGCCCAGGGCGGTCTGCGCCTGCTGCGCGGCAACCTGGGCCGTTCGCTGATCAAGCTGTCGGCGGTAAAGCCGGAGTTCCGCACGATCGAGGCACCGGCCGTGGTGGTCGATGCGCCGCAGGTACTCAACAAGCTGCATGCGGCCGGCGTGCTGCCGCACGATTTCGTGGCGGTGGTGCGTTACCAGGGGCCGCGTGCCAATGGCATGCCCGAGCTGCATTCGCTGGCGCCGCTGCTGGGGCTGCTGCAGAACCAGGGACGGCGGGTGGCGCTGGTGACCGATGGTCGTCTGTCGGGCGCGTCGGGCAAGTTCCCGGCGGCCATCCACATGACCCCGGAAGCCTCGCGCGGTGGTCCGCTGGCGCGGGTGCGCGAGGGCGACATCATCCGCCTGGATGGTGAAGCCGGCACGCTGGAGTTGCTGGTGGATGCGGCGGAATTCGCTGCGCGCGCGCCGGCACCCAACACCGCACCGGCGGCGAACGATCTGGGCCGCAATCTGTTCGCGCTGAACCGGCGCGTGGTGGGTCCGGCCGACCAGGGCGCGATTTCGATTTCGTGCGGGCCGGCGACGGCCGAGGGCGATATCTGGAATTACGACGCCGAGTACGATCTGGGGCGTGATGCGGCGGCGGCGGATGCGCCGCATGAGGCGAAGGACGCCTGAAGCAAACGCAGCGGTTGGTTGTCCTGGCCGAGGCAGCGGTTGGCCCTGATCAGGACACGCCGTAAACCCATCCATGGGGGCTCGCAAGCGGCTTGCGCGTGTACGCGATCCTGCGTACACAGCAAGGCCAGGGTTGGGCGTCCTGCCCAACCCGCCCGACGCATGCGTCGGGCCCATGCCGCTTGACGGTCCTGATCAGGGCCAACCGCTGCCTCCCGACATATTTCGGCGCTTTTTGCGCTTCAGTCATTGAGAAGAGAGAAAGAACACATGAGCATCGCCGAACACCAGAAACGCGCCGAATCCCTGCTGCTTGCCGCCGGCATCCTCCCGGTGGTGACCGTGCATACGCTCGACCAGGCGCGCGCGGTCAGTGCCGCGCTGCTGGAAGGCGGGCTGCCGGCGATCGAGTTGACGCTGCGTACGCCGGTGGCGATGGAGGCGTTGGCGATGCTCAAGCGCGAGCTGCCGGATGTAGTGGTGGGTGCGGGCACGGTGCTGACGGTGGCGCAGATGCAGCAGTCGATCGATGCGGGCGCGGATTTCCTGGTGACGCCGGGGACGCCGGCGCACATGGCCGATGCGTTGGCGCAGGCGGCGCTGCCGGTGGTACCCGGTGCGGCCTCGCCGACGGAGATGCTGGTGCTGTATGCGCGTGGGTTCCGGGTGTGCAAGTTGTTCCCGGCCTCGGCCGTGGGCGGACTGGCGATGATCAAGGGCCTGGCCGGTCCGATTCCGGACCTGAAGCTGTGCCCGACCGGTGGCATTACCGAGGACACGGCGGCCGAGTACCTGGAGCAGAAGAACGTGGTCTGCATCGGCGGGTCGTGGATGGTGCCGGGCAGCTGGATCGAGCACGGTCAGTGGGACAAGGTGCGTGACAGCGCGGCGCAGGCGGCCAAGATCGTAGCGCGGGTGCGGGCGCACTGAGGTCCGTATCGGTGAGCCGCCACGCGTGGTGGCTCTACCGGTAACGTGCCACAACGAAACGCCCGGCTTGCCCGGGCGTTTTTTTATGGTTCTTCTCCCATCTGAGCGGCGCGTCTCGTTGCGAGGGCCTTCGCCGCGTGAGTGAGAGGCTACTCGTGTGGACGGGCAGTGCTGGCGACGCGTGGATCTGGCGTCTCCGATCGGGTATGTCGCGGGCGTGAGAGCCCCGTAGCGGGCGGTAGGCCCCTGGCGCAAATGTCCCCCGGCCGCGTGGCGGCCTCTTCCTTTATTTTGCCCAGGAGCCTACCGCCCGCTACGGGGCTCGGCTCTCGGTACGCAGGCGGAAGACCGGCTTTTCTGGCGCTGGCGGGTGGGTCGGGCGCTGGGGCCCGATGCCCTTGGAGGCGAAATAAAGGAGGAGGTGGCGGCCGCAGGCCGACGCCGGAGGACTTTCGCCGGAAAGGGAATGTGGGCCCAGCGCTCGACCCACCGACCAGCGCCAGAAAGAGGCAAATGACGCTTCTGCTTGCCCCGGTGTGGGCAAAGAACCGCACATGCCTTCGGCGGTTACATCGGTCGCGCCGGATCCACCAGGCCGTACTGGCTGGCCATGCGCGCCAAGGCGATGTTGTCGTGGATGCCCATCTTCTCGAACAGGCGCGCCTTGTGCGTGTTCACCGTCTTGGCACTCAGGCTCAGGCGCTTGGCGATGTCTTCCTGGCGCAGGCCCTGGGTGAGCAGCAGGGCCACTTCCAGTTCGCGCGGGGACAGGGTGTCGAACGGCGACTGGCTGCCTTCCACATTGGAAAGCGCCAGGTTCTGCGCGATGCTGCTGCCGAGGTAACGCCGGCCCATGGCCGCGTCGCGCACGGCGCGCAGCAGTTCCTGCGCATCGCAGCCCTTGCCGATGTAACCGGACGCGCCGGCCTCGAGCAGGCGCTTGGGCATCGGGCCATCCTCGAGCACCGACACGATCACCACGCGCGTGCCGTGGTCGCCACGCACCACCCGTTCGGTCACTTCCATACCACTGACACCCGGCAGGTGCAGGTCGCACAGCACCACGTCCGGACGCAGGTGGCGGATTTCAGGCAACGCATCTTCCCCGGAGTCCGCTTCACCGACTACCTCGATATCGGTCTCGTTGGACAGGATCATCTTCATGCCGGTACGCACCAGCGCATGATCGTCCACCAGATACACTCGAATCGTCATCCACGCACCTCTTAAAACGCTGCGAACGGGGGCAAGCCTAGCGGCGGGGTACGGCGATAACAAGGAAAAGCAGCCCCTGTCAGCGCGTTCTGGTGCCCGCATCACACCCATGCCGTCTTGCCCTTCCCCTTAGCCTTTCACCCCAGGCTATATCGGTCTACTACGCCTATCAGTGTACGCCTGCGCCCCGGCGCAATCGGCATCCCACGCATCCGGACCGGTTCAGTGCCGGTGCCGCCACGGCGCGCGGCGCCTGAACATGACCAGGAAGCACCCTACCACCCAAACCAGAGCCGCACACCAACCGGCCAGGATGTCGGACGGGTAATGCACGCCCAGGTAGACCCGCGACACGCTGACCAGCACGCTGAACAAGGGCGCGGCCACCAGCACCGGCCAGCGCCAGCGGGTGTTCCAGGCCAACAGCACCACCGTCACCGCCAGGGTCATCGAGCCCATCGCATGCCCACTGGGGAAGCTGAACGTGCTTTCCGGGGCGATCGACTCCCACAGGCTGGGGCGGTCGCGCTGGAAAAACTGCTTGCTGCCCATGTTCAACAACGCCGAACCGACGAAGCAGATCGCCACGAAACTGGCTTCACGCCAGCGCCGTCGCCACAGCAGCATGCCGACGATCAGCACGTCGGCCGGGATCAGGAACCACTCGTAGCCCAGCTTGGAGAGAAGCACGAAGAACTGGTCCAGCCCCGGCGAATGCAGGCCGTGCAGCTTCCATAGCAAGGGCGCGTCGAAATAGAACGACTCCAGCTCATGCACTTCGTCGGCGAGCGCGACGAAGCCGGCCAGCGGCAGCAGCACCCCGGCGAACAGCAGCACGAAACGCCAGGCGTTGTGGGCCATCCAATGGCGGAAACCGGCGGCCGCCTCCGGGGCGGCCAGCACCGTTGGCTTATCCGACGCTTCGGACATACTTGCGTTCGACATAATCGTCGATCAGCGCCACGAATTCCTGGGCGATGTTGTCACCGCGCAGCGTCACCGTCTTCTCGCCATCCACGAACACCGGCGCAGCCGGCGTTTCGCCGGTACCGGGCAGCGAGATGCCGATGTTGGCATGCCGCGATTCGCCCGGCCCGTTGACGATGCAGCCCATCACCGCCAGCGTCATGTTTTCCGCGCCCGGGTGGCTCACCTTCCATTCCGGCATCTTCCCGCGCACGTGGTTCTGTACCACCTTGGCCAGTTCCTGGAAGAACTCGGAGGTGGTCCGCCCACAGCCCGGGCAGGCCGTGACCAGCGGGGTGAAAGCACGCTGGCCGGTGGTCTGCAGCAGTTCCTGCGCAACGATCACCTCGGCGGTACGCGACTGGCCCGGTTCGGGCGTCAGCGAAATGCGGATGGTGTCGCCGATGCCTTCCTGCAGCAGCACCGCCAGCGCCGCCGACGAGGCGACGATGCCCTTGCTGCCGATCCCGGCCTCGGTCAGGCCCAGGTGCAGGGCAAAGTCCGAGCGCTGGGCCAAATCGCGGTACACCGCGATCAGTTCCTGCACGCCACTGACCTTGGCCGACAGCACGATGCGATCGCGCGGCAGGCCCAGCTCGACGGCGGTATGGGCCGAATCCAGCGCCGAACGGATCAGCGCTTCGCGCAGCACCCGGCCGGCATCCCACGGTTGCGCGCGCTGGCTGTTCTCGTCCATCAGGCGGGCGGCCAGCGACTGGTCCAGCGAGCCCCAGTTGGCCCCGATGCGCACCGGCTTGTCGTAGCGGATCGCAAATTCGATCAGCTGCGCGAACTGGGTGTCCTTCTTCTTGCCAAACCCCACGTTGCCCGGATTGATCCGGTACTTAGCCAGGGCTTCGGCGCAGGCCGGCTCCTGGGTCAGCAGCTGGTGGCCGTTGTAATGGAAATCGCCGATCAGGGGCACCTCGATGCCCATCATCCGCAGTTTCTCCACGATGCGCGGGATCGCTGCGGCCGACTCGGGATTGTTGACGGTCAGGCGCACCATCTCCGAGCCGGCCCGCCACAGTTCGGCGACCTGCTTCACGCTGGCGGCCACATCGGCGGTGTCGGTGTTGGTCATCGACTGCACCACCACGGGCTGGCCTCCGCCTACGACCACACCGCCGATACGGACGGCCTGGGTCTGGCGGCGGGCCCACACGGTCGTGTCGGACGGTTGGGTCGGTTGGGTGACGGCGTCATGCATCAGGCTATTTTAGCGCGCCAAACGTGACCGTAGGTGCCAACCGTTGGTTGGCACTCATCTTGTGGTTGGCGCGCATGTTGGCCGACTAGGGGACCGCCAGCGCCGATGCGGCCGATTGTCGCAGGCAGGCGGCGCGGCGAGCGCATAGGATGTGCGGTGATGACCGGTACCGACGCCCCCTTCCTCCGCACCTTGTGCAGCCTGCGCTGGCTGGCCGTGGCCGGCCAGGCCGCGACCATCCTGGTGGCCACCTGGGTGCTCGGGCTGGAACTGCCGCAGCGCCCGTTGTGGGCGGGCGTGGCCGCGCTGGCGCTGTTCAACCTGTACGCGCAGCTGCGGGTGGAGAGCGCCGATACCGCGCCAGTGACCGCCTTCTGCCACATCCTGGTCGATGTGACCGTGCTGACCTGGATGGTCGGCTGGAGCGGCGGCATCGCCAATCCGTTCGGTTCGCTGTTCCTGATCCTGATCGCCCTGGCCGCGCTGGCGCTGCCGCTGCGCTGGACCCTGGCCGTGGCCGCCAGCTGCCTGCTCGGCTACGCGGTCAGCGGCATCTTCGGCCTGCCCTTGCCCGCCGGCTGGTTCACTGCAATGCAGATGCACCAGTGGGGCGTGGTCTGCAATTTCCTGCTCTCGGCCACGGTGGTGCTGGTGTTCGCCACCCGGCTGGCGATGGCGCTGCGCCAGCGCGAACACGAACTGGCGATGTTGCGCGAGCGCTTCGTGCGCAATGAAGGCATCGTCGCCCTGGCCACCCACGCCGCCTCGGTGGCGCACGAACTGAACACCCCGCTGGCGACCATGACCCTGCTGGCCGACGACATCGCCGACCAGACCAACAGCAGCGAAGTGCGCGACGACGTGGACACGCTGCGCGAGCTGCTGGTGCAGTGCCGCGAACGGGTGCTGGCGCTGGCCCGGCCCGCCGCCGGCGACGCGCCCGGCCGCGACCACGTAACCCTGCCGCAGGTGCTGGAGCAATGGCGGCTGGTACGCCCGACCATCACCCTCAAGCGCAACGACGACGCCCCGCTGAAACTGCCGCTGGACCCGGGCATCGGCCACCTGTTGATGGTGCTGCTCAACAACGCGGCCGACGCCGGCGAGAAGGCCGAGCGCCCACAGGTGGACCTGACAGTGCGTATCGAGGGCGATGACCTCATCGGCGAAGTGCGCGACTACGGCCACGGCTTCGACGCCCGCCAGGCGGTGTTGCCCGGCACCCTGTTCAACAGCGGCAAGGCCCAGGGCATGGGCGTGGGCCTGGCCCTGTCCCACGCCACCATCGAACGCCTGGACGGCGAACTGTGGATGCGGCCGGCCAACGGTGCCGGCACCCGCGTCGGCTTCCGCCTGCCTTTGACGCCTCCGGAGACTTCCGCATGACCTTCCCCGCCCTGCCCGCCGCCAGCCATGGCCTGCTGGTCGACGACGACGAACTCTACCTGCGCACCCTGCAGCGCAGCCTGGCCCGCAAGGGCCTGGAAACGGTCACCGCCAGCGATACCGCCTCGGCGTTGATGCTCGCCCGACAGAACCCGCCGGCGTATGCGCTGATCGACCTGAAGCTCGGCGCCGAGTCGGGCTTGTCGCTGATCCAGCCGCTGCGCGCGTTGCGCGAGGACATGCGGATCCTGCTGGTCACCGGCTACGCCAGCATCGCCACCGCAGTGGAGGCGATCAAGCTCGGCGCGGACGATTACCTGCCCAAGCCGGCTACGGTCCCGATGATCCTGCGTGCGCTGGGCGAAGAAGACGATGGCCCGGCCGACGACGGCGACATGGAGCCACCGGATGCGATGACCCCGATCAGCCGCCTGCAGTGGGAACACATCCAGCAGGCGATGCATGAGACCGGCGGCAATGTATCGGCCGCCGCGCGCCTGCTCGGCATGCATCGGCGGTCGCTGCAGCGCAAGCTGGCCAAGCGACCGAGTCCGGAGCGGCCGTAAAGCCCCCTATCGCGCGAGCCTCGCGGAACAAGGCAGCCACGCCTGGCGTGGCGCTACCGCGTGGGAATCAGCCCTGCGTGTGCGGGGCGTGCTGCGGGTTCTGCTGGCGTAGCTGTTCGTCATTGCTGCGTTCGCGCGCAACCGACTGCGCATCGGCGGCCTGCACCCGCTGGAACGAGGCGTCCACCGGCGTCTGCACCGCGTCGGCGGTCGCCGTGTGCGCCCGCAGGTGGGCCGGATTGTCCAACGCGCCCTGCACCACGAACACGTACTCGCCCGGCTTGGCTTCAGTGCCCTGCTGGCTGAGCACCACGTGATCGACCCGGCTCAGGCCGTTTTCCTTGGCCAGCGGCAACAGGCTGGCGGTGAGGCGCTCGCTGGTGTCATCGAAACTGCGCCCATGTTGGGCGTCGATGGCGGCCACGCCGTCGCGGATCTGCTGGTACATCGCGTGGTCGGGGTGCCCGGCCTGGTCGGGCGTGGGGCGAGGTGCGGGGGTGTCCTGGTGCATTGCGACTCCTGTCTGATGGTGGGCCGGTACCGACCCGTGGCCGACACCGGCGAGAGACTCAGGCCTTCAGCCGACCCAGCACTTCCAGCGTCACCGGATCGGTGATCGCATGCGCCTGGCCCTGCAGCGCCGGCAACAGCTGGCTGGCCAGCTGCTTGCCCAGCTCCACCCCAAACTGGTCGAAGGCGTTGATGTTCCAGATCAGCGACTGCACGAACACGGCATGCTCGTACATGGCGATGAGCGCGCCCAGCGACTGCGGGGTGAGCGCGTCGAGCAGGATCAGCGTGCTCGGCCGGCCACCGGGATACTCGCGGTGCGGATCGTCGCTGCCCTGGCCGTTGGCCAGCGCTTCGGTCTGCGCCAGCAGGTTGGCCAGCAGTGCCTGGTGGTTGACCACATAGGGGTCATCGTTGTGCACGCAGCCGATGAAATCGGCCGGGATCACGCTGGTGCCCTGGTGCAGCGCCTGGAAGAAGCTGTGCTGCACGTCGGTGCCCGCCCCGCCCCACCACACCGGCACGGTGTCGCTGGCGACCGGGCTGCCATCGAGCTGCACGCGCTTGCCCAGGCTCTCCATCACCAGCTGTTGGAGGTAGGCCGGCAGCAGCGCCAGGCGCTGGTCGTAGGTCATCACCGCATGGGTGGCATGGCCGAGCAGGTTGCGGTTCCAGATGTCGGTCAGCGCATGCAGCACCGGCAGGTTCTGCGCCAGCGGCGCGCTCAGCGCGTGGTCGTCCATCTGCGCGGCACCGGCCAGCAGCTGTTCGAAGCGCTCGAAGCCGATCGCCAGCGCGATCGGGAACCCGACCGCCGACCACAGCGAATAACGCCCGCCCACCCAGTCCCACATCGGCAGCACGCGGCCGGCGGAAATCGAGAAAGCCTTCGCGGCACGCTCCGGGTTGGCGCTCACCGCGTACAGGCGCTCGCTGCCCCCCAGCCAATCGTGCAGGATCTGCCCGTTGAGCAGGGTTTCCTGGGTGCCGAAGGTCTTGGAGATCAGGATGCCGGCGGTGGTCGCCGGATCCAGCGTGGCCAACGTGCGCTGCATGGCCGCGCCGTCGACGTTGGACACGAAGTGCACGCGGAAGCGCGCGCCGGTGACCGGGCGCAGCGCATCGGCGACCAGGCGCGGACCCAGGTCCGAACCGCCGATGCCGACGCTGACGACGTCGGTGACGTTGGTGTTTTCCAGCGCGGCGATCAGCTCGCCCATCTGCGCGCGTACCTGGGCGGCCGTGGCGAACGCATCGCCGGCGACCGGCGCACCGCTGAGGTCGCCGCGCAGCGCGGTATGCAGCGCCGCACGGCCTTCGGTCACATTGACCGTTTCACCGCGGAACAGCCGCTGGAAGCCGCCTGCGACATCGCGCTCGGCGGCCAGCTGCAGCAGTGCGTCCAGCGCCGCGCGGTCGTACTTCTGCCGCGCGAAATTGACGTACAACGGACCGACCCGCAATCCCAACGTTCGTGCCCGCTCCGGTTCGGCGGCAAGCAGCGAAGGGATGCTCGCGCCACGCAGGCGCTGGGCATGGGAGTGAAGCGGGTCGAATCCGTTGTGCTGTGTCATGCGGCCTGTGTCGGGATGCTGTCGTTGGTGTGGGAGATCTGGTTCTTGCCGTCCACATATACCAACTTCGGGCGGAAGCTGTCAGCTTCTTCTTCGCTCATGCTGGCGAACGCGGCGATGATGATGATGTCGCCCACCTGCACGTGGCGCGCGGCGCCGCCGTTGAGCGAGACCACGCCGCTGCCGGCTTCGGCACGGATGGCATACGTGGAGAAACGCGCACCGTTGGTGACGTCCCAGATATGCACCTGTTCGAACTCACGGATGCCGGTGGCCTGCAGCAGGTTGTCATCGATGGCGATGGAACCTTCGTAGTTCAACTCGGAGTGGGTGACGGTGGCGCGGTGGATCTTGGTCTTGAGCAGGGAGAGGTGCATGGCGCGCGACAACGGTAAAGGAAAGGGAAATTCTAGCACCCGGGGGGCAGGCGTCAGCGCGCCAGGCTTGAGGCTTGCGGTGCAAGGGGCTCGGACCCACCGAGTGTGACCCAAGGCATCATGGGTTGAGGCCCAATCTCAACCAGCGATGAGATGTGCCTATAAAGCGTCGCGACCATCTATCAGCACTCTTACTCCATACGTCGCAGCACCCCAACCACCTAACTGGGAATTACCCACAGATAAGCACAAGCGTCCTCGATGAAACTTGGAAATCCAGAAAGCCCGAACTTCATTCCAACATCGGAATAAAAAACTCTAGCGAGGGGAGAGAACTCCATCCCGCCCCACCATTTTTCCGCTCCCGATCCATCCTACATAGTTGCTGCGAATTAAACTATATCTCTGCAGCAATGTGATTGAATTCAACCGGACCAACAAAACGAGCTGAGAATATCACTCAACTCTTGTCACTCTTTTAGATCCAAGACGGTGATAAAGGCGCAATCCGCTTCAACCAAACGCCGTGGTCACTTGCAGCCCTGTGGTCCGCACCTCCGCCACGTATCGGCTGCACCCGCTGCTCCGGAATTTCCAGCCAAATCCGCAGCAATGCGAAGTCCATCGCCCCCTCCAAAAGGCAGCGCTTGATCATATGAACCCGAAGAAAGCTCGAGCAGCCACTTCCTCGATGATCACACCTTTCAGGGACTCAAGCGCAACCACTTCTCCATCCAACACCGAGTTGAACTGTAATTCTTAAATTTCACCGTGCCAGCAAGCTATGGTCCCGACGCAGTTTTGCCCGTCGCGATCAGACTCACTCGCCCGCCCTCATGATCGTTGAACTGAACACGACATCCCTTCGAGCGAAGGAGATTCTCGTTCAGATCAAGCCATTCTCTAGATGCGGAACGCTCATGATTACTCGCAGGATAGCCGCTTGCTTAGACCACCTCGTAGACCTTTGGGTGATTTGATTCGCGAAGCATACCGTCACGAACTAGCCCTTCAACTGATTCCTGCACGGTCGCGACTTCGAATTCTCTTTTGTGAATGCTCTCAAGAAAAGAGCGCAAGCGCCATGCATCAATCGGACTGGCGAGGTCCGGATAGAATCTATGTGCATCGATCGTCAAATCGTCCGAAGCCCTGACGAACACGACACCAAGCCCATGCTTCCTGAACTTCCACTCACCGCTATCCGTCAAAACGACCCCGCACCCCGGCAAATAGAGTAGAAAACCCTCACGAAAATGGGGGTGACGCCGTTCCAACTCAGCAACCAGAGCGATTTGCAATCCTGAGAATTTCAGCAGGCAATGGACATCTAATAATTCCATCAGTAATCCCTCACTCTTACCTCTTCCGCTTCTCGAGGAAGTTGCCGCCCCTGCGAGGGTCTCACCTCAATTTCACGCACCGGAACCTCCTTCAAGCCTGTCTTAATCGCTGCCGCAGCGCGACGGTGGGCATTGATGATAATTTTCTTGCCCTCAAAGGCTGCAGCCTCGATTCGCTCGCTCGGATTGTAACCATTCATTCTCATATCATTGGCCATCCTCTTTATTTGACTTCCTGACACCTCGTTCGGGCCTTGGCGATCCAGAAGACTCCTTGGGATTCAGATTTGAGACCGCCTCCGTAGAATCTGCAGCAAATCTGGACTCGGTTCGCACAATCAGCGCGGCGCGACCAGTGGCCGCAACACCTTGCGCCCGCCTCGAAGTCATGATGGACATCGTGCCTCCCGCTACAGCCACCACCCCCTGCGCGGCTGCCATCCCATACTCTCCGCGCTCTGCAGACGTTACGGGTGTATCCCATGCAATCTGACCGGGGATGAAAGACCGCATCCACGCTGGACTTTTTGCATGCCCATCTGAGTCGATAAAGCGGTATGGGCTATCCCCTCCATAACAGTACCTGCAGAAGTTGCGCGCATTTTTAAGATCTACCATAACTGGATCTGTAGATACGACAAGCGCAGGGTCGCAATACCGCTGATCTTCACGTCAGTACCGCCTACGAGGTCAGCGCCTACCCGGGCAGTACGGGGCGCTGGCCAGGGCGCTGGGCACCGGAGCCGGCAGCGGCAACCCGCTGCGCTCCAGCGACTTCCCGCGCGAGGTCGACGCTGCCCTGCCGCGAACCGCCGGCCCCGGCGACCGACCCACCACCGCCGACGTGGTGCAGGTTTATCGCGACGTGGAAGAAGCCGACAAGGTGCACCTGTGTGGCTGGCGCGACAACACCGTGAGCACGGAGCGCGTCAGCGAGGCCAACCTGGCCCCCCCCCCCCGGCTGCTTGACCAGACCACCCGCGACTTCTGCAAGCGCCACAACCTCAGCACCTGCTGGACCGACGATCCCCATCGCGCCATCGCCGCTACCTTGCCGGTGCTGTAGTCGCTGATGCCATTAACAACAACCCCGCCGGATGGCGAGCTTGTTCAATCTCATACCTCTTTCCCTCGAAGCAACCGAATAAACGTCGGTATGTAGCCAACCGTAAAGGCCGCTAAAAGGATGAGCACCCAATCAAAGAAAGATATCTTCGTTCGCCCATATATGAGCAGTAGCAACCCATAGCTGATGACCGTGAATACCATAGCCTTTGCGTAGTAGATAGCAACGCTCTGTAAAACCACTTCTCGCTTCATCTCTTATTTCTTCTTCTCATCCAATAGCGGCTTCAAGTCCCCGGACGAACTGACAGCAGAGCCTGGGTGGATTGCTGCCCACCGTTGTCACGTCGCTGCAGGTCCACCGTGAATGTAGCAACCTTGCCGGTGAGGCTTTCGATCTGGTTGCCGACGTTGCCGACGGCGCAAGGATCTGCTTCGAGCAAGTACGGAAGATGTCAGTCGGCAGGACCACCAGCCGATCGGAAATCCTTCACCGTTGAGGGGTGGCGCTTCATACCGGGGCACCGGGTGTTCGATGCGCGCCATCGCAAAATCCAGGAACTGAATATTCCACGCACTTGAGTCAGGCAATTGGACCCGGGTCAGGATTCTGTAGATTCCGTCGATGGTGTACTGCCAGGTGCGTACGCCGTCGTTGAGGGAACTGACGAAACTGCCGGTGTAGGTTGATGTTCAGTCCGCGGCCATCGCTGGATGCAATGCGGGTCAGCCTTGCCGGTTGGTTCCATGCGTTTGCATAGGTGTACTCGACAGCGTTGCCGAAGCGGTCTTCTACCCTTGTGGCGTAGAGCGCATTGTGTCGACGGTTCAGATACGTCGAATAGGGTGACCCGGTATTCGGGCTGTAGCCGACTACCTGCCGCACCCGACGATCGGAGTTCTGCGCCATCCAATCGAAACGATATTTGGTCCCGTCCGGCGCCAGTGCAATAAACCCCTCCCCGTCGCCATTGGGGATCGCCGCCAGGCATGCCACTTGGATCTGCCCGGAGCTGTTCCATGGATAAGACGCTCCATTGGCAGGCGAGGGAGCGTTGACAGCCCGCCGCAGCATCTCTCCACCGCCCGGGACGTTGAGCGTCAGCCCCTGCCAGAAGTCGGAACGCTGATGACGAATCGGCAGGCGCGGCAGGGTGGCCGCCGAGCACCGGCGGCCAGGCTGCTCACCGGTATTGATCCAGTCCGGGGCGAACACGCCGCTGATGTTGGGGGCATCGATCTGCCAGTCGGCCAGCGTGCCGTCGTTGATGGTGTCCTTGCGATCCTTGACGCAGTACCGGCGCCTCAACTCTACCGGCAGCGCATTGTTGCCAGGGATGCTCACATCCACTACCGAGAAAGCCAGCCCGCCGTCGGACAAGCTGACCTCATCGCCCATCAGCGTCGGCCCGAGAGCCTCGACCCTGCTACTGGACGGCAGTCTTCGGTCTAGTTCATCCCAGGAGAAGTTGGCCTCGCTTTGCGCCTTCGCCCCCAGCGGCGCAAAGGCAAGGATCGCCACCAACCCTGCCGCCCCGCACTTCCACACTGCACATCCTAGGTGAGCCATCCCTGTCCTTGGATTCACGCATGTGAACGAAACGTGAACTTACGCTATCAGCGCGTTCCGGTGCAAGTGAGGCACGTCTCCATTCGAGTAATCCCCAGCAATGACGAAGGGCGCCCTCCGGCGCCCTTCGTATGTCGACACTGCCGCTTTGGCCTCAGAACTCCAGGTTGTCGATCAACCGGGTGTTGCCGATGCGCGCGGCGATCAGGGCCACGCGGGTGCCGTCGTTGGCGTCGGCCGGCTCGGACAGGTCCGGCAGGCGCACCACGGCATAGTCGACCTGGAAGCCGGCCGCCTGCAACGCGGCGGTGGCCTCGGCTTCGATCAGGCTGCGGGTCTTGCCGGCGATGAAGCCTTCGCGCATGCGCAGCAGCACCTGGTGGATGGTGGTCGACACCGGGCGCTGTTCGGCGTTGAGGTACTGGTTGCGCGAGCTCATCGCCAGGCCGTCGCCTTCGCGGACGATGTCCCCGCCGACGATCTGGATCGGGAAGGCCAGGTCTTCCACCATCTGCCGGATCACCGCCAGCTGCTGGTAGTCCTTCTTGCCGAAGGCGGCCACGTCCGGCTGCACCTGGTTGAACAGGCGCGAGACTACCGTGCACACGCCATCGAAATGGCCGGGGCGATGCGCGCCTTCCAGCAGGCCGCTGATGCCCGGCACGTTGACGCTGGCCGCCAGCGCCACGCCGAACGGATACATCGATTCGACCGTCGGCAGCCACAGCACGTCACAGCCGGCCTGCTCCAGGCCAGTGGTGTCTGCCTCGGGGGTGCGCGGGTAGCGGGTGAAGTCCTCGTTCGGGCCGAACTGGGTCGGATTGACGAAGACACTGGAGACCACGCGGTCGGCGTACTGCCGCGCCAGCGTGACCAGCGAATAGTGGCCCGCATGCAGGTTGCCCATGGTGGGGACCAGCGCGACGCGCAGGCCCTCGCGCTTCCAGCCGTTGACGACGGCACGCAGGCGGGACAGTTCGGTGACGGTTTCGATCATGAGGCGTAGGCGTGTTCTGCGTCGGGGAAGGAGCCGTCGCGCACGGCGTCGGCGTAGGCACGGACGGCACCGGCGACCGAACCGCCTTCGGCAAGGAAATCCTTGACGAACTTGGGTCGGCGATGGCCGCTGTCCAGGCCAAGGAAGTCATGCAGCACCAGCACCTGGCCATCGCAGCCGGGGCCGGCACCGATGCCGATGGTGGGCACGGCCACGTCGGCGGTGACCTGGGTGGCAATCGGGGTGGGCACGCACTCGAGCACGATGAGCGTGGCGCCGGCGTCGACCGCGGCCTTGGCGTCGTCACGCAACTGCTGGGCGGCGTCGCCGCGGCCCTGCACGCGATAACCGCCCAGACGCAGCACCGACTGCGGGGTCAGGCCCAGGTGCGAGCACACCGGAATCTCGCGCTCGACCAGGTAACGAATCACGTCCAGTTTGAACCCGGCGCCTTCGATCTTGACCATCTCCGCGCCGGCCTGGAGCAGGCGCAACGAGGCATCCAGCGCGCGCTCAGGGGTGGCATCGGCGCCGAACGGCAGGTCGGCCACCAGCAGCGCCCGCTGCAGCACGCGGGCCACGGCGCGGGTGTGGTAGACCATGTCGTCGGTGGTCACCGGCAGGGTCGAATCATGCCCCTGCACCACCATGCCCAGCGAGTCGCCGATCAGGATCAGGTCCACGCCATTGGCATCGAACGCACGCGCGAAACCGGCGTCGTAGGCGGTCAACATCACCAGCTTCTGCCCGTTGCGCTTGGCCTCGGCCAACGCGGGCACGGTCCAGGGCTTGCTGTCTGCGTGGGTACTCATGAGCTGATAACCGGTGGCGATAAGCGGGGCATTATCCCCCTATTGGCGCGATCCCGCAGGCCGGGACCCGCACCACAGCATCCCGCACGCGGCCGTGCCCGGGAATCACCGCATCCGGGGCGATTTCGGCCAGCGGCAGCAGCGCGAAGGCGCGCTCGTGCAGGTAGGGATGCGGCACCTGCAGCTGCGGCAGGTCGATGACCGCCTCGCCGTACAGCAGCAGGTCCAGGTCCAGCGTGCGCGGGCCCCAGTGCACGCCGGGCGTGCGGACCCGGCCGAAGCCGCGCTCGATCGCCAGCAGCGCGTCCAGCAGTTCCGGCCCGCTCAGCGCGGTATCCAGTAGCGCGGCGGCATTGACGAAGGGCGGCTGGTCTTCATTGCCCCAGGCCGGCGTGCTGTACAGCTGCGAGCGCGCCTGCAGCGTGGTGCGCGGCAATGCGGCCAGCGCCTGGAACGCATCGCGCAGGGTCTGCGCGGCGTCCCCCAGGTTGGCGCCCAACCCGATGCAGGCGACGGTCACCGCTTACTCGCCTGCAGCAGTCCCGCCCGGACGGCGGCGGCGACGGCGGCGCTTGCGCGGTGCGCCGTCCTCATCACCCTCGCCCTCGACGTGCGCGGCATCCAGCGCCGAATCCAGCTCGGTGCCGGACTGCAACTGGGCCTCGCGCCAGAACTCCACATCGGCGCTGTGCTCGCTGGAAGCCACCTGGCGCAGTACCAGGAAATCATAGGCGGCGCGGAAGCGCGGATGGGTCAGTGTGCGGATCACGCGCTTGCGCTGGCGCGAGCTGAAACGGCCCTGCAACAGCCAGATCTCCTGCATGGGCAGGGAGAAGCGGCGCGGCAGCGCGATCGTGGTCAGCTGGTGCAGGGTCACCCGGTCTGCGGCGCGGCGTTGCGCCTCTTCCAGCGCGATGCCCTGCTTCTGCAGGCTGGCCAGCGCGCGGCAGAACGCCGGCCACAGCAACAGCGCGAACAGGAACGAAGGCGACACCGGCTCGTCGTTGGCCACGCGCAGGTCGGTGTTGTGCAGGCCTTCGATGACCATCCGGCGCAACGCGCCGCTGCGGTTGCTGCGCAGTGCGGCGGCACTCTCGGGGAACATCACATCCAGCAGGCCGTAACGCTCCAGGCCCTCGAAGCTGGCCACGCCGTGCCCGGACAGGAACAACTTGAGCACTTCCTCGAACAGGCGCGCCGGCGCGGCTTCAGCCAGAAGGCCGGCCAGGCGCGGCAGCGGTTCGCCACTGGCGTCGTCGATCTGGAAACCGAGCTTGGCCGCCAGGCGCACCGCGCGCAGCATCCGCACCGGGTCTTCCTGGTAGCGCTTCTCGGGGTCGCCGATGAGTTTCATCAGGCGCGCCTGCACGTCTTCGAACCCGCCGGTGTAGTCGCGCACCGAGAAGTCCTCGATGGCGTAGTACAGGGCATTGCAGGTGAAGTCGCGGCGGATCGCATCGTCCTCGATGCTGCCGTACACGTTGTCGCGGACCAGCATGCCGTTTTCCATCTCGCGGTCGCCGCTGCCGTCATCGATGTTGGCGCGGAAGGTGGCCACCTCGATGATCTCGCGACCGAACACGACATGGGCCAGCCGGAAGCGGCGGCCGATCAGGCGGCAGTTGCGGAACAGCGCCTTGACCTGCTCGGGCGTGGCATCGGTGGCCACGTCGAAGTCCTTGGGGTTGCCACCGACCAGCAGGTCGCGCACGGCGCCACCTACGAGGTAGCCGGCGAACCCGGAATCCCGCAGCCGGTACAACACGCGCAACGCGTTCGGGCTGATGTCCTTGCGGGAGATGGTGTGCTGGTCGCGCGGAATCACGCGCAGGCTGAACGGTGATGTAGCAGAAGAATTGATGTTGGCGCTTCCGGTTGAGTTTTCGGGATTGCCCAATGGCATCTAGGTCCATATACTAGCGCGCTGCGCAGTTCGCGACAAAGCCTGCTCCCTTCGTCTAGAGGTTAGGACGTGGCCCTCTCAAGGCTAAAACAGGGGTTCGAGTCCCCTAGGGAGCACCAGTCGCGGTGCAGAACGACCAGAAACCCCGCTCCGGCGGGGTTTTTGCGTTGCAGGGCCGGCCAAGCTCAGCCCTCCATCTGCTCCAGCTCCTTGCCTTTGGTCTCGCGCACATAGCGCAGCACGAAGAAGATCGACAGCACCGCAGCCACCGTGTAGATGCCGTAGGCACCGGCCAGGCCGATCCCGGTCAGCAGCACCGGGAAGCTGACGGTAATGGCGAAATTGGCGCTCCACTGCGCCGCACCGGCCACGGCCAGCCCCGAGCCGCGGATCTGGTTGGGGAACATCTCGCCCAGCATCACCCACATCACCGGCCCCCAGGACATGTTGAAGAACACTACATAGACGTTGGCCGCGATCAGCGCCAGCCGCCCCATGCCGTCGGACAGTTGCAGCCGGCCGCCGTCGAGGGTGCCACTGGCAAACGCCACGGTGACCAGCGCCAGCGACACCGCCATGCCCAGCGAGCCGACCCACAGCAGCGGTCGCCGCCCGATCCGGTCGATCAGCACGATGGTCAGCAGGCAGGCACCGATGCTGAGCGCACCGGAGAGCACGTTGATCAGCAGCGCGTCGTTCTCGGAGAAGCCCACCGCCTGCCACAGCACCGCGCCGTAATAGAAGACCACGTTGATGCCGACCAGCTGCTGGAACACGGCCAGGCCGATGCCGATCCAGACGATGCGGCGCAGCCCACCGGCGCGCTTGTCGATCAGGTCCGACAGCTGCGGCCGGTGCTGGTCGCCGGCCAGCGAACCCTCGATCTCGGCGACCTTGACCCGCGCCTCCTCCGCGCCGTACAGGCGGGTCAGCACGGCCAGTGCCTGCGCATGCCGCCCCTTGACCACCAGGTAGCGCGGGCTCTCAGGGATGCGCAGCAACAGCACCAGGAACAGCGCCGACGGCAATGCCTGCATCCAGAACATCCAGCGCCAGGCCTCCTGCCCCAGCCACAGCGGTTCGGTCGAGGCCCCGGCTGCACGCGCCAGCAGGTAGTTGCTGAGGAATGCACAAAACAGCCCGGTGATGATCGCCATCTGCTGCATCGTGGCCAGCCGGCCGCGATAGCGCGCCGAGGCCACCTCGGCGATGTAGGCCGGCGACATCACGCTGGCCGCACCCACCGCGACGCCACCGATCACCCGCGCCAGCACGAACAGCGCCGAGCTGTGCGCCGCACCGGCACCCAGCGCCGACAGCAGGAACATCGCCGCGGCGATGATCAGCACCCCGCGCCGGCCGAGCCGATCTCCCAGGCGACCGGCGAAGAACGCACCGAACGCGCAGCCCAGCAGCATCGAGGCCACCTCGAAGCCGATGCCGGCCTGGCTGGACTGGAAGGTCTGTTTGAGCCCGTCGACAGTGCCGTTGATCACCCCGCTGTCGAAGCCGAACAGGAAACCACCGAGGGTGGCCACGCAGCTGATCAGGACGATGAACGCGGTGTTCTCACCGCTGCTGGCGGATCGGGGAAGCGGTGTGGACATGGACGCACCTGGCCGAAGAAAAGGACGGCCGCCCAACCGCGCGACCACGGGATGGCCGCAGCGTCGCACAGGTGTGGGCAGCGACACCATGCCCGCGGTCGGGATCGGCCCGGAGACGACACGTCCTGTCGCGCATACCGCCGATGCCCACGACCCGTTGCCCCCGGCGGTGGCAGAATGCCCGGCCCTGCCGCGATCCCGCTGCCCTGATGATGCCTGCCGATACCGCCGCCCCCGCCCTGCTGGTCGACAGCCGCTGCACCCACGGCGAAGGCGCGCTGTGGTCACCGCGTCGGCAGTGCCTGTTCTGGGTGGATATCAGCGCGCGGCGGCTGTGGCAGTACGAGGCGTCCATCGGCACGCCCCGCCACTGGCCCCTGCCCGACCGCCCCGGCTGCCTGGCCGAAGGCGAGGATGGCCAACTGCTGCTCGCCCTGGCCGGCTCCCTGCAGCGAGTGGATATCGATGCGCCCGATGGCGTGCTGCGCCTGCAGTGGCTGGCCGACGTGCAACCGGAACAGCCCACCACCCGCAGCAACGACGGGCGCACCGATCGCGCCGGCAACCTGGTGTTCGGCACCATGAACGAGGACCCTGCGCGCGAGCCCCTCGGCCGCTTCTACCAGTACAGCACGCGCCACGGCCTGCGCCTGCTGGACCTGCCTGGCGTGGTGATCCCCAACGCGATCTGCTTCAGCGCCGACGGCCGCACGCTCTACTACTGCGATTCGGTGCGGCCGGAGCTGTGGTGCTGTGACTACGACGCCGAGCGCGCGCAGTGCAGCCATCCCCGCCGGTTCGCCCGGCTGGAGGACCCGGCGTGGGAGCCGGACGGGGCGATCATCGATGCCGACGGCAGCCTGTGGAATGCGCAGTGGCGCGCCTCGCGGGTGGTCCGTTACCTGCCCGACGGACAGATCGACCGGATCGTGCCGATGCCGGTCCGCAACCCCACCTGCGTCGCGCTGGGCGGACCGGGGCTGAGCCAGCTGATGGTCACCAGCTCGCGCCTGGACCACAGCCCTGAAGCGCTTGGCGCTGCCCCGCATGCGGGCAGCGTGTTCGTCGTGGAAACCGGCATCGCCGGACTGCCAGAAACCCCGTTCCGCTGGTGATGGGCGCCTGCGGCCGGCCCGGTTGCGCCAACAAGTGACATCCAATCCCGCGCCAGCGGCCAACCTGTTCTAGAATTGTCCGGCTTACTGTCGGATCCAGATCCAGCCATGCCTTTTGTCGTCACCGAAAACTGCATCAAGTGCAAACACACCGATTGCGTGGAAGTGTGCCCCGTGGATTGCTTCCATGAAGGCCCGAACTTCCTGGTGATCGACCCGGACGAGTGCATCGACTGCACCTTGTGCGAACCCGAGTGCCCGGTCAACGCGATCTTCCCCGAAGACGACGTGCCCGCCGGGCAGGAAGTGTTCGTCGGCCTCAACGCCGAGCTGGCCAAGGCCTGGCCGGTGTTGACCGTGCGCAAGGACCCCCCTGCCGACGCCGGCGAATGGGATGGCAAACCGGACAAGCTGCCGCTGCTGGAGCGCTGAGCCACGCCAGCGTGCCGCACTGAAAAAGGGCGCCAAGGGCGCCCTTTTCATGTCCGGTAGAGCCGAGCCATGCTCGGCTGGCCCATCCGGTAGAGCCGAGCCATGCTCGGCTAGCCCATCCGGAAGCAGCCGAGCATGGCTCGGCTCTACCAGGTTTCCGGCCCGCGGCACGGACCCGGACAACGGCCGGGTCCGCACACGCCCTTACGGCGCCAGCTTCGCCTTCAGCTCAGCCAGCAGCTTGGTCGGGGCAGCGCCGGTAGCCGGCAGGCCACGCGGGTCAACGGCGGAGATGTACGCGCCGGCTTCCACGCCCACCACGCGCACCAGGAAGTCGCTGCCTTCATAGGCCACATCGTAAGAACCCAGCAGCTGGGCCTTGCTGGCGATCTTCACCCCTGCAATGGCGTCCAGCGCGGTGCCGACCTTGCCGAACGCCTCATCCTTGGTGCCCTGCACGGTGAAACCGGCAGCGTTGGCGGCCGGTGCCTGCGTGCCGGCAGCGGCCGGCGCGGGCTTGGCCGACTGCGAGGCCAGTGCCGGCACCTGGGCCGTGGCGCTGCCGCCCGGGACGTTCAGGTCCGGCGGCACTTCCAGCGGACGCATTTCCGGCGCGAGCGCGTAGTCGCCCTTCGCACCACGCTTGAAGCAGCCGGTGGTGCCCACGAGGGTGGCGGTGGCCAGGATCGCGAAGGACAGCACGCGGATGGCGGAAACGGATTGACGCATGTGAATCTCCTGGGTGACCACTGTCGATCAGTGGTTGGATAGTGCTTCCAGCGCACCGATGTCGGTGGCCAGGTGTTCGGCAGCGGCGTGATGGGCCGCAGACAGGGACAGCAGCGGCAGGCGAAGCCCGTGGCCGATGCCGATCCGGCGCAGCAGATCCTTCACCGGGATCGGATTGGACTCCACGCCGCAGAATGCATGGAACGGTTCCAGGCGTGCATCCCACGCCTCGGCCGCGTCGCGCTCGCCGGCCGCAGCCAGGTCGCACATGCGCCGGTAGGCGCCCGGCAAGGCATTGGAGCCCACCGAGATCAGGCCATCGATGCCGGACAGGATCGAGCGTGCGGCCGTACCGTCGTCGCCACTGAGGATGGCGAACGCCGGCGTACGCAGCGCCAGCAACGCCTGCACGCGGCCGACATCGCCCACCGCCTCCTTGATCCCGACGATGTTGGGATGGGCAGCCAGTTCGGCCACGGTCTCCGGCAACATGTCGCAGCCGGTACGCCCGGGCACGTTGTACAGGATGACCGGCAGACCGCCCTGGTCGGCCACCGCGCGGTAGTGCGCGATCAGTCCGGCCTGGGTCGGGCGCACGTACGGCGGGGTCACCACCAGCGCATGGGTGGCGCCATTGGCGGCCGCGCGGCGGGTCTGCTCGATGGTTTTGGCCGTCCCCGACAGACCGGTACCGGCCAGCACGGCGACGCGTCCGGCCACGGTTTTCACCGCGCTGCGCAGCAGCTGGTCGTACTCGTCGTCGGACAGGGCCGCGGCCTCGCCGGTCGAACCGGCCACCACCACCCCGTGAACACCACCCTCCAGTTGCAGGTGCAGCAAGCGCTGCCAACCGTCGGGATCCAATGCGCCGCTCGCCTGGAAAGGCGTGGCCAGCGCGGTGATGAGACCGGAAAGGGACAAGGAAACGTTGCTCGGAAGAAAGGGGGCACCCCACCTGCGTAAACGCCGGCCGGATGTACTTTGCATGTTACTTGCGGGTCGAAAGCGCGGGCAAGTATGCTGGACTCCGGCGAACGTGCCGTCGTCGGCCGTTCAGACTCACCTTGTATCACCCGGAACCATCTTGACCGACACCACGCCGCGGCCTGCGCCGACCGAAAACCATCTCCTGATCAACGCCTATACGACGCATCCGGAGTCCCCGCTGCTGCCCGTCACCCGGCGTATCGCCGACAGCGGCTGCAACCTGGTCGATGCCCGCCTGTCCACGGTGGGTCGCGATGTCTCGGTGACCGCCCTGGCCACCGGCTCGTGGGACTCGGTGGCAAAGCTGGAAGCCATGCTCACCCGCCTGGAGCGCGAGGAAGGCCTGAAGCTGGTCTGGTACCGCACCGGTGCCAAGCAGGCGCAGTCCAACCTGCTGCCCTACATCGTGGAAGTGATCGCCGCCGACAAGCCGGGCATCCTGTTCCAGCTGGCCGATTTCTTCGACCGCCAGGGCATCACCATCGAGAACCTGCAGAGCACCCGCTACCGCGCCATGCAGACCGGGGCGGAAATGTTCTCCGCGCAGGTCACCATCGGCGTGCCGGCGAACATGCACATCGCCGCGCTGCGCGACGATTTCCTCGAGTTCTGCGACCACCTGAACCTCGACGCGATCATGGATCCGATGAAGTTCTGATCTTTCGCGCGTTCGTCACGGGCGCGCGATGTTTCATGCAGGTGTGATGACGCACGTCTGTAACAGCTTTGCACCAGGCTCCGGAAAAAGGACCTCATGAACATCGGCGACACCCTGGACAGATCCTCCCTCGATCTCCCGCTGGCACTGTCCGGCGGTGAAACCACCACCCTCGGCGCGCTCGCCGGCCAATGGCTTGTTCTGTACTTCTATCCCAAGGACAGCACGCCAGGCTGCACCACCGAAGGCATCGACTTCAACGCGCTGCTCCCGCAGTTCACCCAGGCCGGCGCCCGCGTGTTCGGCGTCTCCCGCGATTCGGTCAAATCCCACGACAACTTCTGCGCCAAGCAGGGCTTCGCCTTCCCGCTGATCAGCGATGGCGACGAAGCGTTGTGCACCGCCTTCGATGTGATCAAGCTGAAGAACATGTACGGCAAGCAGGTGCGTGGCATCGAACGCAGCACCTTCCTGATTTCGCCCGACAGTCGTATCGTGCAGGCGTGGCGCAAGGTCAAAGTGGCCGGCCACGCAGACACCGTCCTTGAAGCCCTGAAGGCCGCGAAAACCCAGTGATCAATCCGGCACCCCCCATGGCCATCACCCTGCCCCGCAGGTCGTGATGGCTTGTCCCTGTTCTGCCACCAGGAATTGACGATGACCCGAGGCAAGCGCATCTACGTACTGGATACCAACGTGCTGATGCACGATCCGACCGCGCTGTTCAAGTTCGAGGAGCATGATGTCTACCTGCCGATGCAGGTGATCGAAGAGCTGGACAACGGCAAGAAGGGCACCACCGAGGCAAGCCGCAACGCGCGCCAGGTCAGCCGTTTCCTCAATGAGCTGGTGCAGGCCTCGGGCCTGGACAACCTGGCCGATGGCATCCCGCTGCAGCGCCCGAACGGGTTGCAGCTGCGCGGCAAGCAGAGCGTGGGCCTGCTGCGGTTCCAGACCAGTCATTTCGATGCGGGCAAGAGCTTCGGCGCGGTCATCCCGGACAACGCCATCCTCGGTGCGATCCTGGCGCTGAAGGAACAGGTGCCCGAGATCCCGGTGGTGTTCGTCTCCAAGGACATCAACCTGCGGATCAAGGCGGCCATCGCCGGGATCGTGTCCGAAGACTACGAGAACGACCGCGCGCTCGACGATTTCAGCCTGCTCTACACCGGCGCCACCGAGCTGCCGGAAGATTTCTGGAAGAAGCACACCGACAACCTGCGCAGCTGGAGCGACAAGGGTCGCACCAGTTACGAAATCATCGCCAGCGAAGACGAGAACTGGCATCCCAACCAGTACGCCTACCTGCCCGGCGAGGATGAAGTCGAACTGCGCGTGGCCAAGGTCGACAACGACAAGATCACCCTGTCGCTGGTCAACGACTTCCGCCACGGCAGCCACGCGGTGTGGGGCATCAGCGCGCGCAACCGCGAACAGAACTTCGCGCTCAATGCGTTGATGGACCCGGAGATCGACTTCGTCACCCTGCTCGGCACTGCCGGCACCGGCAAGACCCTGCTCGCGCTGGCCGCCGGCCTGGCCCAGACGATGGACCAGCAGCGCTATCGCGAGATCATCATGACCCGTGCCACGGTCAGCGTCGGCGAAGACATCGGCTTCCTGCCCGGTACCGAGGAAGAAAAGATGACCCCGTGGATGGGCGCGCTGACCGACAACCTGGAAGTGCTCACCCATACACAGGAAGGCGGTGCGTGGGGCCGTGCGGCGACCAACGACCTGATCGCCAGCCGGATCAAGATCCGCTCGCTGAACTTCATGCGCGGCCGCACCTTCCTGTCGCGTTACCTGATCCTGGACGAAGCACAGAACCTCACCCCAAAGCAGATGAAGACCCTGATCACCCGTGCCGGTCCCGGCACCAAGATCGTCTGCCTGGGCAATGTCGAACAGATCGACACCCCGTACCTGACCGAGACCACCTCGGGCCTGACCTACGCGGTGGACCGCTTCAAGAACTGGCCGCACAGCGCGCACGTCACGCTGCGCCGTGGCGAGCGTTCGCGCCTGGCCGATTACGCCTCGGAGGTGTTGTGAACCGTTCCCTGTCCCGTGCCGTCCTGCCGTTGGCGCTCGCCGCGCTGGCGGCCGCCTGCACGCCTGCCAATACACGACCGGGCGCCAGCGTCCCGACCACGGTCAAGACCGGCCAGTCCTGGGTGGTGACGCGACCGATCGTCGCCGCCCAGGTCCTGGACACCTGCTCGCGCGACAGTCCCGGCCGCGAGGCCGGGCGGGTCACCGGTTACTGGGCGCCCAGCCGCAAGGAGGTCGAACAGCTCGAAGCCCAGCTTCCGTCGCTCGACGCGCAGGTGCCCAAGGCCGCCGATTTCGACCGCCAGTACGTCGGCATCGAAATGGACGGGCGCAAGCTCATCTATCTCAACGCGTTCCACCTGCCCGACGCTGCCGACATCGATCCGGCCCGCGAGGCCATCCGGGTCTGCGACGGCGGCGCGCAGTTCTGGGGTGCGGTGTTCGACCCGGCCAGCGGCAGCTTCTCCGAGGTGCAGTTCAACGGCCCGCCCGCGGGCCGTTGAGCATGCGTTGATCGTGTCGTGAACCTTCCCGCGAACGCCGGATGAGCATCCGGCTGCCCACCTGGGTGTGGATTGGCGCGATCGCGTTGTCGTGCGTGGCCGGCATGGTCAACGTGGTCGGCTTCCTGGGCTTCGAACACCAGGCCGTCAGCCACATGACCGGCACCACCAGCCAGCTTGGCATGGCCCTGGCGCAGGGTGACTGGCGCGTGGTCGGGCACCTGTGGGCCCTGCTGATCGCGTTCTGCCTGGGCGCCATGCTCAGCGGCATGATCGTGCAGGACAGCGCGCTGCAGCTGGGCCGTCGCTACGGCGTGGTGCTCACGCTGGAATCGCTGTTGCTGCTGGCGTCCATCCCGCTGTTCAAGCAGCAGCAGATCTGGGGCGCGCTGGCCGCCGCGATGGCCTGCGGCCTGCAGAACGCCATGGCCACCACCTTCAGCGGCGCGGTGGTGCGCACCACCCACCTCAGCGGCATGTTCACCGACCTGGGCATCGGCCTGGGCCACCTGCTGCGTGGCCTGCCGCTGCCGATCCGGCGCCTGACCCTGAGCGGATTGATCGTCAGCGGTTTCCTTGCTGGCGGTGTGATCGGGGCGTGGCTGTTCCTGCGCGTCGGCTACGACGCCCTGCTCGCCCCGGCACTGCTGACCGGCTGCACCGGCCTGGGCTACGTGCTGTACCGGCCATGGGCGTGGCTGCGCCGCCCGTGAAGCGCGCCGGTGGCAAACACTGCACAATCGCCGCATGAGCCCCGCTTCCAGCCCCGTCTCCGCCCTGACCATCGCCGGCTCCGATTCCGGCGGCGGCGCAGGCATCCAGGCCGATCTCAAGGCCTTCGCCGCGCACCGCGTGCATGGCCTGTCGGCGATCGCCGCCCTGACCGCACAGAACACCCGCGGCGTCACCGCCGTGCATGTGCCGCCCCTGGACTTCCTGCAGGCGCAGATCGATGCCTGCTTCGCCGACTTCGACATCCACGCGGTGAAGCTGGGAATGCTGGCCAATGCCGCGGTCATCGGCCTGGTCGCCGACGCGCTCGAAAGACATCGGCCCACCCACATCGTGCTGGATCCGGTCATGGTGGCCACCAGCGGCGCCAAGCTGCTGGAGGACAGCGCGCTGCATGCAATGCTCACGCGGCTGCTGCCCCTGGCCACGCTGTTGACGCCCAACATCCCCGAAGCCGAACTGCTGCTCGGTCGCCCGATCACCAGCGCCGACGAAGCCGAAGATGCCGCCGCCGCGCTGCTCGACCTGGGTGCCGGCGCGGTGCTGCTCAAGGGCGGACACCTGCACGAAGGCAGCCGCGTGATCGACCGTTACTTCGATGGTGTCACCCGCGAGGAGTTCATCCACGCGCGCCTGCCGGTGGATGCGCACGGCACCGGCTGCACGCTGGCCTCGGCGATCGCCGCGCAGCTGTGCCAAGGCCTGTCGCTGCCCAACGCCTGCGAAGCGGCGATCGACTACGTCGCGCGTGGCCTGCAGGGCGGGTACTACCCCGGCCGCAGCGAGGTGCTGGTGATCGACCACTTCGGCGCAGCACGCCCGGCATGATCGACGCACAGGCACTTCCGGTGGTCGCCGCCGACGGCCATCGCTTCGCGCTGCTGGCGCGGGTGCCGGCACAGCCGCGCGCGCGACTGCTCTGGTTACCGGCACTGGGGGTGGCCGCGCGCCACTACCTGCCACTGGCCGACGCGCTGGCCGCACACGGCGTGGCGGTGTACCTGCACGAATGGCGGGGCAACGGCAGCAGCAGCCTGCGCCCGTCGCACACACACGATTGGGGCTATCGCGAGATCCTGGCGCTGGACCTGCCCGCCAGCCTGGCGCAGCTGGATGCCGGTGCGTCTGTCGAACGCATCATCGGTGGCCACAGCCTCGGCGGACAGCTGGCCTGCTGTTTCGCCGCCCTGCACCCCGCTGTCTTCCAGCGCCTGTGGCTGGTCGCCAGCGGCACGCCGTACTGGCGTACCTTCCCGGCGCCGCGCGGCTGGACCCTGCCACTGATCTACCGGTTCCTGCCGTGGCTGGCACAGCGCCAGGGCGTGCTGCACGGTCGCCGGCTCGGCTTCGGCGGCACCGAAGCGCGTGGCCTGATCGCCGACTGGGCCAAGGTGGGACTGAACAACCGCTATGCCGGGGTGGGCATCGGCGACGATCTTGAAGCCGGTCTGCGCGGCGTGCGCGCGCACGCCACCGCCGTGGTGATGGAACACGACTGGCTGGCCCCGCCCTCCTCCATGCAGGTCCTGCTGGCCAAGATGCCGCAGGTGGACGCCACGCTCAGCGTGGTGTCACCCGCAGCCCTTGGCGCGCGTGCCGATCACTTCGCCTGGATGAAATCCCCGACGGCCGTGGCAGCGCTGCTTTTTCATTCATTTGAATGAAGACCTTCACAAAAGCGTTGACGAATGCGACGTGCATCCGCATAATTCCGCTCCTGTTGACGCGCCCGTAGCTCAGTTGGATAGAGTACCTGGCTACGAACCAGGCGGTCGGGAGTTCGAATCTCTCCGGGCGCACCATCAACAGGTTGTCAGCTCCGCCGCTGGCAGCAGTAGTACAACGCGATGTAAATGCGCCCGTAGCTCAGTTGGATAGAGTACCTGGCTACGAACCAGGCGGTCGGGAGT
>NZ_JALJRW010000024.1 GCF_024519465.1 Stenotrophomonas sp. Ste86 | reverse complement strand
TGTCCTCCGGCGTCGGCCTGCGGCCGCCCCCTCCCCCTTTATTTCGCCTCCAAGGCCATGGGGGCCCACCGCCCGACCCACCGACGGAAGTCAGAAGCCAGCTTTTCCCCGCTCGTTTCCGCAAGCCGAGCCCCGTAGCAGGCGGTAGGCTCCTGGGCAAAATAAAGGAGGAGGCCGCTTGCGGCCGGGGGACATTTGCACCAGGGGCCTACCGCCTGCTACGGGGCCCTCACGCTCGCGAAATCCCCGAGAGGAGACACCTCCTTAGGCAGCTGAGCACCCGCCCCAGAGGCCGGGTCTCCACGCCGCCCAACGCGCATTAAGGAATTGTAAAGCGAATGAGAACGCTTTACATTTACACCCCCTGCGCTGCCGGCGCGGGCCTGGCCGGAATCCAAGGACGGCCGCCGGGCCCTGCTCACCACCCACGGCCGCAACGGCGCCGACCCACCGTCGGGTTCCACCCATTCCTCAGAAGGATCTAAACGCCAGGCGCTTCCGGTGCCCGGCCTGCCGTGCCCGCTGCCTGCTGCTTCCCCCTCCGAGACCGATTCGAGACCCTGCGCATGACCTTCCGCGATCTTCCGCCCCGCTCCTTCCGCCACGCCCCGCTGAGCCTGGCCCTGCTCTCCGTCCTGTCGCTCGCCTCGCCGCTGGCGCTGGCCGACGCGCTTGCCGATGCCGGCGGCAATGCCGATGCCAAGACCCTGGACAAAGTCAGCGTCGTCGGCGACCGCGCCGCGCCGTCCAGCACCACCCGCCTGCCGATGACCCTGCAGGAAACCCCGCAGTCGGCCACCTCGATCGGGCTGCAGCGGCTGCAGGACGAATCGCTGTTCAGCCTCAACGACGTCATGCGCAACGTCACCGGCGTCAGCGTGTCCTTCTACGACACCCAGCGCCCGTTGTACTACGCGCGCGGCTTTGCCATCACCGATTTCCAGGTCGATGGCATCCCCACTTACAGCGGGTCGACCAACCAGGAATACGACACCGCCTTCTACGACCGCGTCGAAGTGATCCGCGGCGCCAACGGCCTGCTCAGCGGCGCCGGCGTACCCTCGGCCACGGTCAACCTGCTGCGCAAGCGCCCGGGCAAGGACTTCGACGCCTCGTTCTCGGTCAGTGCCGGCAGCTGGGATTACCGTCGCATGGAGGCCGACGTGACCGCGCCGCTGACCGCCGACGGCCGCTTCCGCAGCCGCGTCGTTGCCGCCTACACCGACCGTGATTTCTATTACGACCGCTACAAAGAAAACAAGATGGCCGGCATGGCGGTGCTGGAAGGCGATATCACCGACAGCACCACCGTCACCGTCGGCTACCAGACCCAGGACAACAACCCGGTCGGCTCCACCTGGGGCACCGTGCCGTTCTTCGACAGCCAGGGCAACTTCGCCCACCTGTCGCGCTCGACCAACCTGGCGCCGAAGTGGAGCTACTGGCAGCGCGAAACCAGCACCGTGTTCGCCAACCTCGAGCAGCGCTTCGGCGAAGACTGGCTGCTGAAGATCAACACCGCCTACACCCGTGGCAACGTGCAGAACATCCGCCTGTACGGCACCGGCTACCCCGATCCGGCGACCGGCTCGGGCATCTACCTGCGCACCGCCGCCGGTGATTCGGAAGACACCCGCCGCAACGTGGATGCCTACCTGACCGGCACCTTCAACCTGTTCGGTCGCGAGCACGACGTGACCGTGGGCGCGCAGTGGGCCGACCTGGAAGGCACCACCAACACCGTCGCGCTGAACTACCCCACCGACTGGGCGCGCTGCGGCAACGAGCGCTGCTACTACATCCCCAACGTGTACGGCTGGGATGGCGACATCTCCGAGGTGACCTACACCCGCACCGGCGCGCGCCGGGTGGCCAAGACCACGCAGAGTGGCGTCTACCTGGCCACGCGCCTGCGCCTGGCCGATCCGCTGTCGCTGATCGCCGGTGCGCGCCTGAGCCGGTGGCAGACCCAGACCCGCGCCTACAACGCGGCCGGCACATACACCGCCACCAGCGGCGCCTACAAGGTGAGCGACGAAGTCACCCCGTACGTCGGCCTGGTGTATGACATCACCCCGCAGTTTGCGGTGTATGCCAGCTACACCGAGATCTTCAATCCGCAGAACTACAAGGACAGGAACGAAAACCTGCTGGCGCCGGTGCAGGGCTCCAACCTTGAGGCCGGCATCAAGAGCCAGTGGTTCGAGGGCCGCCTGACCGCCAATGCGGCCGTGTTCGAGGCCAAGCAGGACAACTACGCCGTGCGCGACATGAGCGTGCCCGATGGCTCGCTCAGCGATGGCAGCTCGGCCTACATCGGCGTCAACGGCACCAAGGCGCGCGGCTGGGAAATGGACATCAACGGCGAGATCCTGCCGGGCTGGACGGTCAATGCCGGCTTCACCCATGTCAAGGTCACCCGCGCGGCCACCGACCTGCTCTACGCCAACCCGGCCGAAGACCTGCTGCAGCTCAACACCCAGGTGCAACTGCGCGGCGCACTGGCGCGCCTGAGCGTGGGCGGCGGCGTGCAGTGGCAGAGCAAGGTGCAGGGCTACAACATCCCCTACCCGCTCGGCGGCACGGTCACGGTGAACCAGCCGGCGTATGCGCTGGTGCAGTTCAACGCCAACTACCGCATCAGCGACAACTGGACCGCTACGCTGAGCGTGCGCAACGCCCTGGACAAGACCTACTGGGCCAACCTGGACTACAACAACTACGGCGAACCGCGCTTCGTGGCGGCCAGTCTGCGCTGGAAGTTCTGACGGCGGACGCCCAACACGCTGCTGCAACGGACGGGTCGCCTGCGGGCGGCCCGTTTTTTTGGCGGCCCGGCACCCGGTAGTGCCGGCCGCTGGCCGGCGCCTCGATAGCCACCGATCCGGTAGTGCCGGCCGCTGGCCGGCTCCTCGATAGCCAACGATCCGGTAGTGCCGGCCGCTGGCCGGCTCCTCGATAGCCACCGATCCGGAATGCCGGCCGTTGGCCGGCGCCTCGGCGATCCTGGCATTGCGTGGAGCCGGCCAACGGCCGGCACTACCGCGGCCTCGTCTCCCGCAGCGTCCACATCACCGGCAGCACCAGTACCGCCACCACCGCGATCATCGCGCCGGGCGCTGCGGCCCAGCCGGTGTGGCGCACCAGCAGTTCGGCCAGCAACGGCGTGGCGCCGCCGAAGAACGCGGTGGCCATGGTCACGCCGAGTGCCAGGCCGCTCAGACGCCCCTCGCCGGGGAACTGTTCGGCCGTGGCCGGTGCGGCGACCGCGCTTACCCCGCCGGCCAGGCAGGCCAGCACCACCGCCGCGATGCCGATCAACAAGGTCTGACCACCCGCCATCAGCGTAAACATGCTCAACGGCAGCAGCGCGCACAGCAGCGCCAAGCCGATCAGCACCGGGCGCCGCCCGACCCGGTCGGACAGCGCACCGGCCAGCGGCGTCACCACGATCACCGCCACCGCCGCCACGGTGGACAACCACAGCGCCTCCGATTCACCGACCTCGCCTGCCGAGCCCAGGAACGCCGGCACATAGGTGATGCCGACGTAGTAGGTGATCGACCCCAGCGCGGAAATGGCGAAGGTGCGCGCCACCGCGCCGCGATGGAAACGCCAGGTATCGCGGATCGGCGAGGTTGGTACGGTGCCAGCCGCCTTCTGCCGCTCGAACTCCGGTGACTCGTGCATGGTCGAGCGTGCCAGCAGGATCGCACCGGCCAGCGCCGCGCCGACGAAGAACGGGATGCGCCAGCCCCAGCCGTCCAGCTGCGCGGTGCTCAACAGGGCCACGGTCAACGCCGACAGCGCCACCGCCAGCAGTGCGCCGACTTCGCTGGCCGCAGAGGCCAGCGAGGTGACCAGGCCGCGTCGGTGCGTCGGTGCGGTTTCCAGCAGGTAGGCCACCACACCGGTGTACTCGCCGCCGACCGAGAACGCCATCAGGCAGCGTAGCAGCAACAGCAGCACGCCGGCACCGGCGCCGATGCTGTCGAAGGTGGGCAGCAGCGCGGTGGCCAGCATCGCCAGCGTCATCAGCAGCATCGAGGCCAGCAGCATGTAGCGCCGCCCGAAGCGATCACCGAGATGGCCAAAGCACAAGGCACCCAGTGGACGCATCAGATAGGACACCGCGAACCCGGCCAGTGTCGCCAGCAGCGCATTCTCGCCGCCGCCGAAGAACACCCGCGACAGCACCGTGGCCAGGTACAGGTACAGGGTGAAGTCGTACCACTCCACCACGGTGGACAGCCCGGCGATGATCATCGAGCGGGTGCGCCGTTCCGGCGCCAGGGGCGCGGGCACACTCATGCGCGTGCCACCGGCGCGGCGGCGGTGATGGGTTGTGGACAGCAGGGACGAAGGTCGAGCATCGGCGCAGACATCGGCAACAGGATGCCGCCGAGCCTACTGCACGCCGGGCGCCGACGGACTCACATCGCCACTACATCGCCCGCACGGGACGCCCGTCAGCGTTGCTCATCCAGCCAATGCCGGCACCGCGTCGCGGGTGTAACGCAGCAGTCGGCCGCGTCCCGGGGCATCGCCCTCGTCATCGAACAGCCCGTACGACTCGTTCACCGCATAGCCCTGGGTGGCCATCGCACGCGAGAACGGACCGACGTTGCCGCGGCCGGGATCGGTGAGCAGCAGTTCGGCACTTGGCCGGGCGTGGCGCTGCATCATCGTGGCGATCTGCAGGGCATGGCCGCGCTCGTAGAGCACGTCGCTGCCGATGATCAGATCGAAGCGGCCCAGTGACGCATCCGGCAGCTCCCACGGCAGATCGCGATAGTGGATGGCCGGCAGATCGTTGAGGCCGGCGTTGTAGGCCAGGAACGATTCGGCCAGCGGGTGGTGATCGCTGGCCACTATGTCGGCGCCTCGACGGGCCAGCACGAGGCTGGACAGGCCCAGGCCACAGCCCAGTTCCAGGATGCGCTTGCCAGCTACGTCGTAGGTGCTCATGGTTTCAGCGAGCACGCGGCCGGCCGGCCAGACCTGCCCGAACAGACTCCACAACGAGGAATGGATACCGGCGCGCTGGGCGCGACCGGTCGGATCGGCAAACTGCTGCAGGTCGCTGAGCGCGCGGATGCGGAAATCGTGGCCGGCGATCGGGATGGTGAGGACGCGGGTGGCATAGCCCGGCATGTGCGCTCCGTGGGACACGGGGAGGACCGCTTTCACAGGGGAAAGCAGCACTCGAAGAATGGAGCGAAGCGGGCGGTCGGGAACAGACCGCGCAGGACGCACGTAACGGCGTGGGACGGATCCATCCTACAGGACGACCGGCGGCGGGTTTTCATCGCCCGGCCGGAGGGCGTCAGTACTTCACCTGGCAGTTGGGACAGAAGAACGTGCGCCGCCTGGTCTTGCCCGGATAGGTCTTGGACAGCGGTCCCCCACAGTGCGGGCAGGTATGTTTTGTGTGCACCTGCCAATGGCTGCGCAGTTCAGATTTCTTCTTCCATTCCAGGAAATCGAAACTGTACGCACGCGCCTGCGCGATCACCTTGCCCAGCACGCGCGGCGGAATGTCGCCGACCTTCGATTCGGGATGCACCCGGGTACGGAACAGGACTTCGTTCTTGATGATGTTTCCGACCCCGGCAAAGATCTCCTGGTCCAGCAGCGCGTCGCAGATCAAGGTGTCTGGTTGCTGCTTGAGGCGGCGCCGGGCCAGGCGCGGATCCCACTCGGGCGACAGCACGTCGCCGCGCCAGTCGTAGGTTTCCTCCAATGCACCCTCGATGTACTTCAGCGAGGAGGCGTAGATGTTCAACTCACCGTTGTCGAACTGCAGCGACGCCCTCGGAGGAGACGGCTTGCGCTCGTCGATGCGGTAACTGCCGAACATCAGCATGTGCACGCGCAGGCTGAAATCGCTGAACTGGATCAGGAAGTGCTTGCCAAAGCTGCGCAGTGCCAGCACCCGCCGCCCTTCCATGCGGGTCAGGTCCAGGCTGCTGTTGCCCAGGGAGCGGCGCACCGTCTTGCCACGAAACTTGGCCGCGGCCTCACGCAGGATGAGGATGGAAGGACCTTCAGGCATCGCACATGCTCTTCTGCAGGCGCACGGCGTTGGCCACGGCGAAGCCGTGCGCGGTGTTGTCGAAGATCACCCAGGGCGCGTGACCACCGATGCGCCGGGCTGACACCTGCTCGGCCAGCGCGGCCAGGGCAGCGTCTGTGTAGTCGCTGTAGTACATGCGCGGTGAACCGTGCCATCGCCAGTACTGCCACGTCGGCGTGCCGCCGGGCTGGCCGGCCGCAGGAACGCGGGCCGGGTCCACCGCCGCCCGTGCGATGCCGTAGCGCTGCAGCAGTGCGTCGGCCTGCGCGGTGAACCAGCTCGCGTGGCGCGGTTCGCATACCACCGCTGCCGGACTGCGACGCTGCAGAGCGCGGAAGAAGCTGCCCGCGCGTCGCGAATCGAGGGCCAGCGAGGGCGGTAACTGCAGGAGCAGGCTGCCCAGCGTGTTGCCGAGCCCAGTTACTTCATCGAGGAAACGGTCCAGCAGCCCACCCACACCGACCAATCCCGAGTCGTGGGACACCGTGCGCGGCAGCTTCACCGAGAACCGGAACCCCGCGGGTACCGATGCCGCCCAGCGCTCATACGTTTTGCGCTGGTGCGGACGGTAGAACGAGGAGTTGATCTCCACGGCAGTGAACCGCGTGGCGTAGCGGGCAAGCATGCTCTCGCCCAGGCCGAACAGGCCGGCATAACGGCTTGGAATGGACCATCCGGCGCAACCGATCCGGGGTACGTTCAAGGCGGGCATGCCGGCCATCGCTCAGCGCAGGATCTCGCCCTGGTCTTCGCCATCCCAATAGTGGATGCGGCTGGCGGCAACCTGGATCAGCACCAGCCCGGGCGAGTCCACGCCCTGTTCGAACCAGCGCTCCAGGTCTTTCACCCAGTGCTGCTGCATGATCGCCTTGTCGCGGATCAGCGTGGCCCTGCCCTGCACCGCCACGAACAACGGCGGCTTGCCGAGCAGTGACTTGCTGCCGGTGAAGCTCAGCGCCACCTTCGGATCCTGCTGGATCTCCCGGACCATGTCGGTGTCTTCAGTAGTGAAGAACCAGCTGTCGCCGTCGTAGTCGACGTCGCCGTTGTTGCTCATCGGACGTCCGGCGATTTCGCCATTCTCGGCGCGGGTCTGCAGCATGGTGAAGTCGATGTTGGCCATCTTCTTGGCCAGTTCGGGCAGGGTCAGGGTGGTCATGGCGCATCCAGGCAGGGAACAGGCTGCCAGCGTCGGCGCGGGCCGGTGACTGCGCCGTGCAGGGATGCTGTCGTGGCCTTCACGCGTGCGGCGCCACGGCGTCGCCTTGCCTGATCATCCAGCACCTCGGGCGGTAGCCACTACGCCATTCTCAACGGCGATGCACCCGTCAGAACAGCACTCGCCCACCCTTGCGCGGTATGGCCCGGAAACTCTCGGTCGCTGACGCCGGCTCGTCGCAGCGACGGATACGGTAGGAGGCCAGCAGGACCTCCAGCGACGGCCATGGGTGCAGCTCAAGGCCGCTCGGGATCACAACATCCGCCGCCACCAACCGACAGTGTCCCGGCAGTAACCAGCGCTCGGTGCCCGTCTCAAAGCCCAACGCACTTTCATTGGTGTCCAGATCATGCGCTTCGCGCAGATCGATCGCGCTGGCGGGGATCCACGCTGGAATCCAGCCGCGTCCTACCGCGTCGTGACGGATCGCGGCGGCCCTATCGGGGTAGGCGGCATACATGACCTCCCCCGTGCACCCGGCGCAGAACGCTGCCATAAGCACGATCGCGCATCGAAACGGCAGCGTCAGCATCCCACTCCCTCCAACGCTCAACCCCCGTCGTACGGCTCGCTGCCCGGGAATACCCGCAACAGGCTGCGGGTCAACGTCGTGGGATACACAGTGAGATGGTCCTCGCCGTCGATCACCGAGGTATCCACCTGCAGCCCTTCGTAGCCGCGCTGGCGCAGGCGATCGGCGAAGGCCTGGTTGTCCTTGAGCATGTCGTTGCGGGTGAAGTAGCGCGGCTCGGGCTTGATGGTTTCAAAGCTGCCGATCGCCAGCAGTACCCGCGCCGGCAGCGCGCGATGCCGCTGCGCGTAGGCCTGCTCGAGCTGGTCGATCACATGGTTGTCGAACCACAACGAAGGACTGGACAGGATGTAGGTCTGGAACATCTCCGGCCGCGTGACCAGCACGAAGCTGCCGAACAGGCCGCCATAGGAATGACCGGCGAAACTGCGCCGCGCCGGGTCGGTATGGTAACGCGCGTCCACCGCCGGCAGCACATGCGCGGCGAGGAAATCGCGATAGTGCGCCGCGCCGCCGTAGACCACGTCATCGCTGTAGTCGTCGTCGTTGCGGCGTACCGGACGGGTCGGGGTGTAATCGCGCGAGCGGCTCTGCTTGGAGGTCAGGCCCTGCTGCGGCGGCAACCCGACCAGAATGAAGTCCTCCAGGTTGTTGCCCCCCTGCCCGACCAGGTTGCGGATGCTGCGTACCAGCGGAAAGCTGTACAACGCGTCGGTCACGTACAGCACCGGGTAGCGCCGCTCGGGGTGGGCGGCATAACTGGCTGGCAACGCCACCCAGATCGGGTAATCGCGCCCGGCCGGATCGTGCACGCTCCAGCTTTCGGTATCGGGCAGCACGACACCGGTCAGCGGTTGAGCGGCCGCAGGCGCACGTTGCAGCGCATCGCCCTGCGTCGCGCAGCCGCTGGCCGTGGCCAGCACCATCATCGCCCCGAGACCTGTGTACATCGCCTTCATCCGCACCCGCCCTTCGCCTGAAAGTACAAGCCTCGCAATTCCACGCGCGCTTGCCAAGCTGACGAGCGGCTCAGTGCCGATCAGGCGTCGGCGCGGGCAACGTCAACCGATACACCAGCACCCGATTGTCGTTGTCGTAGGCACTGTCGCAGGCGTGACCCTGCATCACGCAGTGGCGTGCGATGAAATCGTTGTCGTTGCCCACCAGCAGCAGCCGCTCATCCGGGCGCTTGGGGTCCAGCGTCGGCAGCAGGTCCATCGCCTCCCACTTCTCCGACAGCAGTGCGGCATGCGCGCCCTGGGCGGTGTCTATGTCCAGCCGGGCGCGGGCCAGCTGCACCGGGTCGAGCAGATCCAACAGCACGCGGCTGCGCGCCGGCACGATGCCGGGCTTCAACGCGGTGCTGTCGCGCTGCGCCAGAACCGACGTGATGCCCTGCTCATACGCACTGGCCGCCAGGTTGCTGGCACCGCGGGTATCGACCAGCAGCACCGACTTGTAGACGATGGGATCGCGCAAGTCGCTGCCCAGCCCGTTGCCATCGCGGGCCAGCAGCAGGAAGCGATGGTCGTCCAGGGCGCGGAGCTCGCTCTGGGCGGCGGTGCGGTCCTGCCGGCCCTTGCCATCGTGCGCATAGGTGGGCAGCTGCAGCACATAGTGGCCGATCGGCTGGGGGGGCAGCGGATCGCGGCTCACGTCGTAGACCATCACCCGGGTGTTGATGCGGCCGCTGGCGTCGCCCGTGGCGGTGTCTTGCACCAATGCGCTCTGCAGCGCGACGAACAGGCGCCGTCCGTCGGGCGACAGACCCATGCCCTCCACGCCCTGGTTGTTGCGCCGGCCACTGTCCGGGGCACGGCGCGAATCGAACATCACCCGTCCGCCGCGCCGGGGCTGCACCGCTGGCGGCGGCACGATGAGCCCCTGCAGGCGACCATCGGGGGCGAAGTAGTACACGTGCGCGGCGTACTCGTCGCCGATGTAGAAATGCCCATCGGCGGTGAACTGCAGCGATTCGGCGTCCAGCGATATCCTGCCCGCGCCCACGCCCTGCGCGGGCGATGGCAGCAGGATGCCGTTCTGCGCCACGGTGTGCTCGCCCGGGTCCGCGCCGGTGAAGGGCTGACCGTTGAAGTCACGCAGCAACAGCCCGCCGTCGGGGGTCAGGGTCACCTTGCCGACGCGCTCCCCCGTGCCCATCTCAATCCCCAGCTGCAGGCGTTCCAGGCGCCCGGCGTAGTCGTAGAACAGGCCGGCATCCGGGTCGTTGCGGCCGCGATCAGGCAGCGTCCACAGCACGCCGCGGTAGCCGTCAGCGGTGCGCTTCCAGCGCGCGGCATCCACGGCCAGCGACGAGAACGACCCCAGCGTGTCGCCGAGAAAATCCACTGTTCCGGCCGGCAGCACGCCGGAAGCCACCAGTACCGGCATGTCCGAAGACACGTCGGAAGACGTCGGGGCCGCCGCGAAGACCGGCCCCGCCATCACTGCCAGCAGCCCACCCCACGCCACGCCGCGCTGCCATGGCTTGCGATCAGAAGCGGACATCGACCGTCCCGAACACCTGGCGCGGTGCGGAGGCGTGGAAGACGTAAATCGAGCCGGTCGGGTCGCTCGGTGCGAACACGCTGGAATCCAGGTTGCTGGCATAGCGCTTGTCGGTCAGGTTGGTGACGTTGACCGACAGTCGCACCCCCTGGGCGAAACCGATCCGACCGAAATCGTAGCCGCCGGACGCATCGAACACGGTGAACCCGCCAAAGCCCTGGTCGTTGGTGTAGGTGTAGAAGCGCTCGCCGGTGTACTTGCCCCGCAGCGTGGCAAACCAGCCGTGGTCGCGCCAGGTGATCTCGCTGGCGAACATCTGCTTGGGCGTGTCGGTCTGGATCTTGCCGTCGATCGGCTGCACCACGCCGGCCTGGACGTAATCGGAGCGGTAGGTCGAGCGGTTCAGCGAGGCCGAGTTGTACCAGCTGACGTGCTCATTGGGCGTCCACACCACGGTCAACTCCGCACCGCGGCTGTCCACCCCACCGGCATTGTAGAAACGATTGCCGCACCTCGGCCCCACCGGCTGGCGCGAATCGCAGGGGTTGTACTGCAGCAGGCGGTTGTCGAAGCGCACCGTGTAGGCCGCCAGCGAGGCCTGCAGGGTATCGCCGACGTAGCGGTAACCGGCTTCAAAGGAACGCGACTGTTCCGGCTTGAGATCGCCCTGCGCATTCCACGTGGCCTGGCTCACCGCCTGCGGCCCAAGCTTGAAGCCGCCCTGGAACATCGCGATGTTCTCGGCATAGCTGGCGAACAGTTCCTGGCTGTCGGTCAGGCGGACATTGGCACCCACGCTGGGCAGCGCGGACTTGCGCATCTTCAACCGGCCGGTGGCGAACTGGTTGTTGGAGCTGGCCGCGATCGGCGTCTTGGCGGTGCCCGGCAGCGCCTGCGCGTCGGAGGTGACGTGCGGGCTCTTGATCCCGAACTGCACGGTGAGCCGGTCGTCGAGCAGGCGCCAGGTGTCCTGGAGATAGACCTGTTTGGTTTCCCATCGGGTGCGCTGGGCGAACACGCCGACATCGGCCTGGGTGCTGTTCATGCCGCTCAGGTCGCGCGGGCCGGTGACCGCGGTCTGATAGCGCTCGGCGCTGCTTTCATTGCGCTCGTACCAGAGGCCACCTTCGATGTGGTGCGCGCCCAGGTCCCAGTCGAAGGACAGCGTGGCACCGTTGCGGTCGATCTCGTAGACGGTGTTGCGGAAGATGATCGGCACTTCCTGCGGCGTGCCCTTGTTGGACCATGCACCGCTGTTCCAGTTGTGGCCTTCGCCATGGTCGTCGTGGTGGTAGGCCAGCGCGTGCACGCTGAAGCCATCGCTGGGGAAGAAGTCACCGGACAGGTAGTACAGGTTGTCGTCGCGCAGGATCTGCCCGGCGGTGAATGCCCCGTCCGCATCGCGGTCCGGGCCGGACGCGTCGCACTTGGCCTTCACGTAGGTGGCGGTGTTGCAGTAGGCCTTGGCCACGGCCTTGTTCCAGTCCGGCGCATAGCCGCCCCAATCCCAGCCCAGTCCGCGCGCCATTTCATTCCTGGACAGATAGAAATAGTCGGCCTGCGAGGTACGCGAGGTATCGACGAAGGCGGCGATGCGGCCGTTGCCGAAGTTCCAGACACCCTTGGCGTTGAACTGCCTGGTGGTCGACTGGTTGTAGGCGCTCTGGTCGTTCCACAGGTCCGAGGCCGCGTTCATGCCCGACACATAGGCCGAGAAACCGCTGTGCTCGCCGGTATCGGCGCGGACGAAGGTGCGGCGGTTGCTGTCGCTGCCGAAGGTCTGCACCAACCGTCCGCCCATCGTCGCCAGTGGGTTGTTGGAGGTATAGCCGAGCGTGCCGCCCAGGTTGCTGGTGGACGGCGTACCGAGGCTGCCGATGCCTACTGCCAGTTCCGCACCGGCCATGTTCTCGCTGATCAGCGCGCGGTTGATGGTGAGGCCGTTGTAGTTGTTGTACGCGCCATCACCGAGCGGCAGGCCGTCCAGCGTGTAACCCAGCCGCGTGGCGTTGAAGCCGCGCAGGCTCAGGGTCATCGACTGCTCGTTGGTGCCCAGCGCATCGGCCGACTGCGCATTGACGCCCGGCAGGATGTTGATCGCCTTCTGCAGGCTCGTGCCCGGCGGCAGGATGTCCAGGTTCTGCGCGGTGATGCGCTGCACCTGGCGCGCTTGCCCGCGACCGATCACCGACACCGCGTCCAGATCGGTGGCAGTGTCGTTGCGCGGCACCGCCGCCGGAGCAGCATCGTCCGCCCAGGCCGCCGGCGTCATGGCCAGGATCACGGCGGCGGCCAACAGGGTCTTCTTCATGGTTCAAGCGCTCAGGCAGGCACGAACCACCGTGCCGGACGGCGCGATGCTCGCAGGGAAAGAGGGGATTGAAACGGCAGGGGCAGTCGGTGGACGGCTGCTGCCCGGTCGTTAAAATTCTTTCACTGCGGCATGACTGTCATATGACAGCCAGCGCCCATCGCATCCCTGTGCCGCTGACGTCCGATGCACATGAACACCACCTCCACGGGTATCGACCCGCATGACGTCAATGCGTGGCGTGGCCCCGCCGCAGCGTGATCAACGTGATTTCCGACGGCACGCCGATCCGCGCGGGAAACCCCGGCCACAGGCCGGCACCATTGCTGACATACAGGGTCATGCCATCGACCTCGTAGCGGCCGGAGACATAGCCGTTGTTGGCACGCTTCACCAGCTGGTCCATGCCGACGATGTGGCCACCGTGGGTATGCCCGGACAACTGCAGCGTCACCCCGTGGGCGGCGTTGACGCGCGCCGCGCCCGGACGATGGTCGAGCAGGATCACCGGCGCGGCGGGATCGGCACCGGCGAGTGCGGCAGTGATGTCCGGCAGTGGCAGCCCGTAGTTGGCCGCCACTGGATCGGTCACCCCGGCGATGGTCAGCGCAGCGTCCTTGCGCGTCACTGCCACGTGGCTGTTTTCCAGCACCTGCATGCCCTGCGCGCGGAACGCCTGCATCCAGGCGGTGTACTGCGCGTAATACTCGTGGTTGCCGGTGATCGCGATGACGCCATCGGGGGCACGCAACTGCGCGAGCGGGGCGAAATCGGCCGCGCGGGCCGCCACGCTGCCGTCGATGAGATCGCCGGTGATCACCACCAGGTCCGGTTTCAGCGCATTGCTGTTGGCCACCACCTTGGCCACCCAACGGCCGGTGAGCAGGCGGCTGGCGTGGATATCGGTCAGCTGCAGCACGCGGTAACCGTCGAACGCCTGCGGCAGGTCATCGATGACCGCCTCGATCTGTCGCGTCTGCGGGACAGCCATGCCCTGCCAGATGCCATAGGCGGACAACAGCAGTGCCACGCCCATCGCGCCGGGCCGCAGCCACGCCGTGCGCAATGCGGCCACGCCACGCGGGCGACGCAGCAGGCGTGCGCCCAGCAGCGCGGCATCGATCAGCAGCAGCAACACGGCGCCCAGCAGCAGTGCGGTAAAGCCGGTAGCCAGCACCGCGATCACCGCCTTGGGAATCTCCGGCGACGCCATGGTCCCGGCAAAGCGGGCCACGATGCGATGGTGCAACGCCAGCGCCACCACCAGCAGTCCCAGCGGGCCACGTACCGACAGCGCCATCCGCATCGGCCAGATCACACGCCACACCACGTACAACGCGAGCAGCACACCAACAACACTCAGCACAGGCAGTTCCAGTTTCAACAGGGGGAGACTGCAGCGCCCGCCTCGCGGCGGACGTGCAGCGCACCATCTTTGCCGAAACCGTCCGCGCCTGCCACCGCGCATCTGTCATATGAACGAAAGGCATATGCCGGCGACGTCGCGACCCCGCAGTGCGCTATGGCGTGGGCGGACGCGATGCACGCGTTGCAGCGACCTTCCTTGCCGCAGGAGCGCTGCTCGCTGCGGGCGTGCTCTTGGCTCCTGCCTTCGTCTTCTTCGCCGCTGCTTTGTTCGTTCCGGTCGGCACGACGGCGCGTCCCGCCCTCGCGGCCTTGCCGGCCACATTCAATTCCACTGCCGCACGGATAAGCGCCTTCAACGCCGCCGTGTCGATCCGCTCGCCTTCATGCACGTCGATCGCCCGCCGTGTGTTGCCCTCGAGGCTGGCATTGAACAGACCGGTGGGATCGTCCAGCGCCGCGCCCTTGGCGAAGGTCATCTTCACCGCGGTCTTGTAGGTTTCTCCGGTGCACAGGATGCCGTCGTGCTCCCAGACCGGCACGCCCCGCCACTTCACGCTTTCCACGACCTGGGGATCGGCCTGTTTGATGATGCGGCGCAGGGTCGCCAAGGTCTTGCCGCGCCAGTCGTCGAGGCTGGCGATCCTGGCATCGATCTGTTGCGAGGCGGACGTGGCGTCAGCGGGAACGGCGGCGTTGAGTGGCATCGCGGGGCGTCCAGCAAGGGGGCCTGACCGCGTTATAGACCCCGCCGGAGGCAATGACAATGCACCCGGACGGCAGTCGCCTGTAGATCAGCGCGGGTATCGGTACACCTGATCGCCTGGGTCGCTACGCACGGCAGTGGCATCCAGCACGCCGCCCAGCCGCCGGGCGACGCCGGCCGAGGACGGGTTGTCCGCAGACACGTAGCTGACCAGCGTCGCCAGGCCGAGGGTGTCGAAGGCCCAGTCGCGCATCGCCTTCGCCGCCTCGGTGGCGTGGCCGTTGCCCTCGTGGCCGTCGTACAGCAGCCAGCCGAGTTCCTTTTCCGGAAACAGCGGGCCGTCATTGATGCCGACTTGGCCAATGCACTGGCCGTTGTCGGCCCGCTCGATCATCAACACGCCGTGCCCGAAGAACGGCCAGCAGGCCTGGTCGTGGCAGAACATCCCCCACGCCGCCCGCAGGTCGAAGGGACCGCCCAGGCCCACCGCACGGGGCGAGGCCAGGAACGCCCGGTAGGCGGGAAAATCCGCCGCGGTCTGTGGGCGCAGCAGCAGGCGTGGCGTACGCAGCGTGAGCGGGACAGAAGGCATCGCGGGGCGTCCAGGTTCGGCAGAGAGGGCGCATGGGTCCCGTGCCGGGTAAGCAGCCGGCAAGCGCTGTGGATGAACGGATCCCGGCCGGTCCTGCGGCCGCACTTGCAACCCGCCCGCGCCGCGCCTATAAATGAGCAAGCACTCACTTACTCATTCCAATGGCCCGCCCGCTCAGCGAACAGAAACGCGATGCAATCCTGGACGCTGCCGCCCGACTGGTGGCCGCGCAGGGCATTGGCGCGTCCACGGCGCAGATCGCGCGCGCGGCCAAGGTCGCCGAAGGCACGGTGTTCACCTACTTCGAGACCAAGGACGCGCTGCTCAACGCGCTGTTCGTCCGCCTGGAAACCCGGCTGTCGCAGGCGCTGGCCACCGACTTCCCCGCCGACGCCGATGCCCATGACCTGTTGCAGCACGCCTGGAACGCGCTGGTCGCCTGGGGCTCGGCCTACCCGGTGGACCGCATGGCGCTGCGCCAGCTGAAGGTGTCCGAGCGCATCAGCGAACAGACCCGCACCCAGTGCGCCGGCCTCTTCGGCAGCATGCTGCAGTCGCTGGAAACCCGCCTGGCAGACCACATCGATCCGCAGCGCCTGCCGTTCTACCTGGGCCGGGTGCTGATCAACCTGCTGGAGACCACGCTGGAAGCGATGGCCGCCGCACCCGACCAGCGGCAGCAGTTGCAGCAGGCCGGTTTCGACCTGTTCTGGAAAGGCATCCAACGTTGATTCGTAGCGTTGACCCAATAAATGAGTGCCTGAACACTCATAACCCTGAAGGTGGCGCGTGAGAGCCCTCCCCCTGCTTGCCGTCGCCTTCACCCTCACCGTAATTCTCGGGATGACCCTGACCGTGCCTATCGCCAACCATGACGCCTCGCCGCAGATGCACGGCGGCCACTTCACCAACGCCGCCCCCAAGCCGAAGGAAACCGTGACCGGTACGCTCAAACTGCTGTGGGAGTTCCTGTTCGACCGCCCTGCCGGCACCACGCCCCCGCAGGCGCCGCCGGTGCGTGCGATCACCGCCGCCGAACTGGCCCAGGCGCCCGAGCACAGCCTGTACCGCTTGGGCCATTCGACCCTGCTGGTGAAACTGCGCGGCGGCTGGTGGCTGACCGATCCGGTGTTCTCCAAGCGCGCCTCACCGGTGCAGTGGATGGGCCCCAAGCGTTTCCACGCGCCCCCGATCGCGCTGCATGCGCTGCCGCCCATCCGCGGCGTACTGCTCTCGCACGACCATTACGACCACCTCGACCGCGCCACCATCAAGTACCTGGCCACCCGGGCCGACGTGTTCCTCACCCCGCTGGGCGTCGGCGACCGGCTGATCGCCTGGGGCGTACCGCGCGAGCGCGTGCGCCAGCTGGACTGGTGGCAGGAAACCGAGGTGGACGGGGTGCGCTTTGCCGCAACGCCAGCCCAGCATTTCTCCGGTCGCGGCCTGCGCGACCGCGATCGCACGCTGTGGGCGTCCTGGGTGATCCTCGATGACGGACTGCGCCTGTTCTTCAGCGGCGACACCGGCTATTTCGATGGCTTCAAACGCATCGGCGAGCGCTACGGGCCGTTCGATGTCACCTTCATCGAAACCGGCGCCTACGATGCCAAGTGGCCGTTCGTGCACATGCAGCCCGAACAGACCGTGCAGGCCCATCAAGACCTGCGCGGGCGCTGGCTGCTGCCCATCCACAACGGCACCTTCGACCTGGCCCTGCACCAATGGGACGAGCCGTTCGAACGGGTCAGCGCACTGGCCGCACAGCGTTCGATCGCGCTGGCCACGCCGGGCATGGGCGAGCGCCTGGACCTGGATGCACCGCAGCCAGGCACGCCATGGTGGCGCCAGGTAAAGGCCGCGCAGGAGGCACGCCGCACCACGCCGGTGGGCAGCGCGATGTGACCGCGGTGGGTCAGCGCAGGGCCGGCACACCGTCAACGCCGCGCTCGCCTGCGACAGGACGCCCCGTTCTGCGCGCAGCCGGGGTGCATCTGCTACCTTGCCGGCAGCCGTCCGATCCCCCCTGCAATGCCCCTGCCGACCCAACCTGTGTATTTCCTGCCGCTGACCTCCTCAGCAGTTGCTGCGTTCCTTGAAGGTGCGCAGATCCCGGCCACCGCGCTGGAGCGTGCCGGGCTGTTTGCTGCCGCGCTCTGCCAAGGCAAAACCCATCACAGCGCTGTACTGACCCGGCTGATCGAGCAGGCGTGCGGGCTGTTTGCCGCGCATCCGGACGATACCGCCGCGCAGTTCCATGCGCTGGCGCCCCGCCTGCCGACGCGCCTGAACGACTGGCTGGAGGCGCTGGCCCTGCAGGGCGTGGTGCTGGGCCCGGAGGCGGTGGTGCAGCAGTTCTGCCAGCTGTCGCCGGACGACTACCCGGTGGACCCGTTCCAGGCTGCCTGCCGCACCACGCTGGAGCCGCACACGATCCGCTTCTACACCGATGCGGCGGTGGACCCGGACGCCCAGGACGCGACCGGCGGCGACGCCCTGCAGGCGCCCGCCTACGTCGAGCGCACCCACGATTACACCGCCGAACAGGCCCGCGCGCTGCGCGCGATCGTGGCCAACGACGATGAGCACATCGACCTGGACGCCTATGCGGGCGCCGGCAAGACCCACCTGATCCTCCAGCTGCTGGACAGCGCGACCCGGCGCTACACCTACATCGCCCCGCGCCCCAGCCAGGTGCAGGCCTTCCGGCGCCGGCTGAGCGGTGCGCTGCCGGTGGAAATCCTCTCGCAGATCAGCTTCGCCAACCAGGTTGCCGGCAGCGCGTTCCGCCAGGGCATCCTCGGTACCGCCTATCGCCCGACCTTCCAGATCAGCAAGGCCTCTTTCCGCGATATCGCCCAGCGCATCGGCCTGCAGCCGATCGGCAACCAACCGCCGACCAGCGTGCTGCGCGTGGCCTTCGACGGCATCGCGAGCTGGTGCCGCTCGCCGGGCGAACGCCTGGAGCCGCGCCACTTCGTGCGCGCGCTGCCGTGGGCGATGATCGATGCAGGTCCTTACATCGCGGCGGCCGAGCATGTGTGGCGCTGCATGTTCGATCCGGTGCTGCAGAAAGCCACGCTGCTCAGCCTCAACGTCGACCACATCGGCAAATGGCTGGCGCTGCACGGGGCGAAGATCCCGGCCACCTGGGGCACCCTGCTGATCGACGAAGGCCACGACATGAGCCCGGCATGGAAGGCACTGCTGTCCGGCTACGAAGGCTCGGTGATCAGCCTGGGCGATCCCAACCAGCGCCTGGTCGGACGCTCACCGCGCTTTGCCACCGGCATGAAACTGGAGATCGTGCAGTCGGTGCGCCAGGGCCCGATGGTCGAGCAACTGGTGAACGAGACCGTGGCGCTGGATGCCACCGGCTATTTCGACGGGCCATTCGCCGGTTCGCCCGACCAGCCGACACTGGCCAGAACCTACCTCGCATGGGACGAGGTGCCCGGTAGTGGCGCGCGCGTCTACGGCAATCCGTGGCGGCTGCTGGAAGAAGCGCAGCGGCTGGCGGCAGCGGGGGTCACCTTTGGCGTGCATCCGGACACACTGTCCAGCGTGGGCCGCGAGGTGAACCGCGGCGAAGAGGCCTATCGCGAAATGACCTCGCACGGCGGCAGCAGCCAGCGCTGGGAAGCGCTGCTGGCCGAGTGCAACGAACAGGACATGCCGCAGATCCCGCGCATGTTCATGCGTGGCTACAACCGCGACCGCTTCATCGAATTGACCCAGCGCCTGGCCGCCTTCCACGAGGCCCCACTGCAGTTGATGCTGGTCGAGCACGCCAAGAACACCGAGTTCGCGCAGGTGGCGATGTCGATGTGCTGCTTCCGCACCGGCTTCGGCCGTGGCTACGCGCACAACCCGGTGCGCGCGGCGTACACCGCGATGACCCGTGGCACGCAGCAGTTGTGGATGCCGGCCGGCGCGCTGGATGAGCTGGGGCAGAGCATCGCGCGTTACCAGGCCAGCCGTGCGGAGTACCGGCGCAGCAAGGCCATCACGCCGGGGCGGCCGGTCCCTCGGTAAATCCATCCACGCGTGCCGCGGTGTTGGCTACCGCGTGTCGTTACCTCACGTTCGCTACCGCCAGGCCATGCGGCGCCGCCTGCACGGTAGCGCCACGCCCCGCGTGGCTGCCCCCCCTCAAATCCAGCGTTGATCCAGCAATTCGCGCTTGATATACGCGTAGAACACCGGCGCAGCCACCAACCCCGGCAGACCGAACGCTGCCTCCATCACCAGCATCGCCAGCAGCAGCTCCCACGCGCGCGCCTGGATCTCACCGCCGACGATGCGCGCGTTGAGGAAGTACTCCAGCTTGTGGATGACCACCAGGTACAACAGCGCGGCCATCGCCACGTAGAACGACACCGACAGCGCGACGATGGTGATCACCGTGTTGGAGATGATGTTGCCCACCACCGGCAGCAGGCCAGCCAGGAAGGTGATCAGCACCAGCGTCTTGGACAGCGGCACATGCACGCCGAACAGCGGCAGCACCACCAGCAGGAAGATCGCGGTGAACAACGTGTTGAGCAGCGAGATCTTCACCTGCGCAAATACCACCTGGCGGAACGCGGTGGCCAGCCGCGAGGTGCGCCCGATCAGTTCCTGCGCCAGCGGCCCCATCTTCGGCAGCGGCAGTTCGTCGTACAGCGCGATCATCGCGCCCAGCACCATGCCGATCAGCACGCGCACGCTGATCTGCACCACCGACGTGCCGGCGATGCCGAGCTGCTGGCGGTGGGTGGCGGCCCAGTCGTTCACCGCCGTGCGCAGCGCCTGCAGGTCCTCGGGAATGTAGGGCTGCAGCAGCGCCGGCACCTGGTGGCGGGAGGTATTGAGGATGTCCATGAGGCGCATCAGCAGCGCATCGGGTCCGCCGGTTTCGGTGCGGAAGAACGAGGCGATGCCGATCGCGGCCAATGCCAGCACGCCGATGATCAGCGCCGACAGCACGATCACCGAATAGGCACGCGCGCGCCCCGGCGGCAACTTGCCCTCAACGGTGGAGGCCAGCAGATGGGTCAGGTGGAACACCAGCAGCCCCGACAGCAGCGTCACCACCAGGCCCAGCTTCAATGCCAGCCACATCCCCAGCAACATCAGCAGCCAGGCCGCGATGCGGGCGGTGGGGGGCTTGGGCAAGGTGGGGATCACAAGGGACATGGCGGCGCATCCTGGCAGGTGGCCCATGGTAGTGGATGCGGCGCCGGCCGCTGCGGGCAACCTGAAAGTGCTGTTCAAGGAACGGGCGTGCCGGACTGCGGAGGCAGGGCCTGCACCGTGCCGGCGGCCGTCGATGCGCGCGGCGCCGGAAGAGGCGAGCGCGAACCGATTGTAGAGCCACACCATGGGTGGCTGCGGTGCCGATCCAATTCCACGTGCAGCCACCCATGGGGTGGCTCTACCGGTTTGGCCTGCCGTCCCCTACCCCCGGGGCACGGCAGTCGAGCCCCGTACCATCATGCTGAAATCCAGCGTTTGCTGGAGCGGCACATCAATCCGTTCGATGATGGCGAGCAGCAGCTTGACCGAACGCTCGCCGATCTCCCGCATGGGTTGCCGGATGGTCGTCAACGGCGGCGTGAGGTATTGGGAGGACGCCAGGTCGTCGAAGCCGACGATGGACAGGTCCTGCGGTACGCGGATGCCCCTGTCCCGGCAGGCGGCCAGGACGCCCAGCGCCATCTGGTCGCTGAAGCAGAACACCGCGGTCGGCACCGTCGTGCTGGTCAACAGCGCCACCCCGGCTGCATGCCCGGATTCCACCGAGAAGTCACCCGGGACAACGCTCAGGTGACGCAGGCGACCGCGCGCCTTGCCGGCAGCCCGAACTCCTTCCAGTCGCTGCTGGTGCAGGGGATTGTCCGGCGGCCCGCCGACCACGGCGATGCGTTCGTGTCCCAGGCCATACAAGTGGTCCATCACCGCGCGCGCGGCGGCCGCGTTGTCGATGTGGACGCTGGGGATGCCCAGCGCAGGATCGAACTCGCACCCGTTGACCACCGGCGCGGCAATGCCCTGCTGCTGGACGATGTCACGTGCCGTAGGCGGGAGACGATGCCCCAGCACGATCAGGCCGTCGGCCTCGTTGCGCCGGAGCATCTGCGCGTAGCGCTCCTCGCGCTCGGGCAGGTTCTGGGTATCGCCCAGCAGTACAGCGTAGCCAACGGCCTGCGCCGCGTCCTCCGCGCCCTGCAGGATCTGGGCGAAGAACGGGTTGGCGATGTCCGGAACGGTGACCAGGATCTTGCCGCTGCGCTGGGTCTTGAGCGTTCTGGCCACCGTGTTGGGGACATAGCCCAAGGCGGCGGCGGCCCGCTCGATGCGCGCGCGTGTGGCCGGCAGCACTTTCTCCGGTCGGGACAGCGCGCGCGACACCGTGCCGGCCGAGACGCCGACGTGCTTTGCAATGTCGTAGATGGTGGCCATGGCGTTACCTCTTCCTTCCGCTGTGCAGTGCACAACGGGTCTTTCAAATGCCCCTGCTAGGATAATGCAATCGATTGCATCGAGGGCGAATCCTCTTGAAAACGCTCAAGGGTCCAGCGCTGTTCCTGGCGCAGTTCATCGGCGACACACCTCCTTTTGATCGGCTGGACACGCTGGCCGGCTGGGCCGCGGGGCTGGGCTATTCTGGCGTACAAGTACCCACCAGCGCGCCCCACCTGTTCGATCTGGCCGACGCGGCGCGCAGCCAGGCCTACTGCGACGACATCGCCGGCATGCTGGCCGGGCATGGCCTGCAGATCACCGAGCTGTCCACCCACCTGCAAGGGCAGCTGGTCGCGGTCCATCCCGCTTACGACAGCCTGTTCGATGGGTTTGCGCCGCCGGACAAGCGTGGCGATCTGGCTGCCCGCCAGGCCTGGGCGGTGGAGCAGTTGATGCTCGCGGCCAAGGCCAGCGAGCGTCTTGGGCTGGCGGCGCACGCCACCTTCTCCGGCGCGCTGGCCTGGCCCTACTTCTATCCCTGGCCGCAACGCCCGCAGGGGCTGGTGGACGAAGCCTTCGCCGAACTCGGCCGCCGCTGGCGTCCCATCCTGGATGCGTTCGACGCCTGCGGCGTGGACCTGTGCTTCGAGATCCATCCGGGCGAGGACCTGCACGACGGCGCGACCTTCGAGCGCTTCCTCGACGTGGTGGACCATCACCCCCGCGCAAAGATCCTGTACGACCCCAGCCACCTGCTGCTGCAGCAGATGGACTACCTCGGCTTCATCGACCGCTACCACGCGCGCATCGGCATCTTCCACGTGAAGGATGCGGAGTATCGCGCCAGTGCGCGCAGTGGCGTGTATGGCGGTTACCAGGACTGGATCGATCGTCCGGGGCGGTTCCGCTCACTCGGAGATGGCCAGATCGACTTCAAGGCGATCTTCTCCAAATTCGCCCAATACGATTTCTCCGGCTGGGCGGTGCTGGAGTGGGAGTGCTGCCTGAAGCACCCGGAAGACGGCGCGCGCGAGGGCGCCGCCTTCATCCGCGACCACATCATCCACGTGACCGAGCGCGCCTTCGACGACTTTGCCGACAGCGGCACCGATCCTGGATCACTGCGCCGCATGCTGGGGATCTGAGCCATCACTGCCTGGGAGGGCAAGCCATGAGGCAAACGATGTCGCGCTTGGGCGCGATGATGTTTCTGCAGTTCTTCATCTGGGGCGCGTGGTTCGTGACCCTGGGTACGTACCTGGTGCAGGGGCCGTTGCAGGCCAGTGCGAGCCAGGTGGCGACGGCCTTCCTCAGCCAGTCCATCGGCGCCATCGTCGCGCCGTTCCTGGTCGGGCTGATTGCCGACCGCTACTTCGCGGCGCAGCGCATTCTCGCGGTGCTGCACCTGGCCGGCGCGGTGCTGATGTGGCTGGCGTCCACGGCAACCGACTTCCGCATGTTCTTCGCCTGCGTCATGGGCTACATGCTGCTTTTCATGCCGACGCTGGCATTGGCCAACAGCGTGGCGATGCGGCACATGCAATCGCCTGAGAAACAGTTCCCGCTGGTGCGGGTGGCCGGCAGCGTCGGCTGGATCGTGGCGGGCGTGCTGATCGGCTGGCTGGGCTGGGAACAGGCACACCGGCTGGAGCTGACGTTCCAGATGGCCGCGATGGCGTCGCTGGCCCTGGGCCTGTATGCCTTCACCCTGCCGCACACGCCGCCGCTGGCGCAACAGCGCGATGCCGGTCTCGGGCAGATCCTGGGCCTGGATTCGCTGCGGCTGCTGAAGTCGCGCGCCTACCTGATCTTCTTCCTGTCCTCCATCGCCATCTGCGTCCCGCTGGCGTTCTACTACAACTTCACCAATCCGTATCTCAACGATCTGGGCGTACGCAGCGCCGCCGGCCTGCAATCGCTGGGCCAGGTGTCCGAGGTCCTGCTGATGCTGGCCATGCCGTTCCTGTTCGTGCGGCTGGGGGTCAAGACCATGCTGGCGGTGGGCATGGCCGCGTGGGTGGTGCGCTACGTCCTGTTCGCCTTTGGCGATGCGGGCGGCGGCTTCTCCCTGCTGGTGATCGGCATCGTGCTGCATGGCATCTGCTACGACTTCTTTTTCGTCACCGGGCAGATCTACACCGATGCGCATGCCGGCCCTGCCGCGCGCAGCAGCGCGCAGGGCTTCATCACCCTGGCCACTTACGGCGTTGGCATGCTGATCGGCACGTTCCTGTCCGGCGCGGTGGTGGAGCACTACACCACGGCGGCGGGCCCGGACTGGCAAAAGATCTGGCTGTTCCCGGCAGGTGTCGCGCTGGTCGTGTTGGTCGCCTTCCTGCTGCTCTTCCGCGACCGGCCGGTGGTCGCGGTCGCCGCTTCCACCCCCTGAGGACCGCACCCGATGCCCAAGCTTGGAATTGCCATCGTCGGTACCGGCATGATCGGCGCCGTACATCGCCGCGCGGCGCTGCTCGCCGGTGCGGAGATCTGTGGCGTGGCCGCCTCGTCACCGCAACGCGCACGCGACGTGGCGCAGGCGTGGGGTGTTGCGCATGCCTATCGTGACATCGAAGAGGTGGTCGCCGATCCACAGGTGCAGGTGGTGCACGTCTGCACGCCCAACCATCTGCACCGCGCCATGGCGCAGGCGGCACTGGAAGCCGGCAAGCACGTGGTCTGCGAAAAGCCGCTGGCGACGACGCTGGAAGACGCCCAGGCCCTGGCTGCACTGGCCGCCTCGAACGGGCTGGTCGCCACGGTGCCCTTCGTCTACCGCTACCACCCGGTGATCCGCGAAGCGCGCGCACGCATCGCGCAGGGCGAACTGGGACCGCTGCACCTCATCCATGGCAGCTACCTGCAGGACTGGCTGCTGGACCCGGCCAGCAACAACTGGCGCGTGGACCCGGCGCTGGGCGGCGCGTCGCGCGTGTTCGCCGACATCGGCTCGCATTGGTGCGACCTGGTGGAATGGGTCAGCGGCGAGCGTTTCGTCGACGTCAGCGCGGCCTTCGCCACCGTGATCGCCGAGCGCAGCACCGACACCGGGCAGAGCTTCACCACAGCGGCGGCCGGTGGCGCGATGCAGGCGGTTGCGAGCGAGGACGTGGCGGCGGCGATGTTCCGCACTGGCGCCGGCGCATTGGCGTCGTTGACGGTCAGCCAGGTATCGGCCGGGCGCCGTAATCGCCTCTGGTTCGAGATCGACGGTGCCAGGGCCAGCGTGGCATTCAACCAGGAAGACGCCGAGCGGCTGTGGATCGGCCTGCCCGACCAGCGCGAGGAAGTCTTCGTCCGTGGACCGGGCGCCGGCAGTGCCGAGCAACGCCGGCTGTCGGTGTTGCCCGCCGGGCATGCGCAGGGCTACGCCCAGTGTTTCGAGGCGTTTGTCGCCGACACCTATCGCGCCATCGAAGGTGAGCACCCGCAGGGCCTGCCCACCTTCGAAGACGGCGTGCGCTCGGCGCTGATCGTCGACCGCGTCATTGCATCGGCCAGGACACGCGCCTGGACCACCATCGGCTGAATCCCGGGAGACCCTCTTGATGAACACCTCTGTTCGCGGAACTGCAATTCTCGCCCTGCTGCTCGCTGCCCTGCCCGCCTTCGCGCACGACGTCGTCGCCCCGCGAGCGCCCATCGCGGTGCAGATGTACTCGTTGCGCAACGCCGGCTCGCTGGACCAGCAGCTGAAGATCGTCCATGACGCGGGCGTGGGTGCGGTGGAAACGGTGGGCACGCAGGGCGTCAGCGCCGCCGAACTCAAGCAGCTGCTGGACCGGTACGCGATCAAGGCGATTTCGTCGCACGTGCCCCTGGCCGAGCTGCGCAGGGACCTGGCCGGCGTGGTGGCCTTCAACCGGTCGATCGGCAACACCACCCTGGTGGTGCCTTACCTGGACGCGAAAGATCGGCCGAAAGACGCCGCGGGCTGGACCGCACTGGGCCAGGAACTGGGCCGGATCTCCAAACAGGTGCGGGACGAGGGCATGCGCCTGGCCTACCACAATCACGACTTCGAGCTGGTCGACTTCAATGGCAGGACCGGTCTGGACCTGTTGTTCGCCGCCGCCGGGCCTGACCTGCAGACCGAGCTGGATCTTGCCTGGGTGGCGCGCGCCGGCTACGACCCGGCGGTGATGCTGGGCAAGTTCCGCGGCCGGCTGTTCGCAGTGCATGCCAAGGACAATGCGCCCAAAGGCCAGGCCGAAGACGAAGGCGGTTTCGCCGCGGTCGGTCAGGGCATGCTCGACTGGAACGCGATCCTGCCCGCCGCAGCGGATGCCGGCGTGCAGTGGTACATCATCGAGCACGACCAACCCCGTGATCCTGCCAAGGTCATCAAGACCGGTGCCGATTACCTGCGCGAACACCTGACCGTCATCCCGCCCGCCCGCGCACCGCGCTAGCCCGCAAAGGAGCCCTGCTTGAAAACGACCCTGACACTGACGCTGGCCCTTTGGGCGGCAACGCATGCGCCATCGGCGTGGTCCAAGGACGACCCGGCTGCGGGCGCGACGCTGTATGCGGCCCACTGCACGGCCTGCCACGGCGCGGATCGCGCGGGCATGCCCGGCGCATTCCCCGCGCTCACCGACATCGGCAAGCGGATGACGTCTGTGCAGATCAAGGAGAAGATCAGCAAGGGCGGCGGGTTGATGCCGCCCTTCTCCCACTTGTCAAAGCAGGAGATCGATGACATCGCCAGTTTCCTGGCGAAGTAGCAGGCCGGCGTTGGCGCCGGCCCTGCGCCGTCAGAGTTCGCGTACCCAGATGTTGCGGTAGCTGACCTTCGCATCGTGTTCCTGCAGGTAGAGCGGCGCGCACCCATGCGGCGCGTACGACGGTGCGCCGATGTACTCGGTCCTGCCCGAGATGACGGTGTCGTCCTGCACCAGCACGCCGTTGTGCAGCACGGTGATGCGGGCCGGTGAGGTGAGTCCGCCGCCTGCCGAGAATCGCGGCGCCCTCCAGACGATGTCGTAAGCCTGCCACTGCCCCGGCGCGCGCGAGGCATTCACCCGTGGCATGGCCTGCTTGTAGATCGAGCCGGCCTGGCCGTTGGCGTAGGTCGGGTTGTTGTAGCTGTCCAGCACCTGCAGCTCGTACAGTTCCTGCAGGAAGATGCCGCTGTTGCCCCGGTTCTGACCGTCGAATCCTTTCGTGTCAGTGGGCGTGCGCCACTCGACATGCAGCTGGATGTCGCAGAAGCGCTGCCGGGTGCGGATGCCCTTGCTGCCCGGAACCACTGTGAGTGCGCCATCGGCCACGCGCCAAGGTACGCGTCCGCCCTGCTCCGACTCCCAGGCGGAGACACCGGCGCCGTCGAACAGCACGATCGCGTCGGAGGGCGCCCTCCCTGGAGGCGTGGACACGACTGCAGGCACGGGCGTCCACACCTCGGTCTTCGTTGGATCGCGCGCGGGATCGGTCTCGGCCTGTGCAAACACGGAGGCCGTGGCCAGCAGGCCAGCTGCAACGTGGAGAAGCCTGATCAACGTGTTGCGGTTCATCAGCTGGTCCCCCAGGCGGGCGTGCCAGGCACATAGGGCAGGTCGCCGTCGTAGCGGCCCGGTACTGCGACGTAGCGCAGCACCTCGGTCGCGCCGACCTTCGAGGTGAAGAAGCCGAAGATGGCGAGCTGCTTGATCATCGTGAAGTAATGCGGCATCGCTTCTCCTTCCGCGGCGGTGCCGGTCTCGGTCACGTCGCCCGCGTGTTTCCTGGCCTCTGCATCCAGCGCGCGCAGGAGCTCGGTGCGGGACTGCGGCGCAAGCGACGCGAACCGGCCGCCAGCGCGCTTGTCGATATCGGTCAGCCCTGCGCGGAACGTCGCCTGCTGCCGGGGCGTGTAGCAGTCGGCAACGAACCGCGCCATGAACAGACCGGCACCGGCGTCCTTCGCCCCCGGCGTTGCCGTGCGCGGCAGGATGGTCTCGGCGATTTCATCCAACGTGCCCACATCGGCGTCGGAGAAAGGCGTCTTCATCCCTGCGGCGGGCGCCTGTCCCTGGACGAGCGCGGGCAGGCCGACCATGGCCGCGCCGGTGGCGGCGACGATCATCTTCAGGAGTTCGCGGCGATCCATCAGAGGTTCCCCGCTTTCAGTTCGCGCACGGCATGGTCGGCGGCCCGCGCCGTCAGCGCCATGTAGGTCAGCGAAGGATTCACGCAGGCGCTGGAGGTCATGCAGGCACCGTCGGTCACATAGACATTGGGCGCGTCCCAGACCTGGTTGTGCTGGTTGAGCACCGAGTTGCTGCGATCACGCCCCATGCGCGCGGTCCCCATTTCGTGGATGCCTTTGCCCGGCGCGTAGTCGTTGTCGTGCATTTCCACGTCCCTGACACCGGCGGCCTCCAGCATCTCGGCAGCATCGGCGGCCATGTCCTTGCGCATGGCCTTCTCGTTGTCGCGCATGGACACGTCCATCGCCAATATCGGCAGGCCCCACTTGTCCTTGCGCTCGGCGTCCAGGCGGATCGTATTGTCGTGGTGCGGCAGCATTTCGCCGAAGCCGGTCATGCCGATGCGCCAGTCACCGGGAACGGTCAGCGCCTCCTTCAGGTCGGCACCGATGTTGAGCTCGGCGATCTCGCGTGACCACCCGTTACGGCTGGCACCGCCCTGGTAACCGAACCCGCGCAGGTAGCCGCGCTTGTCCGCAGCGACGTTGCGGAAACGCGGAATGTAGAAGCCGCAGGGACGACGGCCGAAGTAGTACTTGTCTTCATACCCGTCGACCCGGCCGGAGGCGCCCGCGCCGAAGTGATGGTCCATCACGTTGTGCCCAAGTTCGCCGGACGAGGAGCCCAGCCCACGGTCCCAGACATCGGTCGCCGAGTTCATCAGCAGCCAGGTCGAATTGAAGGACGACGCATTGAGGAAGATGACCTTGGCCGTGTACTGGTAGGTCTGGCCGGTCTCGGCGTCGATGACTTCCACGCCGCGCGCACGCTTGCGGTCCTTGTCATAGAGCACTTCCTTGACGATCGAAAACGGCCGCAACGTCAGGTTGCCGGTCTTCATGGCCGCCGGCAGCGTCGCCGACTGGGTCGAGAAATAGGCACCAAAGGGACAGCCCAGGATGCACTTGTTGCGGTACTGGCAATTTACCCGGCCCTGTTCGGGCATGGGCTGGGTGATGTTGGCAGTGCGCGAGTGGATCATATGGCGCGTTCCGCCAAAGGCTTTCCGGATCCGCGCGGCCACATCCTTCTCGACGATGTTCAGCGGGATCGGCGGCAGGAACTCGCCATCGGGCAGCACATCCAGCCCCTCCCGGGTACCGGCGATGCCCGCGAACTTCTCCACATGGTCGTACCACGGTGCGATGTCGGCATACCGGATCGGCCAATCGGTGGCGATGCCGTCCTTGAGGTTCGCCTCGAAATCCAGGTCGGAGAAACGATAGCTCTGCCGACCCCACATCAGCGAGCGACCGCCCACGTGATAACCGCGGAACCAGTCGAACCGCTTGGTTTCGATGTACGGCGATTCCTTTTCGTTGGCCCACATTCCCTCGAGGTTCTCGGCAAGCGCGTAGTCGCGCATCAACACCGGGTAGTCGGCCTTCATCGCCTGGGTTGGCCGGTTGCGGTGTGGAAAATCCCACGGCTCCTTCATCGCGTTGACGTAGTCCTTGACGTGCTCGATGTTGCGTCCGCGTTCCAGCATCAGGACCTTGAGGCCTTTCTCGGTCAGTTCCTTTGCCGCCCAACCGCCACTGATGCCGGAGCCAACGACGATCGCGTCGTAGTGATTGTCTGCCATGGGTTCTACTTCACCTTGGTGGATAGCGTTTCAGACGTCGCAGAGGCGGATCGCCTCGCGCAGCGAGCCGACGGGATCCGGCGCCGCAGGCATGAATTCCTGCGCCAGATAGCCATCGAAACCGGTGTCGCGGATCGCGCGACAGATGGCGGGATAGTGGAGCTCCTGTTGATCTCCGATCTCGTGCCGGCCAGGCACGCCTGCGGTGTGGTAGTGCTTGAAGCACGCGTGATGCTTGCCAATGGTGGCGATGATGTCGCCCTCCATGATCTGCATGTGGTAGATGTCGTACAACAGACCAAAATGATCCGAGCCGAGCCGTTGGCACAGCTCCACGCCCCATGCGGTGTGGTCGCACAGGTAGTCGGGATGATCGACCTTGGAGTTCAGCAGTTCCATCACCAGCACGACGCCGCGTTTTTCGGCATGCCCAAGGATGCGTTTGAGCCCTGCCTCGGCATGGGCCATGCCTTTCTGGGGGTCCATGCCGTTGCGGTTGCCGGAAAAGCAGATGAGGTTGCGGTAGCCGGCATCGGCCACCAGGTCGATGTGCCGCAGGTAGCGCGCCACCAGCTGATCGTGGAACTGGCTGCCGGCAAAGCCCTTGTCCAGGCCCAGCTCCGCGCCGTTGCACATGGCGCTGTACACGCCATGTGCCTTCAGCGTGGGCCAGTCCGCCGGCCCCACCAGATCGATGGCGGCGAACCCGATGCCCTTCACCGTCTGGCAGAGCTGGGCAATCGATTGCTGCGGGAACGTCCAGCGGGCGACGGAGTGCTTCAGGTTGCCCTTGAGCGGCGCGGCGGCTGCGAATGCAGGCAAAACGCCCGCAACCCCCAAGCCAACGCTCCCGGCCACCGCCATGCGCAGCGCATGGCGCCGTGTGAGCCCCGGGGCTGGGCCTGGTCCGATCAAATGGATAGGCATCCACTTTCCGGCCTCCCAACCGGTATGACACGCTGACGATTCGGTTTAATGCAATCGATTGCACCATAGAGGAGCGCGTCTTTTTTTTGCAAGACGCAGTGCACTAAAACCCATGCTGCAGAGCACAAAGGCCATGTATGTTTGGCTCGAGCTTGGGGCTTACGTCCGTCTCATCGGGCGCTGGGAGAAGCCGACCAACGGTCGGCTCTACGGGTGTGCGCACGGTCTTCCCGCGCACACAAATCCGGTTTCAAGGTCGCCTGCGTTGCCCGAGCCGTTGATCGATCTGCGTTGCTCCCCGTGAACAGGCGAAGACCCACAAAAAATCCCCGTAAGAACGGGGGTTTTCTTGAAGCTCTGTCGGGACGTACCGGTGCGTTTTGCTTGAAAGGGTTGTGCCTACCAAAAGGGTAAACAACTGCCACCTGCGCTGGCATGCAATGCACCCAGCGCACTACTGCCTCGCGAGTGTCAACAACTTCGCCTACCAGATAAACCTGTTGACATCCTTTCCCCCTATCCACTGGGACCACCCGTAATAGCTGGAAGCCAAATCGCACCCTTCCCGTCTGCTGGCATACGACCCAACGGGACGCGTTCGACGCCACCTTGCCAACTCTGGACGGGACGGTCGGATTGACTCAATCATCTGGATCGTCGTGCAGCGGCCGGAACGTTTTGGGTTTGCTGGGGATTCCGCCTGCCGGCGCGTTTCCTGTTATTCAAGGACCCGACTGCGCTCCGCTTCGGTGCGTGCCAACCTTCCGATCCAGAAACTCCCGGATAACCGGAATGATCTCGTCCGCATGCGTCTCCAGCGCGAAGTGCCCGGTATCGAAAAAGTGGATTTCGGCATCGGGAATGTCGCGCTTCCACGCCTCTGCACCGGCGGGCAGGAAGTACGGATCGTTTCGCCCCCACACGGCAAGCAGCGGCGGCCGATGCGTCCGGAAGTAGGCCTGGAACGCGGGGTAAAGCCGCACATTGGAGGCGTAGTCCAGCAGCAGGTCCAGCTGGATATCCGCGTTGCCGGGCCTGGATACATGCAGCCCCTCAAGGGTGTAGCCATCCGGCGCCACCAGGCTGGGGTCGCGCACGCCTTCCAGGTACTGCCATTTGATCGCAGCGGCCGTGGGGAACTCAGCCAGGGCAGCGCGGTTCTGCGCACTGGGATCGTTCCAGTAGGCGCGGATCGGATCCCACCCCTTCGCCAGGCCGTCCTCGTACGCGTTGCCGTTCTGCGAGATCAGGGCAGTGATCCGCTCTGGATGCGCGCTGGCAAGACGCCATCCCACCGGCGCGCCATAGTCGTGCACCACCAGCGCGTAGCGCTCCAGCTTCAGCTGCTCGGTGAAGCGCTGCAGGGTCGCGGCCAGGGTGTCGAAGGTGTAGTCATACGCGCCACGCGCAGGTGCCTCGGTGTAACCGAAGGAGGGCAGGTCCGGGGCGATGACGTGGTACTTGTCCGACAGCGCCTCGATGACGTCCCGGTACATGTACGACGATGCCGCGAACCCATGCAGCAGGAGCACGGTGGGGCCCGAACGGGGGCCGGCCTCCCGATAGAACACCTTGACCTCGCCCACCTGTTCGTAGCGGTACTGGACCTGGGCGTGCGCGGTAGCGGTGGCGGCGAGCAGGGCAGCCGTCGCGCCGAATCGGGCGAGCGTATTCGAAGGAGTCATTAGCGCTTTATGTAACCACATTGGAGTTGATTTGAAGGTTACGCACGGCAGTGGTAACCTGTCAACAACATTTACAGGGGTTACGAATGATCGACTCAGCTCCATCCCCCGCGCTGTTCGTGGCCAATGATCTGGCGCTCGACTTCATCAACTCGGCTTACGGCCCCAGCACGGCCCCGGTGGACGTGCTTCAGGGCGACCAGGCGGCAATCGACTGGCTGGCCGCGGCGGGCGTCCTGGACGCAGGCGCGGTCCCCATTCCGAAGGGCGTGGCGGCTCTGGCCGCCGCCCTGCGCGACGAAGCACGCGAACTGCTGGCGGCTGCACGGGCAGGTCGCCCGTTCCAGGCACCGGTGGTGAACAAGGTGCTGGAGGCTGGCCGACCGATCGTTCAACTGCAGTCGTCCACTGACGGTGCAGGCCCTTGCGTGGTCGAACGCCGCCGCGATGACAGCGCAGAAAGCCTGCTGGAGCCCATCGCAGTGGCGCTGAGCCGGCTCCTCGCCGGTGGCGACCTGCAGCACGTACGCGAGTGTGAAGCGCATGACTGCACACTGCTGTTCCATGACACGACCAAGTCGCGAAAGCGCCGTTGGTGCAGCATGGCGCTGTGCGGGAACCGGATGAAAGTGGCGGCGTTCCGGTCTCGCAAACTGAATCCCCCCGGGCTCGGTGGAGGCCAGTAGGTTTACGTCAGGCCGCCACCGCGGCGGCTTGACTGGCTAGTTGCCGATAGTAGTTTGCCTCAGCCTCGGCAGGCGGGATATGTCCGATGGGTTCCAGCTGTCACTGATGGTCGTGCGCACGGTCTTGCCTGGCCTCACACCTTGCAATCCAAGGCGGCGCATCAGTCCTTCGACGGTACAACGCGCCACCGCCGTTCCCTCGCGAGCCAGTTGACGCCAGACCTTCACCGCGCCGTGGACTTGCATGTTGGACTGCCAGACACGCTCGATCTGAGGAGCGAGGAGGTCGTCGCTGTGCGCACGCGAACAGCGCTGTTGCGGATCGCGCCGAAGCGCCGCATACCGTCGATACCCAGACGGGAAATCTGCAGGACATTGCAGATCGGCTCGCCCCCGAACGCATCTCGATGCGTATCAAAAAGAGCGGAAGTGCTTCCCGATCTGGAAGCACCGGGGAGCGTTCACCGGACGCGAACAGACCAAGCCGAACACGGAATTCTGGTGCCATCGTTTACATCCTCTACAAATGGAAGATGGAAACGAGATCAGCACATGGGAGAGCCGCGGCCGCAAACAGCAGAAACCCCGGTAAGTACAGATACTTACCGGGGCCTTGTTTACATAATTCTGCAGCTAAAAATCAGAACGGAATATCGTCGTCAGCGAAGTCGTCCATCGGCGGCGCCGACTGCGCCGGTGCCTGCTGCGGACGCTGCTGGCCATGACCGCCACCCTGCCCGCCCTGGCGCTGACCGCCGCCACCACCGCCGCCGCCGCCGTACTCCTGGCGCGGGGCCTGCTGGCGCTGCGGACGCTCGCCGCCACCGTAGTTGCCACCGCCGGCAGCAGCACCGCCACCGCCGCCGCCTTCACCGCGGCCGCCCAGCATCTGCATTTCGTCGGCGATGATGTCGGTGGAGTACTTCTCCACGCCGTCCTGGCCGGTGTACTTGTCGTAGCGCAGGCTGCCTTCAACGTAGACCGAGCTGCCCTTGCGCAGGTACTCACCGGCGATTTCGCCGAGCTTGCCGAAGAACACCACGCGGTGCCATTCGGTGCGCTCCTGCTGGTTGCCATCCTTGTCCTTGCGGACGCTGGTGGTCGCCAGGCTGATGCGAGTGATCGCCATGCCGCCTTGGGTGTACTTCACGTCCGGGTCGTTGCCGAGGTTGCCGACCAGGATGACTTTGTTGATGCCGCGCGCCATAGGGTTGCTCTTCCGTTGTCCGAGGGCAGGCCGCAGTCATATCACAGCCCAAGGCGGGGTGCAGATACGCGGGGCTGCCCCGGGTGAAATGGGGGGGTCCAGAAGGCACCATCTTACCATCGCCGCCGTCCCCGGCCCTGTGGGGATTACGCCCGGAACCGACCAGATTCCCCCGCACGCCAAGGGCGGCAAGGGCGCTGACGGGTTCCACAGGCCGCTGGCGTAACCCCGCCATCGCCCGCCGGCCGGGCGCCTTTCGGTCGGGCCACGGCCTTGCCGCGCATGGCATCATGCAGATCGTCGTCCCCCGCCGTACCCCAGCAATGACCATCCGAGGCAAAGCCACTTCCCTGGACATCGCCCACCTGGCCGGGGTGTCGCAGCCGACCGTCTCGCGCGCCCTGCGCGGCAGCCCGATGGTCAACCCCGAAACCCGCGAGCGCATCCTGCGCATCGCCCGGGAGCTGAACTACAAGGTGGACAAGAACGCCTCCAGCCTGCGCCTGCGCAATGCCGGCACGCTGGCGCTGCTGTTCTTCGAGGACCCGACCAACGACGACTCGCTGATCAACCCGTTCTTCCACGCCATGCTCGGCTCGATCACCCGCGCCTGCGCGCTGCGCGGCTACGACCTGCTGGTGTCCTTCCAGCAGCTGTCCACCGACTGGCAGGCCGATTACGAAGACAGCAACAAGGCCGACGGGATCATCCTGCTCGGTTACGGCGATTACCACGAGTCGCGCGAGCGGCTGCAGCGGCTGGTCGAGCAAGGCACCCATTTCGTGCGCTGGGGCGCGGCCCTGCCCGACCAGCCCGGGGTGTCGATCGGCAGCGACAACTTCCAGGGTGGCTTCGATATCACCGCGCACCTGCTGGACCAGGGCTGCCGGCGGATTGCCTTCATCGGCCATGCGTCCAGCCATTACCCGGAATTCGAGGAGCGCTATCGCGGCCATGTCGCGGCGATGGCCGCGCGCGGGATCACCGCCGAGCCCGGCCTGCAGCACGATGCGATCACCACCGAGCAGGACGGGTTCGATGCCTGCCACGCGTTGCTGGCACGCGGCGAGCAGGTGGACGGCGTGTTCGCGGCCAGCGACCTGATCGCGATCGGCGCCATGCGGGCGCTGCGCGAGCAGGGCCTGCGCATCCCGCAGGACGTGGCGCTGGCCGGCTTCGATGACATCCCGCTGGCGGCGTCGGTGTCGCCCACGCTCACCACCGTGCAGCAGGACACCAAGCAGGCCGGGCAGCTGCTGGTGGAGAAGCTGCTGGCGCTGATCAACGGCGAGGCGGTGGACGGGCAGACCATCGCGGTGAAGCAGGTGCTGCGGGAATCGTCACGGCGCGGTTGAGCGCGGCCTCGTTTCGACCCGTGCCGCGCCGTAGGTAGCCGCCAAGGGCCGTGCCAGGATGAAGTCCTGCATCAGCCGCAGGTAGCCGTCCGGCTGGCGGGTAGAGACGCGGTCGCCGGTCGCATCGCGTTCGAAGTCGTACATGCCGTGGTCGGCATCGGGAAACACCGCGGTCTGGATCGGGCGGCCATCGCGTTGCAGGCGCGCCAGCCGCTGCAGGGTTTGCCTGGGCGGCGCATCGCGATCCTGCCCGGCCAGCAGCCACAGCTGCGGCACGTCCAGGTGTTCCAGCACCGGCAGCGGGTCGTAGTCGGCCGGCATGCCCTCGAGCAGGCGCGGGCCGTCGACGCGCACGGTCGCTTCCGGCGTCGCCATCAGGTAGCCACTGATGTTGCCGCGCACAGACTTGAACCACGGCAGGTGGCCGTAGCGGGCTTTGACGGACGCCATCTGCGTGAACCCGTCGGTGAAGCCGCTGCCGACAATGGCCGCCGAGGCGTCGGCCACTTCCATCGCCTTGGCGGTGTCGTCGGCGCCCACGCCTGCGCGTGCCATGTCATCGGCGATGGCTTCGCGATCCTCGTCCAGCGGCGATACCGCCAGCCCGAAACTGACGATGACGAAGTCGACCGGCTCGATGCGTGCGGCCAGCGGTGCCACCCACCCGCCCTGACTGCCACCCTGGTAGCCGAGCCGACCGGCCCGCGCACCCGCCAGGCGGCGGGCTTGGCGTGCGGCGTGGATGGCATCGTTGGCCAGGGTCAGGTAGTTCTGGGTGTAGCGCCCGCCCGAGTCACCGGTGCCGCGCTTGTCGTAGGCGAACACACCGATGCCGCCGGCGGCGAATTCGCGCTGCAGCGAATAGGTCGGCAACGCGGCATCGTGCTCGGCGCCATGCACCAGCACCACGATCGGCACCTGGCCATTGCCCGGCGGCAAGGTCAGCCGCCCGGCCAGCGTGACGCCGCCGGACACAAAGCGGGTGTCGGTCTGTACCAGTGCAATGCGCTCGCCGCGCTGGCCGTCGAACCGGATGGCCGTGCTGCCGCACGCAGGCAACTGGACCGTATGACCATCGGCGCGGTTGGTCCAGCCCAGCGTACTGGCCCAGCGGCGATGGCCGCGCGTCTGCAGCTGCCCGGTGCGTCCGTCCGGGAGCCGCCAGCGCAGCTGCTCGGCCGTTGCTCCCGGTCCGATGTCCACGCTGCCGCCATCGGCCATGCGGTAGCTGCCAACCGCGCACTGCGCGGCGGTTGCGACATCGGGCGCCGGCGCGGCGCTGGCCAGTGCGCTGCTGGTCAGCAGAGCCAACAACGCGCTCCCGTGCAGGGCCGTGCGGGTCAGATGGAGGTGGATGGGCATGGCACGCTCCTGCAGTGGATGGCCCAGCCTGCCTGCCCGGCTGGCCAGGCGCCAGCGCGGTGCGATGAAACCGATCTGGCCGCGATGAAGCCCGTCGTGCCGGGAGCAGATGCGCACCGCTCCCGACCGCACCCATGACTTACGGCGGATGTGGCCGCGCCGCTTTGCCGGGATAAGTCGTTCACCATTCAGGGGAAGGTGTCCGACGCATGCTGCAGATCCGCTCGCTGTCCAAGACCTACGCCAACGGCGTGCACGCGCTCAACGGGGTGACGCTCGATATCCCGCGCGGCATGTTCGGCCTGCTCGGCCCCAACGGCGCGGGCAAGTCCTCGCTGATGCGGACCCTGTCCACGTTGCAGGAGGCCGACAGTGGCAGCGTGACCCTGGAGATTCCCGGCGAGCCGGCCATCGACGTGCTGCGCGACAAGGATGCGGTGCGGCGCCGGCTGGGCTACCTGCCGCAGGACTTCGGGGTGTATCCCAAGGTGAGCGCGCTGGATCTGCTGGAGCACTTCGCCGTGCTCAAGGGCCTCACCCACAAGGGGCAGCGCCGCGAGGTGGTGGACGGGCTGCTGCAGCAGGTGAACCTGTGGGACGCACGCAAGCGCAAGCTGGGCACCTACTCGGGCGGCATGCGCCAGCGCTTCGGCATCGCCCAGGCGCTGCTGGGTGATCCCCGCCTGGTGATCGTGGATGAACCCACCGCCGGCCTGGACCCGGAAGAGCGCAACCGCTTCCTCAACCTGCTGGCCGCCATCGGCGAGAACGTCGCGGTGATCCTGTCCACCCATATCGTGGAAGATGTCACCGACCTGTGCCCGAGCATGGCCATCATGAACAAGGGGCAGGTGCTGCTGACCGGCAAGCCCAGCGATGCGATCGAGGCGCTGCAGCAGCAGGTCTGGCGCAAGCAGGTGGATACCGCCGAACTGGCCGGCTATGAAGCCAACCATGTGGTGCTGTCGACGCGGCTGGTCGGCGGGCGTCCGGTGATCCACGTGCACAGCGCCACCAACCCCGGCGATGGTTTCCAGGCGGTCGCCCCTGACCTTGAAGATGTCTATTTCCAGCGGCTGCGCCTGCAGTCGCGCGCTGCCTGACCGGAGCGCGCCCATGATCACTGCCTTCTTCCGCTTCGAGCTGCGCGAGCAGCTCCGTTCCCCCCTGTTCTGGCTGTTGTCGCTGCTGTTCGCCGCGCTGGCCTTCGCCGCGGCCTCCACCGATGCGGTGCAGATGGGCGGTGGCACCGGCAATGTGCACAGCAACGCGCCGATTGTGATTGCCCGCTTCATGGGCGTGTTCACCATGATGGGCATGCTGGTATCCACCCTGTTCGTCAGCAATGCACTGCTGCGCGATTTCGAGCTGGGTACCGCCGAGCTGATCTTCGCCAGCCCGGTCAAACGCCGCGACTACCTGGCCGGGCGCATCCTGGCCGCGCTGTGCGCCGGCCTGCTGTTCTATCTGATCATCGCCGCGGGCCTGTTCCTGGCCCCGTTCATGCCCTGGGTGGACCCGGCGCGGATGGGGACGGTCTCGCTGCGGGGCTACGCGTGGACGTTCGCCTTCATCGTCCTGCCCAACCTGGTGTTCACCACCGCACTGCTGGCGATGCTGGCCGCGCTGACCCGCTCGATCCTGTGGGTATACATCGGCCTGGTCGGCTACTTCGTGCTTTACGGGGTGAGCGCCTCGTTGCTGCGCGACATCGACAACACCTGGATCGCCACGCTGGCCGAGCCGATGGGCATGCGTGCCGTCGGGCGCACCGTGCGCTACTGGGCGGCCGAACAGAGCAACACCCAGCTGCCGCAGGTGGCCGGTTACCTGTTGGCCAATCGCGCGCTGTGGCTGGGCGTTGCCGCCGCCTTGTTCACGGCGACCTTCGCGCTGTTCCGCACCGAGCGCAGTGGCAGCGGGCGGCGTCGCTGGGGGCGCAAGCCTGCCGCGCCGACGCCTGCGACCGTGCGCCCCACGCAATGGGGGGTACCGCGCATCCGCCCCACCTTCGGTGCGGTCACCGGCTGGCAGCAGTACCTGCGTCAGGTCCGCTTCGATACCACCGGCGTGCTGCGCAGCGTGCCGTTCCTGGTGCTGCTGCTACTGGGCCTGGCCAACTTCATTCCCGGCGCGCTGACGCAGGAATCGCTGTACGGCACGCCGATCTATCCGGTCACCGCCGAAATGCTGGCCTCGCTGCAGGGCGCGTACAGCTGGCTGCTGGTGATCATCGTGCTGTTCTACGCCGGCGAGCTGGTGTGGAAGGAACGCACCGCGCGGCTCAATGAAGTCAACGATGCGATGCCGGTGCCGAACTGGGTGCCGCTGCTGGCCAAGTTCACCGTGCTGGTGGTGGTGATCGCCTGCTTCCAGGCGGTGGGCGCGGCGGTGTCGATGCTGCTGCAGCTGGGCCAGGGCTACACCCGGCTGGAGCCGCTGGTGTACCTGCAGACGCTGGCGCTGGGCTCGGTGTTCTACGTGCTGATGGGCGGCATGGCGCTGGTGCTGCAGGTGCTGACCAACAACAAGTTTGCCGGCTATGCGCTGCTGATCGTGGTGATGATCGGCCAGGTCGCGCTCGGCCTGCTGGACTACACCCAGAACCTGTACAACTTCGGCAACTGGCCCAATGCGCCGTATTCGGACATGAACGGCTTCGGCCACTTCCTGGTCGGGCAGCTGGCGTTCCAGAGTTACTGGGCGCTGCTGCTGGCCGCGTTGCTGTGCCTGGCGTCGGCGTTCTGGGTACGCGGGGTCGGAATGGGCCTGCGCCAGCGCATCACTCTGGCCCGCCGTCGCCTGCGCGGCCCCGCCGGTGTGGGCGCGTCGCTGGCCATGGTGGGCTTCGTGGCGGTCGGCGGCTGGCTGTACTGGAACACCAACATCCGCAACGAATTCCTGTCGCCGGACCAGCAGCGCGACCTGCAGGCGCGTTACGAGCGTGAGCTGTCCAAGTACCGCGACCTGCCGCAGCCGCGCATCGTCGCGGTGGACAACCGGGTCGACCTGCATCCGGAAACCCGGTCGGTCACCCTCGATGCCGACTGGACCGTGCGCAACACCCACGCCACACCCATCACCGACATCCATATCGCGATGGGCGACGACCGGCAGCTCGTTGCCGTGGACCTGGGCGGGCAGACGCTGGGTTTCCATGATGCCGATCTGGGCTACCGCATCTACCACTTGAACAACCCATTGCAGCCGGGCGAAGAGCGCCGCGTGCACTTCCGCGTGGACCAGCACCCCGATGGCATCACCGCCGGGCAGGCCCCCACCGACGTGGTCGAGAACGGCAGCTTCTTCAACAGCCGCATGCTGCCCTCGTTCGGCTACGAAGACGCCGCGCAGCTGGAAGACCGCAACGAGCGCCGCAAGCGCGGGTTGGGCGAACCGACCCGCATGCCCAAGCTGGAAGATGAAGCGGCGCGTGCCAACACCTACATCTCCGACGACGCGGACTGGCTCGATTTCCGCACCACGATCTGCACCGCGCCGGACCAGATCGCGCTGGCACCGGGCTACCTGCAGGAGGAGAAGACGATCAATGGCCGGCGCTGCTTCCGCTATGCCATGGACCGGCCGATGCTCAACTTCTACGCATACCTGTCCGCGCGCTGGCAGGTCAAGCGCGGCATGTACAAGGACATCCCGATCGAGGTGTATTTCGATCCGCGCCACGGCTACAACGTGGACCGCATGATCGAGGCAGTGCAGAAGTCGCTGGCCTACTACGAGGCCAATTTCACCCCGTACCAGCACCGCCAGGTGCGCATCATCGAATTCCCGGGGTACCAGAGCTTCGCGCAGTCCTTCGCCAATACCATCCCCTACTCCGAATCGATCGGCTTCATTGCCGATCTGCGTGATCCGGAGAAGATCGACTACGTGTTCTACGTGACCGCCCATGAGATCGCGCACCAATGGTGGGCACACCAGGTGATCGGCGCCAACGTGCAGGGCGCGACGATGCTGTCCGAGTCGCTGGCGCAGTACTCGGCATTGATGGTGATGGAGAAGGCCTACGGTCGTCAGCACATGCGGCAGTTCCTCAAGACCGAACTGGACCGCTACCTGTCCGGCCGCGGTGGCGAACGCATCGAAGAGCTGCCGCTGGAGCGTGTGGAGAACCAGCAGTACATCCACTACCAGAAGGGCTCGCTTGTGTTCTACCGCCTGCGCGAAGAGATCGGCGAGGACGCCTTGAACCGCGCGCTCAAGCGTTTCCTGCAGGACAAGGGTTACCAGCAGCCGCCGTACACCACCTCGCGCGAACTGCTGGACTACATCCGTGCCGAGACCCCGGCGGACCGCCAGGCATTGGTGACCGATCTGTTCGAGAAGATCACCCTGTACGACAACCGCCTGCTGGAGGCGAAGGCGCGCAAGCGCGATGACGGCAAGTACGAGGTCACCCTCACGCTGCACGCCCAGAAGCGCTATGCCGACGGCGGCGGCAAGGAAACGCCCGGAAGGATGGACGACTGGGTCGACGTGGGCGTGTTCGCCAACGCGCCGTCGGGCAAGGAGCGCGACCAGAAGGTGCTGTACCTGAAGCGCCACCACATCACCACCGAGTCCCCGACGGTCACCGTGGTGGTGGATGGCAAGCCGGATGAGGCCGGTTTCGATCCGTACAACAAGTTGATCGACCGGGTCAGCGATGACAATCGGCGCAAGGTGAGTCTGTAGGGCCGAGCCGTGCTCGGCCGCACACCCAGGCAACGGGCCTGCGTCACGCAGGCCCTGCACCGACAGGCTCAGCCTGCGGCGGACACCTGCGCCTCGGCCATCGACTGCCGCACCGCCTCGCTGAACTCGTCAAGCAGGAACGGCTTGGCGATCATCGCCATGCCGGTTTCCAGGAACGCCGAACGCTCCTGCGCCTTCTCCGCGTAGCCGGTCATGAACAACACCGGCAGACCCGGTCGGGATTGCCGCGCGATCTCCGCCAGCTGGCGCCCGTTGAGGCCGGGCAGGCCAACGTCGGTGACCAGCAGGTCGATGCGTCGCGACGAGGCCAGGATGGGGATGGCGCCGTCGGCATCGCCGACCACTTCCACCCGATAACCCAGGTCCTCCAGCACCACGGTGACCAGCATCCGCACCTGGGCGTCGTCTTCAACCACCAGGATGGACTGACCCGACCCCAGCGACACCGTCGGGGTGCTGGCGGCGGGCACCGGCTCGAGCGCTGGCTCCACCAGTGGGATATACAGTGAAATGGTAGTGCCCTGCCCGGGCAGGGAATCGATGGCGATGTGGCCGCCGGACTGCTGCATGAAGCCGTACACCATCGACATGCCCAGCCCGGTGCCCTTGCCGATCGGCTTGGTGGTGAAGAACGGCTCGAACGCACGTTCGACCACTTCCGGGGGCATGCCGCTACCGGTATCGGCTACGGCCACCACGGCGTAGTCGCCCGCCGGGATGGTGGCCGACTCGCCCTCGCCCATCGTCACCGACGAGGTGCGCAGTTCCAGTTCACCACCGCCCGGCATCGCATCGCGTGCATTGATGGCCAGGTTCAACAAGGCGCTTTCAAACTGATTGGTATCCAGCGCAGCATGCAGCGGGGCGGCGGCGAGGCGGGTATGGACGCGGACGGTTTCGCCCAGGGTGCTGCGCAGCAAGTGCTCGATCGAGCCGACCAGTGCATTGAGTTCCACCGGCCGGGAATCCAGCGACTGGCGGCGCGAGAACGCAAGCAGCCGCTGGGTAAGGCTGGCGGCGCGTTGACTGGAAGCGGTGGCAGTATCCAGGAAGCGCTCCAGGTCATCCACCCGGCCCATTTCCAGCCGCATCCGCACGATGTCCAGCGCGGACAGGATGCCGGTAAGCATGTTGTTGAAATCGTGCGCGATGCCGCCGGTGAGTTGCCCGATGGCTTCCATTTTCTGCGCTTGGCGCAGCGCGGCCTCGCTGGCCTCGCGCGCGGCCATCTGCGCTTCCAGCTCGCGGGTGCGCTCGGCCACCATCACTTCCAGGTCCTGGGCGTGCTGCTGGCTGGTCTCCAGCGCCATCTTGGAGGCGGTGATGTCGGTGACGAAGACGTGGAAACCGTCGGCCACGCCGTCAGCGACAAAACGCGGGGAGTAACGCACTTCGCTGTCGCGTCGTGAACCATCGCGTCGCGGCCAGCTGACCTCGAACACCACTTCCTCCCCCTGCAGCGCGCGCGCCATCGCCGCATTGCGGCTGTCGGACACATCGATGCCCACCACCTCGCTGACATGCCTGCCGATCACCTCGCCGACCGGCAGATCGAACCAGGTTTCATAGGCGCGGTTGGCGAACCGGTAGTGCAGGGAGCGGTCGACGAAGGCGATGAGCACCGGCATCGCATCGGCGATCAGCCGCAGCTCCGATTCACTGCGCACCAGCGCGACCCGGCTGTCGGCCAGCGCCTGCATCTGGTCGCGCACCAGGTACTGCTTCTCGCGCGCGCGCAACGCGCCCTGTACCGAACTCAGCAGCGAAATACTGCCCAGCGGACGGTCCAGCTCGACCACGTTCATCGACCGCGGCAGCAGCCCGTCCACCGGCGAACGCCGATGGGCACGTGGCGAACGCAGCAGGATGAAGGGCAGGTCCGACCAGGCTTCCTGTGCCGACAGCGGCGCGAGCAGCATGTCCGCGCCGGTCGCCACCGCCTCTTCAGTGATCAGCACCACGCCGGCACGCTGGTCGAGCGCCTCGGCCAGCGCGGTCAGGTTGGTGTGGATACAGGTGACCAGGCCCGCACTGTGCAGCACTGCGGCAATGCTCTCGGCGTCGCGCCCGAACGGCGCGACAATGTGGACGATACTGGTTGCGCCTTCGTCATCCGGCATACGGGTGGCCCAGCAGTTCCGCGCTGTCGCCAACAAATTCCGGAGTGCCGGTGAGGATGCCCCTGAACTCCTTCAACGGACCGCTCAACGCCAGGCCGCGGCCATCGATCTTGAGCTCGCGGATGGTGTCTTCGTGCGCGCCACCGCGGTTCTTGATGACCGAAATCGCCTTGCGAATGCGCCCCTGCGCCTCGAAGAAGCGGAACAGGATCACTGCATCGGCGATGTAGGACACATTGATGCTTCCCGTGGACATGGTGCCGACCAGGCCGTGCTGAGGATTCACCATGAAGGTGACTACGCCCTTCTGGTTGAGATAGGACAACATCTCATGCAACTGCAGCATCAGCTGCTTTTCCTGCGGCATGGCCGCCACGTAGCCATTAAGGCTGTCGATCAGCAGGACGCTGCAGCCGCGCTCCTCGACCGCCTTCTGGATGTTCCAGGAGAACTCGCCGGGCGAGATGTCGGCCGGGTCGATCTGCATGATTTCCAGGCGCCCGGACGCCAGATGCGCGTGCAGGTCGATATCCAGCGCCTTGGCCCGGTTCAGCAGGGTACCGACGCGCTCGTCGAACTCGAAGATGCAGCACTTCTCGCCGCGCTCGCACGCGGCCCAGATGTACTGCAGCGCCACGTTGGTTTTACCGCTGCCGGCCGGGCCGGTGAGTAGAGTGCAGGTGCCGCGAAGGGGACCGCCGCCGAGCAGGTTGTCGATCTCGTCCACGCCGCTGCCGATCGGGGTGCCTTGGAAATAATCATGATGCTGGTTGGCGATCAGGCGCGGGAACACCTCCAGCCCGCCCTCGCGGATGACCATGTCGTGGTAGCCGGCGACGAAGTCCACACCGCGCAGCTTCTGTACCTGCAGGCGGCGACGCGCCGGACCGAAGTCCAGGGTCAGCCGCTCCAGCGAGATCACGCCATGGCACAGGCTGTGCAACTGGCCGTCGCGGTCCTCACCGGTGGAGGTGAGGTCATCGACCAGGAACACGGTGGCGCTCTTGGGCGCGAAGAACTGCTTCAACGCCAGGATCTGGCGGCGGTAACGCAGCGAATCCTGGGCCAGCAGCCGCAACTCGGACAGCGAATCGAACACCACGCGATTGGGCCGGATGCGGTCCACTTCGCCCAGGATCAGGTTGACGGTTTCATCCAGCTCCACTTCCCACGAATGCAGGACCGACTGCAGGCGTCCGTTGCCCAGCGCGTCCTCGGCCGAGCCGAGTTCGAACAGGTGCAGGCCCTCCAGCGACCAGCCATGCGCGGTAGCAACCTCGCGCAGTTCCTCGGCCGTCTCGGACAGGGTGATATACAGGCAGCGCTCACCGCGCTGCAGCCCTTCGAGCAGGAACTGCAGCGACAGCGTGGTCTTGCCCGAACCGGGCGGTCCCTCCAGCAGGTACAGCCGCCCCTGGGGGAAGCCGCCACGGAGGATCTGATCCAGGCCCTGGATGCCGGTGGTGATGCGTGCGGATTGTGTCTGCATAGGTTCGCCAGTTTCGACGGGGCGAGTCTAGCAACCGCTTCTGTGTAGAAATTGTGTCATCAGCTTCGCTAACTGAAATCGCATTAAGCAAGGTGTGGGCGATGTAAAAACGCGCGGCGGCCTACGCAAAATCCTTGAGGATCTCGCCGATGCCGGCGGCCGAAAGCTCCAACCCCAGGCGCGTGCCGGGATTGACCACCACCCCGTAGCCACCGGGCACCCGCTTGAGCACCTCGAGCATCTGCATGCGGATCGTGTGCGGCGCCTGCTGGGCATGGAAGCCGACGCGCGACATGTGGGTGAATACGGCCACGTGCAGCACGCCCTGCTTGTCGAACAGGAGCGGGTCGAAGCCGCTGCCGTCGGGGGTGACCAGGCTGCCGGTAAGCAGCACCACCTCGGAGGCGACGAACGCCTTCATGAACAGCCCGATCGGCAGTTGGCCGTCCATCGCGGTCTGCAGCAGGGTTTCGATCGGGGTCTGCGGGGGGAGTTCGGTCATGGGCGGACGGGCAGCAGGGGGGTGACGCATTGTACCGTTGCGGCGATGGGCGGCCGGCCGCCAAGGGGCCTGCGCGGTAGCCCTCAGCCGGGGTCCCCGATCAGGAACCGATGGAAGGTCGGGTCATCACTGGCCAGTTCGATGGCACGCATGCCCATGCGAGGCAGCGCGCGCGTCCAGTAGGCGTACGCGGCGCCGTCGCCACGGAACACCGCGAGCAGCCATTGGCCCCCATCGGGGCGCACCAGGGCGGTGACGACATGCGCGGCCAGCCCCTGGCGACGGTGCCTGGGCAGCACGAAGAGGTCGGCCAGTTCAGGGCATCGGCGCCCGTCCTGCTCCACTTGGTCCACCAGTACGAACCCGGCAAGCGCATCGTCGACGAACAACAGCCGGGCCCAGGCCGGATCAGCGCGGACCGACGCCCGGACGTCGTTGAGGTCGCAGTCAAACAGGCCGTCTGCGCGTACGTCCTCGCCACTCCAGGCAGACGCTTCAAAGTAGTAGAACTGCATCAGGTGGAACAGACGCTCGGCATCGTCCGGCGTTGCGGGGCGCAGGGAAAATTGGGACATGTAGACAGTGCTCGGCGAGGACCGCAGCATGCGGTCGCGGTGCCGAGTGTAGTGCCCGGCCCACTGCAACGCGGCGGACCGGACGGGTGACAGGCTATTTCGCCAGGCGCCGGGTCCGCGCCTGCTGATCGTCCACCGCTGCCTTCAACTGAGCCTGCAGCGCAGGCTGCTCCACCGGCTCGTCCAGCACGAACACGCGCACACCGTGCGCAGGCACCTCGGCCGTCAGCGTCCGCTTGACCGTCTGGCGCTGCCCGCCCAGGGCATCGCGCCACTGGCCAGCCTGCAGGTAGCGGCTCACCTCGATGCTGCGCGCGGCATCCCCCTTGTTGAGCAGCACCAGCGCGGTCTGGTGGGTGTCGCGCTGCTGCAGCACGCGGAAGAACACCGCTTCATCGCCCTGCAGGCGCTCGTTGACCTGGAGGCCACGCTGCAGCGCCGGTGTGGCTTGGCGCAGCTGCGCGATACGCTGCAGCGGACCGAAGATCGGGCTCTGCGGGGCGGCGGCGATGCGCTGCTGGCCGAAGTAGGCGCGGTTGCCGGCGTGTTCGGCGCGGCTGCGCATGAACCCCACTTCCGACCCGTAATAGAGCACCGGGATGCCGCGCGCGGTGAACAGCCAGTTGTGCGCGTCGATGAAGCCGTTGTCGGTGGCGTCCAGTCGGGCCATGTCGTGGTTGTCGTAGAAGCTCATCAGCTCGTACGGATTGGCATACGGCCCACCGACCAGGTGCAGCGGCTCGGCCAGGGCTTCAAAGCCCTTCTGTTCCTTGCCGAACACCGAGGACAACGCACCGCGCAGCGGGAAATCCAGCACGCTGACGTTGGCGTTGGCCGGCCAGGTATGCTCGGCAATCGTATTGGCGTCGTAGTCGAAAGCCTCGCCGAACATGAACATGCCCGGATGCGCGGCGCGGACACGGCTGACGAACGCATGCCACCACGGGTGCGGCAGCCAGCCGATGGTATCGATGCGCAGCGCGTCCACGCCCTGCGCGGTCCACTGCAGGTACGCGCCAACCAGGTAGTCCATCACCGCCGGATTGTGCTCGTTGAAGTCCGACAGCTCGGCCAGGTTGCCGCTGAAGATCGAGCCGTTCTTGCTATCGACCGGGCCGATGTTGTTGTAGAACGCGTGCAGCGGGTTGTGTGCCGGGTCCAGCTGTTGCGGCGGCAGGTTCTGGTGGTCGGCGATGAGCGTGCCGTCCTTGTCGAAGATCTGCCCGAACTGCGGCTGGCGCGTGGGCATGGTCCAGGCCGGCGAGCCGTGATTGCCGACGATGTCCAGCACCACCTTCAGCCTGGCCGCGTGCAGGCCACGGGTAAGCCCGGCAAAATCGAGATCGGCGCTGGGCAGGTGCTCATCGAGTTTGTAGAAGTTGATGCCCCAGTAGCCGTGGTAGCCGGTCTTGCCCCGATCGGTCAGGGTGCTGCTGCAGCTGATCGGCTTGCTGCCGGTGAAGGCCTCATCGGGGTTGTCCACGATCGGGGTGATCCAGACCGCGCCGAAGCCCAGGTCGCGGATGTAGTCGGCGTTGTCGAGCACGCCCTTGAAGTCACCGCCGAGGTAGCCGATGTTGCCGTCGACCTTGTCCGGGCATGGCACCGGGATGTCGAAGGTGCGGTGCGTGCCGCCCTGGTCGCGGTGGTCATTGGACGGGTCGCCGTTGACGAAGCGGTCGGTGACCACGAAGTACACCGCATCGCTGGCGAACGGTTCGGTGGTACCCACGTACTCGGGGCGCGGCGCGGCGATGGCCTGGACCGACAACAGCGCAACGAACAGGCCCAGCGACACCCGGGAAAAACCATGCATCAGGCAAGCTCCTGTGTGGAAGGCACGCGCAGCACGCAAACGCCGGCCACCAGCAGGCTGGCGCCGCCCAGGGCAAGCACGTGCATCGGATCACCGCCCAGCCAGGTGCGCAGCATGAAGCCCAGCGCGCTGGCGGCGATCAACTGCGGGATGACGATGAAGAAATTGAACAGGCCCATGTAGATGCCCATCTTGGCCGCCGGCACGCTGTCGGACAGCAGCGCATACGGCAGCGACAGGATCGAGGCCCAGGCGAAACCGACGCCGACCATCGACAGCAGCAGCCATTTGGGATCATCGATCACCGCCAGCGAGATCAGCCCCAGCCCGCCCAGCCACAGATTGACCAGGTGGCTCCAGCGCAACCCGAGCAGGCGCACCATCGGCGGGATCAGCAGCGCAGCCAGCGCGGCGAAACCATTGTAGGCACCGAACAGTACGCCCACCCAGTTGGCGCCTTCGTTGTACGCCGCCGATGCCGGATCGGTGGAACCGAAGTGGGTGCCCGCTACCGCGGCGGTGGTGTAGATCCACATCGCGAACAGCGCGAACCACGAGAAGAACTGCACCCACGCCAGCCGCCGCATGGTCTGCGGCATCGCGCGCAGGTCATCGACAATCTGCGCCAGCATGTGCGTGCCCGGCAGCAGCCGCGACGCGCCCAGCAGCAGGCCATACGCCGCGCACAGGCCAGCCAGCACGTACAGCATCTTGTCGCCCCGCTGCCAGGCGATGGCCGCAGCCATCAGCACGCCGGTCAGCAGCCACAGCGCGCTCTGCGCCCACGGCGGCGGACCGGCCCTGCGCGACGACTGCTGCGCGGCCGGCGGTTCGGCATCGGCGAAGCCGGCCAGCTCGTTCGGCGTGTATTCGCGGGTGCGGAACACCGTCCAGCAGATCGCAGCCAGCAGCACCCCCGCACCGACGTAGAACGCATAGCGCACCGTGTCCGGCACCTGCCCTGCCCCGGCGGTATTGGCCACGCCGAAGTGGGCCAGGAGGAAGGGCAGGAAGCTGGCCACGATCGCACCGATGCCGATGAAGAAACTCTGCATCGCGTAGCCGGTGGGCCGCTGGCGCGGCGCAAGCTGGTCGCCGACAAACGCGCGGAACGGCTCCATCGACACATTGATTGAGGCATCCAGCACCCACAGCGTGCCGGCGGCAATCCACAGCGTGGGCGAGTTGGGCATCACCAACAGGGCCAGCGTGGTGAGCAACGCGCCCACCATGAAGTACGGGCGACGTCGCCCCCAGCGCGTCCAGGTGCGGTCGGACCAGTAGCCGATCACCGGCTGCACCAGCAGCCCGGTCAGCGGTGCGGCAATCCACAGCCCGGGCACCGCATCCATCGGTGCGCCGAGGGTCTCGAAGATGCGGCTGGCGTTGGCGTTCTGCAACGCGAACCCGAACTGGATGCCGAGGAAGCCGAAGCACATGTTCCAGATCTGCCAGAACGACAGCGTTGGCTTGGCGGGACGGCTCATCGGGCAGGCTCTGCGGCAGGGGCGATCGGGGCGATCAGCAGCGCGCTGACCTTGGCCTGGTTGAGCACGCCATCGCGGCCGCCCTTGCCGCCGTTGTAGGTGGCAAAGTGCACCAGCGCGCTCATGTTGAAGCCCTCCTCCAGCGTGAAGCGGCAGCGGCCCTTGGGCAGGTCGAATTCCGCCGCGGTAGACTCCTGCGGCCCCACGCTGTGCGGCATCACCACGGTGGCACGCTGCGCCGGCTGGCCCGGGCACTGGGCGACCAGCTGCTTCACCGCCGCGGTGACGCCGGTGTTGATCGGGCCATTGGGATTGTCATAGCGCAGGCGGATGCGCACGCGGGTGGGCTGGGTGGCGGACCAGCGCCACGTGGCCGTGCCGGGGAGGCGCTGCTGCGGGCCGACGCAGGTCATCGGGCTGTGCAGGGATTCCAACGTGCCTTCGCGACGGGTGAGGCTGAGGCAGTGTTGGTGGCCGTCGTCGCGGAGGGAGAGCGGCGGGGCGGTGGTGACCTCGCGGCCATCCAGCCACAACACGTGGCTGGCGGGGATCGGGATGGACCAGGTCTTGCCGCGTTTGACCGGTTTGGGCGCGGCGGGTGTGGTGGGGGCGTAGGCGGCTGCGGAAACAGGAGCAGGAGCAGCCGAGCGTGGCTCGGCTCTACCGGGGACGGCCATTAGTTGCACGGTGACGGTGTTGTTCTTGCGTACGATGTTTTTTGCCACCAGCAACACGCCATCCAGCTTGCGCGGGCGCTTGAGCACGTAGCGGGTCGTGCCGTCGTCCAGCTCGATGCTGCCGCGCTTGCCGAACAGCTGCGGTACCAGCGCGGTCGGTAGTTTCGGGGCGACGCTGCCATCGGCCTCCACCCCGAACACGCCTTCCAGCACCATCGACAGATAGCCGGCCACCGACCACAGCTGGCGCGGCGAGTTGACCACCGGGCCGCTCAACGCGCCTTCGTCGACATGCACGGCCAGGCGGCGCATCTCGTAGTTTTCCATGTTGGAGCCGGCCAATGCAGTGCCCCGCATCAGCGATTCGATCTCCAGCTGGATGCGGGCGGCGTCATCCAGACGGCGTGCGGCGCGCAGCGCGTACGCACTCACGAACGGCCACACCGCGCGGTTGTGGTAGATCGGCTGCTGCGCTTCCTGCGGCCACACCACCGGGCTGCCGCCTTCCACCGCCGGGTAACTGGCCAGCGCGCGGCGGGCGCGGTCGGCGGGGAACACATCGGCCAGCACGCCCAGCGAAATCGCCAGCAGGTCGTACTTGGCGTAGGGCACCGGGTGCGCGGCGTCGCCGATGTAGCTCATGTACTGGCCGGCGTCCTCGCGCCAGAAGCGCGCGTTGATCTGCGTGGCCAGTGCGTCGGCCCAACCGGCGTAGTCGCTGGCACGGGCATCGCCGCGCTCGCGCGCCAGCCGCTCGGCCAGGCGCAGGGCCTGGTAATGCAGCACGTTGGTGGACAACGCGAACGACTCGCCGATGAAGCGCACGTCCTGGCGGGTCCAGTCCGGGTAGGTCTGTTCGCGCCAGTCCAGGAACGAAGTCTCGCCGCGATACAAGCCGATGCGTGCGTCGAACACCGCCGCGCGATCCTGCGCCAGGGTGGCCTGCAGCGCCTGCCAGACCTTGTCGGCGAAGGGTCGGTCAGCGAGCAGCCCGCGTGCGGCCATGAACCACACCACGCGGTCGCTGCTGATCGGCCAACTGCCGCCCGAGCCGGTGTCCTGGGCCACGAACAGCCCCGGCGTATGCCCATCGCGCGCGGCCGAGAGCTTGAACTGCAGCGACTGCCGGGTCCGCACCGGATCCAGCCGCGACAGCGCCAGGTCGGCGGCAAAACTCACATCCCGCGTCCACACGTACGGCCAGCGTTCGCCGGTCTGGAAGCAGTCGCACGGCACCGGGTCGCCCTGGTTGAAGGCCGGGTCGCGGATCGCATCGACACGGTCGGCGTCCATTTCCTGCTGGGCCAGCGCGAACAGCGCATCGAACAGCACGCTGTCGGTGCGGCTGCGCATCGGCTGCGCAGCGATCGCGACATCGCCCTGCGGCGCATGCAGCTGGAAGCCACCCTCGGCGGCGGAGCTGGCACGCACGGTGCGGCCATGAAAGGTAAGGTCCGCCGCGGTTGCGGTCGAACCCAGCGCCAGCCCAAGGGCAGCGGTCAGGCAGATCATCTTCAGCATCGAAGCGGCGGACCGGCTTGCGCCCGTCGGCCTCCCTCCCTCTTTGCACGCGTTGTAGTTACGCAGACCGCCATGGCACTGACCGACGGTTGCGCTCGCGGCCCCCTCCCAGGGTGCCTGGCCCCATGGTAGACGGCGCGCCCGGATGCGCGCCCCTTTGCATACGTATTCATCGCGATGCGGCGTAAGGGCAGGATCTGCGTGGCTATAGTCCGAGCCATGTTCCGGCTGCCTTGGGAGGGGAAATGCCGAGCGTGCGCTATCGCGCCGAGATCTACCCCGATGGCGACGGTGCCGATTTCCGCAGCAGCCCGTTCGCCTTCGTGCGCGACACCCGCGAGGTGACCAGTGCCGATGCGCTGACGCTGGTGCTGGCGCCCGGCGGCGGCCAGGCGATCCGCTTTACCCGTTGTAACCCGATAACGCCCGCATCACCGGTAGTGCCGGCCGCCGGCCGGCTCCCAGGACACCAGACAGAAAGCACACACGGCCAACGACCAGCACGACCGGTCCACACGCGGTAGCACGAATGCGATAACGCGCCTGTAACCGATTCCAACGCTGTAAACGCCATTGAATACGTATGCAGGGTGATTCACGCCGATGGCGCGCTGCCTACCATAGCCACGCAGTCAACGGCCACCGCGCCATGACGCTCCCGGGTCTTCCGGGCAACTACAAAATCGATTGGCAACATTGCCTGGGAGGGGAAAATGTTGAACTGCAAGCGCAGCGCGCTGAGTATCGCGCTGGCCGTCGCCCTGACGCCGTTGGTGGCGTCGGCGCAGACTGCCGAACCCACTACGCCGACCGGGACGGCGGCCACCAACCTGGACACCGTGCAGGTCACCGGCATCCGCCGTGGCATCGAGAACGCGATCGCGATCAAGCAGGACGCCACCTCGGTGGTCGAGGCGATCTCGGCCGAGGACATCGGCAAACTGCCTGATGTGAGCATCGCCGAATCGCTGGGCCGCCTGCCCGGCCTGGCCGCCCAGCGCGTGGCCGGCCGTGCACAGGTCATCAGTGTGCGCGGCCTGTCGCCGGACTTCGCCACCACCCTGCTCAACGGGCGTGAAGTGGTCAGCACCGGCGACAACCGCAGTGTCGAATTCGACCAGTACCCCTCGGAACTGGTCAATGGCGTGACCGTGTACAAGACCCCCGATGCGGCACTGGTCGGCCAGGGTCTGTCGGGCACCATCGATATGCAGACCGTGCGCCCGCTCAGCTTCGCCGAGCGCGTGATCGCCATCAGCGGCCGCTACCAGAAGAGCTCGCTGGGCAAGGCCGCCAACGTCGACCCGTACGGCAACCGTTTCAGCGCCAGCTACATCGACCAGTTCCTGGACAACACCTGGGGCGTGTCGATCGGCTACGCGCACAGCGACATGCCGATCCAGGAAAACCAGGTGGGCCTGTATGAGCCGTGGACCACCGAGCAGACCGACCAGGGCAACCGCCCCGGCCTGGCCCCGGGCACGGTGTTCTCCGACGGCATCAAGGCGCTGCGCCGCACGGGCAACAACACACGCGACGGCGTCATGGCCACCGTGCAGTTCCGCCCGTCCAACGTGTGGACCAGCACCCTGGATGCCTTCCACACCGAAGCCGAGCAGATCGACACCGCCAACCAGTTCGAGGTCAACCTCAGCAACTACAACGGCGGCTACAGCCCGGGCCTGCTGATCACCAACCCGCAGGTCAATGCCGATGGCACCTTCGCCGGCGGCGTGGCCACCGGCGTGTACCCGCTGGTGCGCGGCATGTACAACAAGCGCAAGGACAAGATCGACGCGTTCGGCTGGAACAACGAGTTCAACTTCGAGCGGGTCAAGGTGGTCGCCGACGTGAACTACTCCAAGGCCACGCGCAACGAACTGAATCTGGAAAACAACCTGCAGCTCACCCCGATGCCGCAGCTGGACTCGGTGGGCGTGGCGGTCAAGCCGGACGGGTTCTCGCAGATCAGCCCGGGCCTGAACTACGCCAATCCCGATGCGCTGTTCCTGACCAACACCATCTACGGCTCCGGCTACGGCAAGGTGCCGATGGTCGAAGACCGCCTGAAGGGCGCTCGCCTGCAGGCCACCTTCGCCCTGCCCGATTCGCTGCCGTGGTTCGCCGACGTGGACGTGGGCGTCAACTACGCCGACCGCCGCAAGGACAAGACCCAGGCCGAAGGCAACATCCTGCTCGGCGACCAGGGCGATGCCAACATCGCCGGGGACCTGCAGTACGCGCCGGTCAACCTGGGCTTTGCCGGCATGGGCTACATCCCGTCGTGGAACGTGCCGGCGGCGGTCGATCGTTACATGGTGTTCGAGCCGACCGACGACCTGTCCTACCTGGTCCCCAAGGCATGGACGGTGCAGGAGAAGATCACCACCGCGTGGTTGCGCGCAAACATCAACACCGACATCGGCGACGTTGGCGTACGCGGCAATATCGGCGTGCAGATGCAGCACACCGACCAGAGTTCGCAGTCCAATTACTGGGACTCCTCGCAGCCGGCCGGCAGCAACGTGCGTCCGTTCAGCGACGGCAAGGCGTACAACGACTGGCTGCCCAGCATGAACCTGGTTTTCATGTTCCCGCACCAGCAGACGCTGCGCTTTGCCGCAGCCAAGCAGGTGGCACGCCCGCGTGTGGACCAGATGCGTTCGTCGCTCGAGTTCGGCGTGGATGTGGCTACCGGCAAGCCCGGCGCCAGTAGCGGTAACCCGCTGCTGGATCCATGGCGGGCCAATGCGCTGGATCTGTCCTATGAGAAGTACTTCGGCGAGAAGGCGTACGTGGCTGCAGCGGTGTTTTACAAGCAGCTGAAGACCTACATCTACACGCAGTCCCAGGACAACTACGACTTCTCTCAGTTCGTCGCCGACTACGCGCCGCCGGTGGGTTCGCCGCCGGCGCAGACCACCGGTACATTCACCGCACCGGAGAATGGCAAGGGTGGAATGCTGCGTGGACTGGAACTGACCGCTTCGTTCCCATTGGACATGTTCTCGCCGTCGCTGCGCGGCTTCGGCGTGCAAGCCAGTGCCACCTTCAACGACAGTGATGTCAGCATCCGTGATCCGGAAAGCGCCTCATCGGTGGGTGATGGTCCGATCAGCCTGCCCGGTCTGTCCAAGCGCGTGTACAACCTGACTGCCTACTACGAGCGCAGCGGTTTCGAGGCGCGCATCAGCCAGCGTCGGCGTTCGGACTTCATCGGTGAGATCGGCAACTTCAACGGTAACCGCACGCTGCGTTACGTGGTCGGCGAGAACGTGACCGATGCGCAGGTGAGCTACACCTTCGCCGAGAGCAGCAGCCTGCACGGGTTGACGCTGCTGCTGCAGGGAAGCAACCTGACCAACGAGCCGTACCGCACCTACGCCGGCACCAAGGACCGTCCGCTGGAATACGTGGAGTGGGGCCGCACCTACATGCTGGGCGTGAACTACAAGTTCTGATCGACCGCTGTTGCAGCACCGAAAACCCGCCGCTCCCACGGCGGTTTTTTTTATGTGTGCGGTGCGCGGTCAAGAGTGAACCAGCAGCGTGCTGCCAATACCCACCACTACGATCACCACCAGCAGCACACGCACACTGCGCCGGGCGAAAAGATGCCCGATCTGATCGGCAAGCAGGCTGGCAAACTGACACATCAACTCCCACATGCATGCCGCCTTAAAGAATCAAAGGTCAATCGAGGCCCACTCGATGAAGCTGCGCCAGTCGCGTGATGCCGAAACGACACACGTTCGATACGCCCGGTTGCCTGAAACCCCGATGATGTAAGTCACAATCTGCCCTGCTGATTTGGCTACGTAGCTCCAGCCGGGAACCCACCCCACAGGTTTGGGCACCAGACTGAAGGCGGCCGAGCAGTCCATGATGTGCTTGGTGGCGCCACCCAGCACATCGCCTACGCCAGCATTCATGTTCCAGTTGTCCGCCATCTCCCGGGACCATATTGACGCTGCTACGCTCCGCATGGCGACCTGCTCTTCAGCGTTCGGCCCGGATTGATGAAACGGTGCCCAGAAGGCTTCGGGCGAGGACGGAGCAGCACTTCTCCATGCCGAAACCTCAAAACGCTTTGCCCACATGGCAATGGCATAGTGGCAGGGCGCGCCTGGCGTAGAAAAGCAAACGACCTCCGATGTGCCGCTGTCGAAGTACGCAGCATGAAGGCCGCCGTCAGGCAGAACCACAATCACCGCGGCATGCGTGTCGTAGGCATCGGCCTGCCACCCATCCAGCAGCAGCCCACCGTCCTTGAGCGGCACCGGTTGTGCGACTTGGTCGAAGCGGCTTCGGAACGCGGCGTAATGGTTACCCAGCAGCGTCTTCAGCGAGGTAATTACCGTGGTGTCCTGCATGGCTTCGTCGAGCGTGGGGTTGGTCACCACGTGCGCAGCACCCGCTTCATGCGACGCGGCGATTCCGTTGAACGCGAGCATCAACAGGCCGGCAGCGACGATGTAACGGCAACGGCGCTGAGCCGGTTTTTTGCAGGTGGTCGAATACATGCTGAATCCCCATTACGCGAGCGAGGCTCCAGTCTTCCGCCTGCCTATCCGCCAAACCATGCGAGAACTTGTATATTTATCCGGCGATATCAGTAACTGATTCACCCATCACAGTCTTCGCGATGCAACACCAAACCGTGGCCATTGTGGAGCCGGGGTCTACCCGGCTGCTCTTGACGCCGCAGAAGCGTACCGACCAACGGTCAGTACCTACCCAAGGCGGCGCCTGGCAATGCTCTGCACCTTCCCGCTGCCCCATAAAAAAAGGTTCTTCTCCCATCTGAGGGGAGAAGGCGCACGGCCGGCCAGCTAGATTGTGGT
>NZ_JALJRW010000023.1 GCF_024519465.1 Stenotrophomonas sp. Ste86 | reverse complement strand
GGGGGCGGCCGCAGGCCGACGCCGGAGGACATTCGCCGGAAAGGGCATGGGCGCCGAGCGCCCGACCCACCAATGGCCGCGCCTGGAAAGGTCAACGCACGCTTCTACTTGTCCCGCATAGGGGCGAAGAACCACAAAAATCGCCCGGGGCCGTTTAAACCTTTTCGATGGAGCGCGCATCCAACGGATATGCTCAACGCCACCATGCCCGCATCCCGCGCCCCGACCGACGCTGTCGACGACCACGCCCTGGTCCGCGCGGCGGTCGGCGGCGATATGGCCGCCTATGAACGCATCTACCGACGCCACTCGCCGCGCATGTATGCGGTGCTGTGGCGGTTGTGCGGCGGCCACGCGGCACGCGCCGAAGATGCGTTGCAGGAAGCGTTCCTGCAGGCCTGGAAGGCACTGCCGGGCTTCCGTTTCGACAGCAGCCTGGGTACTTGGCTGCATCGGCTGGGGGTCAACGCGGCGCTGATGGAACTGCGTGCCAATGCCGTCGAGCAGGCCTGCGACGCCGGCGAGGCGGGCTGGGACAGCGTGGCCACGTTGGCCTCGGTGGACCGTTGCGCGGGCACCAGCATGGACCTGGAACGTGCGCTGGAAACACTGCCGCCGCGCGCCCGTGCGGTGCTGGTGCTGCACGACATCGAAGGCTGGAAACACCATGAGATTGCCGAGCAGCTGCAGATGGCCGTGGGCAGCTCGAAGGCTCAGTTGCACCGTGCGCGTGGACTGTTGCGCGCACGCTTGGGAGAAACCGCATGAACGACCGTATCGACAACGACAACGACAACGACGGACTGCAGGCGCAGCTGCGCGCACTGCCGGGCGAACGCCTGCCGCCAGCGCGGGTGTGGCAGGGCATCGCCGCGCGCTTGCCGGCCATGCCGTTGCCGGTCGCTGCACCACTGCCGGCCGCATCGGTGACGGCGATCGTGCCGCGCCGGCGCTGGCCGCTGCACATCGGACTGGGTCTGGCTGCGGCATTGGGCCTGGTCATGGTGGTGCCGATGCCGGAACCGCAGACGCCGCCACCCACGCTGGTGCAGCGCCAAGCCGATGCCATGGTCGCCGAGTACCAGCAGGCGATGGCCGCGTTGCCGGCCGCGCAGGTGGGCGGGGATTGGCAACCGGCGCTGCGTGAGCTGGACAGCAGTGCCGACCACATCCGCGCGGCGATCGCCGAAAACCCGCGCTCCCGTTCGCTGCTTGCGCAGCTGCAGCGCACCTATGCGCTGCGTCTTGAACTTACCCAGCAGGCGGTCATGGCCGCCGCTGGCCTGCCATCCTGAAGGAGATACACCATGCACACATCACTACGTCTGATCGCCGCCCTGGGCCTGCTGCTGCCGCTGGCGGTGCAGGCTGCCACCCGTGTCGATGAGCGTGCGCCGCTGGGCGCGGGCGGTCGGGTGGAGCTGAGCAACATCGCCGGCAAGGTCAGCGTGCGCGGCTGGGACCGCAACGAGGTGGGGCTGAGCGGCTCGATGGCCGACGGCTTGACCCTCAAGCAGGACCGCAGTACCAACCGGGTGCGTTGGGAAGTGGTCTATCCGCGCAACAGCAACAACGGCGGGGCCACGCTGGAACTGCGTGTGCCGCGTGCGGTGGAGGTGCAGCTGGGCACGGTGAGCGCCGATATCGACGTGGCCGATGTGGATCTGCGCCGGCTGCAGGCCAATGCGGTCAGCGGCAGTGTGTCGGCGGCCGGCCGCAGCGGCGAGACCACGTTGAGCACGGTCAGCGGCGGGATCCGTTCGCAGGTGCAGACGCCACGCCTGGACCTGCGCGCAGTCAGCGGGTCAGTGCAGGCCGCTGGCGGGGTGTCGGGCGAGGTGGCGGTGGAAACGGTGTCGGGCAGCATCAAGGTGGACGCGGGCCGGGTACAGCGTCTGGCCGCCGAAGCGGTATCGGGCAGCTTGAACATCGCCGCATCCGGCGTGGCGCCGGGCGGGAAGGTGACGTTGCAGACGGTGAGTGGTTCGATCGGGCTGCAGTTGCCGCGGTCGGTGTCGGCACAGCTGAGCGTGAAAACGTTCAGTGGCGATATCCAGTCCGATGCGGGTACGGTGGAGCGGCCGCGTTATGGGCCGGGCCGTACGCTGGATACGAAGCTGGGCGGTGGCGATGGGGACATCGCGATCAATGCCCATTCGGGCAATGTGCGGGTGGGGCTGGGCGGACGTTGAGTGCGGCCACCGCACCGGCACTGGGCCGGTGCGGACGGCTGCAGGTCAGCCGGCTCTCTTCAGTGCCAGGGTGTTGCCGAGCACTTCGATCTTGCCACCACTCTTGCGGAACGCGGCCAGGTCGGCTGCGATGCTGGCGCTGTTGACTGCGGTGCTGGAACCTTGCTTGCGGTCAACGCGAACGGTGTTGCCTGCCTTGGGGGAGGTCTTTGGCGTACGGGCCATGGATGCTCCTGTCATGGTTAACACGTGGATAAAATCGCCGACAGGTCGTGCTGTTGTCGACGGTAGTCCTGCCGCACATGGCGGCAGTCATCGCCGCCCATGTCAAACTGGCGGCAGATGGCGGGACGCTGCGAATAGATCGTGCAGCGCAGGTGATAGGGGTCGATGGCGGCACACCAGCCTTCGTCGTTGCGCGCCATGACGGTGCGCCCGGCCTCGTCGCGGTCCAGCAGGTAGCCGGGAACGGCGTCGCTGGGCATGACGGTGACCGACATCCGGCAACACACCGCGTCACAACGGCGGCAGTCGATGGGGTCGGGTTCGGCAGCGGAAACTGGGGCTGGTACAACCAGGCGTTCGCCCAATCGAATCTCTCTTGGCGGCTCAGGGGCGGTGCGCTGGGAACGAGCCGGATCACAGCGTAAAAGCGATCCCGGCGCCCGGGACGGATCCGAAGGCGGCAGCATCGAGAAGGACGGTGGCCTGTACCAGGCCCGGGATGACATGCGCGTTGCGCACTGAAGCAGAAAGATGATAGCGCTTTTGGCGTAACGTTTTGTTAATGCCGTCCCGGAATGGGGCGGAAAGCCTTGTGCCGCCTGGATTTCCCGCTACTGCCGAGGTCTCTATCTGGGGCCAGAAGGTCGAAGTTCAAGTGCACAACTCAGGGCCCAGGCACGGGTCCAGCCACCGTCATCAGGGAACGTTCGGGAAGGGCGCGCCACAGGGCTTGAGCGCACCGACCATCAAAAACCGGTAGAGCCGACCGTTGGTCGGCTGGGGCGGCGCAGCCATCTGCGGTACAGAGCCAAGCGCTGCACGTTCTGCGCTGCCATCGGTAGTGCCGAGCCACGCTCGGCACCTCTCCATCCAACCATAACGGCGGCGCTTCCATGGGAACCGACGCACTGTCGAGGGGCGGGGGGTGTGGGTGGCCGGGACCGTCAGGCGCCAGGGATGGCGCCTGCGAGCTTACAGGGACGTACTTGCAGCGTGTCCGGGCCACCCACACCCCCCCGCACCATGCCAGCGAAACCGACGGCTCCAGACGCGCCTCGGATTCAATCAGCCGCCGCCCACGCCAACCCATGCACCACGCCGAAGGACGGATTGCCACGCACCAGCGTCGCGCCCGGGAATGCAGCAGCCACCGCATCCTGCAGATAACCGGCGCGCGACATCCCGCCGGTGAGGAACACCGCCGCCGGATCGTGGCCGATGTCGGCACGGACCTGCTCCAGCAGTGTCCGCAGTTCGCCCAGGTAGTTGCCCGCAGAGGCTTCCAGGCGTGCGCGCTCCACCTGCACGGCCATGCCGCGCTCGATGAAATCCAGCGCACTGTCGTGCGCGGCGGTGCTGCTCAGCGCGATCTTGCAGCGTTCCACCTCGCGGTACAGGCGCGCCGTGTTGCCGGTGTCCTGCAGCGCCTGCATGCGCTTGCCCCACGGCTGCTCGGCGTCGCGGTAGCTGTGCTGGCGGAAATCGCGTTGCCGGGTCATGTCCTGCACCATCGCCGCCTCCACGTAGTGGTGGGCGGGGATACGGCTCACGCCGCGACCGAACATCGGCATGTATGCGCCCAGACTCAGGGCCAGGTCGATATCGGTACCGCCGCGCGCGATGCCCCAGGCGCGATGGATCTTCGGTGCCTGGGTGCCGCCCACGCGCGCATGCGCGATGTCGGTGGTGCCGCCGCCGATGTCGACCACGATCGCCTCGTGTTCCTGCGTGCTTTCGGCGTGGTAATGCATCGCCGCCGCCGCCGGTTCCTCGAGGAAATCGACGTCGTCGAAACCGGCGGCGATCGCCGCGGTGTGCAGGATCTCCAGCGCCTGGTCGTTGCCGGCTGCGCCGATCGAACTGCGGAACTGCACCGGCCGGCCCAGCGTGGCCGTGCGTACCGGCCGGTCGAGCTGGCGTGACGCGGTCAGGCGGATGTGTTCGAGGATGTGGGTGGCGATGCCGGTGATGGTCTGGCGCGCGCGCGGATGCAGGTTGTAGCCGAGCATCGATTTGGGGCTCTGCACCAGGTTGCCTTCGTTCTCTTCGAAGTAGGCTTCCAGCGCATCGTCGCCGTAGACGGCGTTCTGCAGCAGCTTGGTGGAGGTGAGCGGGGCGCGCATCTGCTCTTCCATCCACTGCCGGCGCACCACGCGCAGGGCTTCGCGGCGCAGCGCATCGGGCGCGCGCTCCTGGCCGGCGGCACGCGCATCGCGTGCGGCCGCGTCGATCAGGCGGGCCAGCTCGTGCTCCAGCGCCGGGGTCAGCTCGAAATCGTTCGGGTCGCGCATCACCTCCGGGAAATACACCGTGGTGCGGAACTGCTCGGCCTGGCCGAACTGGATCGGTACCACCCTGCCGTCCACCACCGCAGCGGCGGCGGAGTTGCTGGTGCCAAAGTCGATGCCGATTTTCATGCAGGCCGGGCCGGAGGTCAGGGGGCGCGCACTTTGCGGCAAGCGGGCCAGCGGTGCAAGGGCCGGGGGGGCCGGGCGGTTACAATAGGGGTTGTTCAGTTTACGAAGGCCTCACCATGTCCACCGCTCCTGCCTGCCCTCAATGCTCCCTGGAAAACACCTATGCCGATGGCGCGCTGTGGATCTGCGCCGACTGCGGGCATGAGTGGACCGCGGCCGAGGGCGGCGGTGAGGCGCTGGTGGTGCGCGACAGCAATGGCAACGTGCTGGCCGGCGGCGATACGGTCACGGTGATCAAGGACCTGAAGGTGAAGGGCTCGTCGATCCCGCTCAAGCAGGGCACGGTGATCCGCAACATCCGCCTGGTCGACGATGACGCCGAACACATCGAAGGCAATTCGGACAAGATCAAGGGTCTGGTCCTGAAGACCTGCTTCCTCAAGAAGGCCTGAAACCGGCTCAGTTGACCGCGGCGCTGCGCTGGCGCCAGCGGTTCAGGCTGTCCAGCTTGGCCTGGTACTGGGCCTTGAGCACATCGGCGTTGTCGCCGGCCAGGTCGCGTGCGCGGGCCATCTCCTTCGATGCCCGTGCGTTGTCGCCGGCCAGGAAGTACGCCCGCGCCAGCCCGAAGTGGAACGGGTGCGCGGTGGGATACAGGCTCACCGCGCGGCGGTAATAGCCGACGGCCGCCGCGTAGTCCTGGCGCTGCTCAGCCTCGTTGCCGAAGCGGAACTGTGCGAACGGATCGCCGCGTTGCACCTGCTGCAGGCGATTGGCCAACTGCGCGGCCTGGCGGGTGTCGCCCAGGCGCCGATACAGCGCGCTGGCATTGGTCAGGCTGGCGGCGTTGCGCGGCTGCAGCGTCAGCGCGGTGCGGTAGTCGCGCTCGGCCTCGGCGAGATTGCCGCTGCGTGCGTCGAGTACGCCCAGATTGTTCCAGCCGGCGACGAAGGTGGGGTCCAGCGCCAATGCCGCCTGCAGATAGGTGCGGGCCTGTGCCAGATCGTCGGCCATCCACATCGCCCCGCGATTGTTGTAGAAGTGCGCCAGCGCGCGCTTCTGCTCGATCGGCTGCGGACCGTAGCGGTCGTAGAGCACGTTGCGGTCCAGGTCGACGACGGCGGTGTTGCCATTGAGGGTCACCCCCGCGTTGACGTGGCCCACGTTGTAGATCACGCCCTGGTCCTCGTACCAGGTGACCACCTGGGCCACTTCCTGCACGCGCGCGTCGATGCCGGCCGCGCGCGCCAGGGTCACGAACAGCAGGGTGAAAGACAGGCAGTTGGCGCGGTGGGTCTGCCAGGTTTCGGTCAGGGTGTGGGTGGCGTAGGGGTCGTAGGACAGCTGCATGCCGTCGTCGTCGAAGATCAGATGCACCAACCGCTGTACGCGCTGTTCGCGCGAGAAGCTCGGGGCGATCACCCGTTGCTGCAGCAGTGCGCGCAGTTCGGGGGGAATGGCAAGAATCTGTTCCGGGGTGGGGGGCGGCGGGGGCGCAGGCGACACCGCAGCGGCCGGTTCTGCCGCACCGGCTGACAGCGGCACCACCGCTGCTGCCAGCAGGGTCAGCACCAGCAGGAATCTCCAGGCGGACATCGCGTTTACCTCGCAGGGCTACCGACGTAGCCGCCCCAGTCTAGGCCTGGGCCGGGAGGATGGGGTGCCGCTCGTCGGCCCGATCGGCCATCCACAGCCGGTGTGGATCAGCCCCGGGCAAACCTGTGGATAAGCACGCGCACGCGCCGTGCACCAGGCGTGGCGCGTGGCTGGTCAAAAAACCGCCAATGACGATCCGCTTGCCAGTTGCCGCGGCGGCCGTCACTGTTTGCCCATGCGCTTTGAACCGATGCCCCTGCCGGCGGCGATGCAGGCCGACCTGGAAGCCGCCTACGCGATGCCGCCGCGGGCATACCACAACTTTTCGCACGTGCAGGCGGTGCTGCAGCATTGCCAGATCGTTGCCGACGGCCCGGGCTGGCAGCAGCCGCGCGAGGTGCAGCTGGCCGCGCTGTACCACGATGCGATCTACGACGCCGGGCGCAGCGACAATGAAGCGCGCTCTGCCGCGTTGGCGCGCGAGGCGATCCTGCGCTGGCTGCCCGCCGAGGGCATCGACGTGGCGCGGGTGGTGCAGCTGATCGAATTGACTGCCCGGCATGGCGCGCTGGCCGCAACCGACATCGACGCCGAAGCGGCGCTGTTCCTGGATTGCGACATGGCCATCCTCGGCGCGCCGGCGGCGGTGTTCGATGCCTACGACCAGGGCATTGCGGAGGAATATGCCGGCCATGTGCCAGGATTCCTGTTCCGGCTCAACCGGCGCCGCTTCCTCAAGCAGCTGCTGCTGAAGCCGCGGATCTTCCTGAGCGGGTTCTTCCACCAGCGGCTGGACGGCGCGGCGCGCGCCAACCTGCGTCGCCGCATTGGATAATGGTGGCTCTCCGCCCCCTTGATGCCCATGTCCGAGCTCGTCGCGCTTCCCGACCCCGATCCACGCCCGCAGCCACCGGAAGAACCCGGCCCGAACGAGTGCTGCGGCAGCGGCTGCCCGCTGTGCGTGCTGGATCTGTACAGCGATGAGCTGCAGCGCTACCGGGCCGCACTGGCGGCGTGGACGCTGCGTCATCCGGATGCGATCGACTGAGTACGGCGCCGATGAATGATGGCGCCTCGGCACGCCCGTCCACGCGGCCGCAGGCCAGGGCCGCGCTGCTGGCCATGGTCGCGTTGGTGGTGTTCATCGCCACGGCGCTGTGGACCCAATGGGTCCGCCAGGACCTGGATTGGGTGCAGGCCACGCTGAGCCTCTACCTGCACGGGCCATGGGGCCTGGCATTGCGGTGCGCCTACGGCGCGCTGGCACTGGCGATCATGCTGCTGGCGTACGCGCTGCACGTCGACAGTCGCTCGCCACGGCGCAGCGGGGCGGCGCCGGGGCTGTTCTGGGCGGGCGCACTGGGCCTGCTCGGCGTGGCCATCGGCGACAGCTGGTTGCCCCAGCGGGCGCCGCTGCTGGCCCCACTGGTGCATGGGCTGGCGGCGAACACCGCCTTCCTGTGCGTAAGCGTGGCGATGCTGCTGCAGAGCTGGTACCTACGCGCCGACCCCCGCTGGTCGCGTTGGGCCGGCCTGGCCTGGGCCTGGGCATGGCTGTGCTTCGTGCTGCTGTGGCTGCACGTGCTGTGGCGTGGTCCGCCACGCGGCGCGGGGCAGAAGCTGGTGATCGCCGTGCTGGTGCTATGGCTGCTGGCGGTGGCCGTACGGCAATGGCGGACGACGCGGGAGGCCGGGGTCGCCACGCCTGGCTGAGCGGTGCAGCCAGTCTGTGTACATGCCGTTGGCGGGGGACCGGCGTATCGTGGGCGCGACTCTTTTGGGATGCGTGACGATGCGGCGAGCCGGGTGGGGGAAGGTACTGGGTCTGGTGATCGGTGGATGGGCGTCGATGGCCGCGGCCGCGACACCGCAGCAGGTCAGCCATGGGCGGTTCCAGCAGGTGCCGGTGTTCCTGCCGGAAGGACACCTGCAGCGGGTGGTGGTGTGGTTCGACGGCGGCCGCGAGCACGAACGCACCCGTCAGCGCATCGATGCGCTGCGTGCGCGGGGCGCGCTGGTCGCCCAGGTCGATGTCGCCCGGCTGCGCAAGGAACTGGCCCGCGAAGGCGGCGGTACCTGCGGGTTCGGCGCCGGCGATGTGGAGAATTTCTCGCGCTGGTTCCAGGCCTACCTGCATCTGCCCGGCTACCGCCTGCCGCTGATCGGCGGCGACGGGGAAGGTGCCGAGCTGGCCTATGCGGTGGCTGCGCAGGCCGACACCCAGGTCTTCGCCGGCCTGCTGACCACCGACTTCTGTCCGGACCGGGCGCGCGAGCGCATGGTCTGCGGCGCCGGCGTCAGCCACGGCCGGCTGCAACCGGCCGACCTCAATTTCCCGTGGCTGAACGCTGCCGGCGACGCACGCTGCAAGGTCGGCGATGCGGCCGCGTTCGTGCGCAAGGTGAGCATGGGCCGACAGTTCGAGCGCAGCGCAGAGGGTGGCGACCTGCCCGGGCTGCTGGCGGCGGCGCAGGTGATCGGTGCTCAGAAGGGAGTGAGCCTGGCGCCCCCGCCAGATGACCTCAAAGGCTTGCCGGTGATCGAACTGCCGTCCAGCAAGCCGGGCGACACGTTTGCGATCTTCGTGTCCGGTGACGGCGGCTGGGCCGGGCTGGACAAGGAAGTGGCCGCCGCCCTCAGCGAGGGCGGGGTGTCGGTGGTGGGCGTGGATTCGTTGCGCTATTTCTGGACCGCCCGCGATCCGCAGGGCTTCGCCCGCGACCTCGAGCGCATTGCCGCGCATTACAGCCGGCAATGGCAGCGCAAGCGGGTGGTGCTGGTCGGCTTCTCGCAGGGCGCCGACGTGCTCCCGGCGGCGATCAATCAGTTGTCACCGGCGATGCGCGACAGCGTGGCGATGATCGGGCTGATGTCGGTGGGCAAGACCGCCGATTACGAGTTCCATGTCAGCAACTGGCTGGGCGGCGGTGGCGACGGCCTGCCGATCGCGCCGGAGATCGCCAGGTTGCCGGTCGGCAAGACGCTGTGCCTGTATGGCGAGGACGACGATGATGCGCTGTGCCCGGACCTGCCGGGAGGCAATGCGCAGGTGGTGAAACTGCCGGGCGACCATCATTTCAAGGGCGATTACGATCGCCTGGCGCAGACGTTGCTGGAGCATCTGCCGGCGCGGTGACGCGTGCGGTGGGGGATCCATGCCGGATCCCCCACCAAGGTCAATCGTGGCGGCGCGGATCCAGCGAGATCAGCCGGGTAGCATCGAGCAGTGCAGCCGGCAGGTGCACGCCGCCGGGCGCGGCCAGGTAACGGGCACGCCACTGCGGGGCGAACTTGGACTTGAAGCGGCGCAGACCGCTGAAGCCGTAGAAGCGCTCGCCATGCCGGGCCACGATATTGGCAAAGCGATTCCAGCGCCCGGCCAGGCGATGCTGGGCCAGTCCCGACAGCGGCGCCATGCCGAGCGAGAACCGGTGGAAGCCGTTGGCGCGGCCCCACAGGAACAGCTCGATGAACAGGAAATCCATGGTGCCCTTGGGCGCATCGTCGATATGCCGCATCAGATCCACCGACAACTCGTGCCCGGCCGGCGCCTGCCACAGGTTGGCGAAGGCGACGATGCGGCCCTCCGCTTCCACCAGCGCCATCGGGAAGCGCACCAGGTAGTCCGGATCGAAGCTGCCCAGCGAGAAGCCCTTTTCATCGCCGGCCTTGTCATCCAGCCATTCCTGTGAAATTGCTTCCAGCGCCGGCAGCAGGGCGGGCACCTCGGCCGGGGTGGCCACGCGGAAGCTCAGGCCGCTGCGCTTGCCGCGGTTCCAGGCCTGGCGCAGGTCGGCACGCTCGCGTCCTTCCAGGCCGAAGTCCTGCAACGGCACCATCGCCTCTTCGCCGAGCTTGACCAGGGTCAGGCCGAGGTCGAGGTAGGTCTGCCAATGCGCTTCGCCGACCTGGTAGAACACCGGGCGCAATCCGAGCCGGTCGGCTTCCTCGCGGAAGCGCCAGATCAGTCCGCGCACCACCTCCGGCGGACCGACCGGGTCGCCCATCGCGATCAGCGAGCCGCCGTAGCGCTGCATCATCACAAAGCCGCGCTGGTCGGCATCGCGCAGCACCGCCTTGTCGGCGGTGAGGACCAGGCACGCCTGGGTGTCTTCGGCGGCAGCCAGAATCGGGGCCAGTGCGTCCAGGGTCGGGGCGTCGGCGGCCGGCAGCGGGCTGCGCGTGCTGTGCAGCAGCCGGGCCAGGCCGAAGATGGTCAGCGCGATGGCCACCACCAGCAGCGCCCGCAGCGCACGCGGGGCGTTGCCCTGCAGCGCGAACTGCCACCACAGCTCGTTCTGGTATTCGACGTGGCTGTAGACGAAGAACAGCAGCCAGATCACCGCGACCAGGACCAGGCCGAGATTGCGGATCCACGGCCACGACCAGGCTTCGTCGAGCAGCGCCCCTTGGCGGTAGAACTCACGGCGCGAGGCCCACAGCGCCATCGCCACCAACAGTGCCGACAGCGCGATCAACACCTGGCCGCCGCGCAGCCAGATCGGCAGCGGCGCGATCACGCAGATGCCCAGCGCGAGCATCCAGGCCGCGTGGCTGCGTCGTTGCAGTCCCTGCCCGATCAGCAGCAGGGCCACGCCACCAAGACTGCCGAGCAGGTGCGAGGTTTCCAGGATCGGCAGCGAGGCGTTGACCAGGTGCCGGCGCGGGGTCGGCAGGGTGCCGTCGATGACCAGTGCGGCACCGACGCTGAACACCGCCAGCGCGATGATCTGCGGCAGCCACGGACGCAGCGCGGTCCAGCCGGCGCGGGTGGCCCCGGCGCCGACCCGCAGCGGCTTGCGCATTGCCGGGCCCAGGGCCAGCAGCGTGGCCAGCAGCAGCGGCAGCACGTAATAGGTGACGCGGTAGATCAGCGCGGCGGCCAGCACCGACGCCGGTGCCACCTGCGGCAGCAGCTTGAGCAGGCTCCACTCGAACACGCCCAGCCCGGCCGGCACGCTGGAGATCAACCCGGCCAGCACCGCCACCAGGTACAGGCCGACAAAGCCGGCCAGGCCGGTGGGGGTATCCATCGGCAGCAGCACGTAGAACGCGGCGCTGGCCAGGACCAGTTCCACTACGCTCAGCGCGGTGACGCCAAGCATGGTGCGGCGGTCGGGCAGCCACAGGCTGTGGCCACGGATCTGGAAGGTACGTCCGTCGCGACCGACCAGCAGCAGCGTGCCGAGGTAACCGAGCAGGCCGACAATGCCGAACACGCGCACCGCCTGCACCGACACCGGCAGCGCCAACGCGGCCGCACCCGGTTCGAGGATGAAGGCCAAGGCCAGCAGCAGCCACGCGCCGAACACGAAGCCAAGCGTGCTCATCAGCACCACCTGGCCGATTTCGCCCAGGCTCAGCCCGGCCCCGCCATAGCCGCGCAGGCGCACGGCGCCGCCGGTGAGCGCGGCAAACCCCAGCGTCTGGCCGAGCGTGTGGGCCAGGAAGGCGGTGATGCCCACACGCGCCGGGTGCAACTGCTTGCCGCTGCGACGCAGGCCAATGGCATCGAAACCGATCAGGCAGGCGTAACTGGCCAGGCCGAGCACCACGGTCAGCGCGATCTGGCCGGCACCGAGGTGGCGGAACGCTTCGCGGATGGCGCGGTAGCCGTGTTCGTCGAACTCGTTGGCCAGCCCGCGCAGCGCCAGGGCCAGGATCGCCAGGCTGAAGATGACGGTGGCGGCGCGGCGCCAGGCCAGGCATGCCGGGGCGGGAGCAGGGGTCGTTTCGGTCATCGGTGTAGCGTGCTCCGTGGGGGGCGATGAAAGAGTCAAGGCAGGAGGCGGTGCAGGGTGCGGGCGCATCGTGCGCCTGATGCGCACGCTTGCCAAGGGTGTGCGCTGTGCACGCCGTGGCGGCAAGGACACCGGGCACGGACAGGCGCACACCGCATCGGTGACAATGTCCCTTCATCCAGAGGAGAACACGCCATGTTGGAACGTTTCGATGTCGGTCCGCGCATGTCCGAAATGACCGTACACAACAAGGTCGCCTATCTGTCCGGGCAGATTCCCGAAGACACCAGCCAGGACATCACCGGCCAGACCCGGCAGGTGCTGGAAGAGATCGACAAGCTGCTGGCGCTGGTGGCCAGCGACAAGCAGCACGTGTTGCGTGCGGAAGTGTTCCTGGCCGACATCAACGATTTCGCCGGCATGAATGCCGCGTGGGATGAGTGGGTGGTGGCGGGCATGACGCCGGCACGCGCGACGGTGGAGGCCAAGCTGGCCGATCCGAGCTGGAAGGTGGAGATCGTGATCACCGCGGCACTGCCGTAACGGGCCGAATGGCAGCCGGGCATATCGCTCGGCTGCACGGCATCAGCGCGCTGCGATCAGGTCGATGCAATCCACCGGGCACGGTGGAATGCACAGCGCGCAACCGGTGCACAGGTCGGCGATGACGGTGTGCATGTATTTGGCACCGCCGACGATGGCATCCACCGGGCAGGCCTGGATGCACTTGGTGCAGCCGATGCAGTCCGCCTCGATGATCAGCGCCACCTGCGCGGGCGTATATTCGCCCCGGCTGCGGTCGAATGGCACTGCAGGTACACCCAGTACACGCGCCAGTGCCCGGGCGCCGTCATCACCGCCGGGTGGGCAGTGATCCACGCCGGCCTCGCCGCGGGCCATGGCCTCGGCATAGGGACGGCAACCGTCATAGCCGCATTGACCGCATTGGGTCTGCGGCAGCAGGCGGTCGAGGCGTTCGGTCAGGGACGTTGGGGTGATCATGCGTGGCGTCGGCTGCGCGGGGTCTTCATTTCAAAGGTTTGCCGCGATACCAGCGATCGTGGGCGAGGGCCAGCATCGGACGGTCTTCCGCGCTGTCGCCGTAGGCGTGGATGCGCTGGAAGCGTGACAGGTCGTAGCGCTGGCGGATGTGTTCGACCTTGCGTGGGCCACAGTCGCCATCGGCGTAGCGACCGGTGAGGCGTCCATCGCGGCTTTCCAGACGGTTGCAGATCAGGCCCAGACCAAGCGATTCGCACCACGGGCGCAGGTACAGATCCAGCGAGCCGGACACGATCACCACGGTATGCCGTTGCTGCAGGTGCCAGCGGATCTGTTCCAGCATCTGCGGGCGCACCACGTCGGGCAGCACATCGCGCGCATAGCCGGCGGCCTGGGTGGCGATGTCATCGCTGTGACGGTTGCTGAAGGTCAGGCGGGTGACGCGGGCGCGGATGCGCGCGGCCGATATCAGCTTGAGCCGGTAAGCCAGCAGCCACGGCCCGACTTTCCACCAGGCCTGGGCGAGCTGCTCCGGCGTCGCCACGCGGCGCAGGAAACGGCCGTACGTGTCGCAGGTGGTGACCGTGTGGTCGAAATCGAACAAGGCCAGTTCCAAACCGCAGCTTCCTCCGTGCAGGCCAGCAGGACAGGGCGGCAGGGCCGCCCCTTCGTTGCGATCAGCGCACCGGCATGCCGGGCTGGGCGCTGCTGTCGGCATCGAGCAGGGCCAGGTCGCCGCCGTCGAAACCGGCCGAGAGGATCATGCCCTCGCTCAGGCCGAAACGCATCTTGCGCGGGGCCAGGTTGGCGATGAACACCACGCTGCGGCCGACCAGTTTTTCCGGCTCGCCGTAGCTGGCGCGGATGCCGGAGAAGATCTGGCGCTTGCCGAGATCACCGGCATCCAGTTCGAAGCGCAGCAGCTTGTCCGAGCCTTCGACGAACTCGCAGGCCAGCACCTTGCCGATCCGCAGGTCGAGCTTGGCGAAGTCGTCGATGCCGATATAGGCCGGGCCGTCGGTCGGGGCGGCGGCTACCGCCGGTGCGGGCGCGGGTGCCGGCTTGGCAGGCTTGGCCGGGGCGGCGGCGGGGGCGGGGGCGGCGAGGGTGTCTTTGGAGGCGTCGGTCATGGCGTCGATCATTTTCGGGTCGATTCGGGTGAACAGCGGTGCGTACACCGCGATGGTGTGTGCGGTCAGCGGGCGGGCGATGTCGGTCCAGTCCTGCACCGGTGCGGCGAGGAAGGTTTCGGCCTGCGCGGCGGTGGCCGGCAGGATCGGCCGTAGTGCGGTGACCAGCACGCGGAACAGGTTCAAGCCCTGGGTGCAGACCGCCTGCAGCTGCGCGTCGGCGCCGTCCTGCTTGGCGATCACCCACGGCTTCTGGTCGTCGATGTAGCGGTTGGCTTCGTCGGCCAGGGTCATGGTCAGGCGCACGGCGGCGGCCGGGTCGTTGCGCTCGTACGCCTCACGGATCGGGGCGAGGGCGGCGACGAAGCGGTCGTACTGGGCGGCATCGGGCAGGCTGTCGGCCAGGCGGCCATCGAAGCGCTTGCTGATGAAGCCGGCGCAGCGGCTGGCCAGGTTGACGAACTTGCCGACCAGGTCGGCGTTGACGCGCGCGATGAAGTCGCCCAGGTTGAGGTCGAGGTCTTCAACGCCGCCGCCGGACTTGGCGGCGAAGTAGTAGCGCAGCGCTTCGGCTTCCAGGCCGACATCCAGGTAGGTACGCGCCATGACGAAGGTGCCGCGCGACTTGGACATCTTGGCGCCGTCGACCATCAGGTAGCCATTGACGTGCAGGCGCGTCGGCGCGCGATGGCCGGTGCCGTGCAGCACGGCCGGCCAGAACAGGCCGTGGAAATTGACGATGTCCTTGCCGATGAAGTGGTGCAGTTCGGTGCTGGAACCGGCGCGCAGGTGGGCGTCGAAATCTTCCCCGTTCTTGGCGCACAGGGTCTGGAAGCTGGACAGGTAGCCGATCGGCGCATCCAGCCAGACGTAGAAGTACTTGCCGGGCTGGCCGGGGATTTCGAAGCCGAAGTACGGCGCGTCGCGGGAAATGTCCCAGGCGCGCAGGCCGCCTTCGGCATTGAGCCATTCGCCGAGCTTGGCCTTGACGCCGGGCAGGGCGACGTCGCCGTCCAGCCACTCGCGCAGGAAGCCTTCAAAGCGGCCGACTTCGAAGAAGAAATGTTCGGAGTCGCGCATTTCCGGGGTGGCCCCGGAGATGACCGAGCGCGGGTCCTTGAGTTCAGTGGGGCCGTAAGTGGCGCCGCACACTTCGCAGTTGTCGCCGTACTGGTCCGGGCTGCTGCAGACCGGGCAGATGCCCTTGATGTAGCGGTCGGGCAGGAACATGCCCTTGGCCGGATCGTAGAACTGGGCCACGGAGCGGCGCGCGATGTGGCCTTCGGCCTCAAGCTTGAGGTAGAAGGCTTCGGTCAGGGCTTTGTTGGCGGCCGAGTTGGTGGAGTCGTAGTGGTCGAAGGCGACGCCGAAGGCGGCAAAGTCGCGTTCGTGACTGGCCTGGATGTTGGCGATGAAGGCTTCCGGGCTGACGCCGGCCTTTTCGGCGGCGAGCATGATCGGGGTGCCATGGGTGTCATCGGCGCAGACGAACCAGGTCTTGCCGCCGCTCATTCGCCGCGCGCGCACCCAGATGTCAGCCTGGATGTAGCCGACCAGGTGGCCCAGGTGGAGCGGGCCGTTGGCGTAGGGCAGGGCGGTGGTGACGAGAGCGGTGCGGGTCATGGTCTGCGTTGTTGCTTTGGGGACTGGGGATTATCGCATGGAGGGGGTGGGCGCCTGCGGCGGGCTTTTTTTCGAAACTGGAGCCAGGGCCACAGCCGAAGCCGAAGCCGAAGCCTATTGACCGGTCTGCTGGGGGAGGGCTGGGGTGGGTGAGGCCGCGGGGCACGCTGCAAGTCCCGCTCCGCGGCCCGGCCCAGCCGCTGGCGGCTGTGCGTTCGGACGCATGCGAGGCAGTGCCTCGCAAGCAATGCGCCCTCACCCATGTAAGCTCCGCCACCGCATCCATGCGGTGGAGGGCCCCGCAACCTCACCCACCCCAACCCTTCCACAGTTGGCTGGTGTGCAGGGGAAAGGCGGGTGGGGCCGAAGCTGAGCGGAGCGGGCCGGACCGAAACGGATCGAATCGAATCGAAATGGGCTGCGCTTCTGCGTACCGAAGCCGGAGCCAGAGCGGTTTGGTTCGGGGTGTGGGGGGGAGTTGAAATGCAAAAGGCCGAAGCGGCGCAGCCGCTTCGGCCTTCTTCTCCCGGTGGGGTTGAACCCGCCTCGACCACACCGCAGCAATGACTAGACAAACAGCGCCAGATTACTCACGCACCCATGTCTGGGAGCGGCAGATGAAGGCGATGCAGCCGGAGACGTCGAGCTTGGCGCCGCCGGTCTGCAGCTTGGCCTTGGACTTGTAGGTCTTGCCGTTGCCCGGGTCCAGGATGGTGCCGCCGGACCAGGCGTTGGCGCCGTCGGCCTTGAGGTTCCACAGGATCGTCATGCCCTTGACCGGCTTGTTCTTGTTGGCGCCTTCGCAACCGTCGCAGACCGGATTGGGGCCCTTGTCCGAATGCAGGATCTCCACCACCTTGCCGGTCAGGGTGCCGTTGGTGGCCTGGGTGATCTCCACGATCGACTTTACCTTGCCGGTCTTGTCGTCGATGGTTTTCCAGCGGCCGACCGCACCATCGGCCGCACTGGCCGACATGGCGGCCAGCATCAGCGGCAGTGCCAGCAGCAGGGTCTTCAAAGTCTTGCGCATGTTTCCCCTCCCAGGGAGTTCGTGAATGCCGGCGCTGGGCCGGTACAGGCCGACTGTATACCCATTCGCTCCGGTACGGAACGCACCGCCGACCCTGTTCAGCCGCCCTCGGCGGGGATCTCGTACAGCTCCAGCGGCAGTCCGTCCGGGTCGGCGAAGAAGGTGAAGCGGCGGCCGGTGTATTCGTCGGTACGGATCGCCTCGCAGGCGACATCGGCCGCGGCCAGGCGCGCGATCATCGGCTCCAGCGCCGCTACCCGGAACGCGAGATGACGCAGCCCCTGGGCTTCCGGGCGGCTTGGGCGGGGCGGGGCGTGCGGGAAAGAGAACAGCTCCAACTGGCTGCCGTCGGGCAGGGCCAGGTCGAGCTTCCAGGAATCGCGCGCGGCGCGGTAGTTTTCGTCCAGCACCCGCAGGCCAAGGACCTCGGTGTAGAACGCCCTGGAGCGCGCGTAGTCCGAACCGATCAGCGCCACATGGTGGACGCCGAGCAGCGGGGTGTCGTGGTCGTGGGTCATTGCAGGGTGTCCAGCCAGCGTCGTGCGATCTGCTGCGCCAGCGGATAGGGTTCGGGGCCGTCGCGGTTGCTCAGGATGATCACCGTCAGGCGGTGTGCGGGATAACGCAGGATCACGTTGCGGAAGCCGATGCTCTCCCCGCTGTGCCATTGCGCCTGGCCGTTGAGGCGCCAGCCGAAGCCGTAGAACGGCACGTCCGGTTCCTCGGTGGCGGTGGCCGGCGCGAATGCCTGGCGCAAGGACGCTGCCTTCAGCAGACGCGTGTCGTACAGTGCCGCGTCCCATTTGGCCAGGTCGGCCAGCGAGGAATAGATGCCGCCGTCGCCGAGTACCGCGCTGGTGGGGCTCTGGTCCGTGCGCTGCCAGCGTCCGTCGATCTGGCTATAGCCGTACGCGCGATGCGCCACATCGTCCACGCCGTCCTGGTGGGCGACGCTGGCATCCATCCCCAGCGGGCTGAAGATACGCGCCTTCAGAAAACTGGCGAAATCCTGCCCGGACGCCTTGGCCACCACCAGCGCCAGCAGCGCATATCCGCTGTTGCTGTAACGGTAGCGGCTGCCGGGGGCGAAGCGCGTGCGGTCCTGGGTTTCCAGCAGGTGCAGCACGTCGTTGTCGTGCACCTGTGCCGTCGCACCGGGCGGCAGCAGGTCTTCGTAGTCGAGCAGGCCGCTGGTATGGCTGAGCAGTTGGCGCAGGGTGATCGCATCGGCGGCGCGCGGCAGCGAGGGCAACCAGCGCTTGAGCGGGTCATCCAGGGTCAAACGGCCATCCTCGGCCAACAGCAGGATCGCCGCCGCGGTGAACTGCTTGCTCAGCGAGGCCAGGCGGAAGTTGCTCTGTGCGGTCACCGAGGTGCCGTCCTCGAGGACGGCCAGGCCGTAGCCGCGCTGGAACACCGGCTGTCCGTCGTGCAGCACCAGCACCGCCGCGCCGGGCACCTGGCCGTCGTAGCGCTGCAACAACGCATCGATGCCCGGGTCCGGCGGCGTCAGCACCGGCGCGGCGAAGACGCTGCCGGCCGCGAGCAGGCCGATGCACATCGCGTTGATCCAGCGCGGACGCGGTGTCATGTGCATGGCCGGTTCCCGGGGCGAGGTCAGGGACTGGCGGCGGGCGCCGGCGTGCCGGCGGTTTCACTGGCGATCCAGCGCTGCAGCTTGGCATCGAGGATATCGAGCGGCATCGAACCGTCGCGCAGCACTTCCTCGTGGAAGCGACGCAGGTCAAAACGCGGGCCCAGTGCAGCCTTGGCACGGTCGCGCAGCTCGAACATCTTCAGTTCGCCCAGGCCATTGGGCAGCGTCTGCCCGGGCAATGCCATGAAGCGTTCCACTTCAGCAGTGGCATCTTCGGCCGGCATGTCGGCGGTCTTGACCAGGTAGTCCACCGCCTGGCGCTTGCTCCAGCCCTGCGCATGCAGGCCGGTGTCGGCGGCCATGCGCGCGGCGCGGGTCAGCGCGGCCTGCAGGTAGCCGATGCGTTCGTAAGGATCCTGGTAGACGCCGAGTGGGTCGCCCAGCGATTCGGCATACAGGCCCCAGCCTTCGATGAAGGCGATGTCGCCGCCCAGGCGACGGAAGCGCGGCAGCTTGTCCAGTTCCTGCTGCAGGCCCAGCTGCACGTGGTGGCCCGGGATGCCTTCGTGCAGGAACTGCATCGGGGTGGCCCAGCGCCGCCGGCTTGCCAGGTTGCCGGTGTTGACGTACAGGATGCCCGGGCGCAGGCCATCCGGCAGCGGCTGCTGGTAACTCACCGCCGAGGCGGCTGCAGCGCGCTCGGGTTCGACCGCGTGTATTTCCATCGGCGCCTTCGGCAGCGTGCCGAGCAGGGCCGGCAGGCGGCCGGCGACCTGGGTCTGCAACTGCCGGTAGCGGTTGAGCAGGGCCTCGCCATTGGCGTATTGGAAGCTCTTGTCCGTGCGCATGTTGCGCAGCACTTTCTGCTGCGAGCCGCGGATCCTGTTGTCCTTCAGAATGCCCGCGATCTGCGCCTGCAGGGTGGCCACGCGTTGTTCGGCCATGCTGTGGATCTGCTGCGCATCCAGGGTGGATGCAGTGCTCTGCACGATGTTCTGCCCATACCAGGCCTGGCCCTTGGGCAGCGCGCCCAGGCCATCGCTGCTGCGCGTGGCGGGCAGGTATTCGGTGGCGATGAAGCCGCGCAGGGCGCGGTAGGCCGGCATGATCCGGTACTCGATCATGCGTTTGTATTCGGCGGCGATGCGGGTCTTTTCCGCGTCCGGGATGTCGGCGGGCAGGTTGCGCACCGGCGCCCAGAACAGGGTTTCCTCGGCAGTGGGCTTGATCACCGCATCCAGCTGCGGCAGCACCTTTTCCATCAGGTCGCGCGGCTGCACGACGCCGGCGGCCATGCCCTGGCGCATGTTGGCGATGGCCTGGTCGAACAGCGGGCCGATGCCCAGCGAACGCTTGGACCAGTTGTCGTAATCCTTCACCGTGTTGAACGGCTGGGCGCCCGAGCCGGAGCCGAGGATCGCCATGATGCTGCCCAGGTTGTAGTACTGGCTGACCGGCAGCATCCAGCTGGGATACTGCTCGGCGGCGACGGACATGCGCGCGTCGCGTACGAAGATCTCGTAGCTCAGCAGGTCCTGGCCGGTGAGGCCATCGGGGCCGATCTTCTCCACTTTGCCCAGCCATTCCACGGTGAAGTCGTGCGACTGCTGGCGGTAGGCGGCCGAGAGAATGTTGGGCAGTTGGTCGTTGTGGCGGCTGTCGCCCTGGAAGGTGGCCTGCAGCGGATTGAGCCGCATCGAGGCATCCCAGTATTCATCGTAGATGCGGTTGAGCTGGGCGGCCTTGGTCTGCTGGCGCACGAGGGGCTGGCGGGCCGGCGCCGCGGCGGGGCGCGGGCGCGGTTTTGCCTTGGGTTTGGCGGCCTGCCGGGTCTGCGCGGCGGCCGGCCGGTTGGCCTTCTTCTTGGCGGCTTCTGCCGGTGCGGCGGTGCTGAACACCAGCAGGGCGGCGATGGCGAGCGCCAGGGCGCGGGCGGGGTGGGGCATCGGCGGTATCCGTAACACTACACAGACCGGGGAGCTTGCCCGATCCGCGCGCGTACGGCCAGCGCCGCACCACCGCGCGTCAGCAGGGGTAAAGACCCGCTGCCGTCCCTGGTGGCGCGCCTCTAGCGGTCTCCGGCGCGGGTGAACGGCACGGTTTCCGGGGCGACGGCGCCGCCGGAGATGATGAAGCTCATGGCCTGGTCGACGGTCCAGTCGGTGGGCGTGAGCAGTTCCACCGGCACGATTTCCAGGTAGCCGGAGGTCGGGTTGGGCGTGGTCGGCACGTACACCGCAGCCAGCTCGCGACCGGTGCCCTGTTCGCGGATTACCCGAGTGACCAGCCCGACCGATTTCATGTCACGGTGCGGGAAATCGATCAGCACCACGCGTTGGGTGCTGCCCGGCTCGGTCTGCAGCATGTCCAGCAGCTTCTTGGCGCTGTCGTAGATGATGCTGGCCAGTGGAATGCGCTTGATCACCGCGCCGAACCAGCGCAGCAGGCGCTGGCCGATCACCCGGCGGCTGAGCACGCCCACGCTGAGGATCACCAGCAGGGTGGCGGCCAGGCCGATCACGTTCTGCATCCACTCGACCTTGACCCAGCCCAGGTAATGCGGGAACGAGGCGGCGATCTGCTCGGACAGGGGCACCACCACCGGGCTGGAAATGCCCGACAACAGCACAAAGACGAATTTGACCACCACCCAGGTCAGCCAGATCGGCAGCAGGGTCAGCAGGCCGGTCAGGAACAGGCGCTGCAGGGAGGGGCGCGGGACGAGTTGGGGGGCTTCGGGCGACATGCCGCATTGTAGCCGTGCCGCCGCCCGGATTACCCTGCCGGCCACCGCAGGAAGCGGCGCGCTGGAGGAATGCTGTGTTGAACGGAGTGAAGTGGGTGGGCATGGCCGTGCTCGGGATGGGCGCGCTGCTGGTGGTGGTGGTGCTGGTGTCTTGGCTGCTGCCGGTGCCGGCCGCCGAGCGTGCGGCGCTGGCGGCGATGGAGGCCGCGCCGCGCGACCAGGTGCCCGAGCGCAATGCGTTCCCGCCGCTGTGGCTGTTGCCCTACGACGGCATCGATCCTGCCCGGATGCGCGCGCTGACCACACGCGATACGCAGGCGTTCGCGCAGGCGATTGCCGCGGAAACCTCGCAGCCGTGGACGACCAGCGTCGCCGAAGGGCGATACCCGAAGGCCACGCCCGCCCACGGCTGGTGCGGGCGCGCCACCGACAGTTGCCTGGACGACGTACGCGCGCATGCGGCGGAGGTGGCCCAGGCGCATCGCGGGCATGACGGGCTGCATGCGCGCATCAGCGCGTTGAGCCGTAACGACCATTACCGCAATCTGTTCGCCAGTGACGTGTCGATGCCGTTTCCGCCGATTCAGGCGTTGATGGAGCGGCTGTCGCTGCACGCGCTGGAACAGGTGCGCGGCAACAGCAGCCAGGCCCTGCAGGGCGTCTGCGAGGACATCGGCACCGGGCGCATGTTGATGCGCAGCAGCGACAGCCTGCTGGTGGCGATGGTGGGCGGTGCCATGGCCAGTCGCAATGCGTCGCTGTTCACCGAGATAATGTCCGAGCTGCCGGCCGATGCGTCTCTGCCGACGATCTGCCAGCAGGCCTTGGCCGCACCGACGGTGGCCGAGCTGGACCTGTGCGTGCCCATGCGCGGGGAGTTCGCCTTCCAGCGCGCTGCAACCGCACGCCTGCCGGACGGCCAATCGCGCTGGCTGTACGACACGGAAAAGACCCAGGCACGCAGTGCCGCGCTGCTGTCACGCAGTTGCGCGACCGAGGTGCAGCAACAGATCCGCGACGACCGCAGGGTGACGCTGGCCACGCCGCCGTCGGTGTGGTCGTTGCAGTGCGTGGCCAATGCGGTGGGCTGCATGCTGCAGGACATCGCCGGGCCGGCATATGACGAGTACAGCTGGCGCATGCAGGATGCCGGCGCGCAGCTGCGGCTGGCCGCGGCGATGTTGTGGCTGCGTGGACAGCCGAACGACGGCAAGGGTGCGATGGCCACGCTGGCACGATTGCCCGATCCACTCCGCAGCGCGCACCGCCCGCTGCAGCCCAGCGCCGATGGTCGAGGCGTGCAGGTGCGACGCTTTGCGCGGCCTTCCACCGACGCGAGCGCGATGATCCGCGCGCGGCTGCCGTTGGCCTGGCAGCCGCAGTAACGCATGACGTCGGCGCCACGCGGGCGCCGGGCGTCCGTGGCTAGGGCAACGGTTGAAACGCTCCCCCGTCACCAATGCTGTTCAGTGTCCAGCGTTTGGTCGACGGCAGCGCTTCCCACTGCACCTGGTCGCGGTCGTCTTCAATGCTGCCATGCGCGCGGCGCAGCCTGCCGGTGGAATAGTTGATGCTCAGTGCCTCGGTCTCCCCGGCGTTGCGCATCAGCGACCGGCTGTCGTAACCGATCAGCGCGAAGGCCTGGTCCTGCCAGCGGAAGGTAAAGGTCGTCGAGCCGGTGGACCAGCTGCCGGCGTTGGAGAAGAAATACAGCTGCACCTGCAACGTGCCGCGCACGATCGATACGCCGCCGGAACCGTCCTCGAATACATCGGACATGTTCGGGTATTCGTGGCGCGGGATGAGGGTGTGGTTCTGCGCGGCCAGCGCATAGCTGCCGTCCGGGTTGGACCATGCGACGGCAAGCAGGCGCGGATTGCTGTCCAGCGGGCTGATGCCCAAGCCCTCATGCTCGACCACGTTGTGCCGGTCCTGCTGACGCAGCACCAGCACCAGGTCGGCGCGCTTGTCCGCGTTGAGGTCGCCGTCCAGGCGCTGTTCGATGCGCCACCCGTCTGGAACGAAGCCTTCAGCATTGCTGGCGACAGCCGGCAGACGCGGATACGCCACCGGCGGAACCTCCAGGGCCAGCGCAGGTATGGGCAGGCACAGCAGGGGCAGGGCAGCAGACAGCAGGCGCATGAGGTCGTCGGTGAAACGCAGGGGCACCGAGGATAGCAACCACGTGCCGGATCAACCCTTGCTGTCGGGCGCCTTGGGGCTGCGCGCGTCAGGCTTGAGCCGCAGGTAGACCTGCTTGCGCACGCGTGCGACCACCTCGCCCTGCGCATCGAGGATGTCGTTGCTGAACCAGTGCAGGTACTTCTCGCCGCCGGCGGTCGCCGCGCGCAGCTGATCGAGCAGTGCATCATCCAGGCGGAACTCGGCCGTCACCGTGCCACGACCGGGCTTGATGAATTCGATGGCACCGGCGCGGTCCCATACGTAGTAATCGCGGCCCAGGTTCTGCATCACGGTAAGCATCCAGAACGGATCGGTCATCGCAAACAGGCTGCCACCGAAATGGGTGCCCACGTAGTTGCGGTTCCACGGGCGCATGCGCAGTTCGACGCGCACGTGGCGGTAGTCGTCGCTGACCTCGGTGACGTGGATGCCGGTAAACAGGAATGGCGGCCACAGGTTAATGCCATGGCGGAAAACGGTGGCCTTCATCGGGACGGGCTGCGCAGGGGAAGGTGGCCGGAGTCTAACATTCGCCTGCGTATGGTGTGCGCGTGGGCTCAGCCGCCGTCATCGGCCGCATAGCCGTCGCGGCCTGCCGCCTTGGCCCGGTACAGCGCCGCATCGGCGCCTTCAAAGTAATGGCGCGGCTCGCTGTCGCTGGCAGGTACGCGGGTAAAGATGCCCACGGTCAGGGTGATCTGCAGGGTCTGCCCCGGCCCGGCCGGGACCTCCATGGCCCGCGTCCGCGCCAGCAGATCCTCGACCACCTGCACGGCGCCCTCGGCGCTGGTGTCGGGCAGGATCAGGGCGAACTCGTCACCGCCGAAGCGGGCGGCCATATCGCGCGGGCGGCGTGCATGGGCGCCGATTTCGCCGGCGATCTGGCGCAGCACGCTGTCCCCGGCATGGTGGCCGTAGAGATCGTTGTGGTGTTTGAAATGATCCACGTCGATCAGCACCAGGCTGAGCGGGCGGCCACTCCGGCGGCCGGCCTCGTGTTCCTGCTGCAGGGTCTGCTCGAAGCGCAGCCGGTTGCCCAGCCCGGTCAGTGCATCGCTGTTGGCCTGGCGTCGCCATGCGCTGATGCGCCACAGCACCCAGGCGGCAATCACCGCGAGCATGCCGGTGAGTGCGGCGGCCGGGGCGAACCACAGGTTGCCGGCACGCAGCGCCACGAAACTGATCAGCAGGGTAACGGGCAGGGCGAGCAGGGCGCTGGCCGCCGCCCGCGGCAGGGTCAGGCCGAGGCAGCACAGCGCCACCAGCACCCCGCTGAGCAGGTCCTGCCACAGCGTGGGCAGCAGCCGGATGACCTTGTCATCGAGCAGCATCGAGGCCACGTTGGCCTGGTATTCGCTGCCGCTCATCCAGCGCTCGCGGGTGGTCGGGGTGAGCAGGCGTGGGGCGATGCCGCTGGCGGTCATGCCGACCAGCACCCGCCGCCCATGCAGCAGTGCCGGATCGACCTCGCCGTTGAGCACGTCCACGTAGGACACCTGCGGGAAGGTCTCCGGTGGGCCGGCGTAACGCACGCGCACGTAGTGGTTGCGGCGCCACTGGTAGGGCGAGGACTGCGCCGGATCGGGATCGCGCAGGCCCGGCAGCGGGCCGGGCGTGTCGGCCAGCGCCAGCCCCAGGGCCGGCCAGTGCGGTGAGCCGATCCCGGCCGTGAGGTACAGCCCGCGCGCGACGCCATCGGCATCCACTTCGACGTCGCTGTGGCCGAGCGTGGCCGCGTTGGCGGCAATCAGCGGGATCGGCAGCAGTTCCTCGGCCATGCGTGGGCCACTGGCCGGGGCGGCCAGTACCGGCAACACGACATGCCCGTTGCGGCGGATCGCCGCGGCCAGGTCGGCGTCCTGCGCCGCATCCTGGCGGTCCGGTTCGGACAGCATCAGATCCAGCACCACCCGCGCGCTGCCGACTTGGGTAAGACGGTCCAGCAGTTGGGCGTGGGTGGCGCGTGGCCACGGCCATTGGCCGATCTGCTGCAGGCTGTTGTCGTCGATCGCCACGATCAGCAGGCGTGGGTCGGGACGGTATTCCCAACGGCCGACGTAAGCGTCGTACACCGCTTCATCCTGCTGCCAGAACCACTGCAAATGACTGGCCGCCGCCGCCAGCGCGCCGACCAGGGTCGACAGCACGATGCGTTGCGGCCAGGACAGCAGCAGGGGTTTCACAGCAGCAACCACAACAGCAGCGCGCCGCCGCCAGCGCCATAGCAGGTACGGCAGGGCAATTTGATCTGCTGCGCCGGCGAGAACGGGCCGGCGTAGCCATCGTCGTCGATGTACTGCACGCGCACGTGCAGGGCGCCGTGCCACGGACGTTTGAGCGAGACCTCGGGTTGATCGACGTCGCGGTCCAGCAGCGGCTGGGCGAAATCGCCTTTGCGGTCCAGCTGCACGCGATAGCGCTGGCCGGGTGCGCCGGCCTGCCAGCGCAGCGTCAACTGGCCCTTGGCGGCCTGCGGCGGCTGCAGTGCCGGATCGACCGGGGCATCACTGAGGGTGAGCGCCACCGGTTGGCCGAAACGGCCGCGGTGGCCGGCGGCATCGCGCGACGCCACGCGCCAGAAATAGGCGCCCGGCGCCAGCGCCTGGGTCGGGCGCAGATGGGTGCCGCGGCTCTCCTGCTCCAGCACCGGTTCGAGGAACTGCGCATCGCGCGCGATCTGCAGCACGGTGGCCTCGGCGTCGCTGACCTGGCTCCATTCGAATCGCGGCCGCGCGCTATTGACGGTTTCCTGGTTGACCGGGCGCACCGTCAACGGGGCCACCGGCTGGTCGCGCACCACGAAGTCGCGCTCGGCATCCAGGCCTTCCACGCCATCGGCACTGACCGCGCGCACCAGCAGGCGCAGCTCGCCCGGGGGCAGGTCGGGTACGGTCAGCGTGGTGGCGGCAGTGTCCCGGGCGAACAGCAGGATCTCCGGCTGGTCGGCACGGACCACCTCGACCCGGTACTGAGCGGCGCTACTCACCGCCGACCATGACAGCTGCGCCGGCAGCGGGTCCAGGTGCAGCCGCGCGGGGTCCAGCACCGGTCGGGGCAGCAGGGCTTCCACGTCGCCCGGACGTGCATCGACGGACACACTGCGGCTTGCCTGGCCACGCGTGACCAGGCGCTGGCCGCGGCGATTGCCGACCTGCACCTTGCCTTCGATCACCTCGGTGGACGCGTTATGGGTGGCATCGCCCGCGCTGACCCGGAACACCGTGCCGCGCACGCTGCTGGTCGCACTGGGGGCGTCGATGATGTACCGCGACGCCGGGCCTTTGGCCGGCGTCACCCGGCTGCTGGTGCGGCCCTGTTCCAGGCGCAGGCGTGTATCGACCATGCCGGTGCGACCGTAGCGGCTCAGCTGGTCCAGGCGCAGGCGCGAGTTCTCGCGCAGTTGCAGCCGCGAGGCATCGGCGAAGGCGATGGTGACACTGGCGTCGGCGCCGGTAACCAGTTGCTGGCCGATCGTCAGCAGCTCACCTTCGATGACCGCACGCAGCGTCGTCCGACCGGCATCGCCAACCTGGACCCGGCCGCGGACGGCCAGCACACGCGCCGGCGCAGGTTGCACGGCCAGCCAGGGGATGGGAAAGCGCAGCTGGGTGCCCGGCGTCAGGCGATACGGATCGGCCACGTGGTTGTGCGCCTGCAACTTTTCCCAAGGCACCGACGGTTTGAGATAGCGCGCGCCGAGGTCCCACAGGGTGTCACCCGGACGGACCCGGTAGGTCCAGTCCTGGGCCAACACGGGCAGGGCGGTCAACAGCAGGGCCGCCAGCATCAGCAGGCGGCCGCTCAGGGAGGGAACGTGTGGCAAGCGCATCGAACTCACGGTCATCTGGCCCAGCAGGGCGGGGCGTAGCCCTGCGACCCCGATGGGCCCAGACCTCATCCCCCCGAATGAATCGCGACGTCCAATACGCCGCGCCGGCATTATTGCCCGGGCGTCGTGCAGGGTTTCTGAACGTGACCGGGATCACGCCTAGGACACGTGGAATCCGTTAGAAGTCGGTGTCGCATCCGGCATCTCCCGGGCGACACCGTGCCGGGATCAGAACAGCAGCGAGGCCATGCGCCGGCGGTAGCGGCCGATCAGGTCATCGTCCCCGATCACCTTGAAGGCATCGATCAGCAGCTTGCGCGGCAGGCCTTCGGCGAAACCGCGGTCGCGGCGCAGCATCTCCAGGAAATGCTCCAGCGCGGCCTCGTCCTGCCCGCCCAGCAGCAGCTGCACACCGCGCAGGTGGCGGGCCTGCAGGTCATCGCCGTTGGCGGCAATGCGTGCGTCCAGCACCTCAGGCGCGGGCGCATCCTGCAGGGCAATCGCGAAATCCAGACGCGCACGGGCGCGCACCGCACGGTCGTCGGTGGCCAGGTTGGCGGGCAGCGCGTCGATCAGCGTGCTGGCTTCGGCGCTGGCGCCGGTCTGCAGCAGGGCCAGGGCGAGGTCCAGCTTGAGTTCGTCCTTGTCCGGCTCGGCGGCGATCGCCGCACGCAGCACATCCACCTGGGCCTGGGGATCCAGCGGCTCTGGTTCGGCCACCGCCTCGGTGACCGGCTCGGCCGGGGTAACCCCGTGCTGGGCCAGGAACTCGCGGATCTGGCCTTCCGGCAGCGCGCCGGGGAAGCCGTCGACCAACTGGCCGCCCTTGACCAGGAACACCGTCGGCACCGAGCGGATCTGGAAGGCGGCCGCGATCTGCTGCTCCTGGTCCACATCGACCTTGGCCAGTTCAAATGCGCCGTGGTATTCGCCAGCCAGCTTTTCCAGCATCGGGCCGAGTGTTTTGCAGGGCTCGCACCAGGGGGCCCAGAAATCCACCAGCACCGGCGTCTGCAGGGACTTCTGCAGGACCTCGGCTTCGAAGGTGGCGGTGGTGGCGTCGAAGACGTGCGGCAATTCGCTCATGGTCGGCAATCAACGAGTAAAGATGTACGCAGTGTATGGGTGCGCCGGTTGCGGGACGCAACCCCGACGCACGGGATCGGCGGAAACCGGTGACAATGCGCGGCGTTCCCTTGGGCCCAGGCAGACCTTCATGCACATTTCACCCCGTATCGATCGCGGCATCGGCGCGCTTGCCGCGTTTGTGTTCGTCGTGGCGGTCGCCGGCTTCGGTGCGGCGCTGCCGGGGTACCGCGCGCTGTCGCATCCGGTAGCGCTGCTGGGCGCAACCGGGGTGCCGCATGCGCAGGCGTTCAATTGGCTGGCGCTGGTGCTGCCGGGGGCGTTGGCCTGCGGCGTGGCGCTACGCCTGCTGCGGCGCGTGCCGCGCACGGCGCCCTGGACGCTGCGCGTGGGCGTCCAGTTGCTCGTGCTGGCCGGGGCCGGCTTCGCCGCGATGGGGCTGCTATCGCTGGATGCCAGCGATATCGAAAGCCCGGCCAGCCAGTTCCACGCCAGTGCGTGGATGGTGTGGGTGCTGGCATTCGTGCCGGGCACACTGCTGTATGGGCTGGGTGCGCTGCGCGTGCCGGGCTGGCGCGCGCAGGCGTTCCTGCACCTCGGCTGCGCGGCGGGGATGGTGCTGGCCGCGTTCGTGCTGCAGGCATGGATGCCGGCGCCGCTGGCGCAGCGGCTGGCCTTCGCCGTCTGGGCGATGTGGCTGGTGGCGGCGCTACCGGTAGCGTTGCGCAAGGTGCGGGGCGCGATTTAGCGCCCCGCTGGTTTCAGTCTTCGTGGCACTGAAGGGTGAAGCCGGCCGTTGGATGGTCCCGACGGATCAGCACAATGGCCTGGTTGGTGGCATCGGTGCCATCGGCCGCCTCCACCGGGTACATCCCGAAACTTCCGTCATCGAGCGTGTAGGCACAATTGAAGCTGGCGGCATGGGCCGAAGCAACCCCGCCGATGGCCATGCCGACGGCAAGAGCCGCCTGAGCAATGCGCTGCATGATGTGTATCTCCTTGATCGGCTCCGAAAGGGCGGCCTTGGCCGTGCAGGGCCGGGAGCCGGGCAACCCCTGCGCCACAAGGCTGCTGCAGGCGGCGGTCGGCCCGGGATAGGGAATCTCCTGTGTCCTTGGCGGGAAAAGCCGCGTTCCAGTCTGAGGTTGTCACCGTGCGGGAGCCCCTGGCACGGCGTCCCGCCCCCCCCGATCAGCGCACCGTGGGGCTTGCGCCGGCGGGAGAGCGAGGCGGGCCGGGCGTTCCGGTGCTCGATTGGAGCGCCTTGCCGCACTGCGGTATCCTCTCCCGCTTTGCCGCCGCACTAGCGTTTCCATGACCAGCGTCGAACCCAACGTTTACGATCCGCAGCAGGTTGAATCCGCCGCCCAGAAGTTCTGGGATGCCACGCGTGCCTTCGAGGTCACCGAGACCTCGGACAAGCCGAAGTACTACTGCCTCTCGATGCTGCCGTACCCGTCCGGTGCGCTGCACATGGGCCACGTGCGCAACTACACGATCGGCGACGTGATCAGCCGCTACAAGCGGATGACCGGGTACAACGTGCTGCAGCCCATGGGCTGGGACGCGTTCGGCCTGCCGGCCGAGAACGCGGCGATCAAGAATAAGACCGCACCGGCCAAGTGGACCTACGCCAACATCGAGCACATGCGTGGCCAGTTCAAGTCCATGGGCTATGCGATCGACTGGTCGCGTGAGTTCGCCACGTGCACGCCGGAGTACTACGTGCACGAGCAGCGCATGTTCACCCGGCTGATGCGCAAGGGCCTGGCCTACCGCCGCAATGCGGTGGTCAACTGGGACCCGGTCGACCAGACCGTGCTGGCCAACGAGCAGGTCATCGACGGCCGCGGCTGGCGCTCGGGCGCCCTGGTGGAAAAGCGCGAGATTCCGCAGTGGTTCCTGCGCATCACCGATTACGCCCAGGAACTGCTGGACGGCCTGGATGAACTGCCGGGCTGGCCCGATTCGGTCAAGACCATGCAGCGCAACTGGATCGGCCGCTCCGAAGGGCTGGAAATCCAGTTCGACGTGCGCGATGCCGACGGCAGCGCGCTGGATCCGCTGCGCGTGTTCACCACCCGTCCGGATACCGTGATGGGCGTGACCTTCGTGTCGATCGCCGGCGAGCACCCGCTGGCCCAGCATGCGGCCAAGACCAATCCCGCGCTGGCCGCGCTGCTGGCCGAGATGAAGCAGGGCGGCGTGTCCGAAGCCGAACTGGAGACCCAGGAAAAGCGTGGCATGGATACCGGCCTGCGCGCCGTGCATCCGGTCACCGGCGCCCAGGTGCCGGTGTGGGTCGCCAACTTCGTGCTGATGGGCTATGGCACCGGCGCGGTGATGGCCGTGCCCGGCCACGACCAGCGCGACAACGAATTCGCCAACAAGTACGGCCTGCCGATCCGCCAGGTCATCGCGCTGAAGACGCCGCGCAAGGACGAGGCGGCCTACGACGCCACCCGCTGGCAGGACTGGTACGGCGACAAGACCCGCGATACCGAGCTGGTCAACTCCGAAGAGTTCGATGGCCTGGACTTCCAGGGTGCCTTCGAAGCCCTGGCCGAGCGTTTCGAGCGCAAGGCCCAGGGCCAGCGCCGCGTCAACTACCGCCTGCGCGACTGGGGCGTGAGCCGCCAGCGGTACTGGGGCTGCCCGATCCCGGTGATCTACTGCCCCAAGTGCGGCGCGTTGCCGGTGCCCGAAGAACAGCTGCCGGTGGTGCTGCCGGAAAACGTCAATTTCGTCGGCACCGGTTCGCCGATCAAGGCCGACCCGGAATGGCGCAAGACCACCTGCCCGGACTGCGGCGGCGCGGCCGAGCGCGAGACCGACACCTTCGACACCTTCATGGAGTCGAGCTGGTACTACGCGCGCTACACCTCGCCCGGCGCCCGCGATGCGGTCGACAAGCGCGGCAACTACTGGCTGCCGGTGGACCAGTACATCGGTGGCATCGAGCACGCGATCCTGCACCTGATGTACTTCCGTTTCTTCCACAAGCTGCTGCGTGATGCGCGGATGGTGGACAGCAACGAACCGGCGCAGAACCTGCTGTGCCAGGGCATGGTGATCGCGGAAACCTATTACCGGCCCAACCCGGATGGCTCCAAGGACTGGATCAACCCGGCCGACGTGGACGTGCAGCGCGACGATCGCGGCCGCATCACCGGCGCCACCCTGATCGCCGACGGCCAGCCGGTGGTGATCGGCGGTACCGAGAAGATGTCCAAGTCGAAGAACAACGGCGTGGATCCGCAGGCGATGGTGGGCAAGTACGGGGCCGACACCGTGCGCCTGTTCTCGATGTTCGCCGCGCCGCCGGAACAGTCGCTGGAGTGGAACGAAGCCGGCGTGGACGGCATGGCCCGCTTCCTGCGCCGCTTGTGGGCCCAGGTGCAGAAGCATGCCGCCGAGGGCGTCGCCCCGGCGCTGGACGTGGCTGCACTGAGCGCCGAGCAGAAGGTGCTGCGTCGCAAGACCCATGAAACCATCGGCAAGGTCAGTGACGACTATGGTCGCCGCCACAGCTTCAACACCGCCATTGCCGCGGTGATGGAACTGATGAACGCCTTGGCCAAGTTTGACGATGTCAGCGAGCAGGGCCGCGCGGTCCGCCAGGAAGCGCTGCAGGCCACCGTGCTGCTGCTCAACCCGATCACCCCGCATGCCAGCCATGCGTTGTGGCAGGTGCTGGGCCATGGCGAGACGCTGCTGGAAGACCAGGTGTTCCCGCAATCCGATCCGGCCGCGCTGGTGCGCGACGCGGTGACGCTGGCGGTGCAGGTCAACGGCAAGCTGCGCGGCACCATCGAGGTGGCCGCCGACGCCGCGCGCGACCAGATCGAAGCGCTGGGCCTGGCCGAGCCGAACGCGGCCAAGTTCCTGGACGGTCTGACCGTGCGCAAGATCATCATCGTGCCCGGCAAGATCGTGAACATCGTGGCCGCCTGACCGCGGCCGTCTGTCTCAAGTCACGTTCACGCGGCATCGGGCATCTTCTATGCCTGTTGCCGCGCCCGCCCGGCTCCCCCAGACTGTGCCCATGACCCGATTCCTGCTTGCCCTCGTTCTGACCGCGACCCTCGCCGGGTGTGGCTTCCATATGCGCAACAAGCTGATGCTGCCGGCCGACACCGCCGCGGTGCAGGTGGTCTCCAGCGCCCCCTACAGCGAACTGGCCAAGCTGCTGCGTCGCGGGCTGCAGGCGTCGGGCGCGCAGGTCGCCGAGCCGGACAGCGCCGCCGAACCGGGCAGCACCGGCAAGGTCGCGCAGCTGCAGGTGATGTCCGAGCGTTGGGGCGATCTGCCGATCGCCATCGATGCACAGGGCCGCTCCCAGGAATACAGCCTGCGCTACGCGGTGATCTTCAAGTTCCTGCGTGAGGATGGCAGCGAGCTGGTGCCGCAGCAGGTGATCGAGCTCTCGCGCGATTACGTGTCGCCGCCCACCGACGCCACCGGTACCACCACCGAGCGCGAAATCCTGGCCGACGAACTGCGTCGTGAGATGTCGGCGTCGATCATGCGTCGTATCGACAGCGTGGTGCGGGCCGAGATGGAAGGCCGCGTGCCGGCCAAGCCGGCCGCCCCGGCCACCGCACCGGTTGAACCGCCGGTGCCGCCGCCGGCCGCCCCCACCCAGGGGCACTGACCGGTCCGCCCGCGGACCGGCGCGCCAGGATGGAACTGCGACCCGAACAACTCGCCAGTCAACCGGCCAGCCAGGGGCTGTCACCGGTTTACCTGATCGCCGGTCCGGAAACCCTGCGCGTCCTCGAAGCGGCCGATGCGGTGCGTGCCCGCGCGCGTGCCGATGGCATCGACGAGCGTGAGGTGTTCGATGCCGATGGCCGCGATTTCGATTGGGACCAGGTCGGTGCCAGTTTCAATGCGCCCAGCCTGTTCAGCGCCCGCCGGCTGATGGAGCTGCGCCTGCCCAGCGGCAAGCCGGGCAAGGACGGCGCCGAGGTGATCAGCCAGTTCTGCGCCAACCCGGCGCCGGACGTGATCCTGATGATCACCTGCAACGAATGGAGCAAGGCCCACCAGGGCAAGTGGGCCGAGGCGGTCAATCGCGTCGGCGTGCTGTCGGTGGCCTGGGCGATCAAGCCGCATGAACTGCCCGACTGGATCGAGCGCCGCCTGCGCGCCAAGGGCCTGCGTGCCGAGCCGGCCGCGGTGCAGCGCCTGGCCGAGCGGGTGGAAGGCAATCTGCTGGCCGCCGCGCAGGAGATCGACAAGCTGGCGCTGCTGGCCGCCGGCCAGACCCTGGACGTGCAGACGATGGAGTCGCTGGTTGCCGATGCGGCCCGCTACGACGTCTTCCGCCTGCTCGAAGCCAGTTTCTCCGGGCAGCCGGCGGCGGTGCTGAGGATGCTGGCCGGGCTGCGCGGGGAGGGTGAAGCGGTGGCCGCGTTGATGCCGATGGTGATCCGCGAGCTGCTGTCCACCGCCGGACTGGCGCGGGTGCAGGCGCGGGGCGGCAACGTGGCCGCAGAGATGAAGAGCCGCGGCATCTGGGAATCGCGCCAGGCCCCGTTCAAGCGCGCCCTGCAGCGTCATCCCGAGCCCAAGCGCTGGGACCGTTTCGTGGCCGAGGCCGGGCTGGTCGACCGCATGGCCAAGGGGCGCGCCGACGGCGATCCCTGGCTGGGCGTGGAGCGCCTGCTGCTGGCGGTGTCCGAAGCCCGCGCGGTGCGCCTGCTGGCCCGCGCCTGAGCGGCATGGGCCTGCGCATCCATTACGGCGGCACCTTCGATCCGGTGCATCTGGGGCACCTGGCCATCGCCCGCGCCGCGCGCGACCAGCTGCAGGTCGCCGTGCGTCTGCTGCCAGCCGCCGACCCGCCCCACCGCGCCCCACCGGGTGCCGATGCTGAACAACGCGCCCACATGCTGGCCCTGGCCATCGGCGAGGAGCCGGGCCTGCTGCTGGATCGCCGCGAGCTGGCGCGGGCGGCACGCCAGCCGGGGGTACCGTCCTACAGCGTGGACACCCTGCGCGAACTGCGCGCCGAGCTGGGCCCGCACCAGCCCCTGGCCTGGCTGGTCGGCGCCGACAGCCTGCTTGGCCTGACCGGCTGGCATGAGTGGGAGGCACTGTTCGGGCTGGCCCACTTCATCGTTGCCGACCGTCCCGGCAGCCCGCTGGAGCAGGACCTGCCGCCGGCCCTGGCCACCGCGCTGGAGGGCCGCTGGGCCCGCCACGAACGCGAGCTGCTGGGCGCGCCGGCCGGGCGCGTGCTGCGGCTGCAGGCCCCGTTGCGCGAGGAATCGGCCAGTGCGGTACGCCAGCGGATCGCGACTGGCGGCGACTGGCGGGCGCTGCTGCCGGCGGTGGTGGCCGACTACATCGCCGAGCGTGGCCTGTACGGCGCCCCTTCACCGTGAATACGCTCGGGCGCCCGGGCCCGTATAATCGGCCCCACATTTATCGAGTCCACCCGCTTTGAGCAACCAAGCCCAGCCCCAGACCATCAAGGTCCAAATGCCGAATCCGGCGCCGTCCACCCTCCAGCTGCTGGAGTGCGTGCGCAAGGCCACCGAAGAACTGAAGGCCAAGGATCTCGTCGAAATCGACGTGATCGGCAAGTCCAGCGTCGCCGATTACATGGTGATCGCCTCGGGCACCTCCAGCCGGCACGTGAAGTCGATTGCCGATGAGGTGGTCAAGTTCGCCAAGCAGCTGGGCATGATGCCGCTGGGCGTGGAAGGCGAGCGCGAAGCCGAGTGGGTGCTGGTCGATCTGGGCGACGTGGTGGTGCATGTGATGCTGCCGCGCGTGCGCGAGTTCTACGCGCTGGAGCGTCTGTGGACGGTCGGCGATCAGCCGCCGAGCCTGCTCGACGACGCTGATGAAGGCGACGAGTACAACCACGACGCGCGCTGAGCGCTCGCGTTGGAGTCACGATGACGGCGCCGATGGCGCCGTTGTCATTTCAACGGCATCGCCCCGATGCCGGGAGAGTGCAGATGAAGGCCAGGTTGATCGCCACCGGCGAGCGCGCCCCTGCGTGGGTGGCGCAGGGATTTGCCGAGTACCAGAAGCGCCTGTCGCACTGGTTGCCGTTCGAGCTGGTGGAGATCGAGCCGGGCCTGCGCGGCAAGGGCCGCGATGCGCGCCGTGCCACCGATGACGAGGGCAAGCGGGTGATCGCGGCATTGCCGAAGAATGCCTACGTGGTGGCGCTGGACGTGCCGGGCCGGCAGCTGAGTTCGGAACAGCTGGCGCAGCGTCTGGAGCACTGGCGCGGGCAGGGCAGGGACCTGGCGTTCCTGATCGGCGGGCCGGAGGGACATTCGTCGGAGGTATCGGCACTGGCCGACGAGAAGTGGTCGATCGGTCCGCTGACGCTGCCGCACATGCTGGTGCGACTGGTGGTGGCCGAGCAGCTGTACCGCGCGGCGGCGATGCTGGCCAACCATCCGTATCACCGGGCCTGATCGCACGCGTTGCAACGTGTGTGAAGAATTTCGCGGGAAACGGGTTACATCCTGTAAAAAACGGGCTACAATGCGCACCCCGCCCGAATAGCTCAGCCGGTTAGAGCACTTGACTGTTAATCAGGGGGTCGTTGGTTCGAGTCCAACTTCGGGCGCCAAGTTTTAAAAGCCTCGCAGCGATGCGAGGCTTTTTTTTGCTTTTTTTCCCCCACGTGGCAAGCAGGAAGCGGGCGCTGGACCTTTGCGGGAGCGGTAGTCAGTGGGTCGGGCGCTGGGCCGCCATGCCCTTTCCGGCGACGCCCCCGGCGTCGGCCTGCGGCCGCCCCCTCCTCGTTTATTTCGCCTCCAAAGGCATGGCGCCCAGCGCCCAACCCACTGACCAGCGGCAAATCAGCCTGCTTCCACCTGCTTACCGCAGCCGAGCCCCGTAGCGGGCGGTAGCTCCTGGGCAAAATAAAGGAGGAGGCCGCCAGGCCGGGGGACATTTGCGCCAGGGGCTACCGGCCGCTACGGGGCCCCCACGCTCGCGACATGCCAGAGCGGAGACACGAACAGATCCGCACGACGCTTGCACCCCGCACGCATGTCGCCGTGCGCCACCTGCTGAATCTTTCGGAACAAGACACTGCCCTCCATTGATGGAAGGATCTTGCAGATCGGGTTGGTCACGCAGTGTTGAACCCAAACAAAAAGCCCGGGCAGTGCCCGGGCTTTTCGTTCCCCAATGACGGTTACATCAATTGAAGGTGTACTTGGCCCCCACGGTGAAGTAACGGCCGATCGCGCCGCTGAAGTGCAGCGGGTTGTAGTTGACGCCGCCGTAGGTGGTCGGATCCAGCGGAGCGATGCGGTCGAACAGGTTCTGCACCGAGGCGTTCAGTTCGAAAGCTTCGGTCACGTTCCAGCGACCGGACAGGTCGAAGGTGGTGAAGGAAGAGATCTTGGTAACGTCGGTACCATCGGCGTAGGAGAACTGGTACGAACCATCCGGACCGCGGAAGTCGGTGTTGTCCATCTTGGAGATGTAGTTGGCCACGCCGCTGACGCTCCACGGGCCCTGCTTCCAGGTGGTGCCGAAGTTGATGCGGTCCTTCGGCGTACCGATGCAGTTGGTGACATCGCAGTTGCCGTGGGTACCGGCGTAGTCCACGGTCACGTCGGCATCGGTGCGCTCGAACTTGAGCACATGGCTCCACTGCAGGTCCATTTCCAGCTGGCCCGGACCGATGTCGAAGGTCTGGCGGATGTCGGTATCGATACCGCGCACGCGGGTCGAGGCGGCATTGATGTAGTCCGTGTTGACCGCCAGGATGGTGCCGGTGCCTGCGACGCCATTGATCAGGTCGATATCGCGCAGCACATTGCCGGCTGCGATCGCATCCGCAGTGGCACCCTGAGCGATTTCATTGGTGCGCTTGATCTGCCACGCATCCACCGTCAGCGAGGTGCTGGAGGTGGGCTGCAGCACGACACCGAACGAGTAGCTCTTGGATTCTTCCGGCTTCAGGTCCTTGTTCGGACGGGTGATGATGGCCACCGGACGCGAGCTGCAGTTGGTGCCGACATCGGCGATCGGGCTGGCGGCGCAACGCACCGGATCGCGGGCGTTGGAGAAGGCGGCCAGGCCACCGTCGCCGTTTTCGGCCGGGTTGGGCGCACGGAAGCCTTCGGCGTAGCTGCCGCGCACCGCGATCCAGTCGGCCGGGGTCCACTTGATGCCGACCTTCGGGGTTGCCTTGCCTTCGCCGCTTTCGTACTTGTCGTAGCGGACCGCGCCGGACAGTTCCAACTGCTCCAGCACCGGCGCGGACAGTTCGACGTAGCCGGCATACACGTTCTGCGTGCCGTCGTAGGCCGAATAGCCCAGGCCGATGATGTCGCCGGCATCGGTATAGGTCTGCGGAGTCAGGCTGTTGCTGGTCTTGCGCCATTCGGTACCCAGCGCCAGGCCAAGCGGACCGCCCTTGAGGTCCATCAGGCTGCGCGAGATGGTGAAGTCGAACATATCCAGGCTGGACTTGGCGCGCGCGCTGATGTCCGGCGAGATGTAGTCATACAGCGCCTGCGAGTTCAGACCGGCGTTGTCGCCGATGCGCCACACGCCGCCCGGGCAGGCCGGGTTGCCGAGCGCGCATTGCACGGCGCTGTAGCGCAGGAAGCCGGTGCGCTTGTTGACCAGATCGGTACCCGAATGCAGCAGGGCGGTGTCGTAGCTCCAATCGCCCCAGTTGCCCTTGACGCCAACCAGGAAACGGTTGAATTCATTGGTGTTGTTGGTGACGCGCGGACCCACGTCCCATGCCGAGTAGCGCAGGCGCGACGCCTGGCCCTGGATCGGGTTGTCCGGATGGGTCGGGCTCAGGACGACGGCGCCGGCGCCGCTGCTGGCGTTGCGCGGGCCTTCCGGATACCCCCAGCTGCCGGACACGCCCGACGGCGTGTTGCTGAAGGTGGTTTCTTTCTTGGAGTAACCGATCTCGGTGTAGATCTCGCCGCCTTCGCCGAAGGCGAAGCTGGCGCGACCGAACACATTGACGTACTTCTCTTCCGGGGTCAGGTCACGGTACTGCTGGTTTGGATCCCAGAGGCAGCCCTGCTGCTGTGCGGTTGCGTCGCTCTGACCGGGAATGGTGGTCAGGCCTGCGCAGCCCGGCAGGGCCACCAGCGTCGGCGTGACGCCCGTCGGCACGCGATCGTCGAACACCGAGCCGTTCGGGCCGGCGCCGCCGCTGGTGCCGCCATTGAGGAAGGCGCCACCGAGGAACTGCGCGTTGTTGCCATAGCCATAGCGCCGGATATCGCCGGTGCCGATCCACTTGCGGTCCTTGCGGTCGCTGATCTTGATCGCATCGGTCTTGCCCACGTCCAGGCTGAAGAACGCATTCCAGCCATCGGTGGCCAGGTCGCCGGTACCGGCGGTCAGCGTGGCCTTCTTGGCATCGCCGTCGCTGTCACCGGACAGGCCGTAGGAGGCGCGCAGGATGGCGCCGTTGAAGTCGCTGCGCAGGATGATGTTGACCACGCCGGCGATGGCATCCGAACCGTAGATCGCAGAAGCGCCGTCCTTGAGGACTTCAATGCGCTCGACCGCATCCAGCGGGATGGTGCTCAGGTCGGTGAAGACCTTCTGGCCGTCATCGGCCAGGCCATAGGTGGCCATGCGGCGACCGTTCAACAGCACCAGCGTGGAGCCGGCGCCCAGGCCGCGCAGCGAGATGCCGGCGCCGCCACCGGCAAAGCCGTTGCCGAACGTCTTGGGAATCGAGCCGGAACCGTCGGCGGTCAGGGTCTGCAGGTATTCGGCGACCGTGGTCTTGCCGGTGCGGTCGATTTCCTGGCGGGTGACCACCTGGACGGGGGAGGGCGTTTCGGTATTGGTGCGGGGGATGTTCGACCCGGTGACCGTGATGCGGTCGAGGTTGGTGGCCTGCTCCTGGGCGAACGCTGCGCCGGAAGCCAATGCGCCGGCCAGCAGCAGCACGCTGCCGGTGAGGGCGAGGGACACGGAATGGGCCAGGGTGTTGCGGCGGCTGCTGGTGAGCCGTTGGATCGGGTGTTTCACAGCTTCTCTCCTGACTGGGAAAACCAACGATGACGATGGATCGGCACGAAAATGAGTGACGACCGCGACAATCTAGGTTTACGGCAGGTGACGTCGTTGTGAAAAATTGCTTAATTCGTAACGTTCTGTATCAGCCGTTCCAACACGGGGAGTCTGAATGGACTCCCCGTGCCGAAGACCTCACTCCGGCAGCGAGAAGCTGACCGGGACCAGCCCATCGGCGGGCACCACCTTGCCGTCGACCATGGCCGGTTCGAAGCGCCAGTGGCGCAGCACCTGCTGACGTGCGGCAGTGTCCAGCGCCCGCGAGCCGCTGCTGCGCTCAATGACCACGCTGGAGGCCTTGCCGTCCGCCTCCACCCGCACCCGCAGCAGCACGGTGCCCTGCTCGTGGTTGCGCAGGGCCGCGACCGGGTAGGCCGGCGGCGGCGCGCTGCGGTACTTCAGTTGTGCGCCTGCACCGCCGGCGGCGGGCGTGGGCACGGCCGGGGCCAGGCTCGGGGTCTGCGCGTCGCTGGCCGGCAGCGGCACTACGGCCAGCGCGTCGTCGGCGCTGGCGGTCGGCGGCGACAGCGGGGCGACCTGCGGCTTGGGCACGGTGGTCTGCGGCTGGACCAGCTTGGGCGCTTCCTTTTTGAGCTCCGGCGGGGCCGGCGGGTTTTCCGCAGCGGGCTCCAGCAGGCGCACCTGCGTCCGCTCACGTGGCAGCGGCGCGGCCACGTACGCGGCCGGGATCAGCAGCAGCATCAGGGCCAGTACGTGCAGGGCCAGCGCGGTGCTCATGCCAAGCACGCGGGAGGCGTCGATGTGCAGCGGGACTACAGGGGGATGCGTACGGACCATTCGCCACTCTCCTTGCCAGATGTGCGGGAACATCAACGTGCGGGCGCGGCCGATGGGGTTGAAGCGGGGGTGCCGACGGGGCCGCGCAATGACAGCAATACCCGAGCCGGGCACGGGCCGGAAGTCAGGGGGCGTGTCGGTGTTTGGCTGGCGCTCAGGAAACCAGCCTGGACAGCACGACGGCGCCCGCAGGCGCCGTCGTCAGGGGATGCCGGGACCGGACTCAGCGGCCCAGGTCGAACACCACGTCAAGGTTGACCGACACCGCCGATTCGCCCGGCGACACCGGGGTGGACACGTCGGCGGCCATCGGCGCGGCTGCGGCGCGCATCATCACCGGGCGGAAGTTGCCGCCGCCGTTCTCGGAGATGCTCACGATGCGGCGCACGCGCAGGCCCAGCGACTTGGCGTAGGTTTCGGCGCGGGTCTGGGCCTTCTTCAAGGCGGCCAGGCGGGCTTCGTCGTAGACCGGCTCGGGCTGGTCGATCTCGAACTGCGGGCCGTTGATCTGGTTGGCGCCCTGCGCGGCCAGCGCGTCGAGCACCTTGCCCAGCTTGGCGATGTCGCGCACCTTCAGGCTGACCGTGTTGCTGGCCTGATAGCCGGTGATCTTCGGCGGCTCGTTGTCCACGTAACGGTACTGCGGGCTGAGGTTGACTCCACTGGTCTGCACGTCACGCTCGGCAATCCCGGCGGCCTTGATCGCGGCCAGTACCTTGACCATCTGCTCGGCGTTCTGGCGCATGGCGCTGTTGCCGTCCACGGCCTGGGTGACCACGCCGGCCGACAGCGTGGCCACGTCGGGCACGCGCTTGGCCTCGGCGTTGGCCGAGATGTTGAGCAGGGTGCTGTCGGCGGCGACGGCAACGGCAGGCTGGGACTGGGCGTGGGCGGTCATGGAGGTTCCCAGGGCAAGGGACAGGGCGAGCAGCAACGGGGACAGGGACGGGTGGCGCATGTACATCTCCTTGTGAAGACGTTGAGGTTGGTGTCGGGGCGATGAACGCGTCGTGAGGTTTGATGGGGTTGATCACGATTCGAACGGGTTGCTCGCGATTCAGACAGTGGGCTCAGGTTATGCTTCCTCGATGCTTTATCTTGCCTCTCGATCTCCCCGACGAACCGAACTGCTGACGCGCCTGGACCGACCGTTCCGCGCGTTGGACCTTGAGGTGCCTGAAGTCCGCGCCGCTGGCGAATCGGCCACCGCCTATGTGCAGCGGGTGGCCGCCGACAAGGCGCGCGCCGGGCTGGCCCTGGTTGGCGGCGACGCCGACGCGGTGGTGATCGGTTCGGACACCGAAGTGGTGCTCGATGGCCGGGTATTCGGCAAGCCGGTCGATGCCGCCGATGCGGCGGCCATGCTGGCGACCCTGTCCGGGCGCACCCACCAGGTGATGACCGCCGTGGCCGTGGTCGCCCAGGGGCGCCAGGACAGCGTGCTGGTGATTTCCGAGGTGAGCTTCATCGATATCGGGCAGGACGCCATCGCGGCCTACGTGGCCAGCGGCGAACCGATGGGCAAGGCCGGTGCCTACGCCATCCAGGGCGGCGCCGAACGTTACATCCGCCACCTGGCGGGAAGCTATTCGGGTGTGATGGGTTTGCCCCTGCAACAGACCGAGCAGTTGCTGCAGACGTTTGAACTGAAGGGAGTCGCCCATGTCTGAAGAAATCCTGGTCAATGTCACCCCGCGGGAAACCCGTGTCGCGGTCATCGAAAACGGCATGCTGCAGGAACTGCATATCGAACGTGGCTGGCGCCGCGGCGTGGTGGGCAACATCTACAAAGGCAAGGTGCAGCGGGTAATGCCGGGCATGCAGGCGGCCTTCGTCGAAGTCGGGCTGGAACGCGCGGCGTTCCTGCATGCCAACGATGTGATCCGCCCGGCCCCGGTGGCCAGCCCCGATACCGAGGGCACGACCCTGCCGCCGCCGTCCTCGGTGCCGATCGTGGAGCTGCTGCGCGACGGCCAGGACATCGTGGTCCAGGTGGTCAAGGACCCGATCGGGACCAAGGGTGCCCGCCTGACCACCCAGATCAGCATTCCCTCGCGCTACATGGTGCTGCTGCCGCAATCCAAGGTGGTCGGGGTATCGGCGCGGATCGAGGACGAGGCCGAGCGCACCCGGCTGAAAAGCCTGGTGACCGAATTGTCGGCACAGCACGGCGGCTACGGTTACATCGTGCGCACCAACGCCGAGGGCCAGCCGGCCGAGGCGATCGCCGAGGACGTGGCCTACCTGTCGCGGGTATGGAACGTGGTCGAGCGCCGTGGCCGCGATGCCGCCCCGCTCAGCGTGATCTATGAAGACCTGAGCCTGCCGCTGCGGTCGGTGCGCGACCTGATCCGCAAGGACGTGGACAAGGTCAAGGTCGACTCCAAGGAGACCTTCGGCCAGCTGCAGGCCTTCGTGGCCAAGTACATGCCGGTGCTGGCCGAGAAGATCGAGCTGTACAGCGGCGACCGCCCGATCTTCGACATGTTCGGGGTGGAGGACGAGATCGGCCGCGCGCTGGACAAGCAGGTGCCGCTCAAGTCCGGTGGTTACCTGGTGATCGACCAGACCGAGGCGATGACCACGATCGATGTGAACACCGGTTCGTTTCTGGGCCAGCGCAACCTGGAAGAGACGGTGTTCCGCACCAACCTGGAAGCTGCGCAGGCGGTGGCGCGCCAGCTGCGGCTGCGCAACCTGGGCGGCATCATCATCATCGACTTCATCGACATGGACGATGCCGAACATCGCCGCCAGGTGCTACGCACGCTGGAAAAGGCGCTGGCCCGCGACCATGCCAAGACCACCGTCTACGACTTCTCACCGCTCGGTCTGGTCGAGATGACCCGCAAGCGCACCGTGGAAAGCCTGGAGCGGCAGCTGTCCGAGCCGTGCCCGGAGTGCAGCGGGCGCGGCTCGATCAAGACCGCCGAAACGGTCACCTACGAGATCTTCCGCGAGATCACCCGCGCGGTGCGCCAGTTCGATGCGGCACGCCTGCTGGTGATCGCCTCGTCCAAGGTGGTGGCGCGGATCACCGATGAGGAATCCTCGGCGGTGGCCGAACTGGAGGAATTCCTCGGCAAATCGATCCGCTTCCAGGCGGACGAGCAATACCTGCAGGAGCAGTTCGATGTCGTGCTGCTCTGATCTCCACGCGTTGGCGCGCTCGCGCGCCGATGCTTTCGCGTCACGATGAGCACGCCGCTCCGACTGCGACTGCGAAGGATTCGCCGCCATGCCGTATATGCATTGGCGATCGTGCTGGTATGTGTGGCGGTGCTGGTGGGCACCGTCAGCCAAGCGTTGCCGTTTGCCGAGCGTCATCCGGACAAGGTGGCGGCCTGGCTGAGCGCGCGGGCCGGTCAGCCGGTGCGTTTCGATCACCTCGATACCGCCTGGACCCGGCGGGGTCCATTGCTGCAGCTCAAGGGGCTGCGCATCGGCGAAGGCCAGGGCATCGCCATCGGCGAGGCCGAGGTGCTGGTGTCGATGTACACCGGGTTGCTGCCCGGACATTCGCTGACCGAGCTGCGCCTGCGCGGGTTGGCGCTGGTGCTGGAGCGTGCCGACGATGGTCGCTGGTCGGTGCGCGGTCTGCCGCAGTCGGGCAGCGGCGATCCGCTGGACGCACTGCGCCGGCTGGGCGAGCTGCAGGTGATCGGCGGGCGGCTGCGGGTGGACGCGCCGTCGTTGAACCTGCAGGCCGAACTGCCGCGCATCGATCTGCGCCTGCGCGTGAATGGTCAGCGCCTGCGCGTGGGGGCACGCGCCTGGGCCGATCTCAATGGCTTGCCGCTGACCGCCGTGCTGGATTTCGAGCGCAATCGCGGTGATGGACAGGCCTGGCTGTCAGCCGACCCGGCCGATTTTCGCGCGTGGTCCAAGTTGTTGCAGTTCGCCGGCGTGTCGCTGCAGCAGGGCACCGGTGAATTGAACGCGTGGGTGGACCTGCGCGACCATCGGCCGGTGATGGTCACCGCCGATGCCGACCTGCGGGGCCTGCAACTGCGCGGTGCGCCGCTGGTGGACGGCACCCGCCCCGTGCTGGCGTTGGACACGCTGCAACTGCGCGCGCGCTGGCGCTGGGTGCAGGGGGGCTGGCGCGCCGATGCCCCGCAGCTGCGCATCGGCCTGGCCGGTACTGCGGACATACAACGCCTGGACGGGCTGTTGCTGGCCGGTGGCCAGCACATGGCGCTGGCCGGCGACAACATCGATGCCACCGCGCTGCTGCGCGGGTTGGCGCTCAGCGACCGGGTCGAGCCCAGCCTGCGCGAATGGTTGCAGCACGCCGCCCCGCACGCGCGGATGACCCAGGTGCGGATCGCCGCCGAGCGCGACGGCCCGGTATCGATCCAGGGCGAGCTGGCCGACGTCGGCTTCGCCCCGTCGGGGCATGCGCCGGGCCTGAGCGGGGTGGGCGGGCGCTTCAGCGGCGACGCCGATGGTTTCCAGCTGAACCTGCAGCCGACGCGCACGATGCACTTCGATTGGCCCAGCGGCTTTGGCGTGCGCCACGACGTGCGTTTGGCCGGGCAACTGGTGGGCTGGCGCGACGAGGCCGGCGGCTGGCGTTTCGGCACCCCGGCGCTGCGCGTGCAGGGCACGGACTACGCCGCCGACGTGCGCGGCAGCGTCTGGTTCCAGGGCGACGGCACCCGCCCGTGGCTGCAGCTGGCTGCGCGCATCGACGATGTGCCGATGACCGCGGCCAAGCGTTTCTGGATCCACTCCAGGATGACCAAGGGCGCCACCGACTGGCTGGATGCCGCGCTGGTGTCCGGGCAGGTGCGCGGCGGCATCGGCCTGGTCACCGGTGACCTGGAGGACTGGCCGTTCGACCGCAACAACGGCCGCTTCGAGGCCACCGGGCACATCAGCAACGGCACCATCCGCTTCCAGCACGACTGGCCGGCGATGGGCAAGGTGGATGCCGATATCGCCTTCATCGGCCCCGGCTTTGAACTGCATGGCAGTGGCGACCTGGCCGGGGTGGCGGTGAACCATTTCGACGCGGGCATCGTCGATTTCGGCCAGACCCCGCTGTACGTCAAGGCCACCACCCAGACCGACACCGGCACGTTGCTGGCGATGCTCAAGCAGAGCCCGTTGCACGCCACCTACGCCGACACGCTGGACAACCTGACCGCCAAGGGGCCGGCAGCCGTCACCTTCGATCTGCTGCAGCCGCTGCACCGCGACCAACCCGGCGGCCACCTGCAGGGTACCGTTGATCTCAACGGCGTGGCCCTGACCGAAAAGCGCTTCGCGCTGACCTTCGACAGCATGCGGGGGCAGGCCCGCTACAGCCGCGACGGCTTCGGCGCCGACAGCCTGAGCGTGCGCCATCTCGGCCAGGACGGGCAGCTCAGCCTGCGCGCCGGCGGCTATGTGCGTGACCCGCAGCAGGCGTTCGAATCGGAACTGAGCGCGGCGCTGGATGCGCATGCGCTGCTGGATCGTGCCCCGGAGTTGAGCTGGCTCAAGCCGTACATCCAGGGCAATTCGCGCTGGACGATCGGGGTGACCCTGCCCAAGGTCGCCGCGGGCGCCAAGACCGAAGCGCCGACCCTACTGACCCTGCGCTCGGACCTGGTGGGCACCCGGTTGGACCTGCCAGCACCGCTGGACAAGGTGGCCACCGTGCCGCTGGCGACCACCGTCAACGCGCAGCTGCCGATGGGCAGCGGGCGCGTGGATGTGGCGTTCGGGCAGCGTCTGGCGTTGACCGCGCGGACCCACAACAACCAGACCGGCGTGCAGGTCACGCTGGGCAGCGACAAGGTCGACCGCGAGCCGCCCGCCAGTGGGCTGGCGGTCAATGGCCGCAGTGGTTCGCTGGATGCTCTGGAATGGATCGGCCTGGCGCGCGCGCCGGGTGGCGGCGATGACAAGGATCCGATGCCGCTGCGCCAGGTGGATGTGCAGGTGGGGCAGCTGTTGCTGGCCGGCGGATTGTTCGCGCAGACCCGTCTGCAGCTGCGGCCGAGTCCCTCGGCGGTCGAGGTGCGGCTGGATGGGCCGTCGCTGGCCGGCACGCTGAGCGTCCCCAATGCCGACGGCGGCACCATCGTCGGCAAGCTCAGTCGTGTGCACTGGCAGTCGTTGCCCACCCCGGTCAAGGTGCCCTCCGGTGGCGCGCCGATCCTCCTGCCGGCCGACGCCACGCTGCCCGCACGGGTACAGGCCAGCGCCAACGACACCAACCCGGCGAAGATTCCGCCGCTGGCGCTGGACATCGAGGACCTGCAGTTCGGGAAGGCCAAGCTGGGCCAGGCGGTGCTGCGCACGCGTCCGTTCGGCAACGGACTGAGCGTGGACCAGCTGCAGTTCCGGGCGCCCAAGCAGGCCATCGACATCCAGGGTCGCTGGTTGGGGATGGGCGATACCGCCCGCACCCAGGTGACCGTTGACGTGAAAAGCGAGGACCTGGGCGGGCTGATGCAGAACCTGGATTACGGCGGCCAGCTGCGCGGCGGCCAAGGCCAGATCACGCTGGATGCCGGTTGGCGGGGCGGCCCGTCGGACTTCCAGCTGGGCGCGCTGCAGGGCCACATGCAGGTCAATGCCCGCAATGGCCAGCTGCTGGAACTGGAGCCCGGGGCCGGTCGCGTGCTCGGGCTGCTCAGCGTGACCCAGCTGCCGCGCCGGTTGATGTTCGACTTCCGCGACTTCTTCTCCAAGGGCTTCGCCTTCAACCAGATCGACGGTGCGCTGGCATTCGGCAACGGCATGGCCACCACCGACAAGGTGTTGATCGAAGGGCCGGCGGCCAATATCAGCATCCGTGGCCAAACCGATCTGCGCCGCCAGCAGTTCGACCAGACCATCGACGTCAACCCGCGCTCGGGCAACCTGCTGACCGTGGTCGGCGCGGTGGCCGGCGGGCCGGTCGGCGCGGCGGTCGGCGCGGCCGCCAACGCGGTGCTGGGCAAGCCGCTGGGCGCGATCGGCGCCAAGACCTACCGGGTCACCGGACCGTGGGCCGAGCCCAAGGTCGAAGTGATCGACCGCGAGGACGCGCCGCCGCCGCGTGCCGCTCCCGCCGCGTTGCCGCCTCCGGTACGCTGACTCCTTTCCCGCGCCCGGCTTGCGATGGCGGCCGGCGCCCTCAGATAGATGACATGACCGACAACGCACTCACCCTTGCCAACGAACGCCTGCTCCTGCCCGCCGGGCTCGATGCCGGCGGCCTGGAACGCACCTTCGGTACCCTGCTGGGACCGGGTATCGACTTTGGCGACCTGTATTTCCAGCACGCCCGGCGCGAGAGCTGGAGCGTAGAAGACGGCATCGTCAAGGACGGTGCGCACTCGATCGAGCAGGGCGTGGGCGTCCGCGCCATCGCCGGCGAAAAGACCGGGTTTGCCTACTCCGACGACATCCATGCCGATGCCCTGCTGTCCGCGGCGCAGTCGGCGCGGGCGATTTCGCGCGAGGGCGGGGCGCAGCAGGCGCGCTCGCTGGTGCGTGGCGGCGGGCGCGCGCTGTATCCGGCGCTGGACCCGATCGACGGCATGGGCAATGAAGCCAAGGTGGAGATGCTCAAGCGTCTGGACCGCTACCTGCGTGCCGCCGACCCGCGCGTGCAGCAGGTGATGGTGAGCCTGTCCGGCGGCGTGGACACGGTGCTGATCGCGCGCAGCGACGGCGTGCTGGCCGCAGACATCCGCCCGCTGGTGCGCTTGAACGTGCAGGTGATCGTCGAACAGCACGGTCGCCGCGAGTCCGGTTACGCCGGCGGCGGTGGTCGCTACAGCTACGAGGAATTGTTTGCCGACGGGCGCCCGGAAGGGTTCGCGCGCGAGGCACTGCGTCAGGCGCTGGTGAACCTGGAGGCGATTCCGGCTCCGGCCGGGGTGATGACCGTGGTGCTGGGTCCGGGCTGGCCCGGCGTGCTGCTGCACGAGGCGGTCGGCCACGGCCTGGAAGGCGACTTCAACCGCAAGGGCACCAGTGTCTACGCCGGCCGCGTCGGTGAGCGCGTGGCCGCGCCGGGCGTGACCATCGTCGACGACGGCACTCTCGATGGCCGTCGGGGGTCGTTGAACATCGATGACGAGGGCCACCCGACCCAGTGCACCACGCTGATCGAGGACGGCATCCTGGTGGGTTACATGCAGGATTCGCTCAATGCGCGGCTGATGGGCGTGGCCCCGACCGGCAACGGCCGCCGCGAATCGTTCGCGCACATGACCATGCCGCGCATGACCAACACCTACATGCGCGCCGGCCAGCACGATCCGGAAGAAATGATCCGCTCGGTCAAGAAGGGCCTGTACGCGGTCAACTTCGGTGGCGGCCAGGTCGACATCACCAGCGGCAAGTACGTGTTCTCGGCTACCGAGGCGTATCTGATCGAGGACGGGAAGATCACCGCGCCGGTGAAGGGCGCCACGCTGATCGGCAACGGCCCGGAAACCATGCAGAAGGTGCGCATGATCGGCAACGACCTGGCCCTGGACGAGGGCGTGGGCATCTGCGGCAAGGATGGCCAGAGCGTGCCGGTCGGCGTGGGCCAGCCGTCGCTGTTGATCGATGGCATCACCGTAGGCGGCACCCAGGCCTGAGCACGGTGATGCACCTGTCGTGCAGCCCGCCGCGCGCGGCCGCCAGCCCGAGGCTGGCGCCGTCGCGTGGGCACCGTGGCTCAGTCGTCGGCGTTCTCGTCGCCGTCGTCCTGCGCGTCGAGGTCTTCGTCGGACGTGTTCAGTCCTTCCAGGCCCAGCGCGGCCGGCAGCAGCAGCGTGCGCAGCACCTGGAAGATCTCGCGGTAGGCGCGCGGCGGCTTGTTCTTGGCCTTTTCGGCCTGGGCGTTGCGCACCAGCGTGCGCAGCTGCTGGCGGTCGGCGTGCGGATACTCGTCCAGCAGCGCGCCCAGCGCCTTGTCGCCGTCCTTCAACAGGCGCTCGCGCCAGTCTTCGACGCGGTGCATGGTGGCCACTTCACGACGCGAGGTGTCGCTGTTGGCATCCAGCGCATCGCGGATCGCATCCAGCACGGCGTCGTCTTCGCGGCGCATGTGCTTGGCCAGGAATGCCAGCTGGCGCTTGTGGGCGATATGGGCGGTGATGCGCTTGGCCTCGGCGATGTGCGGCAGCAGATCTTCGGGCACCGGCAGACGCGCCAGCTGCGCAGGGGTCAGCGACACCAGCTTCTCGCCCAGGGCCAGCACGTCCAGTGCAGCCCGGCGGTTCTGGCTACGGCTGATGTCAAGGAATTCACCGGTTTCTTCGTCGCGTCCGCGCATCGTCTTATTTCCACATCCAGAACTGTGCCCGGCGTTGCGCCAGGCACTCACCCGTACAGGATAAAGCATTGAACGTGATCTCCCCTGAAGTCTCCCCGGCCGACGACAGCCTGCAACGCCTGGAGCAGCTGGCCGACATCTCCCAGCGCCTGCTGGAGCGGGCCAAAGCCCTGGGCGCCACCCAGGCCGAGGTCAGCTGCAGCGACGAGCGCGGGCTGGATGTGAACGTGCGCCTGGGCGAGGTGGAAACGGTCGAATCCACCCGTGACCGCGGCATCGCGGTGACCGTCTACTTCGGCCAGCGCAAGGGCAGTGCCAGTACTGCCGACCTGCAGGAGGGCAGCCTGGCGTCGACCGTGGCCCAGGCGTGTGCGATCGCCCGGCATACCGAGGACGACGCGGCGGCCGGGCTGGCCGACGCCGCGCTGATGGCCCAGGACTTCCCCGACCTCGATGGCTGGCACCCGTGGGCGCTGGGCGCCGACCAGGCGCTGGACCTGGCCCTGGCCTGTGAAGCGGCCGGCCGCGAGGCAGACACGCGCATCAGCAATTCCGATGGCGCGTCGGCGGCGACCTCGCAGAGCCTGTCGGTGTATGCCAATTCGCACGGCTTCATCGGCCGCGAGCGCAGCAGTCACCATTCGATCGGCTGTGCGCTGATTGCCGGCCAGGGCGACGGCATGCAGCGCGACGGCTGGTACAGCAGCGCGCTGGCCCGTGAAGACCTCGAGTCTGCCGCGGCGATCGGGCGCCGTGCCGCCGAACGCACCGTGGCGCGCCTGCAGCCGCGTTCGATGGCCACCGCGCAGATGCCGGTGCTGTTCTCGCCGGAAGTGGCGCGTTCGCTGATCGGCCACCTGCTGGGTGCGGTTTCGGGGGGGGCGCTGTATCGCCGCGCCAGCTTCCTGCTGGACAGCGTCAACACGCGACTGTTCCCCGACTGGTTCCAGATCGAGGAACTGCCGCTGCTGCGCCGCGGCCTGCGCTCGTCCGCGTTCGATGGCGACGGCGTGGCCACGCGCAATTCGGCCCTCATCACCGATGGCGTGCTGCAGCGCTACATCCTGGGCAGCTATTCGGCCCGCAAGCTCGGCCTGCCCACGACCGGCAATGCCGGTGGCGTGCACAACCTCAAGGTGGCTGCCAACGCCGGGGACCTGGCCAGCATCGCGCGGCAGATGGGCCAGGGCCTGCTGGTGACCGAACTGATGGGGCAGGGCGTCAACGGCGTGACCGGCGACTACTCGCGCGGCGCCGGCGGCTTCCGGGTGGAGAACGGTGAGATCAGCTATCCGGTGGATGGCATCACCATCGCCGGCAACCTCAAGGACATGTTTGCCGGGATCGAGGCGGTGGGTAGCGACGTGGACCGTCGCTCGCACGTGCAGGTGGGTTCCATCCTGGTCGGCCGGATGACCGTTGCGGGCAACGATTGACGTATTCTATGGCCGCTGCCCTGGCAGGCGGGGAGCCTGCCGCGCAATACCCACACACCGAACAAGGAGTTTCACCGTGAGCGAATTCGACAACGTCACCGCACCGCCGCCGGCACCGGCCGGCACCGCCCCGGCCGACCAGCGCACCATGGCGCTGGTGGCGCACATCCTGGGCATCTTCACCGGTTTCATCGGAGCGCTGATCATCTGGTTGATCAACAAGGACGACACCACCAAGCCGTTCGTGATCGATCAGTCCAAGGAAGCGCTGAACTTCCAGATCACCGTGGCCATTGCCTACATCATCTCCAGCATCCTGGTGGTCGTGCTGATCGGCACGCTGATGCTGGCTGCCGTGTGGGTGGCCAACCTGGTGCTGTGCATCATGGCCGCAGTGAAGGCGAACAACGGCGAAGCCTACCGTTATCCCTTCACCCTGCGCCTGATCAAGTAATCCGCGCCGCAGGTGTGGCAACAAAAAACGCCCGGCAATGCCGGGCGTTTTTTTATTTCTTCGCCGCTGCGGGGGGGAAGCAAGGGCGTGCTTTGATCCTTTCAAAAGCGGGTGGTCGGCGGATCGGGCGGTGGGCCCCCATGCCCTTTCCGGCGAATGTCCCCCGGCCGCGGGGCGGCCTCCTCCTTTATTTCGCCTCCAAGGGCATGGGGACCCACCGCCCGACCCACCGACCAGAGCCAAAAAAGCTTGGCGTCCACCTGTTACCGCAAGCCGAGCCCCGTAGCAGCCGGTAGGCCCCTGGGCAAAATAAAGGAGGAGGCCGCCCGCGGCCGGGGGACATTTGCGCCAGGGGCCTACCGGCTGCTACGGGGCCCTAACGCTCGCGGAAACCCCAAACGGAGACACCACCCGCCCCACACGTCGCCGGCACTTCCCGTCCAAGCGTGTAGCGTCGTACTCACCCTGCGACGGCCCTTGCAACAAGCCGCTCCCCTCAGAGGGGAGAAAAACCTTTTTTTCGTAGGCGTGTCTCGCGAGCGAACCTACCGCAGGCCGACGCCGGAGGGACATTCGCCCGCAGGGGACGCGTGGCCCGACGTTCGACCCACCCGCGGTTCAGTGATCGCGTTCGACCGCCAACCGCCCGAGCGCACGCAATGCATCGGCGCGTTCGTCGTACCCGGCCAGACTGTCGTGCATGCGTTCGCTGAGTGCGGCCAGTTCGGCCTTGGCACCGTCCATGCCGAGCAGGGCGGGGAAGGTCGACTTGGCCTGCGCGACGTCCTTGCCGGCGGTCTTGCCGAGCTGCTCGGAGCTGGCTTCCACGTCGAGAATGTCATCGCGGACCTGGAAGGCCAGGCCCAGCGCGCTGGCGAATGCGTCCAGCTGCAGCAGATCGGTCTGCGGTGCGTCGCCACACAGCGCGCCCATCCGCACCGCCGCGCGGATCAGCGCGCCGGTCTTGAGCGCATGCATCCGCTGCAGTGCGGCCAGCGGCTGGGCGTGGCCGGTGGCGTCGATGTCCAGCGCCTGACCGCCACACATGCCGGCCGCACCCGAGGCATGGGTCAGCGCCTGCATGCAATGCACGCGCAGCTGCGCCGGCAGCGCCGCATCGGCGAGCAGGCCGAACGCGCGCGTCTGCAGGGCATCGCCGGCCAGGATCGCGGTGGCTTCGTCGAAGGCGATATGGGTGGTGGGACGGCCGCGGCGCAGGGCGTCGTCGTCCATGGCCGGCAGGTCGTCATGGACCAGCGAATAGGCGTGGATCAGTTCCACCGCCATCGCCGGCGCATCCAGGCTGTGCTCATCGGCGCCGACTATCTGGCCGCTGGCATACACCAGCAGTGGGCGCATGCGCTTGCCGCCGCCCAGCACCGCGTAACGCATCGCCTGGTGCAGGCGCTGCGGGGCGTCGTCGGGGGAGGGCAGGCTGGCGTCGAGCTGGTTTTCGATGCGGTCGCGCCAACGCGCGAACGTGGACTCAACCGTCATGGCTGGGCGGGTCGAAGTTCTCGGCGGTCTCAGGGCGGGCAGGATCGCTGAGCAGGCGCACGCGCAGTTCGGCCTGCTCCAGTGCCTGCTGGCACTGGCGGTACAGGCCGACGCCGCGCTCGTAGGCGCTGAGCGATTGTTCCAGGCTCAGATCGCCGGCTTCCATCTTCTCCACCAGCTGCTCCAGTTCTTCCAGCGACTGCTCGAAGTGGGCGACCGGGGAGGTTTCGTTGGGGGACTTCTTGGGCATGGGACAAGTGTGATGCGCCAATCCAGCCGGGTCAATTCACGCCACGCCCGGCGTCCAACGCAGCTGCGCGTCGTGTTCATCCAGCCAGTGCTGCAGCGCTGCGGCGATGATCCGGTCACCGGCGGCCATCAACGCCTCCCCGTCGAACAGCAGTGGCAACTGGCGGCGCTGCCACGGGGGCAGGCCGCGCTGCTGCAGCAGGTCCTTGAGCGCATGCGAATGGGTACGCCCGGGCAGCTGGATGCGTTCGCCGCCACGCCGTGCGCGGACCTGCAGGGGCACCGCCAGTCTCGGCGCGCCCAGCAGTTCCAGTTGGCCGCCATCGGGCAGCGGCAGCGGCGCGCGGCCGTCCCAGTGCACGCTCCAGTGCGGCGGCAGCGCCAACGTGGTGGAGAGCAGGTGCAGCTCGCCGCGCCAGCGCCGGATCCGCGCCCCTTGCCAGGCGAACTGGGCATCGCCATCGTGCGCGGCCGGCAGCAGCTCGCGTTCGATCGCCTCCACCCCGGCGGCGGGCAACGGCGGCAGGCCGCAGTTGCGCACCCATTGGCGCAGCAGCCGGGCGCGGCGTTCGTGCGGTTGCCGCAGCAGGCGTGCGCAGTCCAGTACGCCCGGGGCGACGGTGCAGCGGCGCAGCGCCTCGTGGTCGGTGTCTTCGAGCAGGCGTTGCGACTGCGCACACAAGGTGGCGCTGCGTGCAAACGCCGCATCGGCCTGCGGCCAGCGCTGCTGGAGCAGTGGCATCACGTGCAGGCGCAGGAAATTGCGGTCGGCCGTATCGCTGGCATTGCTGGGGTCCTCGATCCACGCCAGCCCATGGGTCTGGGCGTAGGCCAGCAACGCACTGCGCGGCACCTGCAGCAACGGGCGCCACACGCTGCCGGCGGCGAACGGCGCCTGCGCCTTGATCGACGCCAGGCCATCCACGCCGGAGCCACGCAGCGCACGCAGCAGGAAGGTCTCGGCCTGGTCATCGCGATGATGGGCCAGCGCCAGCTGCTCGCCGGGGTGCAGCGCGCCGGCAAAGGCGGTGCGGCGGGCGTGGCGGGCGGCCGCCTCCAGGCCTTGGCCGCTGTCGCGCGCGACCTCCACCGGGATCACCTGCAGCGCGATGGCCCATGCGGCACAGCGTGCGGCGCAGTGTTCGGCCCAGCCGTCGGCGGGTGCCTGCAGACCGTGGTGCACGTGCACCGCGCGCAGACCCGCGCTCCGTTGCGCCGGGGACTGGGCCAGCCAGTGCAGCAGCACGGTGGAATCCAGGCCGCCGCTGAAGCCGACCAGGACCGGAGCGGGTGTAGCCGGAGGCGGTGGCAAGGAGATCTTCATGAGGACGGCAGAATCAGGCAGGAGGGCAGTATCGGCGCAGTCGCGCGCCGATGCCATGCGCGGCCATCAGGGCAGGTCGATCTGATACACCGGCTGCCCGGCGCGGTCGATGCGGTGCCAGGTGCCGCCGACCATGGCCACATGGCCATCCGCGTCCGGGGTGCCACGCGTGCAACCGTTGCAGACCCGGGCCACGCCATCCTCGAAGGCCCAGCCGAAATCGAAGGTGGCCGGGAAGGCTTGGCGGAACTCGGTATCGAAGTAGCCGATGCGTTGACCGACACGGCCACGGACCAGCCCTTCAACCACATAGTCCGGTCCGTTGTCGAAGGTAATGACCGGCAGCTGCCGACCGTCGCGCTTGACGTAGTGGAAGCCGTCGCCGGCATGCACCGGTGCCAGTCCGTTGGCGTCGAAGGACAGCGCGGCCAATGCCCTGGCCTCCAATTGCAGGCGGCCGTCGACGAACTGGCAGCCGGCCAACGGCTGCAGGCCGTCTTCTTCGGTCAGCACCAGGCAGGGCGAACCGTCCGCCCACGCGCTGCCGGCGGCAAACAGGCCGGCCAGCAGCAGGTGCCGCGCGTGGCGGCCCCTGTGCTTTACGGCGCGGATCGGCGTTGCCATCAGTTGGCGTCGGTCTTGCGCTCGAAGGCGGTCGGCTTGGGCAGCTCCACCGGCACGCCCCTGGCGTCGCAGGTGCCGGCCTCGCACAGGCGCTGGCGCAGGCGCGGGGTGGCCTGGACGATCATGTGGTAGATCGTGTTCTGCTCCATGGTGCCGCGGATGGCCTTGCTGCCCGGGCCACGCGCCCAGATGCCGACGTCTTCGCCACCGTGGGTTTCGCTCTTGGTCGGCACCAGCGCTTCCTGCATGTAATCGGGATGCTCGGTATCGACGTGGCTCAGGTCCGGGCGACCGCTGGCGGGGTCGAAGCTGCTCGGATTGTGGGGGTAGGTCTTCGGACCGGCCGGCTGCTGGTTGGTCGCACCCGTGTAGCCGGGGCCATTGGCGTAGCTCAGCGTGGTGTAGGGCAGGCCGAGGCCGTCACGGGCCACATCCAGGCCGCCGGTGCCGTCTTCGCCACCCTTGTCCTTGACCTTGCCCAGGATCGGGTTGCCACGCGCCGGGTAGCCGACGAAATTCAGCGTGTGCGAGTGGTCGGCGGTGACGATGATCAGGGTGTCCTGGTCGGAGGTCGCCTCCACTGCGGCGCGCACCGCATCGGACAGGGCCACGGTATCGCTCAGGGCGCGGTAGGCGTTGCCGCTGTGGTTGGCGTGGTCGATGCGCGCGCCTTCGACCATCAGCACGTAGCCCTCCTGGTGTTTGGCCAGGTTGGCGATGGCCGCCTTGGTCAGCTCGGCCAGGCTGGGTTCGCCGGCCGGGTCGTCCTTGCGCTCGATTTCATAGCGCATGTGGTCCGGCTCGAACAGACCCAGCACCGCCGGGGCATTGGCCGCGGCCTGCAGCTGCCTGGCGTTCCAGACATAGGCGCCGCCCGGATGGGCCTGCTGCCACTCGGTGACCAGGCTGCGCCCGTCCAGGCGCTGGCCGACCTTGTCGTCGTATTCGGGATCGCGTTCTTCCACGGTGGTGAACTGGGCGCGGCCGCCGCCGAGGGCGACCAGCGGACCACGGCCATAGCGCGAGGTGGACAGCAGCTGCTGGGCGATGTCGGTGCAGCCGGCGGCCTTGGCCGCCTCGGGCACGTCGGCGTCGTTTTCCCAGTTGCGCTCGGGCGAGTGGGCGTAGGTGGCGGCCGGGGTGGCGTGGGTGAGGCGGGCGGTGGTGACCACGCCGGTGGCAAGGCCAGCGCTGTCGGCCAACTGCAACCAGGTGAGCAGGCCCTTGTTCAAGCTGTCCGCGCAGTCGTTGCGGGTGCCGGCACTGACGCCGATCGCGCCCATGTGGGTCTTCACGCCGGTGGTGATGGCGGTCATGGTGCCGGCCGAATCGGGGGTCTGCGAGTCGGTGTTGTAGGTCTTGCTGAACGCGGTGGCCGGGAAGCGCTCCCACGAAAGCAGGTTCTCTTCACCGGGATTGCCGTTGCGCTGGCCTTCGAAAATCCGCGCGGCGGCGACCGTGGTGAGGCTCATTCCGTCACCGAGGAACAGGATGACGTTCCTGGCCTTGCCGTCCATCGCGCCCGTGCTGGCTGCGCGCGCGGCGCCACTGCGGTACCACCACTGCGGGGTTTCACCGGCCGGGTGGGCCACGGCGGGGACCTCGACCTGCACGGCGCCCGAGGCGCTGGCGGCGGGCGTGGTGCTGGCGCAGGCGCCCAGCAGCAGGGTGGTGGCGATGGCTGCCACCAGGGACGTGGTACGGGACATGGACAGTCATATCTCATAAGTGAAACGGGCGTTCATTATGCAGAACGCAGCAAGGCACGCCGATGACACGCTGAATTTCCGTGTGCGCCTCGTTCCCCGGCCCGGGTTGGGCTAAGGTGCCTAGCTGTCGAATTCTCTCTGGAAGGCTCATGAAGCTGGTGTCTGCGTGGTTGCGGATTCCGTTCTGGCAACGCGTGCTTGGCGGCTTCGTGCTGGGCGCACTTGCCGGCTGGGTGTTGGGCCCGGCGGCGGAAGTCTGGTTCGGGCCGCTTGGCGATCTCTACGTCACGCTGATCAAGATGATCGCGGTGCCGCTGGTGTTCTTCGCGGTGATCAACGCGATCTCCTCGCTCCACGGCCAGAAATCGGTGGCCGCCCTCGGCGGGCGCACGTTCCTGTGGTTCATCATCACCGCCGCCCTGGCGGTCTGCGTGGGCCTGGCGGTGGGCACGATCCTGCAGCCGGGCACGGGCAACCTGAGCCTGAGCATGGACCACGGCTACACGCCGCGCGAAGTGCCGAGCGTGATCAAGGTGCTGATGGACGTGGTGCCCTCCAACGTGTTCTATGCGTTGACCGGCATCGGCACGCGGGTGAACGCTGCAGGTGAGACGGTGCTGGCGGCCGGGCGCGGCTCGATCCTGCCGGTGATCTTCTTCGCCGGTCTGCTCGGCTTTGCGATGGTGAAGCTCGGCGACAAGGTGGCCGAGGCGCGCAAGCTGACCGGTCAGATGAGCGACATCATGATCCAGGTAACGCGCTTCGTGCTGGAGATGACGCCGCTGGGAACCTTCGGTCTGATCGCCGGGCTGGTGGGCAGTTATGGCTTCGAGAAGCTACTGCCGTTGGGCAGTTTCGTACTGGCGCTGTACGTGGCGTGCGCGTTCCACATCGTGGTGGTCTACGGTGGGCTGCTGTTGTCGCACGGGTTGAACCCGCTGAAGTTCTTCCGTGGCGCGGCGCCGGGCATGCAGGTGGCGTTCGTGAGTTCGTCGAGCTTTGCGGCGATGCCGGCGGCGATGCGTTCGATCACGCACAACCTGGGCGTGAACAAGGACTACGCATCGTTCGCGGTGCCGCTGGGTGCGAGCATCAAGATGGACGGCTGCGGGGCGATCTATCCGGCGTTGTGCGCGGTGTTCATCGCGCAGTACACGGGGGTGCCGTTGTCGCCGGAGCAGTACATCGTGGTGCTGATCGCCTCGGTGCTGGGCAGTTTCGGTACGGCGGGCGTGCCGGGGACTGCAGTGGTGATGGCGACGGTGGTGTTGAGTGCGGCCAATCTGCCGCTGGAGACGATCGGGTATCTGTATGCGATCGATCGGATCCTGGACATGATGCGCACGATGACCAACGTGACCGGGCAGATGCTGGTGCCGGTGCTGGTGGCCAAGGAGACGGGGCTGCTCGATCGGGCGGTCTACGATAATCCTTCGACCAATCTGGGCGTGGACGAGATTGAAGAACGGACGTCCTGAGCGCGCTGCGCCATGGTTGAAAGGAACGGGCCCGCGAAAGCGGGCCTGTTTTTTTAAAGTTCTTTTTCCAAACGCGCTGTTCACTTTTCAGGTGCGGCGGTCGGTGGGTCGGGCGCTGGGCTCCCATGCCCTTTCCGGCGACGCCCCCGGCCGCGGGGCGGCCTCCTCCTCTATTTCGC
>NZ_JALJRW010000022.1 GCF_024519465.1 Stenotrophomonas sp. Ste86 | reverse complement strand
CTCCTCCTTTATTTCGCCTCCAAGGGCATGGGCGCCCAGCGCCCGACCCACCGACGAACGTCAGAGAAGCCTCGCTCCCCGCTTGTGCCGCAAGCCGAGCCCCTTAGCGGCCGGTAGGCCCCTGGGCAAAATAAAGGAGGAGGCCGCCCAGCGGCCGGGGGACATTTGCGCCAGGGGCCTACCGGCTGCTAAGGGGCCCTCACGCTCGCGGCAGCCCCGAACGGAGAAGCCAGCCAATCCACACATTGCCGGCACTGCCCGTCCACACGCATAGCCTCGTGCTCACTCTGCGACGGCCCCTGAAGCAAGACGCTCCCTTCGGATGGGAGAAGAACCAAAAAAAGGGGGCCTTTCGGCCCCCTCAAGGGTGAAGCAGCTACCCCAGTGTTGGAGAGAGAAAATCAGAAGTACGCGCGGATGCCGAAGGCGACGCCGCGGCCCGGCAGTGGCGAGTAATCGCGCAGCAGGGAAGTATGCGGACGCACTTCCTGGTTGGTCAGGTTGCTGCCGTCCAGGAAGACCTCATAGCTGTTGCTGTCGCTGCGGTCCCAGCGGTAGGCCAGGTGGGCGTCGACCAGCGTGTAGCCCTTGCTCGGGTCTTCGTTCTGCGCCACGTCCTTCTGGCTGCTGTAGCGCACCGCACCGACCGACGCGCGCCAGCCGTCCCTGGACCAGCGCAGGTCGGCGCCGACGCGGCCCGGCGCGATGCGCGGCAGGTAGCCGCTGTTGGCCAGGTCCACACTGTAGTTGTGGTTGTGGTCGCCGTGCGGCACCGCGATGTCCACGGTGCGGCTGCCGCTGCCGTCCAGCTCGGCTTTGACGTAGTCGCCGAACACGCGCAGATCCCAATCGCCCGCGCTGCCTTCGAACAGGTGCAACAGCGCCTCGGCTTCGGCACCCTTGAAGGTCGCGTCCTGCTGCGTCCACAGGCGCACCGGCAGCGATTCGACCACGCCGGTCTCGGCCAGGTAGATGAAGTCCTTGAACTTGGTCTGATAGATGGACGCCGAGAAGTCGACACGATCGCTGTGGGTGTGGATGCCCAGTTCGACGCGCTGGCCGCGCTCGGTCTTCAGGTTGGCATCGCCGATTTCCAGCGAACGCGTGGCGATGTGCGCACCGGCCGCATACAGCTCTTCATTGGTCGGCGCGCGCTCGGAGCTGTCGATGCCGAAGCGCAGATCGACGGCGTCGTTGAGGGTCCAGATGCCGGCCGCGGAGAGATTGGTGGCATCGAACTTGCGCGCGCGGTAATCGCCGGTCGGGTCCAGCTTCACCTGGTCATGGCGGCCGCCGAGTTCGAGCTTGAACGGGCCGAACTGCTTTTCCTGCAGCACGAACAGACCGATGTTCTTCGTACCCGTATCCGGCACGAAGGCCTCTTCGCCCTTGGCGCCGAAATCGCTGTTGCCGAACTGCAGGCCGAACGCGCCGTCCCAGCCGCCGATCTGCTGCTGCACGGCTTCCAGGCGAGCTTCGATGCCACGGTTGGTGAAGCGGGTGGAGGGCGTGCCGGCTTCCAGTTCCACGTGCTCGTAGTCGGTGTAGGCGGTGCGCAGGTTGATGTTCTTCAGGAACGAGGTCGGGTTGTACATGCCGCCCTTGGCTTCGAAACGGTTCTGCACCATGTCGATGCGAACGTCGTGCTCGTCGCCTTCTTCCTCTTCGTCGCCATGGTCATGATCATGGTCGTCCTCGGCATGCACGTGTGCGCCGTTGGGAATGCCGTAGTTGGTGCGGTAGGTACTGGCCGAGGCGCCGAAGTAGCCGCCGTCGCCGAGCCAGGTCGCGCCGACGCCGCCGGCGCGGGTGCGCACGGAGCTGTTGTCCAGGCGGCCGCGACGCGGTTCGTCGCTGTCGGCGGCGTCATGGTCGTGGCCGCTGTGGTCTTCCAGGCCATCGATCACCGCGTAGCCGGGAATGCGGTAGTCATCACCATTGCGGACCAGGCCATCGACATGCAGCACGACATTATTGCCGCTGACACCGTCCAGGCGGAACATGCCGCTGCGCTCGTCATTGACCGAGTTGCCGCGCAGCTCGGCGCGACCGCTGAGCGGGCGGTCCGGGAGTTCGCGCGCGATGCGGCCATCGACCACGTTGACCGCGCCGCCGATCGCGCCGCTGCCGAACAGCAGCGTGGCCGGGCCCTTCAGTACTTCGATCTGGTCGGCCAGGAACGGCTCGGTGCTGGTGGCATGGTCGGCGCTGACCGTGGAGGCATCCATGTTGCCCATGCCGTTGGAGAGCACGGCCACGCGTGGGCCTTCCTGGCCACGGATGATCGGGCGGCCGACGCCCGGGCCGAAGAAGGTGCTCTGCACGCCGGGCAGCTTGGCCACGGTGTCGCCGAGGGTGCCGGCCTTCTGTTCGTCCAGGCGTTCACCGGCGAGCACATCGACCGGACGTGCCAGCGATTCGGCGTCGCCCTGCAGCGGGGAGGCGGTGACCTTGACCGTGGACAGTTCGGTCAGGTGGTGGTCACGTTGGCCGGCATCGTCGGCGGCCAGGGCGAGCGAGGGGATCAGCGCAGCGGCGAGGGCCAGGGACAGGGCGTGGGGCTGGAGGGAGCGGGAAGAGCGCATGGGCAAAGGGTCCGTCGTCAATTGTTACAATGTATCAATGGTGTGGCGCGCGCAGCCGTTGGCGGGGCAGGTACAGCGAGGGGGCGTTACGGGGGAGGAACGGGCCGAGGGGGTGCGCGTCGGGATTGATGTTATATTATTCCATAACGCTTCGCCGACCCTGCTGGAAGTCATGCCCCTGTTCCCCCGCCTCCGTCATCTGCTCGATCGCTTCGGTGCCACCGGCTCGCTGCTGTGCGCGGTGCACTGCGCGGTGCTGCCGATTCTGCTGGCTGCCGCGCCGTCGCTGGGCCTGTCGGTCTGGCTGGGTGACGGGGTGGAACTGGCCCTGGTCAGCTTCGTCACGCTGCTTGGGCTGTTCAGTCTGGTCTGGGGCTACCGTCGACACGGCGCGTTGCGCGCGTTGGGGTTCCTGGTGCCGGGGCTGGTGGCCCTGTGGGCCGGTCTGCTGTACGACCCGCTGCACCATTCGGCGGTGCCGCACGCGGTAGTGATGACGCTCGGCGGCGTGCTGGTGGGGGTGGCGCACCTGGTGAACCTGCGTTTGAACCATGGTCACATCCATGACGCCAGCTGTGCGCATTGAGGCGCTGTGGTAGGCTTCCAGATCGTGCGCGGGGGCGCCTGAGAGGGCGGCCCCGCCGAACCCGTGTCAGTGCGGGGTAATCAGATTCAAGACTAAGGAGTTGACGACATGGGTAAGGGTGACCGCAAGACCGCCAAGGGCAAGCGTTTCAACGCCAGCTACGGCAATTCGCGCTCGCACGTGGTGAGCAAGGTGGCCGTGGGCGCAGCTGCGCCGGTCGCCAAGAAGACCGTTGCCAAGGCGCCGGCCAAGAAGGCCGTTGCCAAGAAGGCTGTCGCCAAGGCCGGTTGATCCCGTCAGGCGGGTCGAAGAAAACGCGGCGCTTGCGCCGCGTTTTTTTTTGGGATTTTTTCAGGGCGAGATCAAGTGCCGGAGCAACGGCGGCGGGTGTGCGCCTGTACTGGTTTGGGCGGGTACGGGTAGGCTTGCGGGACACGCTGCAAGTACGTCCTTGTAAGCTCGCGTACGCCATCCATGGCGTACGACGGTCCCGCAAGCCTACCCGTACCCGCCCTTGACAGTTTGCGGGCGCGCAACGAAAAAAAGGCGGAAGAGCGCCTTCTGCTCTGCTGTGCTCGCCCCAGGCCACCAGAAAACTGTAGAGAGCGGGGGGGGGTGGGTTCGCGGGACCGTCGTACGCCATGGATGGCGTACGCGAGCCTCCACGGATGGATTTACGGCGTGTCCCGCGAACCCACACCCCCCCGCCCAAACCAGCAAAGGTGCACACTCGCCGCCGTTGCTCCGGCACTGCTTTCAGAACCAAGCCAAGCGAAATACAGGCGGGGCGTTCGGAACGTACTGCGCGATCAACGCAACGCCGGTAACAAGGTCTTCGGATCGCCGTCGTTCGGTGCGGCGGGAATGCCGAGCAGGCGGGTCAGCAGCAGATAGACGTCGACATTGTCGAAACCCGGCAACGTCTCCCCCTGCTTGAACGCCGGACCGCGTGCGATGAACACCGCGCGCATGGAGGGCAGTGCGTTGTCATACCCATGCGAACCGCGATCGCCCGGCGTGCGCTTGGCGATGCTCGCGCGCGACAGCGCATTCCAGCCCTCATGCATCTGGCAGACGATCGGCGGAATGCGCGGATTGCTGCCGTAGTGCCAGCGTGCCGGCAGCGTCTCACGCGTCCAGCAGTCGTAGCGCGCATGTGCCCCCAGCAGCACCCGCTCGGCCTCCTGCTGCTTGCCCGGCAACGGCGCGAAACCGACCGACTGGCCGACTGACACATCCTTGGCGATCGACGGATCGACCATGTCTTCCACTGCGATGGTGTGGCCGTCAGCCACGTTCGCCATGCCGTGGTCGGAGACCACGATGACATTGGTGTCCGCATCCAGACCACGCGCCTGCAGGCCATCGAGCAGGCGACCGATCGCCGCATCAACCTCGACCACCGCAGCAGCATATTCGGGCGAATCCGGGCCCTTGTCGTGACCGGCGTGATCGACCTGTTCCATGTACAGGGTGATCAGTTGCGGTGCCTGCGCATCGCGCTGCCCGGCCCAGGCCAAGACCTGGTCGACGCGGTCGGGCAGCGGCACGGTGTTGTCGTATACCCTCCATTGGCTGGGGCGCACGCCCTGGATGGCCGCTTCGCTGCCCGGCCACGACCACGTCGCCGTACGCAGGCCGGCCTTCTCCGCGCCCACCCAGATCGGCTCGCCGCCCCACCAGCGCGCATCGGTCATCGCCTCGGGCTTGCTCAGGCGGAACGTGCCCAGATGTTCGGCCTGCATGCTGTTGTGGATGATGCCGTGGTGGTCCGGACGCAGGCCGGTCACGATCGTGTAGTGGTTGGGGAAGGTCAGCGACGGATACGACGGCGTCATCCAGCGCGCACGCACACCGTCGTGGACGATGCGGGCCAGATTGGGCGTAATGCCGCGATCGAGCATGTCCGCACGCAGGCCGTCGATGGAGACCAGCAGCAGTTTCGGTCGCGCGCTCGGCGCGGCGTGCGCAGCGGCCGTGTCGAGGGCGACGGGCGCAGTGGAAGGCGAGGTGGCGCAGGCGGCCAGCGTGAGCGTGAGCGTGGCGACGAGCGCCAACGGAAGGCGAACGGAAGTCATCCGGCCATCATAGTTCGCCGTAGTGACGCCGCGAAGACAACCGATGGCACAGGCATCAGGCGAACAACGCATCGCGCTGCGCTTCCAGCTGCAGCAGCGCGGCCTTGGTCGGCAGGCCGCCACCGAAACCGGTGAGCGCACCGCTGCTGCCGATCACGCGGTGGCAGGGCAGCACGATCGGCAGCGGATTGCGCCCGTTGGCGGCGCCGACCGCGCGGCTGGCGGTGGGGTGGCCGATGTGACGCGCCAGGTCGACGTAGCTCCAGGTCTGCCCGAACGGAATATCGGCCAGCGCCTTCCACACGCGCAGCTGGAACGTCGTGCCGTGCGGTGCCAGCGGCAGGTCGAACTGCTGGCGCTGGCCGTGCAGGTACTGCAGCAACTGCGTGCGTGCATCGCGCAGTGCGTGCGCATCGTGCTGCCATTGCGCGCGCCCCTTGGCGTCGTAGCGGTTGTTCTCGAACAGGATGTGGTGGATGCCCTGGCTGTCGCCGGCCACGGTGAGGGGCCCGATCGGGCTGTCGAAGGTGTCGTAGAGCAGCGTCATGGGTTCACTCCGGAAGTGGGGGTGGACAGGTGCCACAGGTGCAGCACGGCATAGGCCCGCCAAGGGCGCCACGCCTGCGAGTGGGCTTCGGTGGCGCGCTCGGTCAGGCGGGTGTCGCCACCCAGCACCTGCTGTAGAACCAGGTCGCCGGCGGGAAACGCATCGGGCAGGGCCAGCGCGCGCAGCGCCATGTAATGCGCCGTCCACGGCCCGATGCCGGGCAGGGCCACGCAGCGTTCGACGAACTGGTCCAGGCGCTGCCCGGCCTGGAAATCCAGGCGGCCCTCGGCCACGGCGGCAGCGACGGCACGCACGGTGGCCGCGCGTGTCTTCGGTAATCCGATCGTTTCCAGCGGTGCATCGGCGAGCGCCTGCGGCGTGGGGAATTGACGGTCCAGGCCCGTCGGCATGCCCTCCAGCACCAGGCCGAAACGATCCACCACGCGGCGTGCCAGGGTGGTGGCCGCCGCGACGCTCACCTGCTGGCCCAGCACCGCGCGCACCGCCACTTCAAAGCCGTCCCAGCCGCCGGGCACGCGCAGGCCGGGGCGCTGTGCGATGCCGCGTGCCAGCAGCGGATCCTTGCCAAGCGTGGCGTGCACGATGCGCAGGTCGGCATCGAGGTCGAAGATGCGCCGTACCCGGCGCACGATCGAGGGAATCGCGCGCGGATCGACCTGGCCCAGCTGCAGCCGCAGCTCCGGGCGCTTGGGATCGGCACTGACCCGGATCACGCTGGGGCGCTCGGGCGGGCCGATCACGCGCTGGTAGCTGTCCGCGTCGATGCACTCGATGCCGGGAATGGCCCGGCGACGCAGGAAGCCGAGCATCGCGGCAAAATCCAGCGGTGGCCGGTAGCCCAGGCGCAGGCTCAGGGTGCCAGCGTCCACGCTGCCGCGTTGGCGTCGGATCGCGGTGGGTGGCATGCCGCAGCCCTCGACGAACGCGGCATTGAAGCGGCGCAGGCTGTTGTAGCCCGACGCCATGGCAACATCGGTGATCGGCAGGGCGGTTTCGGTGAGCAGCTGCTTGGCCAGCAGCAGGCGCCGGGTGGCGTGGATCTGCGCCGGGGCCGCGCCCAGCCGGGCGACGAACAGGCGCTGCAGCTGGCGCGCGCTCAGCCCCAGCCGCGCGGCCAGATCGGCCACCGGCGCATCCTGCAGGAAGCTGTCGTGGATCAACGCCAGCGCGCGCTGCAGGGTTTCACTGCTCAGCGCGTCCTGTGCCTCCGGTGCCAGTTCGGGACGGCAGCGCAGGCACGGCCGGAAGCCGGCCGCCGCCGCTGCGGCTGCGGTGGGGTAGTAGTCGACATTGCTGGGCTTCGGCGGCGGTGCCGGGCACACGGGTCGGCAATAGATGCCGGTGCTGCGCACCGCAGTGAAGAACACGCCGTCGAAACGTGCGTCGCGCGCCAGTCGGGCGCTTTCGCAGGCGGCGTGGTCCAGGGGCAGGGCGGTATCCATGGGCGCCAGTCTATGCCCGGGGCGGCGGTCGGGCTCGCCATTTTCGGACACCAATGCCATCGCGCGACGGCGTGGTTCAGGGCAGGTTGCCGCCAAGCGGGCGCTGCGCACTAGACTGTGCATTCACGTGCCGCTGCGCGCGCTCCTCTGTAGGGATACCGGGTTGTTCATGTTGCTCAAGTCGTGGTGGTTGCCGTTGTTGTGCCTGGGCCTGGCCGGTTGCAGCCAGCTGGAGAATCCGGGCAATGTCACCGCCGCCGACAAGGCGGTGCGGGCGCAGAGTGCCGACGGCGACCACATGGTGTCGATCAACGCCGCCGATGTGCCCGCCCCGCTGCCCGCGCCGCCCAAGCGCGGCGACCAGGGCTGGCCGCAGGCCGCGCTGGAAAACGGCAAGGCCTGGGTCAGTTGCGATACCGACTATGCCGGCGCGGCCGGTGATGGCATTGCACTGGAGGCGCTGGATCGCAAGAGCATCGATGCGGCGCTGGCACCGTGCGCCGAACGCGGCCTGGTGCGGGTGCGGTACGCGGGCAAGATCAACCCCGGGTTCTCCGAACTGGTCGCGCGGCTGGCGATGGTGGCCGACGCGCAGCACATCTCCAAGCGCATCCTCGACCTGGATTCCAGCGGCGGCCAGGTCGAAGCGGCGATCGTGGGCGGCGACCGCATCGGCGAATCCAACTGGACCATCTGGATCCGCGAAGGCTCGGTCTGCCACAGCGCGTGTGTGTTCGTACTGGCTGCCGGCGACAACCGCCTGGTGGCCGGCAAGGTCGGCATCCACCGGATGATGCGGATCAGTTCCAGGGCGACCTCGCGTGCCGAGCTCAACCGCGAACTCCACGAGGTCTACGACAACGTCAAGGATTACCTGCAGCGCAACGGCGTGGCGGTGGGCGTGGCCGACCTGATGATGACCGTGCCCAACCGCAGCCTGCGCCTGCTGAGCAGCGAGGAACTGCGCCAGTTCGGGCTGGACGGCACCAACGCGGTGCAGGACGACCTGGAGCGGATCAAGCAGATGCGCAAGTGCGGCGATGATTTCGTGCGTCGCAAGGACGCGTTCCTCGTCGCCTTCGACCAGGAGTGCAAGCACGACGGCAGTGAGCTGGAAGCGGTGAACAGCTGCGGGCAGACCCTCAAGCAGCGCTTCGGCTTCCCCGATGTGACCTGCCCGGACGAGAGCCCGCTGTCGGAAATCGATGTGTCCACGCTGTTGCCATCCAGCGTGACGCCGACGCGCGAGGCGCCGACCGAACGCACCGTCGGTGATGCCGGGCAGACACCGACGGAAGCGGCCGAACGCAACTGACGGACCACTCACGGGGTTCCCGTAGACTGGCCTCCTTCTTTCCAGCCAACGGTGTCCCGATGCGTGTTCCGCTGCTGCTGTCCTCGTTCCTGCTGGCCGCCGTTGCCCATGCGCAGACCTCGCCACCGGCCACGCCCGCCCCGGCCCCGGCGCGCCCGGCACCGGCCGCCGCACCGGCCGCACGGCCGGCGTTGACCCCGGCGCAGCAGGCACAGGTGCACAAGCAGGACGCCGAGTTGAGTGCCGCCGCGCTGCAGGTGGCACAGCTGGTGGACGCCAACCGCGCCGCCGAGGCCTGGAAGGGCGCCTCGGCGATCGCGAAGAAATCGGTCACCGAACAGGCCTTCGTCGGCCAGCTCACGTCCGATCGCAAGCGCCTGGGGGCATTGGCTTCGCGTGGTCAGCCGGTGGTGACCCGGGTCAAGTACGCGCCGGGCGCGACGGTGCCCGAAGGGCTCTACATCAACGTCAGTTTCCCCACGCGGTTTGCCAACAGCGCCCAGCCGGTGCGCGAACTGGTCTCCTTCCGGCTCGACGAAGATCGGGTCTGGCGCCTGGCCGGTTACAGCGTGCGTGCCGCCACTCCCTGAGGAATGCCCATGAGTATCGAGATCCAGATGTTGGCGTGGTCGATGGTGCTGGGCCTGGTGCACCTGTTTGCCGCGTCCACCGCCGTCACCCACGAGCGCGGCCTGAAGTGGAACGCCTCGCCGCGCGATGCGCAGGGTCCGCCGGTGCGGCCGCTGACCGGGCGCCTGCAGCGCGCCCAGTCCAACTTCATGGAGACCTTTCCGTTCTTCGCTGCTGCCGTACTGGCGGTGGTGCTGACCCAGCGCCAGGACAGCGCCACCGCGCTGGCGGTGCAGCTGTATTTCTGGGCGCGGGTGGTCTACCTGCCGCTGTATGCCGCCGGGGTGCCGTACGTGCGCAGCCTGGTGTGGGTGGTCTCGCTGATCGGCATCATCAAGCTGATCTTCGCCCTGCTGTAGAACACGGTGAATCCCGGCCGACCCCGCTGATCCAGATCAAGGCGGGGGTTGGGCCAACGGCGGTAAGCTGGCACCGACACGCAACCGCAGGATGGAACATGTCGGACGCAAGCCCGCAGCAGCAGTGCGCACCGGAACAGTCGGTGGATGTGGTGGTGGTCGGGGCGGGGCCGGCCGGATTGTGCTTCGCACGCACGCTCGCCGACAGCGGCCTGCGCGTCAGCCTGGTCGAACAACAGCCGCGCGCTGCACTGGCGCAGCCGGCGTTCGACGGCCGCGAGATTGCCTTGACCCACGCCTCGCGGCAGATCCTGGAAACGCTGGGCATCTGGGCGCGGCTGGACCCGGCCGAGATCTCCCCCCTGCGGGATGCCAAGGTCCTTGACGGCGGCTCGCCGTTCGCGCTGACCTTTGCCAACACCCAGCGCACCGATGGCGACCTGGGCTGGCTGGTGCCCAACCATCTGATCCGCCGCGCCGCCTGGGACAGCGTGCAGGGCCAGCGCGGCCTGCAACTGCTGGATGAAACGCGGGTGGTCGGGGTGGTCGCCGGGCCGCGCCACAGCGTGGTGACCCTGGCCGATGGGCGCCGCCTGGTCGCACGCCTGGTGGTCGCCGCCGACAGCCGCTTTTCCAGCACCCGGCGCATGCTCGGGATAGGCGCGCGCATGCGCGACTTCGGCAAGTCGATGCTGGTCTGCCGGATGCGGATCGAGGTGCCGCACCGGCACACCGCCTGGGAGTGGTTCGGCTATGGGCGCACGATGGCGCTGCTGCCGCTCAACGGCGACCAGGCCTCGGCGGTGATCACCCTGCCACCGCGCCAGATCGAGGCGTTGCTGGCGCAGGACGAAGACCGCTTCGGGCGCAGCATCAGCACCTTCTTCGAACACCGGCTGGGCGCGATGCAGCCCACCGCGCGGCCACAGGCCTATCCGTTGGTGGGGGTGTATGCCAACGCATTCGTCGGCGATCGCTGTGCCTTGATCGGCGACGCCGCCGTGGGCATGCATCCGGTCACCGCCCACGGGTTCAACCTGGGGTTGCTCAGCCAGCATCGGCTGGCCGCGATCCTGACCCGGGCAGCGGTGCGGGGTACCGACATTGCCGCCCCGGGTGGGCTGTCCGCTTACGAGCGCGGCCACCGGCTGGCGTCACGCCCGTTGTATGAGGCCACCAACGCCATCGCCGCGCTGTATACCGACGACCGCCTGCCGGCCCGGGTGCTGCGCCGGGCCGGGTTGCGCCTGGCGCAGGGGGTGACGCCGTTCCGTCGGTTGATCGCCGCGCACCTGACCCAGCGCTGAGACGTCACCACCAGCGGTCATGACCGACCGATCAGGGCGCGTCGGAATCGGCGATGACGTGGATGATGGTGTCGCCGAACTGGACCATCTGGCCCGCGCGGATCTTGCACGCCTTGCGCAGTTCCACTTCACCATCGACCAGGACCTGGCCGTCGCCGATCACGGTCTTGGCTTCGCCCCCGCTGGTGACCAGGTCGGCCAGCTTGAGCAACTGCTTCAGCTCGACGTAGTCGCGGTCCAGTTCAAATTCGAGGGTCTGCATGGAACGGGTATCCTGGGGAAGGGGCGCGGACGTTGGGGCCGGGCCGGAAGAGGGCGCGTATTGTGCGCCAGCACGCTGCAGAAGGGCATGCATACGGAAATCTGTACGCGTTGTTCAGGAACAATGCGGTATCATCGCCCCCTGAGCGAGTGAATTCTCCTCCGACCGAGCAGCGCTAGGGCACGCGATAAGAAAGGGCGCCCAAAGCGCGGACCATCCCCCTTTTTTATCTCACTGCCGCTTGAAACGGCAGTGTTTCGGAGTTTCCCATGTCCCAAGAATCCCCCGCGCCGCTGCTGTTCGCAGATCTCGGCCTGTCCGACGCTGTGATGCAAGCCGTCGCCACCGTCGGTTATGAAACCCCGTCGCCGATCCAGGCCGCCACCATTCCGGCCATGCTGGAAGGCCGTGACGTGCTGGGCCAGGCCCAGACCGGTACCGGCAAGACCGCCGCCTTCGCGCTGCCGGTGCTGTCCAACCTCGATTTCAACCAGACCAAGCCGCAGGTGCTGGTGCTGGCGCCGACCCGCGAACTGGCCATCCAGGTTGCCGAGGCGTTCCAGACCTACTCCTCGGGCATCCCCGGTTTCCGCGTGCTGCCCGTTTACGGCGGCCAGCCCTACGGTCAGCAGCTGTCGGCCCTGCGTCGTGGCGTGCACGTCATCGTCGGTACGCCGGGCCGGGTGATCGATCACCTCGAGCGCGGCACCCTGGACCTGTCCGAACTGAAGACCCTGGTGCTGGACGAAGCCGATGAAATGCTGCGCATGGGCTTCATCGACGACGTCGAAGCGGTGCTGAAGAAGCTGCCGGAAACCCGCCAGGTCGCTCTGTTCTCGGCCACCATGCCGTCGCAGATCCGCCGCATCGCCCAGACCTACCTGAAGAACCCGGCCGAAGTGACCATCGTCAGCAAGACGACCACCTCGGCCAACATCCGCCAGCGCTACTGGTGGGTGAGCGGCATGCACAAGCTGGACGCGCTGACCCGCATCCTGGAAGTGGAACCGTTCGACGCGATGATCATCTTCTCGCGGACCAAGGCCGCCACCGAAGAACTCGCCGAGAAGCTGCAGGCCCGTGGCCTGGCCGCAGCCGCCATCAACGGCGACATGCAGCAGGCCCAGCGCGAGCGCACCATCGGCATGCTGAAGGAAGGCAAGCTGGACATCCTGGTCGCCACCGACGTGGCCGCCCGTGGCCTGGACGTGGAACGCATCAGCCACGTGCTGAACTATGACATCCCGTACGACACCGAAAGCTACGTGCACCGCATCGGCCGTACCGGCCGTGCCGGCCGCACCGGTGATGCGATCCTGTTCGCCACCCCGCGCGAAAAGGGGATGCTGCGTGCGATCGAGCGCGCTACCCGGCAGCCGATCGAAGAGATGCAGTTGCCGAGCGTGGACGCGGTCAACGATACCCGCATCACCAAGTTCATGAGCCGCATCAGCGACGTGCTCGATGCCGGTGGCACCGAGTTCTACCGCGACCTGCTGCAGCGCCTGGAAGGCGAGAAGAACGTGCCGGCGATCGAGATCGCCGCCGCGCTGGCCAAGTTGCTGCAGGGCGATTCGCCGTTCCTGCTGACCCCGCCGGTGCGTGGTGCGCGCGAAGAACGTGCCCCGCAGCAGCGCAACGAACGCGGCAACGACCGTGGCGAGCGTCCGGCCCGTTTCGAACCGCGCTTCGAGCGTGGCCCGCGTCGTGAAGACGACCGTGGCCCGCGTCCGCCGCGTCCGGAAGGCGACTTCGGCAACAGCGACGGCGGCGTCGAGCGCGCCCCGCGCCGTGACATCGCCCCGCGTGGTGCCGCCGAGCCGGGCATGGAAACCTTCCGCATCGAAGTGGGCCACGTGCACGGCGTGAAGCCGGGCAACATCGTCGGCGCGATCGCCAATGAAGCCGGGCTGGAAAGCCGCTTCATCGGCCGCATCGACATCCATGACGACTTCTCGGTGCTGGACCTGCCGGCGGAAATGCCGCAGGACCTGCTGACCCACCTGAAGAAGGTGTGGGTCTCCGGCCAGCAGCTTCAGATGCGCAAGGTGGAGCCGGGTGAAGACCTGACCCCGTCGCCGCGTCCGGCGTTCAAGCCGAAGTTCGGCGGCAAGCCGCGCGGCCCGGGTGGCCCGGGTGGTCCGCGCAGCGGCCCGGGCGGCAACGACCGTCCGCCGCGTCGTGACGGCTTCAAGCCGCGTGGTCCGCGCAACGCCTGATCGCCCCCGCGGTCCAGACAACGCCAGCCCCCGGGCTGGCGTTGTCGTTTCCGGGTTTCGCACCGCCTCAACATTGCCCGCTCTAGCCTGAGTCCCTGACTTCATCGGGCTTGACACTCACTCCATGGCTCCGGGGGGATCCGCGATGCTGGCAACTGGCAGGGATGTTGGTGCAACGGCGGTACCGTATCTGACGCGGGGCCTGACCCTGCGCTTTGTTCTGCTGACCGGCATGGCGATCGGGCTGGTGGGCATTTCCGCGCTGATCCAGGAATTGCAGGCCGCCTCGACGGCGTGGATCGTCGGCCAGAGCCACTGGTCGCGGAGCCAGCAGCAGGCCAGCTTCGCGCTTGGCCGCTACATCAACTCGGGAGACCCGGCCGACCTGGCCGAAGCGCGCACGGCCTGGGCGGTGCCGCTGGGCGATCTGGCTGCGCGGCGGGCGCTGGAACAGGCCGATCCGGACCTGGCGGCGGCGCGCCGCGGTTTCGTGCAGGGCGGCAACGCGCCGGGCGACATCAACCGCCTGATCGTATCGTTCCGTTACCTGGGCCGGATGAGTTACTTCCGCGACGCGGTGCGGCTGTGGCGGCAGACCGATGCAGGGCTGCAGCAGCTGGTGCAGATCGCCGACCGCGCGGCGGCGATGCACGCCAATGGCGGCGGCACCGGACCGCAGCGGCAGGCGCTGCTGGACCACCTGCACTTGCTGGATCGTAGCCTGCAGGCGCAGGCGAAGGCATTTTCGGCGTCGTTGCTGCGCACCGCCTCGGTCGTGCGCATGACCACGCTGCTGGTGGGCGGCTTGTCGGTGCTGCTGATCACGCTGGTGGCGGTGCTGCTGTCGCGACGGGTGCGGCGTGATCTGCTGGAGCAGGAGGGACGTTTCCGCGCCGCCTTCTACCAGGCCACCGTCGGCATGCTCAAACTCGACCATGCCGGCGGGGTACTGGAAGCCAACCAGGCGATGGCCGACATCCTCGACCACCGCCGTGAGTCGATGCTCGGGATGCCGCTGCAGGATCTGCTGGTGGAAGGCGAACTGGTGCTGGATGCGCAGGGATGCATCGACTGGATACGCCAGCTGCGCCCCGGCGAGCTGCGCTTCCGGCGTGCCGATGGCGGGCTGATGTGGGGGCGCTGGAGCGGCACCGTCGTGCGCACGCCCGGGCGCGAGCCGGCCGTATTTGCCATCGTCGAGGACGTCTCGCAGAACCATGCGCTGGCGCGTGAGGTCGAACACCATGCCAGCCACGATCCGCTGACCGGGCTGATCAACCGCCGCGAGATCGAACGCCTGCTCGAACAGGCGCTCATCGACGTGCGCAGCCACGGCGGCGTGCACAGCCTGTGCTATCTCGACCTGGACTACTTCAAGCTGGTCAACGACGGACTTGGCCACGCCGCCGGCGACCAGCTGCTGCACAGCTTCGCCGACTACCTGGTCGGGGCGGTGCGCGAGGGCGACTGGGTCGGGCGCATGGGTGGGGACGAATTCGCCCTGTTCCTGGCCAATGCCGGCCAGGAGGAAGCCAAGCAGGTGCTGCAGCGGATCGTCCGCAACCTCGGCCAGGCCAGCTTCCAGCACGGCGAAGGGTCGCCGCGGCTGAGCTGCAGCATCGGCCTGGTGGAAGTCACCGACGAGACGGTGGACGTGAACTGGCTGATGAGCGCGGCCGACAGTGCCTGCTATGCGGCCAAGGAGGCCGGGCGCAACCGTGTGCACTGCTACAACGAAAGCCGCCCGGCGCTGGAGGAACGGCGGCTGGAAGCCGAACGCCTGGCGCGGGTCTCCAGTGCGATCGCCGAGAACCGCATGCTGCTCTACGCGCAGCGCATCGAGCGGGTCGGCGATCCGGCGTACCTGCATTACGAAGTGCTGGTGCGCATGCGCAGCCCCGAAGGGGTGCTGCAGATGCCGGGCGACTTCATGCCCGCCGTCGAGCGCTACGGCATGGGCATGGCGCTGGACCGGCATGTGCTGGGACTGTTGTTCCGCCACCTGCAGGTGTGCCCGGCACACGTGCAGCGGCTGGGCCTGTGCAACGTCAACGTGTCGGCGCAGTCGATCACCGAACCCAGCTTCCTGGCCTTTGTCTGCGATCTGCTCGAGCGCAATCGCGGCCTCGCCCGCAAGCTGTGCTTCGAGGTCACCGAGACGGCGGCGATCAGCAACCTGGCCCAGGCACGCAACTTCATCGAAGCGGTCAAGGCGCGGGGTTGCCGGGTCGCATTGGACGACTTCGGCTCAGGCCTGTCCTCCTTCAGCTACCTGCGTCAGTTGCCGGCGGACATGCTCAAGATCGACGGCGTGTTCGTGCGCGACATGGATATCGATCCGGTCAGCCGCGCGGCGGTACGCGCGATCACCGAGATCGGCCGCGAGCTGCACATGACCGTGATTGCCGAGTGGGTCGAATCGGACGAGGTTGCCGAGCAGCTGCAGGTGCTCGGCGTGGATGGGCTGCAGGGCTATGCGATCGAACGGCCGATGGCGCTGGAGCGGATGACCCAGCCCGCGTTATGGCCGGCGCGGAGCGGCGTGGCAGCCGACCGCCGCAGCGGCGCGCCCTGAGCGTTGGGCCGACGGCCCGGCTGAACGGCGGGGAGGGGGAAGTGGCCGGGAACTTGCGATAATCCCGGCCAGGGGCGTCACGCGGCGTGCGTGGCGGCAACATCGATGGGCGGGCAGGCGTGTGGGGCACTGGCTTGGCAGGTTCGTTGGCAAACATGCAGTAACGCTGCTGCTGGCTTGGCTGGTGCCGCCGGCGCTCGCTGCCGCCAGCGCAGTTCCCAACGCGCCGGCCCGGGCCGGCACTGACGTGCTGCTGCTGGGGGCGGCCACCGCCGAACGCACGCCGCAACGCGCCTGTTCGGCCGACGTCCTGGCGCGGCACCAGCAGGTGCTGGCGGTCCCTGCTCCGCCGCAAGGCTGGTCGGGCGAACCGCAGGCGGTGGACGTGTTCGGCGTGTTCTCGGGCGAAGTACGGATCAGCCATGGCGACCGCCAGATCTGCGGCAGCATGCACGACGCGCGCACCCGCGATTCGCGCTTCCGCGCCGGGGTGGGCATGGTGGTGGTGCCCAAGGCGGGTGAGCACGAACCTATCGTGGTGTCCTGGGCCACGCCGCTCAAACCGCGCTGGATCCCCACGGTGCAGCTCGGCGCGCCCAGCCCGGTGCAGCAGAACGACACCGCACGGCTGCTGGTGCGCGCGGCCTGTATCGCGGTGGCGATCGCGCTGGCGCTGTCGGCGTTGATCGGCTATGTCACCGCCAAGGACCGTTCCTTCCTGATCTACGTGGGCGTGTGCCTGGTGTTCGTGCTGTGGCAGGCGGTGCTGGGGGGCCTCAGCGGCTATCCCGAGCCGTGGCTGCCGGTGGGCGACCGGTCCTCGTGGTGGCTGGTGGCGCTGAGCGCGTTCACCGAGGCGATGCTGCTGCCGGTGCTGTGGCGGCTCAACGGGGGCGACCGGCTGTGGCCACGCTCGCGTGGCGTCCAGCAGGCCGTGCTGTGGACACTGGTGGTGGTGGGTCTGTGCGTGCCGTGGATGGGCCTGGCCGCGCTGACCTGGTGGGCGGCCGCGCTGGAAGACCTGTATCTGCTGGGCTGCGCGGTGTGCCTGGGGGTGGGCGTGTGGGCGCTGCTGCGACGCGACCGCTACGCCCTGGCCGGGCTGAGCGCGCTGGCACCGTGGTGGATCATGATCATCGCCGATGCGCTGCATGCGCAGTGGCTGGTGGCCTACCGGATCGAAACGCTGCAGCTGGCCGCCACCTGGTTCCTGATGATGTCCGCCTATGCGCTGAACCTGCGCCTGGGCCGCCTGCGCCAGCAGCGCGATGAAATGCGCCAGTTGGCCGACACCGACCCGCTGACCGGGCTGCCCAATCGCCGCGCCGGCCTGCGCCTGCTGGCGCAGTACCTGGAACGCGCGCGCCAGGACGAACAGCCGCTGGCGATCGGCTTCCTGGACATCGACCTGTTCAAGGACATCAACGACCAGTATGGCCACGAGGTGGGCGACCAGGTGCTGGTGGCGGTGGCGCGCAACCTGCGCGACTCGGTCCGCAACCGCGATGATGTGATCCGCATGGGCGGGGAGGAGTTCCTGGTGCTGCTGCCCGGCGCCAGCCGCGCCAGCGCCCTGGCCCGGCTGGAAATCGTGCGCCTGCAGGTGCACGCGGTCACCGCGATCCTGGCCATCCCGGGCCTGAACGTATCGGCCAGCATCGGCCTGGCGGCGATGCGCGGCGACGGCGACGACCTGCCCTCGCTGCTGCGCCGCGCCGACCATGCCATGTACTGCGCCAAGCGCGCCGGCCGCAACCAGGTCTATGACGCCGAGCAGGCCACCCCGGCCGCCGCTCCGATGACGGCATGAGTCGCCATCGCCCTGCGCGGGCCGGGTTTGCCGGATAATGGGCCCATGACTATTCGACTCAACAAGCACATCGCCGATACCGGCTTCTGTTCCCGTCGCGAAGCCGACCGCCTGATCGGCGAGCGCCGTGTCACCGTCAACGGCCATCCGGCCGGCACCGGTGCGGTGGTCGGCGAAGGCGACGTGGTCCTGGTCGACGGCCAACCGCTGCGCGCCCGCGAAGCGAAAAAGGCCGGTGGCCGCAAACACGTCTACATCGCGCTGAACAAGCCGGTGGGCATCACCTGCACCACCGAAACCTCGGTCAAGGGCAACATCGTCGAGTTCGTCGGCCACGAGCAGCGCATCTTCCCGGTGGGCCGCCTGGACAAGGATTCCGAAGGCCTGATCCTGCTGACCAGCAACGGCAACATCGTCAACCAGATCCTGCGTGCCGAGAACGGCCACCAGAAGGAATACATGGTGGCGGTGAACAAGCCGATCACCGACGAATTCCTGCGCGGCATGGCGCGCGGCGTGCGCATCCGCGACGAAACCACGCTGCCGTGCCGCACCAGCAAGCTGGCCAAGTTCGGTTTCCGCATCACCCTGCAGCAAGGCCTGAACCGGCAGATCCGCCTGATGGCCGCCGCCTTCGACTACCGCGTTACCCAGCTGCGCCGCGTGCGCATCGACAACATCAAGCTCGGTGCGCTCAAGCCGGGCCAGTGGCGCAATCTGACCGACGCCGAGCTCAAAGGCCTGCTGCCCAAGCAGCTGGAGTGGTGATGCCGTGCGTCACGCGATGACGCCGCAGCGGGGCTAGACTGCGCGGGAACACCACCACGCCTGCCCCGATGATCAAGCCGTCCAAGCCGGAGAACGAAGAACAGCGCCTGCTGGCGCTGCAGCGCTACCAGATCTTGGATACGCCCAGTGAACGGTCGTTCGAGGATCTGGTGACCATTGCCACGGCCTTGTGTGGCACCGCCATGGGGGCGGTGACGCTGGTGGACCGGGACCGCCAGTGGTTCAAGGCGCGGCGGGCGGTGGACGCCAGCGAGGCCAGTCGCGATATCTCCTTCTGTGGCCACGCCATCCTGCAACCGGACCAGGTGATGGTGGTCGAGGATGCATTGCAGGATCCGCGCTTCCACGACAACCCGCTGGTGGTGGACGACCCGCACGTGCGCTTCTACGCCGGTGCACCGTTGCTCAGCTTCGATGGATTGCCGCTGGGGACGTTGTGCGTGTTCGACGCCAGCCCTGGGCAGCTGCGCCCGGAGCAGGCCAAGGCCTTGGCCGCGCTGTCCCGGCAGGTCTCGCTGGTGATGGAACTGCGCCGCTACGCGCACGAGATCCAGCAGCACATGCGCGACCGCGCGTGGTACGAACAGCGCCTGGGCGAATACAACAACCTGCTTGAACAGCAGAATGCGGACCTGGCCGAGCAGAGCCGCACCGACCCGCTGACCGGACTGCCCAACCGCCGCGCGATGAGCGCCGCGCTGACGGCGGCGGTCTGCGATGCCGACGGCCAGCCACGGCAGACCGCGGTGGCCCTGCTGGACATCGACCATTTCAAGCGCGTCAACGATCTCTACGGCCACGCCACCGGCGACCACGTGCTGGCCGAACTGGCCCGGCTGCTGCGCGCGCACTTCGCCGGGCAGGGGCTGGCGGCGCGCTTTGGCGGCGAGGAGTTCGTGGTGCTGATGCCCGACACCGCGCTGGCCACCGCCGAGCTGCAGTGCGATGTCCTGCGCATGGCCGTGGCCGACCTGCCGCTGGGCATCCCGCTGACGATCAGCATCGGCGTGGCCGCCCACCGCCACGGCGACACGGTGGAGCAGACCCTGGCCCGCGCCGACGCGGCGCTCTACCAGGCCAAGCATCAGGGCCGCAACCGGGTGCTGCGCGCCGACTGAGGGCGCATTCGCAGGCGCTGCGACGCGGCGCTGGCATGCTGGTGTCCCGCCTGCCACCGCCCTTGCCATGCTGCAGACCCTGGCCATCGCCAACTACCGCTCCCTGTACGATCTGGTCGTGCCGATGGGACGGCTCAACCTGGTCACCGGTGACAACGGCAGCGGCAAATCCAGCCTCTACCGCGCGCTGCGCCTGCTGGCCGAGACCGCGCAGGGCGGCGTTGCCGCCGCGCTGGCGCGCGAGGGCGGGCTGGGCTCGGCGCTGTGGGCTGGGCCCAGCCGCATCGACCCGCGCATGGTACGGGGCGAGATCCCCGTGCAGGGCCAGGCGCACGCGCCATCGGTCGCGCTGCGGCTCGGGTTTGCGGCTGCCGATTTCGGATATGCGATCGACCTGGGGCTACCGGTGGGCAGCAGGTCGATGTTCGACCTGGACCCGCAGATCAAATGCGAGAGTGTCTGGGCCGGGCCATTCCTGCGCAGCGCCAACGCGCTGGTCGAGCGACGCGGCGCGCTGGTGCGGCGCAGGAACGGCCGGCAGTGGGAGGTGGTGGACGAGCACCTGTCGGTATTCGAAAGCCTGTTCACCCAACTGGCCGATCCGCAGCGCATGCCCGAGGTGCTGGCCCTGCGCGAATCGATCCGCGGCTGGCGTTTCTACGATCATTTCCGCAGCGATCCGCACGCACCGGCGCGGCAGGCGCCGCTGGCCACGCGCACGCCGGTGCTCAGCCACGACGGCCATGACCTGGCGGCGGCCTGGCAGACCATCGTGGAGATCGGCGATCCGCAGGCCTTGGCGCGCTCGCTCGACGATGCGTTTCCCGGTGCGCAGGTGTTGATCGAACCGCACGAAGGCCGGCTGCACCTGAAGTTCCAGCAGCCCGGGCTGCTGCGGCCGTTGTCGGCGGCTGAACTGTCCGACGGCACGCTGCGCTATCTGCTGCTGATTGCGGCGTTGCATACCCCGCGCCCGCCGCCGCTGATGGTGCTCAACGAACCGGAGACCAGCCTGCACCCGGACCTGCTGCCGGCGCTGGCGCGGTTGATCATTGCCGCGTCAACGCGCAGCCAGTTGTGGGTGGTGTCGCACGCCAGCCGCCTGATCGCGGCGCTGCAGGAAGACCCGGCGTGTGCGTGCATCCGCCTGCACAAGGAACTCAGCCAGACCCGCGTGGTCGGACAGGGCCTGCTGGATGCGCCGGCCTGGTACTGGCCATCGCGGTAAGCGCCGATCGTCGGCCGGGCCATTCGCATGCGGTAGCGACCGTTGGTCGGCCATCACAGCTGGTACCGGACTGCTGGCCGGTGCGCCTTGTGCCGGTCAATCGGCGATGTTGCGCGCCTCGGCGGTAGCCAGGATCTCCGGATGCTGGACCGGCTTGCGGCGGTTCAACAGGGGATGCAGGAACACCGCGCCGACGATGATTGCCACGCCGGCATAGAACAGGGGGGTCAGTTCGCGCTGCTCGCTGAGCAACACCATCGCCAGCACGATCGCGTAGACCGGTTCGAGGTTGGTCACCAGCTGCGAGGTGTAGGCACTGATGTGGCGCAGCGCGACCAGCGCCAGCGCGAATGGCAGCAGCGTGCACAGCCCGGCCAGGGTCAGCAGCAGCAGGCCATCGTGCAGGTCCGGGATCACCCACAGCGGGCTGGCCAGCGCCGGCAGCAGGAACGGCAGCGCCGGCGCCAGCAGGGTCAGGGTGAGCGTGCCAGCGCCGAGTTCCAGCGCGGTCACGGTAAGCGGGTCGGCGTGACTGACCATGCGCTTGTTGAGCGAGCCGAACACCGCCACCAGCAGCGCCGACAGGGCACCAATCAGTACGCCCAGGCGCATGCCATGCGGAACCCCGCCCACCACCAGCGCCACGCCGGGCAGCACCGCGACGCCGAAGGCGAGCTCGCGCAGCTGGAACGGGCGCCTGGCCACCCACGGCTCGATCACCGAGGTGAACACCGGTGCCAGCGCGATGCAGGTGGCCGCCACCGAGGCATTGGCCAGTTTCACCGCGCCGTAGAAGGTCAGCCAGTGCAGCGCGACCAGCGCGCCGATGCCGCAGTAGCCTGCAAACAGTGTCGGCGACAGCTGCCGCAGCCCGCGCCACACCCGTGGCAGCAACGCCAGCATCGCCACCACGAGCAGCATTCGCCACCACACCAACGGCAGCGCGGGCAGGGTGATCAGCTTGCCGAGGATGGCGGTGACGCCCCACAGCAGCACGCAGAAATGGATTTGCAGAAGCGCTCTGCGGGTATCGGTCATGGGCATCGCGGTATTGTGCGACAAGCCGGGCGCCACCGCGATCCATGCACGTCGCGTTTAGGCCGGCATGGCATCCTGCGCCGATGAACAGCGCACCGATTCCCTCACCGTCCCCGCGCGCCCGGGCCCTGGCCGGGCTCACCGGGCTCACCGCCATCGCAGCGCTGGTGCTGCAGTACGCGCTGCTGTTGCAGTCCGTCGGCGCCACGGCCGGCACCGGGCAGGCGCTGCTGCGCCTGCTCGGCTACTTCACCATCCTCAGCAACATCGGTGTGGCCGCGGTCTGTCTGGCACGGCTGCGGGGGCGCCGCGACGGCATGGCCGCGCCCGCCGCCAGTGCCGCGGTGGCGCTGTATATCGGCATCACCGGATTGGTCTACGTGCTGGTCTTGCGCGGCCTGTGGCATCCGCAGGGCGCACAGTGGTGGGCCGATACAGGGCTGCATTACATCGTCCCGGGGCTGTACCTGCTGGGTTGGCTGACCGGACCGCATGGGTGCCTGCGCTGGCGCCAGCTCGGCTGGGCGCTGCTGTTCCCGGCGATCTACCTGGGGTGGGCGCTGCTGGTCGGGCGCTGGAGCGGGCAGTACCCGTATCCGTTCCTGGACCTGGCCGCGCTCGGTGCCGCCACGGTGGCGCGCTATGCGCTGGTGGTGGGGCTGGCGTTCGTCGCGCTGGGGGCGTTGTTGTGGCGGATCGACGCGCGCTTGGGCGCGCGCAACGCCGTATCCACCCGGCGGTAGCTATCGATGGTGGGTCGATAGGCCGACCCACGATCGGCGTTATGTAGCTCCTACGCGCGCCAGCTGGTCGCGCAGCGCCATCGCCGCGCCAGGATTACGCTGCTTGGCCGCACCGATGAACAGCATGTAGACCTCGCGCGGACCGCTGGACGCTGCCTCGGCGGTCACATGGGGCAGGTCCGGATTGTCCTCGCCGCGCGCCCAGCGCATCGCACGCAGGCACCACTGCTCCAGCGCCCGTTCCGGATAGCCCGCACGCAGGTTGGCGCGCGCATGCATCAGCCGCGCATAGACGAAATCCGCGGTCGGGTCGGCAAAGCTCGGATGCTCGGTGGAGCCGCTGAACACCAAGGCCACGTTGTGCGCCCGCGCCACCGTCACTAGCTCGGGCGTCCACGCCGCCGGATTGCGCACCTCCAGCGCATGCTGAAGGCGTCGCCCATCGGCCTGCTTCGGCAGCAGCTGCAGGAAGCCGTCAAACGCCTCCGCATCGGCAGGATGGGTATCACCGAACTGCCACACCAGCGGGCCCAGCCGGTCTTCCAACGCGACGATCCCACCGACGAAGGCCTCCACCCGCGGCCCCACCCTGGTCAGGTCATGGGTCTGGGTGATGGTGCGCGGTGCCTTCGCAGAGAAGCGGAAGCCCGGCGGCGTCTGCTCGCGCCATTGCGCATAGATGGCCGGCTTCTGCGCCCGGTAGAAGGTGCTGTTGATCTCGATGCAGCCCAGCGCGGCACTGGCATGGGCCAGCTCTTCGCGCTGCGGCAGCCCGGCCGGGTAGAACATGCCACCGCGCCAGGCCGGAAACACCCAGCCGCCAATGCCGGTGCGGATACGCCCTGCTGCGGCCGTCATGCGGTGCCTGCGTGGGCGCGCCACGGATCGTAGCTGCCGAACCACCACAGGAACCCTTCGGGATCACGACAGGCGTAGCCGCGCCCGCCGTAGGGCTGGTCGGCGATCTCGATCACCACCCGTGCGCCGGCGGCCACCGCCCGCGCGTAATGCGCGTCCGGATCGGCCACGATCACACAGGCACTCTGGGTCTGGCGACCGCCGACCTCATCGGGCTGCACGCTGTGCCGACCCCACTCGCTGGTGGTGTCGACCGAGCCGAGCATGATCATGCCGTGGCCGTAGACCAGCTGTGCATGGTGGACGGTATCGCCCTCGGCATACACCGCCTGCGGCTCGAACCCGAACGCGTGCTGCAGCCAGGCGATCGCCGCCCGGGCGTCGCGGTAGCGCAGGCACGGAATGACGGTGGATACGGTATCGGCAGGCGCGGTCATGTCGGTCTCCGGAGCGGTCCTCCTTCTGGCACAGGCCAGCCTGAGCGCGCGCGCGTTACCATCGTGCGAAACCGGCGAGCGGGCCCGCGCAGGCCTCAACGTCCCCGCGACACGCACCTGGAGACACTGTTTGAACACATCCTGGATCGGAGGCATCGTGCTGCTCGCATGTGCACCTTTGGCATCGGCGGCGGTACCGGCGCAGCTGCAGCGCCTGGACAGCACGGTCGAGCGCGTCCGCAGCCAGTTCGACGTGCCCGGCATCGCCGTAGCGGTGGTCAAGGATGGCCAGGTCGTGTTCGAACGCGGCTACGGCGTGCGCGAACTCGGCAAGCCGGCACCGGTGCAGGCCGATACGCTGTTTGCGATCGCGTCCAACACCAAGGCCTTCACCGCCACCTCGCTGAATCTGTTGGCCGAGCAGGGCAAGTTGAAGATGGACGACCGGGTGATCGACCATCTGCCGGGCTTCCGCATGTCCGATCCCTACGTTACTGGCGAGATGCGCATCCGCGACCTGCTCTCGCACCGCAGCGGGCTGAGTCTGGGAGCGGGTGATCTGCTGTTCTGGCCGACCACCGGCTACAGCAACCAGGAGGTCGTGCAGCGCCTGGCCAAGGTGCCGCTCAAAGCCGGCTTCCGCGACCGCTACGCCTACGACAATATTCTCTACGCGGTGGCCCAGCAGGTGATCGAGCAGGTCTCCGGGCAGTCCTACGCCGCGTTCCTGCAGCAGCACATCTTCACCCCGGTGGGCATGGACGGCACCCGCTACAACGCCGACCACCTCAAGCCCGGCGACAACGCCGCGGTCGGCCACGCCAAGTACGACTTCAGCACGTTGCGTACCGTCGCCCCGCTGACCTGGTCCAACAACGCCGGCGCCGGCGGCATCTATTCCAGCGTGCACGACATGGCGCGCTGGATGAACGTGCAGCTGGCCCACGGCACGCTGGAGAACGGGCAGGCGCTGTTCAGCGCCAAGAGCCAGCAGGGCATGTGGCAGATGATCACCCCGCAGGTGGTGGCCGAGCCGAGCGTGCCGCAGCTGGCGGCGGCCAAACCGAACTTCGCCGGTTATGGCGAAGGCTGGAGCCTGAGCGATTACCGTGGCCAGAAGCTGGTCTGGCACACCGGCGGCTGGCCGGGCATGGTCTCGCGGGTGACTCTGATGCCCGAGCAGAAGCTGGGCATCGTGGTGCTGACCAACCAGGAAGTGGGCGCCGCGTTCAATGCGATCACCATGGACGTGCTCGATGCATACCTGCAGGCGCCACCCACCGACTGGGTCGAGGCGTATGCGGCGGCGGTGGCCAAGGCGCAGGACAAGGCCGATGAAAGCTGGGCAACGCATCAGGCGGCGCGCGATGCCAAAAGCAAACCGTCGCTGCCGTTGGCGCGTTACGCCGGCGGTTACCGCGATGCATGGTATGGCGATGTGTTCGTGGAACGCGACGGCGGCAAACTGCGCCTGCGGTTCGGCAAGACCGCCCAGCTGGTCGGCACGCTGGAACACTGGCAGCACGACACCTTCATCGTGCGCTGGGACGACCGCTCGCTCAACGCCGATGCGTTCGTCAACTTCAGCCTGGATCCGGATGGCAAGGTGCGCGACATGCGCATGCAGGCGATCTCGTCGTTGACCGATTTCAGCTTCGATTTCCAGGACTTGTTGTTCGTCCCGATCGTGGCCGACGCCAAGGGCTGAATACCGCCACCGGCCTGTGATGGAGGCGCGAGTAAAAACACAGGCCGTGGTGGGATAATCGCGGCCTGTCATGTTTTGGGTGCACTGCGATGTTCCGCTGGTTCGAGTCGCTGATTCCGGTGTTTCCGCCCCTCGACGGCCGCATGCCGCCGCGCCGGGTGGTGCCGTTCTACATCCACTATCTGCGCCCGGTGTGGCCGGTGCTGCTGGCCACGTTGATCGCCGGCCTGCTGCTGGCGCTGGTGGAAGTGGCGATGTTCGATTTCCTTGGCCGCATCGTGGACATGGTCGCCGAGCAGCCCGGCAGCGGCTTCTTCGCCCGCCATGCCAACACGCTGTTGTGGATGGCCGGCATCACCCTGATCGCGCGGCCGGTGCTGGTGTCGCTGCACAGCCTGCTGGTCAACCAGGCCATCGTGCCGGGGCTGAGCAACCGCTCGCGCTGGCTGATGCACAACTACGTGGTACGGCAGAGCCTGAGTTTCTTCCAGAACGACTTCGCCGGCAGCATGGCCAACCGGGTCATGCAGACCGGTACCTCACTGCGTGAATCGGCGGTGCAGATGGTCGATTCGCTCTGGTACATCATCGTCTACACCGGCACCGCGCTGTACCTGTTCGCGCAGGCCGACTGGCGCCTGATGATTCCGCTGGGGCTGTGGATGGCCGCCTACGCGGTGATCATGGGGTACTTCGTACCGCGCGCGAAACAGCGGGCGTGGATCGCCTCGGAAGCACGTTCAAAGGCGATGGGCCGTATCGTCGATGGCTACACCAACATTCCCACGCTGAAGCTGTTCGCCCATGGCGGGCATGAGCAGGCCTACGTGGCTGAATCGATCCAGGACCTGGCGGTCAAGCATCGTGGCCAGACCCGGGTCACCACCGGGCTGGAAGTCACCATCGCCATCGTCAACGGCTTCCTGATCGTGGGCACCTGTGGGCTGGCACTGTGGCTGTGGAACGGCGGCCACATCAGCGTCGGCGCGATCACCTTGGCCACCGGTCTGGTGATCCGCATCCACAACATGTCCGGCTGGATCATGTGGACCATCAACGGCATCTTCGAGGACATCGGCACGGTGCAGGATGGCATCACCACGATCTCCCAGCCGCTGACCGTGCAGGACCGTGCTGATGCGGTGCCGCTGGAGGTCGCACGGGGCGGGGTGCATTTCGACGATATCCATTTCCACTACGGCAAGGCCGGTGGGGTGATGGCCGGGCTCAACCTGGACGTGAAGCCGGGCGAGAAGATCGGCCTGGTCGGTCCGTCGGGCGCGGGCAAGTCGACCTTGGTCAATGTGCTGCTGCGTCTGTACGACCTGGAAAGCGGGCATATCCGCATCGATGGCCAGGACATCGCCGCCGTGACCCAGGAGAGCCTGCGTCGGCAGATCGGGGTGGTTACCCAGGACACGTCGCTGCTGCACCGCTCGATCCGCGACAACCTGCTGTATGGCCGGCCGGATGCGACCGAGGCGCAGTTGCGCAGTGCGGTGGCCAAGGCGCGCGCGGAGGCGTTCATCGAGACGCTGCGCGACGGCGAAGGACGTACCGGCTACGACGCGCACGTGGGCGAGCGCGGGGTCAAGCTGTCCGGTGGCCAGCGCCAGCGTATCGCCATCGCCCGGGTGCTGCTGAAGGACGCGCCGATCCTGGTGCTGGACGAAGCGACCTCGGCGCTGGATTCGGAAGTGGAAGCGGCCATCCAGGACAACCTGGACGAATTGATGGCCGGCAAGACGGTGATCGCGATCGCGCACCGCTTGTCGACCATCGCGCGCATGGACCGGTTGGTGGTAATGGACCAGGGTCGGATCGTGGAGACCGGTACACACGCCGAACTGGTGGCCGCCGGTGGTCTGTATGCGCGCTTGTGGGCGCGGCAGACCGGTGGATTCGTGGCGGCCGACGCGTAGGGCCGGGGGGCGGTGGGCCAGGCGCTGGGCGCCCATGCCCTTTCCGGCGAATGTCCTCCGGCGTCGGCCTGTGGCCGACACCTCCCCCTTTATTTCGCCTCCAAGGGCATGGGCGCCCAGCGCCCGACCCACCGCCGAAAGTCAGGGAAGCCTCGCTCCTGGCTTGTAACGCGAGCCGAGCCCCGTAGCGGCCGGGGGGACATTTGCACCAGGGGCCTACCGGCTGCTACGGGGCCCTAACGCGCGCGACAGCCCCGATCAAAGACAGGACCAGATCCAAACGGCGCCTGCGCACCCGGCCACCCGCGTCGCGTCCTACTCATTTGGCGGCGGGTCTTGCAACAAAACACCCCCAATCAGATGAGAGAAGGACCAAAAAAAACGGCCCGGGTCACCCCGGGCCGTTTGCCTGTCTGACGAGGAACGAGGCAGTGCTTACTCGATCGGCTGGTCCAGCATCAGCTGGCGCGCGAAACGCACCGGCGGTGCGCCGTAGGACAGCATCTGGTCGTGGTAGGCCTTCAGGTTGAACTTCGCGCCCAGCTTGTCCTGCATCGCCTTGCGCGTATCGAAGTGCTCCTGCGCACCCACGAAGTAGGTCGGCAACTGCGCCGACGTCAACTGCGCACGCACCCACTTGCCCGACGCCTCGCTTTCCTGCTGGAACGCATCGTGCGTCATCAGATGCATCGCCTGCTCACGCGACCAGTTGTCCACGTGCACGCCCTGGTCCAGGATCGCGTTGGAAATGGTGCGCAGGTAGAACTTCAACTGCACCAGATGGAACAGCGGATCGTTGTCCAGGTAACCCTGCTCCTGCATCATCCGCTCGGTGTAGACCGCCCAGCCCTCGGCGAACAGCCCCGAACGCAGCACCGCGCGCAGCGTCGAGGGGAACTTGCCCGAATGCCAGCCTTCCAGATAATGCCCCGGCGTGCCCTCGTGGATGCTCAGCAGGTGGATCATCCGGCTGTTGTATTCGCGCAGGAACGAATCGACCTGCTTGTCGCTCCAATCATCCGGAATCGGCGACACGGCGTAGAACGTCTTCAGGTTCTTGTCCAGCGGACCGGGCGAATCGCAATAGGCTACCGCCACGCCACGCTGGAACTCGGGCATCAGGATGATGTCCACCGGCGAATCGGGCAGCGTCATCAGGTCATGCTTGCGCACGAACTCGGTCGACTGCGCCAGCGCCGCCTTCGCATCGTCCACCACCTTGTCGCGCGCCGGCTTGTCGGCGTAGGCCAGCTCCAGCGCCGCCTCGATCGCCGCCTGCTGCTGGTCGTCGCTCGGGTTGGCCGGCAGTACCGGCCCGCCCGGCTTGTCCTTCAGCACCGTCTGCGCGATGCCGTACATGTCCTGGCGCACGCGCTTGAGTTCGGCACGCGCGCGTTCGCCGATCTCCGCACGCGACAGCGACGAGCTCAGCGCGAACTTCAGCTTCTGGTCGTACAGCTCCGCGCCGATGCGGAAGTCGCCCTTGGCGTTGGGCACCAGGGTCTTGTCCAGCCAGGTCTGCTGTTCTTCGACGGCCTTCTTCAGGCCATCGATGGCGGCCTGCAGACGCTTGCCGTCTTCGGCCGGCAGCTCGCCGATGTGCGGGGTGATGAACGTATCGACGATGCTGAGGATGCCGCGGTTCTGCTTGGCCACCGTCTCGGCATGAATCTTCGGCACGCGGGCCGGGTCCAGGTTTTCGCGGGCCTGGGCGAAGATCTGCGGCAGCTTCTCCATGCGCGCGGTGGCCGACTTCAGGCGGTCGGGCAGCGGGGCGAACTCACGCGCCATCAGCCCGTACAGCGCGCTGCCGGCCATGCCGTTGTAGATCTGCGGGTCCCACTTGGACGACTGCAGCACCTCGGCGCTCCAGATCTCCGACTGCAGCTGGTTGCGCAGGATCGCCGCATCCACCTGGTTCTCGCGCGAGAGCTTGCTCACATCGATCCGGTCCAGGTCGCCGACCAGGCCTTTGTAGGCGGTCAGCACCTTCTGCTGGCCGGCCGCGCTGAGGTCGTCGATCTCGCTGTCGTAGCGGTGGTCGCCGATCTGGGTGGCGCTGATCGGGGACAGCTGCATCCAGGTGTCCAGGGCGCGCTTGGACAGGTCGGCGAACGCGGCATCGACCGCGGCGTCGCCGGCGGTGGCCGGGGCCTGCGTGCCGGTGGCGGCGGGCGGGGCGTCGACCTGCTGGCAGCCGCCGAGGGCGGCGATCAGGGCGAGGGCGAGAAGATGCTGGCGCATCGGCGATCCTGTGCTGTGGTCAATCCCCGAGCATAGGCCCAGCGGCGCGGCCGTGCCCGTGCCATTGGATTACCATGGCCCTTTCATCGGGAGGGTGCGCCATGCAGTACGAAGGGAGCTGTCATTGCGGGCAGATCGCGTTCGTGGTGGATGCCGACGCCCCGATCACCGAGGTGCTGGACTGCAACTGTTCGCTGTGCCGCCGCCGTGGTGGCCTGCTGTGGTTCGGCCCGCGCGAGGCCCTGCGGCTGGGCACCGATGCGGCTGACGTGGCGACCTACCAGTTCAACCAGCACCACCTGGAACACCACCATTGCCGCACCTGCGGGATCGCCCCGTTCAGTGAGGGCGTGGACCCGCGCAGCGGACAGAAGATGGTCGCGGTGAATGTACGTTGCCTGCCCGGGGTGGACCTGGACGGGCTCAAGATCAATCGATACGACGGAGCGGGTAAACAGTGAAAAGGACGACGTGGCGCCTGACGGGCGCCCTGGCAGGGACGCTGGCGCTGGCCCTGGCCGGCTGCAGCCAGAATCACGCTGCCGCCGATGCCGGGGCCGGTGCGGCGGGCGCGGTGGCCTCGCCGGAAGGGGCCGCGCTGGCGTACGAGCACGACATCGAGATCCAGCTGGAGGCGGCGCAGATCGGTCCGCGCGTGAAGCAGATCGCCGATGCCTGCCAGTCCGCGCGCTTTGGCGACTGCGCCGTGTTGCAGGTCGGTCAGCAGGGCGGCGAGTACCCGACCGGTTCGATCCGGGTGCGGATCGCGCCCAAGGGCGTCGAGCCGATCATCGGGCTGGCCGGGCAGGGCGGGGAAGTGTCCTCGCGCAACACCCATGCCGAAGACTTGGCCCAGCAGGTGGCCGACACCGCGCTGACCAAGGCACGGCTGGAGAAGGAACACGAACGCCTGCTGGCCTATGAGGACGGCAAGGACGTCAAGATGGCCGACCTGCTGGTGATCACCCAGCGCCTGTCGGAGATCGAGGCGGGCGTCGAGCAGGCCAACAAGGATGCCGCGCAGCAGCGTCGGCGGATCGACACCCAACTGGTGACGGTGCAGTTCCACACCCCGGCCGGGCAGCGCAGCCGCAGTGAAATTGGCGAGGCCGTGCGCGAGTCTGGCGCGATCCTCACTTCCAGCGTGGCCTTCCTGATCCGCGCGGTGTCCGCGCTGCTGCCGGTAGCCCTTGTGCTGTGGCTGTTCGGCTGGATCGGGTTGAAGCTGTGGCGCCGCCGCAAGCGCCGCAACGCCAACAACGCCTGATCGACCGGGCGGTGCCGGGTTGCCCGGCACCGCGGCGGCTCAGCCTTCGTCGTGCTCGTATTCGACGAACACATCCAGTTCCAGCGCCAGTTCCTGCACGGCGTCGCGCACGCGCTGGGCGCCGAGGGCATTGCCCACTTCCACTTCCAGTTCGTGGATGCCCGGGCCGATGTCGTCGGACAGGCCGGCCGAGCTGGAGTCGTCGTCGTCCATGTGCGGCATCAGGTCGTCGGTTTCCTCGACATGCTCGATACCTTCGATGCTCTGCAGCAGGTCGGTGATGGCACGCGTATCGTCTTCGCTGCCGGTGATTCGGAGTCGCAACAGGGCCATGGAATGCGCCTTGGGGGAAAGGAGCTCCAGCCTAGCCAGCGCGTGGAAAAGACGGGGTGAGGATGGCGTGCGCTAGCGTGGCGGGGACGGTGCGGGTCGGCCCAGCAGTTCGTCCGGCAACGCCGGTATCGGCGTGCGTTCGTCCAGCGCCTCGCGCTTGAGCCAGTCCATGAACGCCAGCGCGGTCGGGCTGAGCGATCGGTGTTCGGCATGCACCACGTAGTAGGCATAGCGCGCCTTGAGCGCCGGCCCGGGCAGGCGCACCAGTTCGTAGCGCTGCAGGTAGGGCTGGGCGATGTGCTTGCGCGCCAGCACCGCCCCGATGCCGTACACCGCCGCGCGCATTGCATCGGTACTGTCGCTGAAGGAGTGCACCGAGGGCAGTTCCAGCCCGCGCACCCCGGCGGCACGGAACCAGTCGCGCCAGCCCTGCGGTGACATGTCGCTGATCAACGGCAGCGCGGCGATCTGCACCGGCTCGCGCAGCGCGGCCACGCCGGCCAGCGCAGGCGAGGCCACCGGCTGCAGTTCGTCGTCCATCAGATGATGCGCGCGCAGTCCCGGCCATTGCCCCAGCCCGTAGCGGATGCCCAGTTCCGGCCCGTTCTCGTCGAAGCGCACCAGCTCGGTGCTGGTCTGCAGTTCGATCCGTACCTGCGGATGCTGGGCGGTGAAGCGCGCCAGCCGCGGTACCAGCCAGCAGTAGGACAGCGAGCGGATGGTGGTGACCCGCAACGGCACGATGTCTGCCTGCGGGTGCAGGTTGCCGGCGACCGCGTTCAGATCGCTCAGCGCTCCGGCGGCCGCATCGGCCAGCTGGCGTCCTTCGGCGGTCAGGCGCACCCCGCGCGCGTGGCGCTGGAACAGCACCGTGCCGAGCACGTCTTCAAGCTTGCGCACATGGTGGCTCACCGCACTGGCGGTGAGGTGCAGTTCTTCGGCGGCATGGGCGAAATTCTGGTGGCGCGCGGCAACCGCGAACACCCCCAGCGCAGGCAGCAGGGCGGGGCGCAGGATCATGCTCGAGACCCAAACTAGATTTGTGGCTTGCCCGGATACTACGCGCTTGTGGGCCTCTGCCGGTAGGCGGATGCTGTGTCCCTGTCCCCCGGAGCCACCCCCATGTTGCCGTCCGCGCACGCCGCCCAGCCACGCATCTGCCTGTTCACTGGAGGCTTGCGATGAGCGGCGCCCCGATGGCCAGCGCCGCAGTCGAGCGCGACTGGCGCACCCCGCTGGAGTTGACCGTGCTCGGCGCGATCTGGGGCTGCTCGTTCCTGTTCATGCGTGTGGCGGTCCCCAGCTTCGGCCCGTACGCGCTGGTCGAAGTGCGCCTGCTGCTGGGCGCGCTCGTGCTGCTGCCGTTCCTGTGGCAGGCCCGCGCCCAATTCCCGGCCCGGCGCTGGCTGTGGCTGGCGCCGATCGGGGTGATCAACTCGGCGATCCCGTTCGTGCTGTTCGCCTGGGCCGCACAACGTGCCCCGGCGGCGATCGGCGCGATCTGCAACGCGATGACCGTGCTGTTCGCGGCGCTGATCGCATTCCTGTTCTTTGGCGAGAAGATCGGCATGCGCCGCGCCATTGCGCTGCTGGTCGGCTTCGCCGGCGTCGTGGTGCTGGCCACGGCCAAAGTCTCCGGACTGAGCATCGGGGCGGCGGTGATCGCCGGCGCGCTGGCTGCCTTGCTGTACGGCCTGGGCGTGAACCTGGTCAAGCGCCACATGACCGGGCTGCCGCCGGCCGCCTCCGCGGGCGCCACCCTGGGCTGCGCGGCCATCGCCCTGCTGCCGATGGCCCTCACCCACTGGCCGACCGCCCCGATCCCGGCCCTGTCCTGGACCTGCGCGATTGCCCTGGGCGTGGTCTGCACCGGCCTGGCCTTCCTGATGTTCTACCGCCTCATCGCCCGCATCGGCCCGGCGCGCGCCTCCACCGTCACCTACCTCGTTCCGATGTTCGGCGCGTTGTTCGCCTGGTTGTTCCTGGGCGAACCGGTGACCGGGGCGATGGTCGTGGCCGGCGCCTTGATCCTCGGCAGCGTCGCGGCGTCGCAGAAGCGCTAAGCCCGGTTGGTCCGCGTGCAGCCACCCATGGGTGGCTCTACCAAAAGCCCGCAGCACGGTAGAGCCGAGCCACGCTCGGCTGCTCTTGCTCTTGCTCTTGCTCTGCTCTCCGCCAACCGCCTGCCTCAAGCGCGGACAATCAACACGCCACAGTGCGCGGCCAAACCTCGCTTTACCGCACCGGCACCGCAATATTGCAAAGATCGATATGCCCTGCCGGCCGCTTGTAGAAATCATCCACCCGGTTGCGCCGCGCCTCCACCACCTCGGCGAACGTCTTCGACTCGGTACGCAGCACCTCCAGCTTCGGCCGCTGCGCCTCCGGCACATCGGTTGCCCGCTGGATCGAGGCGATCGGTGTGCGCTGCGCCGCATCGGCATAGAAGCCCATCGGCGCCGGCCCGCGCGGCAACGCGCTCAACAGTTCCATTCCCTGCAGCACCCGACCGACCACCGTGATGTTGCGATCCAGCTGCCGTGGCGACTGCCCCGTCACCACATACAGCTCCGCGCCAATGCTGCTGTCTTCCTCGTTGCTGCGGCCCGCGCCCAGCGTGCCGTAACAGTGCGCCAGCCAGGTCTTGCCATCCTTGCGGTCCTGGCCCACCGCGAAACCGTCCACAAACCCGGTCTGGTCGGCCCAGCCATCGCGATCGGGCAGTAGGCTGACCTTCAGCCCGGCGCTGTCGCGCTGGAACTCGGCCGGTAGTTTGCGCTTGGCCGTGCGCAATGGCTTGGCCTTGGCCGCGTCGTCGGCATCGATATCGCCGAACTGCACCACGAAATTGTCCTGCACGCGGTACACGGTTTCGCCGTCCCAGAAGTGCTCGTGCGCCAGCGTCTGGATATTGGCCACATGCTGCGGCGCGAACGCCGGGGCCAGTTCGATGATGACCTGGCCTTTGTCCAGATTCATGTACAGCAGGTTGGCCGGATCCGGCGTGCGCCAGTCGCTGGCCGGCGAGGCGTCCAGGATCTGCTGCGGGCTGCGGTAAGGCGTGGCTGCGCTGGCGGCCAAGGGCAGCGCGCAGGCCAGGGCGAGGGCGAGCAGGGCAGGACGACGTGGCGACATGGCAAACCCGTTCAGGAAGTGTCCCCGGATTGTGCGCGAAGCCCCGACGGATCCGCCAGCGGTCGGGGCTGCCAACCGGCACGGTGACTAACGACACATTCGCTATAGCTGACTTCACACTAGTGTTGACTCCACGCTAGCTGGAGAAGCCCATGAGCGACCACGAGGCCCACCTCAAGAAGTTCCAGAAAGAGCTCAGCGCCGGCACCGTCTCGCTGGCCCTGCTGGCGGTGCTGGCCAAGGCCGGCGAGCCGCTGTACGGCTACCTGATAGCCAAGGAGCTGGAGCGGGTCGGGGAGGGCGTGCTGAGCGGCAAGCAGAGCGCGCTGTACCCGGTGCTGCGCAACCTGGAAGGGGCCGGGTTGCTGGAAAGCCATGTCGAACCGTCGATGGCCGGACCGCCGCGACGCTACTACCGCATCAACGAACGCGGTCGCCAGGTACTGGAGCTATGGACCCAGGCCTGGCGCGCCACCCGAGATTCCGTCGATTCCGTGTTGGAGGGGGTACTGCAATGAACGACCAGACCACGACGGGCAGCCAGCTGCCCGCCACCATTCCGCAGTACCTGGCGCAGTTGCGCGCGGCCCTGCACGATGCCGACCCGGCGATGGTGCAGGACGCCCTCTACGACGCCGAGGAATACCTGCGCTCGGAGCTGGCCGCGCAGCCCGGCCGCAGCGAGGCCGAGGTGATCGCCGATGTCGCCGGCAGCTACGGCGCGCCGGAAGAGGTCGCCGAGATCTACCGCGAAACCGAAATCACCGTTACCCGTGCGCTGCGCACGCCCAGCGCCGGTGCGGCGCCGTTGCGCCGGGCGACGGTGGGCGGTGCGGGGGGGGCCAGCGTTGGTAGCGGCGTAGCGCCGACGGCACCGGCGCCGGTCAAGCCGCGCGGCGTGCTGGCGCGCTTCTTCGGTGTCGCCCTGGAGGCACGCACCTACGGCGCGCTGTTCTACATGCTGCTGTCGCTGGCCACCGGCACGTTCTTCTTCACTTGGGTGGTGACCGGCCTGTCGTTGTCGCTGGGGCTGATGGTGCTGATCATCGGTATCCCGATCGCGGTGCTGTTCTTCGGTTCGGTGCGCGGCCTGTCGCTGCTGGAAGGGCGTCTGGTGGAAGCCCTGCTCGGCGAGCGCATGCCGCGCCGGCCGACCTATTCCGACCGCAGCCGCACCTGGCTACAGCGGATCGGCGACATGTTCACCGACGGCCGCACCTGGCTGACGCTGTTGTACTTCATGCTGATGCTGCCGCTGGGCATCGTCTACTTCACCCTTGCCACCACGCTGTTGTCGGTGTCGCTGGCCTTCATCTGGGCGCCGGTGGCAGCGTTGATCTCCCCGGATTACGTGGGGATCCATATCGACGGCAGCCAGATGCTGCCGCTCTGGGTGACCCCGCTGCTGGCGGTGGTCGGCGTGCTGCTGCTGTTTGCCACCCTGCACCTGGCGCGTGGCATCGGGCACCTGCACGGGATGATGGCCAAGCACCTGCTGGTGCGGCTGTAAGGCGTCCTTGACGCGACGCAGATCCAGGGTAGTGCCGGCCGCTGGCCGGCTCCTGGCGATGCAGATCCAGGGTAGTGCCGGCCGCTGGCCGGCTCCTGGCGATGCAGATCCAGGGTAGTGCCGGCCGCTGGCCGGCTCCTCGCGATGCAGGATGAAAGAGCAGCCGGCCAGCGGCCGGCACTACCCGGATGGCAAGAGCAGCCGGCCAGCGGCCGGCACTACCGTAATTGCGTTGGCTTCAGCCTGCTTTACGTCGCAGCGGGGTCACGTTGCTGGCGATCTTGGCCGCTTTCTTCGGCTTGGCATTGGCCGGCTGCGCATGCGCAGCGAAGAAGTCCCGCACCTTCGGGTACACGGTTTCGCGCCAGCGACGCCCGCTGAAGATGCCGTAATGGCCGGCGCCCTCGACGATGAAATGCTCGCGATGCTCGGCCGGAATACCGCTGCACAAGGCCTGCGCCGCTTCGGTCTGGCCCAGCCCGGCGATATCGTCCAGCTCGCCTTCGATGCTCAGCAGCGCGGTGCCGGTGATCGCCGAAGGATCCACGCGTTCGCCGTTGACGAACCACTCCCCGCGCGGCAGCAGGAACTGCTGGAACACCACTTCAATCGTGTCCAGGTAGTACTTGGCCGGCATGTCCAGCACGGCGTTGTACTCATCGTAGAAACGACGGTGCACATCGGCATCTTCCATGTCGCCCTTGACAAGGTCGGCATAGAAATCCCAGTGCGAACTGAAGTGCCGGCTCGGGTTCATCGACAGGAATCCCGCGTGCTGCAGGAAGCCCGGATACACCCTGCGACCGGCGCCGGGGTAGGTGCCCGGCACGGTGTGGATGACGTTGTTCTCGAACCACGACAACGGGTTCTGCGTGGCCAGGTTGTTGACCGCCGTCGGGCTGCAGCGCGCATCGATCGGGCCGCCCATCATCACCAGCGTGCGCGGGGTTGGCTCGCCACGACTGGCCATCAGCGACACTGCCGCCAGCACCGGTACGGTGGGCTGGCACACGCTCACCACGTGCAGTTTTTCCGCGCCGAGATGGCGGATGAACTCCTGCACGTAGGCGATGTAATCGTCCAGGCCGAACTCGCCCTCGCTGCCCGGCACCATGCGCGCATCGACCCAGTCGGTGACATACACGCGGTGGTCGCGCAGCAGCGTGCGCACGGTGTCGCGCAGCAGCGTGGCGTGGTGGCCCGACAACGGCGCCACCACCAGCACGAAGGGCTGGTTGAGCATGGTGTGCAGCTGTTCGGCTTCGTTGCTGTGGCGCTTGAAGCGCAGCAGCTTGCAGAACGGCTTGCTCACTTCCTCGTGCACCACGATCGGCACGCGCTCGCCATCGACCTCGATTTCGTTGATGCCCCACTCGGGCTTCTCGTAATCCTTGCCGATGCGATGGAACAGCTCATTCACCGCGGACAGGCGATCAGCGCCAGGCATCTGCGACCACCAGTGTCCCTGGTTGGCGAAGAACTTGACGTTGGCCTGGGCCTGGTGCACCCACGGGGCGAGCATGTTGCGGGTCAACTCATGCAGCTGATAGAGCATGGCGTCCGAATATGTATGGTCTTATGTTGCCGCGCAGCATAACGCACAGGCGGGATCGGCGCCTTAATACGGGGTCTGTCTCATTAGTTGTGGAGATTCAGCGGTTTGCGCGTTCCAGGGCCGCCGCATGGCCGGCAAGGGCGGGCGACAGCCAGCAGTGCGAGCCCAGCGCGGTGAAGCCGGTCTTCGTGAGATGGCTCCGGTACCAGCGCGACGGGCGGGGCTGGAAGCCCTCGTGGTCGCCGTCGAAGGCATCTTCGGCGCTGAATGCTTCCAGGAACGCCACGCCGCCGGTGAGCTCGGCGAAGCCGTCCAGGGCAGGGCGCAGCTCGCGGCTGGGCACGTAGTGCATCACATCCGAGCAGACCAGCAGATCCACCGGGGCGCACGGCCGCAGCCAGGCAAAATCGCCGACCTTGGCCAGGTGCAGGTTGCGGCTGCGACCGAAGCGCTGCACCGCGTACTCGCTGCTGTCGAAGCCCAGGTACTGCACGCGCGGCCGCAGCTTGAGCAGCGGCGCGCGCCATGCGCCTTCGCCACAGCCGATATCGAGCACGCTGCGGATCGGGCGTTCCAGGTAGTACTCGGCGCTGGCTACCGCGAGAGCGACCTTGCGTGCCAGGCGCGCGGCGCCGCCGGTCTGGTCGGCCTGGTACCAGCGCTGGAAATAAGCGGCGTCGTAGGTCTTGTCCATGGGCTTGGGGGCAGTCGTGAAAACGGCGCCTATCGTACGGCCTGGCGCTGCGGGATGCGTGGCGCTGGTGCGGCGATGGGTCGCGGCGGACACCCATGCGGTGGCTCCACCGGGGCATGCGAGAATGGCGGCCACCTTACGCCAGCCGCCGGAGCAAGCGCATGCAGTCCTACTACTGGGTAAAAACCTTCCATCTGCTGTTCGTGGTGGCGTGGATGGCGGCGGTGTTCTACCTGCCGCGGATCCTGGTCAACCTCAGCGAGACCGCCGGCCAGCTGCCGGTGACCGAGCGCCTGCAGCTGATGGGCCTGCGCCTGTACAAGTTCGGCCACATGATGTTCGGCCTGGCGCTGATCCTGGGGCTGCTGCTGTGGCTGGGCTACAAGGTGATTCCCGATTTCCCGACGATGGTCGCACCCGGTGCGGCCGGCTGGCTGCACGCCAAGCTCGGGCTGGTGGTGCTGCTGCTGGTGTATTACACCTGGACCGGGCGCCTGTTGAAGGGCAGCCTGCGCGGCAGGCGGTTGCCGTCCTCGCGTGCGCTGCGCTGGTTCAACGAGCTGCCGCTGGTGCTGTTCATCGGCGTGGTGTGGCTGGTGCTGGCCAAGCCGTTCTGAGGGGGCGGCCGGGGCGGTAGCGGCCGCGCTCGTGTAGGGCCGGCGGCTGGCCGGCTCTCCCCAAGGTGTCCAGCGGTATCGGGAGCCGGCCAGCGGCCGGCACTACCGGGAGGGTAACGGCCGCTGGTGCTGTGCATCGGCGTGGTGTGGCTGGTGTTGGCAAAGCCGTTCTGAGGGGGCGGCCGGGGCGGTAGCGGCCGCGTTCGTGTAGGGCCGGCCGCTGGCCGGCTCTCCCCAACGTGTCCAGCGGTATCGGGAGCCGGCCAGCGGCCGGCACTACCGGGGAGGTGGTTGCAGCGGCAGCCGCAACGGCAGCCGACCAACGGTCGGCTCTACCTTTTGCCGATCGAGCCGCGGCTCAGACCGTCTCGTAGGTGCCGTAGCTGCGCAGGCGCGTGTAACGCCTGGCCAGCAGTTCGTCCACCGACAGCTTCTGCAGTTCGTCCAGTTCGTTGAGCAGCACGGCCTTCAGGCGCTTGCCCATCTGGTTCGGGTTGCGGTGGGCGCCGCCGGTCGGCTCGCGCACGACCTTGTCGATCAGGCCCAGGCCCTTCAGGCGCGGGGCGGTCATGCCCAGCTGCTCGGCGGCGTCCTTGGCCTTGCCGGCGTCCTTCCACAGGATCGAGGCGCAGCCTTCGGGGGTGATGGTGGAATACACGCTGTATTCCAGCATCACGGTGCGGTCGCCCACGCCCAGCGCCAGGGCGCCACCGGAGCCGCCTTCGCCGATCACGGTGCAGATCACCGGCACCTTCAGCTCGGCCATTTCCAGCAGGTTGCGCGCGATCGCTTCGGACTGGCCGCGCGATTCGGCGTCGATGCCCGGCCAGGCGCCGGCAGTGTCGATCAGGGTCAGCACCGGCAGGCCGAAGCGTTCGGCCATCTTCATCAGGCGCAGCGCCTTGCGGTAGCCCTCCGGCTTGGGCATGCCGAAGTTGCGCTTGATCTTTTCCTTGGTGTCGCGGCCCTTCTGGTGCCCGATCAGCATCACCGACCGGCCACCGATGCGGGCCAGGCCGCCCATGATGGCCTTGTCGTCGGCGAAGGCGCGGTCGCCGGCCAACTCCTGGAACTCATCGCAGAAGATGCGGATGTAGTCGGCGGTGTACGGGCGCGAGGGGTGGCGGGCCAGCTGCAGGATCTGCCACGAGGACAGGTTGCGGAAGATCTGCGCGGTGCGCACGCGCAGCTTGTCCCGCAGGGCATGCACCTCGGCCTCGACATTGACCGCAGGGCCTGCGCTGGCACTGCGCAGTTCCTGGATCTTCGCCTCCAGATCAGCGATGGGTTGCTCGAAGTCGAGGTAGTTCGGATTCATCGGAAACCGTCGTGAAGAAAAGAGGGAAAGTGTAGCCGAATGCGCCGAAAAGCCCCGTACGCCCTCGTCTGGAAACCGACGGTAGCGCAGCGGGACGGGGCGCGCCAGTCAGCTCAGGGCACCACCAGCGCGGCACTGCCCATCAGGGTGCTGCGGGTGTCGACGAAGGTGTTGTAGGCCTTGTTGGCGTCGACCGGCAGGCCCGAGCCCAGCGCGGCGGTGGCGACGGTGAAGGCGATCTGCGCCTGCAGCGCCTCCTGCTGCAGCTGCAGCTGGGCGTCGGCCGTGGTGGCCCGGAGGTAGCGCGCGTACAGCTCACGCAGGGGGCCGGCATGGGCGTCGAAGACCGGGTCCAGCGGCGGCAGCGTGGTCGGGGCGGCCTCCAGCGTGTAGTGCGGGGGCTGGTAGCCGGCCGGCTGCTGGCGTCGGTAGGCACCGGGCTGGCCGGCGGTGGCTTCGGCGTAGGCGATGAAGTCGGCGGCGGTGAAGATCTTGGTGCTGATCCGGCCGCCGCTCTCGTCCACATGGGCCACGGTCTGTTCGTCCGGGAACGGCTCGCGCACGCCAAACGTCCAGGCCTGGTCGATGAACAGCGCATGGGTCGTGCTGTACGGACCGTCGAAGCCGACCCCGCCCAGTTCGATGTGGTTGCCGGGGGCGCCGAAGTGCTTGAGCTTGTCTTCGTCGGTGACGTAGATCTCGCTGGCGATCACGTACTCGCCCAGGGTCGGGTTGATCAGACCGCCCTTGCCACGCGCGTACACGATGAACCGCACATCGCCCAGCGCCGGGGTCTGCAGGCGGTGTTCGCCGGGCTTGAGCTTGACCGGGCGCGAGGCGTGCGCGGCGATCGGCAGTTCGTTGCCGTCGATGCGCAGGGTCAACGGTGTATCGCCCGGGTTGTCGATCTCGAAGGTCTGGGACGGGCTGGAACAGCCGGTGACGGCAACGGCTGCGAGCAGCAGCACGGTCAAACGCTTGATCAAAACAAAGTACCTGTAGTGCGGAGGGCGCGGGTCAGTTGGCCCACGGCGGGCTGTAGCGCACCTTCAGGGTGCGCACGGCGGGATCGGCGCGCAGGGCGTCGACCAGGTGGCTGTCCACGCGCACGGCGGTATCGCCGGCCACGTCGAGCATGCCGGCCACCGGTCCCTGTTCGGAACCGAGCAGCAGATCCAGGCGCAGCGGTGTGCGGCCGGGGCGGTGACGATCCAGCAGCGCGTTGATGCGCGACCACGCCGGGTCGCCCTGGCGCAGGTCAAGGCGCAGCGACAGACGCGTGGCGTAGTTGGCGCACACCTCGTCGTAATCCCAGCACTGGCGCAGGCGCAACGCGTAGCCGCCGTTGAATTCGTCTTCGCGCAGGCCACCCTTGACGATCAGGATGCGGTCCTTGGTCATCAGGTGGCCGAATTCGGCCAGGCCGTCGGTGAAGGCACTGCACTCCACGCGGCCCTTGCTGTCTTCCAGCTGCATGAAGACCTGGCTTTCGCCCTTGCGGCGCACGCCGACCACCTGGCCGGCCAGGATCACCGGGGTTTCCTGGCGCCACGCGCGCTTCTCCCCGTCCTTGCTCGGGCGCGCCGGCGGGATCAGGCGTTCGAGCATGCCCAGGTCGGTGCCGACCAGTTCCTTGACGTCCTCGGCGTAGGGATCGAACGGGTGGCCGCTCAGGTAGAAGCCGAGCGTGTCGCGCTCGCCATCGAGGAGCTGGCCCAGTGCCCATTCCTTGGCTTCGGGCAGGTCCAGCTGCATCGCGGTGCTCTTCGGGCTGGGCGCGCCGAACAGCGAATTCTGCCCGGAGGCCTTCTCGCGGGTGATCTGGTCGGTGGCCTTGAGCACTTCAGGCAACTGCAGCATCAGCGAGGCGCGGTTCTTGCCCAGGCCGTCCATCGCGCCGCAGTTGATCATCGCTTCGAGCGTGCGCCGGTTGAGCTTGCCCGATTCGGCGCGCATGCAGAAATCCAGCAGCGATTCATACGGACCACCGCGCTGGCGCTCTTCCACCACCGCTTCGCATGCGCCCTGGCCGACGCCCTTGATCGCGCCGAGGCCGTACTGGATGGTGTCGGCGCTGGACGCTTCGAACATGTAGGCGGACGCGTTGACCCGCGGCGGCAACACGGTCAGGCCGAGGTTGCGCACCTCTGCCAGGAAGCCGACCACCTTGTCGGTGTTGTCCATGTCCGAGGACAGCGTCGCGGCCATGAACTCGGCCGGGTAGTGGCGCTTGAGCCAGGCGGTCTGGTAGCTCACCAACGCGTAGGCGGCGGCGTGCGACTTGTTGAAGCCGTAGCCGGCGAACTTCTCCATCAGGTCGAAGATCGCGTCGGCCTTGGCCTCGCTGACCCCGTCCTTGGCCGCACCTTCGCGGAAGATCTCGCGGTGCTTGGCCATTTCGGCCGGCACCTTCTTGCCCATCGCGCGCCGCAGCAGGTCCGCGCCGCCCAGCGAGTAACCGCCGACGATCTGCGCCATCTGCATGACCTGCTCCTGGTACACCATGATGCCGTAGGTGTCTTTCAGGATCGCTTCGGTGCGCGGATCGGGATAGATGATTTCTTCCTGCCCGTGCTTTCGCGCATTGAAGGAGGGAATCAGGTCCATCGGGCCGGGGCGGTACAGCGACACCAGCGCGATGAGATCTTCGAAGCGGTCGGGGCGCGCGTCTTTCAGCAGGCGGCGCATGCCCGAGGATTCGAACTGGAACACCGCGCCGGTATTGCCGTTGGCGAAGATGTCCTTGTAGGTGGCCGCGTCGTCCAGCGGTAGCGCGGTGATGTCCACCGGCGGAATGCCCGCGCGCTCGTGGCGCTTGTTGATCGCCTTGACCGCCCAGTCGATGATCGTCAGCGTGCGCAGGCCGAGGAAGTCGAACTTGACCAGGCCGATTTCTTCGACGTCGTTCTTGTCGAACTGGGTGACCGGGTTGCGGCCGCGGCCGCCTTCGTCGTGTTCGGCGAACAGTGGGCAGAACTCGGCCAGCGGTTCGGGCGCGATCACCACGCCACCGGCGTGCTTGCCGGCATTGCGGGTGAGGTCTTCGAGCTGGCGGGCCAGGTCGATCAGGTCGCGGACATCGTCTTCGTTCTGGTAGCGCTGGATCAGCTCCGGCGAGGCCATTTCCGAATCCTTGCCTTCGCCCATGGCGTCCTTGAGCGAGATGCCCAGGATGTTGGGGATCAGCTTGGAGACGCCGTCGACCAGGCCATACGGGAAGCCGAGCACGCGCCCGGAGTCGCGCACCACGGCCTTGGCGGCCATGGTGCCGTAGGTGATGATCTGGCTGACGCGGTCGCGGCCGTACTTGCGCGCGACGTAGTCGATGACTTCGTCGCGGCGGTCCATGCAGAAGTCGATGTCGAAGTCGGGCATCGACACGCGTTCGGGGTTGAGGAACCGCTCGAACAGCAGGTTGTACGGGATCGGGTCCAGGTCGGTGATCTGCAGCGCCCAGGCCACCAGTGAACCGGCACCGGAACCGCGGCCGGGGCCGATCGGGATGCCCTGGTTTTTGCCCCACTGGATGAAGTCGGCCACGATCAGGAAGTAGCCGGGGAAGCCCATCTTGATGATGGTGGCCAGTTCAAACTCGAGGCGTTCGACGTAGTCGGCGCGGGTCTTGCCTTCGGCCAGCGGGTTCTTTTCGAGGCGCGCGTCCAGGCCTTTGCGCGATTCGCTGCAGATCCAGCTGTCGAGCGTTTCGTTTTCGGGCACCGGGTAGTTGGGCAGGAAGTAGGTGCCCAGGCGCATTTCGATGTTGCAGCGTTCGGCCAGCGCGATCGTGTTGTCGATCGCGTCGGGAATGTCGGCAAACAGCGCGCACATGTCCTCGGCCGACTTGAGGTACTGCTGGTCGCTGTAGTCGCGCGGGCGCTTGGGATCATCCAGGACACGGCCGGAGGAGATGCAGACGCGCGCTTCGTGGGCGTTGAAATCTTCCGGCTGCAGGAAGCGGACGTCATTGCTGGCGATCACCGGCAGGCCACGCTGGCCGGCGGCCAGCAGGGCAAACTGGTTGAAGGCTTCTTCGCCGTCACGCCCGGTGCGGGTCAGTTCGAGATGCAGGCCGTCGCCGAACACGCGCTGCCAGTCGGCGAGCTGCTGCTCGGCCAGGTCGTGGCGGCCTTCGTTGGCCAGGCGGCCGGCGAGGCTGTCGCGGCCGGCCAACGCAAACAGGTTGTGGCAGCCGGCCTTGAGCCAGTCCGGATGGACAGCGACGCCGCCTTCGGGGCGGTGGCCTTCCATCCACGCGCGGGTGAGCAGGCGGGAGAGGCTGAGGTAGCCTTCGCGGTCGCGGCAGAGCAGGGTCATGCGCCAGGGGGTCATGCCCTCTTCGGCGATCATGATGTCGGCGCCGGCGATGGGCTTGATGCCGACGGTTTCGGCGGCCTTGTAGAACTTGACCAGGGCGAACAGGTTGTTCAGGTCGGTCACTGCCAGGGCAGGCAGTTTCAGTTCGACAGCGCGGCTGAGCAGGTTGGCCTGCTTGGCTTTCTTCGGGTCAGCCTGCTCCGGCTTCGCCGGGACACGGATGGTCGAATCCGCCAGCGAAAACTCGGTGTGGACGTGGAGATGTACGAAACGGGAAGTGGACATGCCGGGCCAATGTAATGCCCGGTCAGGGTAGCGGCGCGGGCGTGGACGGACAAGGCTTGACAGGGGTGTTACAGGGGGAGGGGTGGGTTGCTTTGTTCAGGTAGTGGGTGCTGGTGGGTGGGTGATGACTTCAACGGCAAGTGCCAAGGCAACGGCAACGGCAACAGCAACAGCAACAGCGAGGGCAACTACAACGGCGATGCGGGTGTGCGGGTGATGAAGGGCCGGGGTGGCGGGGGCAGGGTCGCGGGACACGCCGTAAACCCATCCCTGGGGGCTCGGTGTTGCCATCCATGGCAACACACGGTCCCGCGACCCTACCCCCGCCACCCCCCGACAGTTTTCCGGTGTGCATGGGATAAGCCGGAGCATGAGCAGGAGCAGGAGCAGGAGCAGGAGCAGGAGCAGGAGCAGAGGCCTAGGCGTGAGGTGGGTCGGATACAGGAAGGTCACACACGCCGCAATGGGGGGAGAGGGTAGTGCCGAGCCATGCTCGGCACCTACAACCCAAAACCCCGATCAGCTGTCACTGCACTGGAACCGAGCAGCCCCGCTCTCAAATTCCGGTGAGCATCAGCCAACCGTCGGAGGGGGGAGGCGGGTCGGTTGGCGGGGCTTGGGAAAGGGTAGTGCCGAGCCATGCTCGGCACCTACAACCCAACCCCCCGATCAGCTGTCATCGCACCGGAACCGCGCAGCCCCGCTGTTGAATCCCGGCGGCACCCGCCAACTGTCGGAGGGTGGTCCGGGTGGGTTGGCGGGACCGTGTGTTGCCATGGATGGCAACACCGAGCCTCCACGTACGGATTTACGGCGTGTCCCGCCAACCCACCCGCACCGCCCTGCACCGCAAGCAGCCAGCACACCGCTTTGGCTCTTGCTTCAAAGCTTCAAAGCTTTAAAGCTCCAAAAAAACCCCAATCACCCCGCCACCGCCACCGCATCGTCAAAACACGCGCGGACCGGGGCGAAACTGCGGCGGTGCTGCGGACAGGGACCGTGCGAACGCAACGCCGCCAGATGCGCCGGCGTCCCGTAGCCCTTGTGCTGATCGAAACCGTACTCGGGATGCTGCTCGTGCAGCGACAGCATGAAACGATCGCGGCTCACCTTGGCCAGGATCGAAGCCGCCATGATCGCCCGGTCCAGCCCGTCGCCGCCGACCAGCGCCTGTGCCGGGCAGGGCAGGCCCTTGGGCACCACATTGCCGTCGATGCGCGCAAACTGCGCCACGTGCGCCACGCCTTCCACCGCGCGCCGCATGCCCAGCATCGTCGCCTGGTAGATGTTCAGCGCATCGATCTCGCCCACCTCCACCATCACCACGTGGAAGGCCAGCGCGCGGTCCAGGATTCTGTCGAACAACTGATCGCGTCGCGCGGCAGTCAACTGCTTGGAATCGTCCAGCCCGTTCAGACGCGGGCGATCCGGACAGAACACCACCGCCGCCACCGCCACGGGCCCGGCCAGCGGGCCGCGACCGGCTTCGTCCACGCCGGCCACGTACCGGGGAGCCACCGTCGCCAGCGCCGCCCCATCAAACAGGGCCATCGATGCGGCCGCCGCGTGCCGCCGGCTCATGCCGCCGCCCCGCCTGCCACGCGCTTGCCCAGCAGCTCGGCCACCGCGTCGGCCGCACGTGCCGAGGCATCCTGGCGCAGCTGCAGATGCAGCTGCCGGTAGGTGTCCTGCAGGTCGATCGCGCGCTGTGGATGGTCGAACCACTGCAGGATCGCCGCCGCCAGCTTGTCCGGCGTGCAGTCGTGCTGGATCAGCTCCGGTGCCAGGTCCTTGCCTGCCAGAATGTTGGGCAGGGCGAAACGATTCACCTTGATCAGCCCCAGCGCCTTCACGATGCGGTAAGTCAGCTCGGCCACGCGGTAGCCAACCACCATCGGGCGCTTGACCAGCATGGTCTCCAGCGTGGCCGTGCCCGAGGCCAGCACCACCACGTCGGCGGCGATCATCGCGTTGCGCGCGTCGCCATCGAGCAGGTGCGAATAGGCCACCGGCAACGCCGACCGTGACAGCTGCTCGCTGAGCAGCTGGCGGCAGGCAGGATTGGCCGCCGGTACCACCACATGCAGGCCCGGAATGCGCTCGGACACCTGCCAGGCCGCCTCGAAGAACGCCTCGCCCAGTTTGCCGATCTCACCCAAACGGCTGCCTGGCAGCACGGCCAGCACCTTCGCGTTGGGCGGCAGGCCCAGGGCCATGCGCGCCGCGTCGCGATCACTCTGCAGCGGAATATCGTCGGCCATCGGATGCCCCACGAAACGCGCATCGATGCCGTGGCGGGCGTAGATCGGCGGCTCCATCGGGAACAGGCACAGCACCAGGTCCGCGCTGGCCCCGATCTTCTCCGCACGCTTCTCGCGCCATGCCCACACTGACGGGCTTACGTAATGCACCGTGGTGATGCCGCGTTCCTTCAGCCAGCGCTCCACGCCCAGGTTGAAGTCCGGCGCATCGATGCCGATGAACACGTCCGGCTGCCAGTCCAGCGCGCGCGTGCGGAACTGGCCGCGCAGCTTCAACAGGCGCGGCAGGTGGCGCAGGATTTCGGTCAGGCCCATCACCGCCAGTTCGCTGGCATCGAACCAGGTCTGGCAGCCGGCACTCCGCATCGCATCGCCACCGATCCCGGCGAACTCGGCGTTGGGAAAACGTGCCTTCAGTTCGCGCACCAGGCCCGCACCCAGCAGGTCGCCAGAGGCCTCGCCGGCGACCAGTGCGATCCGCACCGGTCGGTCCGAGGTGTGCGCCAGGTTGGCCTGGCCGAGGGCATCGGCGACCACCGCCAGCTCGATGATCTGCGCGGTAGTGCCGGCTGGGAGGTGCCCGCCCGGAGCCGTCATCGCAGCAGCGGCCTCTCGGCGTGCTCGATGAAGTCCAGCAGGTCCTTGACGTCAGGGCTGTGCTCGGCCTGTTCGGCCAGCTGCACCTTGGCCTCGGCCAGCGGCAAACCGGCCACGTAAAGGGTGCGGTAGGCGCGCTTGATGCTGGCGATGCGCTCGGCATCGAAGCCGCGACGCTTGAGGCCTTCGCTGTTGATCCCGCGCGGCCGGCCGAGCGAGTCGCTGCCGACCATGGTGAACGGCGGCACGTCGCCGTTGGTCAGCGCGCCCATGCCCAGGAAGGCGTGCGCGCCGATCCGGCAGAACTGGTGCGCACCGGCGAAGCCGCTGATGATGACGTAATCGCCGACGGTGACATGGCCGGCCAGCGTGGTGTTGTTGGAGAACACGCAGTGGTTGCCGACGTGGCAGTCATGGGCGACGTGCGTGTAGGCCAACATCCAGTTGTCGTCACCGACGGTGGTGATGCCGCCGCCGCCTTCGGTGCCGCGGTTGATGGTGACGAATTCGCGGATGACGTTGTCATCGCCGATCACCAAGCGGGTGCGTTCACCCTTGTACTTCTTGTCCTGCGGCTCGCCACCGATCGCGGCATGGCCGATGAAGCGGTTGTTGCGGCCGATCCGGGTCGGGCCATGGATCGAGCAGTGCGGTCCCACTTCGGTGCCGGCGCCGATCTCGACGTCGGCGCCGATCAGGCAGAACGCACCGACGCGTACATCCGCAGCCAATCTCGCCGACGGGTCGATGACCGCGGTGGGGTGGATGAGGGGAGCGTTGTCGTTCATTGCAGGTCTCCTGCCCGGGTCATTCGCGGGTGCCGGCGCACAGCACTTCGGCGCAGGCGACCACTTCGCCGTCGACCTTGGCCACGCAGTCGTACACCGCCATGTTGCGGATCACCCGCTTGATCTCCACGTGCATTTCCAGCACGTCGCCGGGCACCACCTGCTTGGTGAAGCGGGCCTTGTCGACCTTCACCATGTAGAACAACTTGGACTGGGCATCGCGGCCCAGGGTCAGCTGGGTCAGCACGCCACCGGCCTGGGCCATGGCTTCGATGATCAGCACGCCGGGCATGATCGGCTGGCTGGGGAAGTGGCCCTGGAAGAACGGCTCGTTGATGCTGACGTTCTTGGTGGCGATGATCGTGCGCTTCTCGTAATCGATCGCGACAACCTTGTCGACCAGCAGGAACGGGTAGCGGTGGGGGATCAGTGCCTGGATCTGGGTGATGTCAGGCAGCTTCTGGTCGTGGCTCATTCCTTCTCCTTGCTCACAGACAGGATGCGACGGGCCAGGGCATCAAGCTGCTTGAAGCGCGCGGCGTTCTTGCGCCACGTGCGATTGTCGGTCAACGGGGTACCAGACGAGTACTCGCCCGGCTCATGGATGGAGTTGCGCACCACCGACTTGCCGGTGATGACGACCTTGTCGCAGATTTCGAGGTGGCCAACGACGCCCACGTGCCCACCCAGCAGGCAGTAACGGCCGATCTTGGCGCTGCCGGCGATGCCGGTGCAGCCGGCGATGGCCGAGTGGGAGCCGATCTGGACGTTGTGGGCGATCTGGACCAGATTGTCCAGGCGCACGTCGTCGTCGAGCACGGTGTCTTCCAGCGCGCCGCGATCGACGCAGGTGTTGGCACCGATTTCGCAGTCGTTGCCGATGCGCACGCCGCCAAGCTGGGGCACCTTGATCCAGGCACCCGCGTCCATGGCCAGGCCGAAGCCGTCGGCACCGAGCACGGCGCCGGGATGCACGCGCACGCGCTTGCCGAGCCTGACGCGGGTGACCAGGGTGACGCGGGCGATCAGTTCGCAGCCGGTATCCAGGTGACAGTCTTCGCCGATGATGCTGCCGGCGCCGATGATGCAGTTCTCGCCGACGCTGCTGCCGGCGCCGATGCTGACGAATGGGCCGATGTGCGCGCTGGCGGCAACCTGGGCGCTGGGGTCGATGACGGCGCTGGGGTGGATGCCAGGCGGTCGCGCGGGGGCGATGTCGAACAGGGCCGCGATCTTGGCGAAGGTGGTGTAAGGGTCTTTGGCGATCAGCGCGGTGCCGGGGGCGGCATCGGCATCCTCGGCGCGCAGCACGACGATCCCGGCCTGGCTGTCGGCCAGGTGGGCGCGGTAACGCGGGTTGGCGAGGAAGGTCAGCTGGCCGGGGCCGGCATGGGCAAGGGTGGCCACGCCATGGATGGCAGTGCTGCCATCGCCATGGACCTGCAGGCCAAACTGCTCGGCGAGTTGCTGGGCGGTATGGGTAGGAGTATTCACGGCGGAAGTTTACCGTGTGGCGCCGGATCGGTCATGCAGGGTGGGGTTTTGGGCCGGGTCGGTTTGTTGCGGCGTGGCGATTGGGTTGCTGTCGCGCGGGTTCGTGGGGGTAGCCCTGTCCAGGACACGCCGTAAAAACCCATCCTTGGGGGCGCGTGGGCTGCATCCTGCAGCCCAACGGTCCTGGCCAGGGCTACCTGCCACGACCCTGACGGTTCAACGCCAGCGCGGACAGGTAGTGCCGGCCGCTGGCCGGCTCTCGATCCCCCATCCGTCCCAACCCAAAAACGAAAACGCCGGGCAAAGCCCGGCGTCTCGTAGCGCATCTGGTGCAGAGCCCCCTTCTTGTTGAAGGGGGCGCGCCGACAGGCGCGGGGTCAAGGAGGCAGGACAGGCCCCAAGGTTTGCAACGCAAACCTTGGGTTACCTTCGACGGTCAGAACTGACCGCCGAAGGTAAATTGCAGGCGCTCGACTTCGTCGCCGTCTTCCTTCTTTAGCGGGAAGGCGTAGCTGATCGAGATCGGACCGACCGGGGCGCGCCACAGCAGGGCCACACCGGTGGACACGCGTAGCTCGTTGGCCTTGAAGTTGTCCACGCCGTTGTACACGTTACCGAAGTCGACGAAGGCCGAGATGCGCGCCGACGGGCTGTCGAACAGACGCGGGAAGTACGCTTCCACCGAGCCGACGGTCTTCAGCGAACCACCCAGCGGCTGGCCGTTCGGGTAGCCCCGGGTCACTTCGCGCGGGCCCAGGGTGTTGTCTTCGAAGCCACGCACCGAGTTGGTACCGCCGGCGTAGAAGTTCTCGAAGAACGGCAGGCCCGAGGCGGTCACTACGCGGGTAGTGCCGTCCGGCTCGGTGACCACGGCGGACATGTCCTTGCCATAGCTGTCGCCGTAGCCGATTTCAGCGCGGGTGTTGATGACCAGCGACGGGATGATCGGCCAGTACTTGGAGAACTGGTAGTTCAGCTTGTAGTACTCGACGGTCGAGCCGGGCAGGGTGGTTTCCAGGCCGACACGCTGGTAGGTACCGCGGGTGGGCATGAAGTAGTCGTTGCGGGTATCACGTGCCCAGCCCAGCTCGCTGCGCCAGGAGTGGAACGTCTTGCGGCCGACGGCGTTGATGTAATCGATGATCGACGCCGGAGTCGAGCCTTCGTACGTCGTGATCTGGTTGCTGTCGATGCCCACCATCAGCGAGACGGTGTCGTTCTCGGTGATCGGCACGCCGAACACCACCTGCGCGGCACCGTTGGTGCTGTTGTACTGCGCGGTGTTGAAGTCGGAGTAGTCCAGCTCGCGCCAGGACAGGTTGTAGCCCAGCGAGACGCCGTCGTCGGTGAAGTACGGGTTGGTGTAGCTGAAGCCGTAACGCTGCAGGTAGCTGCTGCGCGACGCTTCCACCGACACGCGGTTGCCGCCGCCGAGGAAGTTGTTCTGCGACAGCTGCACCGAGGTGGTCATGCCGTAGGACTGCGAATAGCCCAGGCCGAACACGAAGCTGCCCGAGGTGGTTTCCTTGACGTTGTAGACCACGTCGACCTGGTCATTGCTGCCGGTGACCGGCGGCGTTTCGACGTCGACCGACTCGAAGTAACCCAGACGCTGCAAGCGGATCTTGGAACGGTCGATGGCCGCCTGCGAGTACCAGCTGTTTTCGAACTGGCGCATTTCACGACGGAGCACTTCGTCGGAGGTGCGGGTGTTGCCCTTGAAGATGATGCGGCGCACCGACACACGCGGGCCGGGAACGACCTGCATGTTGATCGCAACGGTCTGCTCGGCGCGGTTGCTCGTCGGGATCGGGTTGACCTTGGCGAAGGCGTACCCGATGTTGGATAGCGAATTGGTGATCGCATCGGAGCTGAACTCCAGCAGCGCGCGCGAGAACGTGTCGCCGGACTTCTGGATCACCATGCGCTCGACATCGGCCTGCGGCAGGATCGTGTCGCCGGTGACCTTGATGTCGGAAATCTTGTACTGCTCACCCTCGGTCACGCCGGCGGTGATGAACATGTCGCGCTTGTCGGGGCTGATCGAGACCTGGGTGGAGTCGATGCTGAAGTCGACGTAGCCGCGGTCCAGGTACCAGCCGTTCAGCTTTTCGAGGTCGCCGGACAGCTTTTCCTTGGAGTACTGGTCATCGCGGCGGTACCACGAGGCCCAGTTGTGCTCCTTGGATTCCCAGGTTTCCAGGATGTCTTTGGCGGCGAACTTCTCGGTGCCCACCAGGTTGACGTGCTGGATCTTGGCGGCCTTGCCTTCCTTGATCGCGATGGTGATGTCCACGCGATTGCGGTCCAGCGGGCTCACCGTCGGGGTGATGTCGACGTTGTACTTGCCACGGTCGTTGTACTGGCGGCGAAGTTCCTGGGTCACCCGGTCCAGGCTCAAGCGGTCGAAGGTGCCGCCCTCGGTCAGGCCGATGTCGCTCAGACCCTTGAGCAGCTGGTCGCTCTTGATGTCCTTGTTGCCGGTGACGGTCAACTTGTTGATCGCCGGGCGTTCCTTGACCGTGACCACCAGGATGTTGCCCTGGCGGTCGATCTGGACGTCTTCGAAGAAGCCGGTCTTGTACAGGGCACGGATGCTCTCGCCGACCTTGCTGTCGGTCAGCGTCTCGCCACGTTCCACCGGCAGGTAGGTGAACACGGTACCGGAGGTGATGCGCTGCAGACCATCGACACGGATGTCGCTGACGGTGAAGGGCTCGGCTGCCTGGGCCAGGGCGGGCGCGCCGAAACCGGCGGCGAGTGCGAGGGCAAGCAGGCGGCGATTGGGGAGTCGCGTCATGTCACGTCCGGTTGGAGTCGAATGCAATGTTGCGGGATGCCGGCGCATAAGACGACGACAAAAGGGAAAAAGTTCATCGCAGCGGCAGGCTGAGGATGTCGTTGTAGAACGCCAGTCCCATCAGCCCGGCCAGCAGCGCCAGGCCCACATACTGCCCGGCGGCCATGGCACGCTCGCTAAGCGGGCTGCCCTTGACCAACTCAATAAGGTAATACAGCAGGTGCCCGCCGTCCAAGATGGGGATGGGCAGCAGGTTGATGATGCACAGGCTCAGCGACAGCAGGGCCAGGAAATACAGGAACCAGTCCGCCCCGCGCTGGGCCGAGACATTGGCCACCCGGGCAATGGTGACCGGGCCGGAAATGTTCTGCAGTGAGGCGTTGCCGGTCACGATGCGGCGCATCATGCCCAGCGAGTCGCCGGCCATCCGTGCCGTTTCGCGCAGCGCCACCGGTACCGCGGCCAGCGGACCGTACTGCAGCTTGGCGTCATAGACCGGGGCGCTGGGCTGGGCAAAGCCGATCCCGATCTGCCAGACCGGCGCGCCCTGTGCGTCCTTGCCCTGGCGTGGGGTCAGCTCCAGGGCCAGGCGTTCGCCGCCGCGCTGGACTTCGATCATGCCGGGGCCGCCGCGCTGGCCCAGCGCACGGATCTGCGCCGGCACCTGGTCGGCCCCGTCGATGCGCTGGCCGTCGATGGCCACGATCAGGTCGCCGGGCATCACCACGCCCTGCGCGGCGGAATCGGGCAGGACCTTGTCCACCTGCGCCGGTTGCAGCGAGGACAGCCAGCCCACGCCGGACAGCGACAGCACCTGGCGCTCGTTGAAGCCGGTCGGCAGCTGCGACAGCGGCAGGCTGCGAGTACGGGTCTGGTCCAGGCTGTCGAGCACCTCGACGCGGGCGTCGTGGCGGTCCATGGCGGCGGTGGTGAGGGCCATGCTGGCTTCACCGGCGGTGGCCACCGCGCGGCCATCCACGCTCAGCACGCGGTCGCCGGCCTGCAGCCCGGCGGCCTGGGCCATGCCGGTGGTGCGGCCGATGGTGGCTGAATAGTCCTGGCGGCCGAGCACGAACATCGCCCAGAGCAGGGCGATGCACAGCAGCAGGTTGGCGATCGGGCCGGCGGCGACGATGGCGATGCGTTGCCAGACGGTCTTGTGGTTGAAGGCCAGGCCGCGCTCGTGCGGGTGTACCTCGACCTCGCGCTCGTCGAGCATCTTCACGTAGCCGCCGAGCGGAATCGCGGCGATCGCGAACTCGGTGCCGTCGCGGTTGCGGCGCATCCACAGCGGTCGGCCGAAGCCTACCGAGAAGCGCAGCACCTTCACCCCGCAGCGGCGGGCCACCCAGTAATGGCCGAACTCGTGAAACGTCACCAGCACGCCAAGGCTGACGATCATCCACCAGACAGATCCGATGAACTCACCCATGGTGAACAGTGCTGGAGGACGGCGGGAAGGGCATTCAGGCGTGGTCGATGGCGGTCTGGGTGATCAGGCGGGCACGCTGGTCGGCGGCCAGCAGGACCTCAAGTGTATCGGCGGACTCGACCGACAGTGTTGAAAGAGCGTTAGCCACCAGCGCCGGAATGGCAAGGAAAGCGACCTGACCCTGAAGAAACGCTGAAACCGCCACTTCATTGGCGGCATTGAGGATGGCCGGCGCCGTGCCGCCGGCGGCCATCGCCTGCCAGGCCAGGCCCAGACAGGGAAAAGCGTCATTGTCGGGCGCCTCGAAATCGAGCCGGCCCTGGGTCAGCAGGTCCAGTCCGCCGACGCCCGAGTCGATCCGCTGCGGCCAGCCCAGGCCCACGGCCAGGGTGGTGCGCATGTCGGGCAGGCCCAGCTGGGCCAGGGTGGAGCCGTCGATGAACTCGACCAGCGAGTGCACCAGGCTCTGCGGATGCACCAGCACCTCGATGCGCGCGCCGGGGACGTTGAACAGGTGGTGGGCCTCGATGACTTCCAGGCCCTTGTTCATCAACGTCGCCGAATCGACCGAGATCTTCGGGCCCATCGACCACTTCGGGTGGGCCACGGCCTGCGCCGGGGTGACCTCGGCCAGCTGCGCGCGGCTGCGGCCACGGAACGGACCGCCCGAAGCGGTCAGCAGGATCCGGCGTACACCGGCGCCTTCCAGGCTGGCATCGCGCGAGCGCAGGCACTGGAAGATCGCGCTGTGTTCGCTGTCGATGGGGATGATTTCGGCGCCGCCGGCGGCGGCTTGGCGCATCAGCAGTTCGCCGGCCAGCACCAGCGATTCCTTGTTGGCCAGCAGGATGCGTTTGCCGGCCGCGGCCGCGGCCAAGGTTGAGGACAGTCCCGCCGCGCCCACGATCGCCGCCACCAGGGTGTCGCACTGGTCGCTGGCAGCCAGCGCATCCAGCGCGGCCGCGCCGGCATGGGCCTGGGTGGCCAGGCCGGCGTCGCGCAGGCCATCGCGCAGCGCGGTGAACAGCACTTCGTCGGCGATCACCGCATGCGCGGGCCGATGCGCGGCGCACAGCGCGACCAGCGCCTGCACCTGGCGGCCGGCGGCCAGGACGGTGACCTGGTAGCGGTCCGGATGGCGCGCGATCACATCCAGCGCGGATGCGCCGATCGAGCCGGTGGCGCCAAACACGGCGACCCGGCGGGGGCGGTTGACAGCGTCCATGATCAGAATCCGAAAATTTCCTTGCCCAGCGCGAACACCGGCAGCGCGGCAAGGACGCCGTCGATGCGGTCCAGCACGCCGCCGTGGCCGGGAATGATGTGGCCCGAGTCCTTGGCGCCGGCGTGGCGCTTGATCAGGCTCTCGTACAGGTCGCCCAGCACCGAGGCGAACACGGTGACCACGGCGGTGACGATCAGGCCGACCACGTGGCCGCTGTCGACACCGGCGAGCCAGCCGAAGCCCAGCGCCACGATCAGGCCGGCGACCATGCCGCCGCCCAGGCCTTCCCAGGTCTTGTTGGGGCTGATCCGGGGCGCCAGCTTGGTGCGGCCGAAGGTGCGGCCGGCGAAGTAGGCACCTGAATCGGCCGCCCACACCACCGCCAGCGCGGTCAGCAGCCACAGGTGGCCGTTCTCGCCGGTGGCATGGATGAGCACCAGCGAGGCCCACGCCGGGACGATCGCCAGGGTGCCGGCCAGCAGCTTGAGCGCACGCGCCGGGCTGCTCGGGCTGGCCCCGAAGGTGAAGAAACGCAGCCACAGCAGGGCCATCAGCCACCAGCCGATGCCGACCAGCGCCGCGATCTGGTACAGCACCAGCGAGCCGTCGCCGGCCCACACCATCAGCACCATCAGCAGCAGGTTCAGGACCAGCAGCACGGTGCGGGCGAGGGTGTCGTCCACGTCGGCCAGCTTCAGCCATTCCCACAGCCCGATCAGGAACACGGCGGCGGCGGCGGCGGCCAGCCACTGGGTGGGCAGCATGAGGATGGCGAGGATGGCGACCGGCGCCATGATCAGCGCGGCGATGACTCGGGTTTTGGTCATGGGGTGGAGCTCTCGGTGGCCAGGGCGGCGATCTGGGCGCTGGTCAGGCCGAAGCGGCGCTCACGTGCGGCGTAGGCGTCGAGCGCCTGCTGCAGGACGGCGGCGTCGAACTCGGGCCACAGCACGTCGGTGAACCACAGTTCGGTGTAGGCCAGCTGCCACAGCAGGAAATTGCTGATACGGGTATCGCCGCCGGTGCGGATGAACAGGTCCGGCGGTGGCAGGTCGGCCAGGGCGACCCGGCTGGACAGCATCGCTTCGTCGATCTGTTCGGGCAGCAGTCGGCCGGCGGCAACCTCGGCGGCCAGTTCGCGCGCGGCGCGGGCGATGTCCTGGCGGCCGCCGTAGCTGGCGGCAATGCTCAGGGTCATCGCACGGTTGTCGGCGGTGCGTTGTTCGGCCAGCTGCATGCGGCTGACCAGCCCGGCGCCAAAGCGCTCGCGTTCGCCGATGAAGCGCACGCGCACGCCACGCCGATGCAGCTCGTCCACTTCGCGGTCGAGGGCATTGAGGAACAGTTTCATCAGCGCATCGACTTCGTCCTGCGGCCGGCCCCAGTTTTCACTGGAAAAGGCGAACAGGGTCAGCGCGGCGACGCCACGCTCCAGGCAGAAATCGATGGTGCGGTTGACCGCCCGCGCGCCGGCACGATGGCCGATCACGCGCGGACGGCGTCGCTTCTGCGCCCAGCGCCCGTTGCCATCCATGATGATGGCAACGTGGCGCGGGATCGGCGCGGGGGTGCTGGTGGTCGGGGCCTGGGACATGGGGCTCAGACCGCCATCAGTTCCTTTTCTTTCTCGGCCACGACGCTATCGACATCCTTGATGGACTTGTCGGTCAGCTTCTGGATGTCGTCTTCGCCGCGCTTCTTGTCGTCTTCGCTGATCGCCTTGTCCTTGATCAGCGCGGCGATCGCCTTGTTGGCGTCCTGGCGGATGTTGCGGATGGCGATCTTGGCGCCTTCGCCTTCCTTCTGCACCTGCTTGCCCAGCTCCTTGCGGCGCTCTTCGGTCGGCGGCGGCAGGTTCAGGCGGATGACGGTGCCGGCCACGTTCGGGGTCAGGCCGAGGTCGGAGGCGTAGATCGCCTTCTCGACGTCCTTGATCATGCCCTTGTCGAACAGGGTGATGACCAGCGAGTGGCCTTCGGAGACGCTGATCGAGGCCACCTGGTTGAGGGGGGTGTCGGTGCCGTAGGCCTTGACGGTGATACGGTCCAGCAGGGCCGGGGACGCACGGCCGGTGCGGATGGAGGTGAGGGTGTGCTTCAGAGCATCGATGCTCTTTGCCATGCGCGTCTGCGCGTCCTGCTTGATTTCGTTGAGCATCGCCCGAATCCTGGATCTAACCGGTAATCGGGCGATTATAGGCGAATAAGGGGTCTGGCCGCCTTATCGACGCCGCCAGCGGCCGCTCCACGGGGGAGCGGCGCGTGCCTCGTTCAGGCAGCCTGGTCGCGGCCCTTGACCAGCGTACCGATGTTTTCGCCGTGCAGGATCTTCAGCAGTTCGCCCGGCTGGCCCATGTCGAACACGCGCAGCGGCAGGTCGCTGTCGCGTGCCAGGGCAAAGGCGGCGGTGTCCATCACTTCCAGGCCGCGACGGATCACTTCGTCGTAGGTCAGGCTGTCGAAGCGGACCGCATCGCTGTACTTGTTGGGGTCCTTGTCGTAGACGCCGTCGACCTTGGTCGCCTTCAGCAGCAGGTCCGCGCCGATTTCGATCGCGCGCAGGGCCGCGCCCGAGTCGGTGGTGAAGAACGGGCTGCCGACGCCGGCGGCGAAGATCACCAGGCGGCCCTTTTCCAGGTGGCGGATGGCACGGCGGCGGATGTAGTCCTCGCACACGTCGTTGATCTTGATGGCGCTCATCACGCGCGCCTTGGCGCCGAGCTTCTCCAGCGCGTCCTGCATGGCCAGCGCGTTGATCACGGTGGCGAGCATGCCCATCTGGTCGCCGGTCACCCGGTCCATGCCGCCAGCGGCGAGACCGGCGCCGCGGAAGATGTTGCCGCCGCCGATCACCAGCGCCACTTCGGCGCCGGCCTGCTGGGCTTCGATCACTTCGCGGGCAAGGCGGTTGATGACCTTCGGGTCGATGCCGTAGTCCTCATCCCCCATCAGTGCCTCCCCGGAAACTTTCAGCAGGATGCGACGATAGGAAAGATTGGACATGGTGGCCTCTGGGTGCGTGGAAAACGCGCAAATTCTACTGGAAGCCGGGCCCGTCCGTGGAGAAATCTTGCTGCACTGCGGCGCAGGTCCGGTCCGGTCCCCGCCGTCACTGGGACCGACCCGGCTCAGGCCGGGGCGGTCCCCGGCGAGCGAGCGATGACGCGGTTGCGCCCGAGGTTCTTGGAGCGGTAGAGCACGTCGTCGGCGGCCTTGAGCAGGTCCTGAACATCGGCAAAACGCTCGTAGCCGCCCTGAGTGGCCACGCCGGCGGAGAAGGTCACAAACAGCGGACCGTCGGCCACTTCGGCCATCGGGGTGTTGACGATGCTGGCTAGCACCCGGCGCACCACTTCCAGGGCGACCGGCTCGGTGGTGTTGGGCAGCAGGGCGATGAATTCCTCGCCACCGAAACGGGCCACGGTGTCGCTGGTGCGCAGCTGCTCCTGCAGCTTGCCAGCGAAGGCGCGCAGGACCTGGTCGCCCATCAGGTGGCCGTGGGCGTCATTGATCTTCTTGAAGTCGTCCAGGTCGATGAAGGCCACCGACAGTGGCCAGCCGTGGCGGGTGGCGCGCAGGAATTCCTGTTCCAGCACGGCCTCGAGCTGGCGGCGGTTGAGCACGCCGGTGAGCGCATCGCGGTGGGCCTGTTCGGCCAGCCGGTTGGCCCGGGCCTCGAACTCATCGGCACGCTGCCGGGCCATGGCCGCGTCCTGCATTTCGCGCAGGTTGCGCAGCGTGGCCAGCTCCTGGGCGTGGTCGATCAGCTGCTGCACGCGCGAAGGGGAGATCAGGGTGGTTTCGAACAGGGCGCTGATATCGGGCAGGGCCTCGCCGATCCGGGCCAGGACCTGGTCGAACTGGGCGCTGTCCAGCTGCAGCCGCTCGTTGACCAGCTGCAGGGCGTGTTCGCGCGCGGCATCGGCATCGGCGCTGAGCCAGATGTCGGCCACGGCGCCGGACAGGGCCACGCAGGTCTGGAAGTTGTCTTCGGCGTCGGCCGGCGATTCGCTGCGGGCGATGCTGTCCACCAGGTAGCGCGGCAGCTGCCACTGGTCGGCCATCCAGGCGCCGACCTCGGCGTGGCTGGACTGCAGGTGTTCGCGTTCGAGTGCGACCAGGGCGTCGTTGTCCCTGGCTTGGCGCAGCAGCGGCAGGTAGGTGTCCGGCTGCGACTGGGCCAGCACGAGGATGCCCAGGTCCTGCAGCAGGCCGGCCAGCATCAGCTCTTCGGCCTTGCGCAGGCCGCGGGCCTGGCCGAGCAGGCTGGCGGCCAGTGCACTGAGAATGCTGCGCCGCCATGCGCGTTCGCGCAGGTCCTGGCCTTGCCCGGGGCTGGTCAGGCCCTGGGTGACGGTAAAGCCCAAGGCAAGGCTGACGGTGGCATTCAGGCCCAGCATGGTCAGCGCCTGGCCGAGGTTTTCGATGCGCCGGCGGCTGGCATACAGCGGGGAATTGGCGATGCGCAGCATGCGCGCGCTCAGCGCCATGTCGATGGCGATGATGTCGGCGGCGGTGGTGATGTCCGCTTCCGGGTCCTGGGCCAGCTCGATGATGCGCAGGGCAATACCGGGCGGCGAGGGCAGGTTGCGGCAGAGCGCCAGGGCGGCTGTCAGCTCGGGAGGCATGGCGGGGCTACTGGTGTGTTGAGGCAAGAATACATGGAGTCCGTCACAGATTTGAGCGTTGATTCTTGCGGTGGTTTTTCGATTGGCGTTGGCGGCATCGTGGGTAATGCGCCATGCGCTGCAAAACCAGTGGGCAGATCGCGGCGGGTGTGTTCATCGCGCTCTTGGTAACACATTCACCGGCGGAGGGGGAGGTCCGCTACCATTCGCGCTCTTAATCACAAGGATGACGCAACAGATGGCCGTCAAGTCGCTGCATGAGTTTCTGTCCACCACCCAGGAAAAGGACGTCAGTGCCGATGCGTTCGAGCTGGAAAGCCCGCACATGCTGGAGGTGCGCGTCGATGGGATGGTGTGGGCGAAGGCCGGTTCGATGGTGGCCCGCAAGGGCGGGGTGAAGTTCACCCGTCAGGGGCTGCTGGAGCAGGGTCTCGGGACGCTGCTGAAGAAGATGATGACGGGCGAGGGCCTGCAGTTGATGAAGGTGGAGGGGCAGGGGCGTGTGTACCTGGCCGATGCGGGCAAGCAGGTGACGCTGGTGCGGCTGGCCGGGGAGTCGATTTTCGTCAACGGCAACGATGTGCTGGCCTTCGAGACCGGGATCGAGTCGAAGATCACGATGATGAAGAAGGTGGCGGGGATGCTGTCCGGTGGTCTGTTCAACATCAAGTTGAGCGGTCACGGGATCGTGGCGATGACGTCGCACTACGAGCCGTTGACGCTGCCGGTGACGGCGCAGGGCGGTCCGGTGTTCACCGATCCGAACGCGACGGTGGCCTGGTCGGGGTCGCTGGTGCCGGAGATCGTGGCGGATATTTCGCTGGGGACTTTGGTGGGGCGTGGCTCTGGCGAGACGCTGCAGATGCGTTTTGCGGGCGAGGGCTGGGTGGTTGTGCAGCCTTATGAGGAAGTTACGTTCCAGGCTAAGGGGTGAGGGGTTGGGGGTGCGCTGGCGCGCTTTGGCTTTTTTAGCAGCAAGAGCGACGGCAACTGCCAGTGCAACTGCAACTGCAACTGCAACTGCAACGGCGGCGCTGCGGTGCTGCGGGTTGGGTCGGTGCGGGTGGGTTGGCGGGACACGCCGTGAACCCATCCATGGGGGCTCGTGGGCCGCATCCATGCGGCCCAACGGTCCCGCCAACCCACCCGCACCGACCCCCGACAGAGTGCGGGGGCGTTGGGGGGAGGCAACAGCCGGTGGTTGGTGGGCTGTCGGGTTGCTGTTGGTTGATGGCCGGTGGGTTGGTCGGCGGGTGAGTTGATGGATTGGATGGGATGGGATGGGATGGGATGGGATGGGATGGGATGGGATGGGGATTGGGATTGGGTAGGGGTTGGGATTGGGTAGGGATGGTTTGGGAGATGGTGTGGAGAGGGTAGAGCCGACCCATGGTCGGCTGCTTGTAACCGCGCCTGGATCCCGCTCCACATCAACACCCAATAGCTGGTCAACATCCATCCCAGCCGATCAGCCTTCCAACCAATCAGGGTGTGGAGAGGGTAGAGCCGACCCATGGTCGGCTGCTTGTAACCACGCCTGGATCCCGCTCCACATCAACACCCAATACCTGATCAACATCCATCCCAGCCGATCAGCCTTCCAACCAATCAGGGTGTGGAGAGGGTAGAGCCGACCCATGGTCGGCTGCTTGTAACCACGCCTGGATCCCGCTCCACATCAACACCCAATACCTGATCAACATCCATCCCAGCCGATCAGCCTTCCAACCAATCAGGGTGTGGAGAGGGTAGAGCCGAGCCATGCTCGGCTGCTTGTAACCGCGCCTGGATCCCGCTCCACATCAGCACCCAATACCTGATCAACATCCATCCCAACCGATCAACCGTTCAGCCAACCAATCATCCATCCAACCATCCAACCAACCATCCAACCAACCATCCAACCAACCATCCAACCAACCATCCAACCTTTCACCCTTCACCCTTCACCCTTCACCCTTCACCCTTCACCCTTCACCCTTCACCTTTCACCCTTCACCTTTCACCCTGGCGAACCGAAATCACCACCCGGCGAAGCGTCACGGCTGTTCACATCCATCCGCTCGCGACACCACGTCGGGGCTGGCAGGCTTACCCCCTTGCCGGGACCGTCGGGCGCCATGGATGGCGCCCGCGAGCCCCCAGGGAT
>NZ_JALJRW010000021.1 GCF_024519465.1 Stenotrophomonas sp. Ste86 | reverse complement strand
TCCCATGCCCTTGGAGGCGAAATAAAGGGGGAGGTGGCGGCCGCAGGCCGACGCCGGAGGACATTCGCCGGAAAGGGCATGGGCGCCCAGCGCCCGACCCACCGACGACCGCTTTCGCCCACTCAGTAAGCGAACGCCTTGAACACCGGATCGATGTTCTGGTTCCACTCGCCATGGAACAGCGCCAGCTTGCGATCGGCCGGAGTCAGCCCCGAATCGACGATCTCCTGCAGCACCTCCAGGAACTTGCTTTCGTCCTGGCCATCGACGTTGCGCGCCGCGCGCCGCTTCAGACCGGCCACGGCAATCTTCAGCGCTTCGCGCGACAGATCGAGGACGGTGCCATTGCGGAACGGCAGCTTCAGCCCATGCCTGGGCACGCCATCGCGCAACACGTTGCGCTCCACCAGGCTGAAATCTCGCACCAGGTCCCAGGCCGCATCGAGTGCGGCATCGTCATACAACAGGCCCACCCAGAACGCCGGCAGCGCACACAGGCGGCTCCACGGTCCGGCATCGGCGCCGCGCATTTCCAGGTACTTCTTCAAGCGCACTTCCGGGAAGGCCGTGGTCATGTGGTCCGACCAGTCGCGCAGGGTCGGCAACTGGCCCGGCAGCGCCGGCAGCTTGCCCACCATGAAATCGCGGAAACTCTGCCCGCTGGCATCGTGGTAGGTGCCGTCGCGGTAGGAGAAGTACATCGGTACATCGAGCAGATAGTCCACGTAACGCTCGTAACCGAAGCCGTCTTCGAACACGAAGTCGAGCATGCCGGTGCGATCGTTGTCGGTGTCCGTCCAGATGTGCGAACGGTAGCTCTGGTAGCCGTTCGGCTTGCCTTCGGTGAACGGCGAATCGGCGAACAGCGCGGTGGCGATCGGCTGCAGCGCCAGCGACACGCGGAATTTCTTCACCATGTCCGCTTCGGTGGCGTAATCCAGGTTGACCTGCACCGTGCAGGTACGGGTCATCATGTCCAGGCCGAGCGTGCCGACCTTGGGCATGTAGTCGCGCATGATGCGGTAGCGGCCCTTGGGCATCCACGGCATCTCCTCGCGCGTCCACTTGGGCTGGAAGCCCATGCCGAGGAAGCCCAGCTGCAGCTCGCCGGCCACCTGCGCCACTTCGTTGAGATGGGTACCGGTTTCCACGCAGGTGTCATGGATGGTTTCCACCGCCGCGCCGGACAGTTCCAGCTGGCCGGCTGGTTCCAGCGTGACCGAGGCGTTGTCGCGCAGCAGCGCGATGGTGTGGCCGCCTTCCTGCACCGGCGTCCAGCCGAAGCGGGTCAGGCCGTTGAGCAGGGCTTCGATGCCGCGGTCGCCCTCGAACGTCGGCGGACGCAGGTCGTCCAGGCGGAAGCCGAACTTCTCGTGCTCGGTGCCGATGCGCCACTGCGCCTTGGGCTTTTCGCCGGAAGCCAGCGTGGCGACCAGTTCATTTCGGTCGGTGATCGGCGTCTCGGCGACGTGGCTGGGGCTCGACAAGGGGAGGCTCGCAGGATTCTGGTCAGGGCGGGGATGTGGGGTCCGGGCCCCCGCATCGCAAGGGCGCACTATATCGTGGCGTCCCCCACCGTCGTGTCACCGTGACGGTTTTCAGCATCCTATTGAAAAGGGCTTGACCGGCTGCAAGCGCCGCTGCGACGCATTCCGCCCCCGGTCCGGCACACGCCCTAGACTGTGGACATGAGCCGATCCCGCCATCCCGAAGTCCATCGTTCCGACCGCGTCGGCTGGCTGCGTGCGGCGGTGCTCGGTGCCAATGACGGCATCGTCTCGATCGCCGGGCTGGTGGTCGGCATCGCCGCCAGCGGTGCGAGCGCGTCCACCGTGTTGGCCACCGGCATTGCCGGCACCGTCGCCGGGGCGATGTCGATGGCGGCCGGTGAGTATGTGTCGGTGCAGTCCCAGGCCGATACCGAAGTGGCCGACCTGGCCGTGGAAAAACGCGAACTGCACGAAGACCCGCACAGCGAGCTGGAAGAGCTGGCAGCGATCTACCGCCATCGCGGCCTTACCCCCGAGCTGGCCCAGCAGGTAGCGGTACAGCTGACCGCGCACGACGCGCTGGCCGCACACGCACGCGACGAGCTGGGCATCACCGAAGAACTGCGTGCGCGTCCGCTGCAGGCGGCCCTGGCCTCGGCCGGCGCCTTCGTCAGTGGCGCGGCGCTGCCGGTGCTGACCGCCCTGCTCGCCCCGCACGCCCATGTCGCCCAGATCACCACGGGCGTCACCCTGGCCGGGTTGGGCCTGACCGGTGCGATGGCCGCACGTGCCGGAGGTGCACCCCCGTTGCGCGGCGCGGTGCGGGTCATGTTCTGGGGCGCATTGGCGATGGGCGCGGCAGCGCTGATCGGCCAGTTGTTCGATACTGCGCGGTAATGGATACCCGCGTGCACCCCGATCCGCTGTTGGCCGAGATGGCGAGCCTGGCCGACTGCCAGCGGGCCGACGGCTACGCCTGCATCACCGCGCGCCGCGAGCATGGCGCCTCCTCGGTGGACATTCCGCAGCCGCAGCTGGCGATCCTGCTGCAGGGACGCAAGCAGGTGTCCACCGCGCAGCAGTCACTCACCTTCGTGCCCGGCGACCTGTTCCTGATCACCCGGCGCTGCCGCATCGACGTGGTCAACATTCCCGATCCGGACTCCGGCGTGTACCTCAGCGCGATCGTGCCGCTGTGCGCCGAGGCGCTGTCAGCCGCGCGCGTGCTGTGGAACGAACCGCTGCCCGAGGCCGGCGACGCGCTGGCGCGGTTGTCGCTGGCCGAGCACGGCGACACCCTGCGGCAATGGCGCAGCGCACTGGAGCAGGCCCGCTACACCGAAGCGCGGCTGGCCTTGGCCGCGCTGGTGCTGGCGTTCTGTCGCCGTGGCCATGGCAGCCTGCTGGTCGCGCCGGAGCCCAGCCTGGGCGAACGCATCCGCGACCTGATCGCCGCCCAACCGGAACGCGACTGGCAATCGCGCGACTTCGAAGACCAGCTCGGCCTGAGCGGTGCCACCCTGCGCCGCCGGCTGGCCAGCGAGCAGTCCAGCGTGCGCGGGTTGATCGCCGATGCGCGGCTGGCGCATGCGATGAACTTGCTCTACACCACGCGCCTGCCGCTCAAGACCGTGGCCGCGCGCGTGGGCTATCGCTCGCTGGGCAGCTTCAACAAGCGCTTCGCCGCCCGTTACGGCCTGGAACCGGGCGCGATCGGCAACAGCTGAGCGAGCGGATCGCGCGGCATTCTGAGCGGACCGCGGCAACGCCGTCGCGCAGCATGGAGACATCGCGGCGCTGCCGCCTTGCCCGGAAACCCCATGTCCCTGCCCCGCGTCCGCACCCTCGCCGCCGCCCTGTTGCTGGCCGCCGCCAGCCCCGCCTTCGCCACCACTACCCACACCCCGCACGAACAGGTGCCCGGTGTGTACCACCAGCAGATCGGCACGCTGCAGGTCACCGCGCTGTTTGATGGCACTGTCGCGCTCGGCCGGCAGGAACTGGTAGGCATCGATGCCGGCAAGGTCACCCGCCTGCTCGACCACCGCTACGTGCCCGAAGACGGCAAGGGCCTGCAGACCGCGGTCAACGCCTACCTGGTGCAGCAGGGCAACCACCTCACCCTGATCGACACCGGCACCGCCACCTGCTTCGGCCCCGGCCTGGGCCAGGTGCTGGGCAACCTGCGCGCGGCCGGCTACGACCCGGCCGAGGTCGACGACGTACTGCTCACCCACGCCCATCCGGACCACCTGTGCGGCCTGCTCGATACCCAGGACAAGGTGGCCTACCCCAATGCCACGGTGTGGTTGTCTGCCGCCGATGCCGCGTACTGGCTCGATCCGGCCAGCGAAGCGACCGCGCCGCAGGGCGTGCGCTTTGCCTTCGCGCTGGCGCGCAAGGCGGTAGCCCCCTATGGGGCCACTGGAAAATTGAAGCGCTTCGGCGCAGGAGATGCACTGCCGACCGGCATCACCGCACTGGACAGCCACGGCCACACCATCGGCCACGTGTCCTACCGGATCGACGGCGGCGCCGGCCAGCACCTGTTGGTCTGGGGCGACATCGTCCATTTCCATGCGGTGCAGTTCGCCCAGCCGCAGGCGTCCTACGAGGCCGACAGCGACCGCGCCGCCGCCATCGTCAGCCGGCGCACGATGATGGCGCAGGCCGCGGACCAGGGCTGGTGGGTGGCCGGCGCGCACCTGCCGTTCCCCGGGCTGGGCCATGTGCGGCGCGAGGGTGATGCGTTCGCGTGGGTCCCGGGCGAATACGCACCGTTGCCCACCCGGTAGTGCCGGCCGCTGGCCGACTTCGGTGACACCCAATTGCACGCGCACCGCCTGACGGTCAGCCGGTCGGTGCACGCCTACACGGTAGTGCCGGCCGCTGGCCGGCTCCCCTTTCAGCCGGATATACCGGGGCGCCGGCCAGCGGCCAGCACCACCGGGGTGCAGGTGTTACGCCGTTTCCGGCGCCGGCTTGTTCAACCCCAGCCAGCCACCGATGATCCCGCGGGCCTCGTCCACGCCCTGGCGGGCCGGGCCGGAGAAGGTCTGCACGCTGACCGTATCGCCGAAGGAGGACTGCAGTTCCTTGCGCACCTTCTGCAGGGCGATGCCCTGCTGGCCCCGGCCGAGCTTGTCGGCCTTGGTCAGCAGCGCGTGCGCGGGCAGACCGCGCTGCACCGCATAGGCCAGCATCTGGCGGTCGTAGTCCTTCAGCGGGTGACGGATGTCCATCACCACCACCAGGCCACGCAGCGCCTCGCGGGTGCGGAAGTACTGGTCGATGAAGGCCTGCCAGTGCGCCTGCAGGTCCAGCGGCACCTTGGCGTAGCCGTAACCGGGCAGATCGACCAGCTTGGTCTCCGGGGTGACCTCGAAGAACACCAGCTGCTGGGTGCGGCCGGGGGTCTTGGAGACCCGGGCCAGGCTGTTCTGGCGGGTCAGGGCGTTGAGGGCGCTGGATTTGCCGGCGTTGGAGCGTCCGGCAAAGGCAACTTCGGCCCCGACATCCTCCGGCAATTGCCGGGTGTTGTGGGCCGAAAGCAGATAGTGGGCACGTTCGAGGAGCAATGACATGGGCATAGGATCGCATGTCCGGGCCGGATCCGCGCTGCCGCCGACCGGTTTTGCTGCACCCTGCGTTGACCGTGGCGCGAAAGCGCATGGATAATCGGGCGATCCTCAGCCAGTGCAGCCTGCACTCGCCAGGCCGGTCCACACGGAGCTTCCGCATGCGCCACGCTCGCGTTCTTGCCGTTTCCGCTGTCGCTGTATCCCTGCTGGCCGCCGTTGCGGTCGCCCAGACCTCGATCACCCCGTTGCCTGACAACGGGCCGATCAAGACCGCCTCGCTGGAGGTCGATTTCAGCAAGACCACCTGGGGCGATGCCAAGGCCGGCCAGACCAAGGCCGCCGCCTGCGCCGCCTGCCACTCGGCCGATGGCAATTCCACCGTGGAGATGTATCCCAGCATCGCCGGCCAGAGCGAACGCTACGTGGCCCAGCAGATGGCGCTGATCGCCAACGGCCAGCGCACCTCCGGTGCGTCCGCGGCGATGGTGCCCTTCGTGCAGGACCTCACCCCGCAGGACATGCGCGATATCGGTGCATATTTCGCAACGCAGAAGGCCAGCGCCGGGCTTGCCGACGATGGCCTGGTCGGCGAAGGTCCCTATGCCGGCAAGAAGTTCTACGAGATCGGGCAGCAGCTGTATCGCGGCGGTGACGCCGAACGCGGCATCCCCGCCTGCATGGCCTGCCACGGTCCCACCGGCGCCGGCAACCCGGGCCCGGCGTATCCGCACATCGGCGGCCAGCACGCCGCATATGTGGCGCGCCGGCTGCAGGAGTACCAGGCCGGCACCACCCAGGAAACCGACAAGGCGCACTTCCAGATCATGGCCAGCATTGCCAAGCAGCTCACCGAGCAGGAGATCCAGGCGCTGGGCAGCTACCTGCAGGGCCTGCACAACCGCGTCGACGACGTGGCCGCGGTGACCGCCACGCAACCGGCCAAGGCGCCGTAAGGACCGCTTGGCGGCGCAGTCGCCGCCCCGCCCCCGTGGCGGGTTATGTTCACCGCCACGCCGGCACTGGGCCGGCGTTGTTTTTTCCGATGGAGATGGATGTAGATGACGTTGATGCCCCGCCTGATGCTGTTGCTGCTGGCCCTGAGCCCCCTGACCACCCTGGCCGCCACGCCAACCAAGCTGGTCGAAGGTACCGACTACGAAGTGATCGAAGCGCCCGGCCCGTATGCGCCGCTGGCCGGCAAGATCGAAGTGGTGGAAATCTTCGGCTACACCTGCCCGCACTGCGCGCGCTTCGAGCCGCAGCTGGAAGCCTGGGCCGCCAAGCTGCCCAAGGACGTCCGCTTCACCCCGGTGCCGGCCGCGTTCGGCGGAATCTGGGATTCGTTCGCCCGTGCCTACTTCGCCGCCGACCAGCTGGGCGTGGCCAAGCGCAGCCACCGCGCGATGTTCGAGGCCCTGCATGACAAGCAGACGCTGCCGATGCAGAACGTGTCCCCGGACGAACTGGCCGGCTTCTACAAGTCCTACGGCGTGGCCCCGGAGACCTTCCTGGCCACGATCAAGGGCGATGCGGTGGAACAGAAGCTCAAGGCCGCGCGCGCCTTCGCCCAGCGCACCAAGGTGCCCGGCACCCCGGCGCTGGTGATCAACGGCCGTTACCTGGTCAAGGGCGACTCGTTCGAATCGATGCTGCGCAACGCCGATGCGCTCATCGCCCAGGCGCGCACCCAGCCCAAGCGCTGAGTGCAGGCTCGCTGAACCGTCACACACCGTGTACGCGGGACGCGCCTGGCCGCATGCCATTATTTCCCCCTGAGCCGGCGCCCCGTGCGCCGGCCCCACCTTGTTCATCCGTTGGAGATGCCTAGATGAAGACCCGTTTCGCCATTGCCCTGATGGCCCTGCTGCCGATCCTTGCGGCCTGCAAGGCCCAGGACGGCACCGCCAATACCGCCGCGCCGACCGAACCGGCTGCCCCGAGCAGCACCCCGGCCACCGACACTGCACCGGCGACCAACAGCGAAGCCCCGGCCGCCACCGGTGAATCCTCCGCCGCCGAGACCGCTGCCGCAGCCGCCACCACCCCGGCACCGGCGCCGGCGTCCTCGCGCCCGACCGGCCCGGAGCCGGTGGCAGGCACCGACTATGTGGTGATCGAAAACGGCCAGCCGTTCCAGCCGGCCGCCGGCAAGATCGAAGTGGCCGAGATCTTCGGTTACGTGTGCCCGGCCTGCGCCGCGTTCCAGCCGCTGATCGGGCCGTGGAAGGCTGGCCTGCCCAGCGACGTCAGCTTCGTTTACGTGCCGGCGATGTTCGGCGGCACCTGGGACAACTATGCGCGCGCCTTCTACGCCGCACAGAGCATGGGCCTGCAGGAAAAGACCCACGAGGCGCTGTACTCGGCCATCCACGCCGAGCAGACCCTGAAGGGCGAGCGCGGCAAGGATTCGGTTGAAGACATCGCCGCCTTCTATGCCAAGCACGGCGCCGATGCCAAGCAGTTCGCCAGCACCATGGGCAGCTTCGCGGTGAATGCCAAGACCAATGCCGCCAAGCAGTTCGCCCAGCGCAGCCAGATCACCGGCACCCCGTCGGTGATCGTCAACGGCAAGTACCTGGTCAAGGGCAAGAGCTTCCCCGACATGCTGCGCATCGCCGATCACCTGATCGCCCGCGAGCGCGCCGCAAAGGGCAATTGATCCAGACCGAGCCCGCTACCGTCGTGAATTCCCCCACCACGCGGACCCTGCGCCTGCTGACGGCCAACATCCAGGCCGGCAGCAGCCCCCGCCGCTACAGTGACTATGTGACCCGCAGCTGGTCGCATGCACTGCCGGCCGGGCGCAAGCGCACCAGTCTGGACGCAATCGCGCAGTTGGCCCGTGGCCACGACATCGTCGGCCTGCAGGAGGCCGACCCGGGCAGCCTGCGCTCGGGCTTCACCAACCAGACCCACTACCTGGCCGAGCGCGCCGGCTTCAATTACTGGAGCCACCAGCCCAACCGCCGCATGGGCGGGGTGGCCTCCAGCGCCAACGGCCTGCTCAGCCGGCTGGAACCGGTGGAAGTACAGGACCACGCCCTGCCCGGCCGCATCGGCGGGCGCGGCGTGCTGCTGGCCAAGTTCGGCGAAGGCCGGCAGGGCCTGGCGGTGGCGGTGGCGCACCTGTCCTTGGGCACCAACTCGCGGATGTCGCAGCTGGCCTTCATCGCCGACCTGCTCACCGACCATCCCAACGCGGTGCTGATGGGCGATTTCAACTGCCTGGCCGACCGCCCGGAAATGCAGGCGCTGTACCGCAAGACCAACCTGCAACCGCCAGGCTGCGCGGTGCCCACGTTCCCCAGCTGGCGGCCGGACCGGGCCATCGACCACATCCTGCTCAGCGACGGCCTGCAGCAACGCAGTGCCGAGGCCGTACCGGCCGCGTTTTCCGATCACCTCGCCCTGGCGATGGCCATCGACGTACCCAGCAGCGCGCTGCGGTAACGCGTCACCCCGATACCCGCCGCCGTTGCGCGGCGGGCATCTTCGCGGCGTAAACAGCCCCTCCACAGTCGATGTGGGGTAATAGTCCGGGTCTGCCGTATCCGGCACCGAGAGTACCCCCACCCCATGAGCGCTGTGGAGTCACCTCAAAACGAGGTACGCACGCTTCGACCGGTCTTCCTGCTTGCCGCCACGATCGTGGCGGCATTCGCCCTTCTGGTCACCGTGTTTCCCATCGATGCCGGCGTGCTGCTGCTGGATGCCCAGACCTGGGCCTCGCGCAACGTCGGCTGGTATTACCTGCTGGCGATGACCGTGTACCTGGTGTTCGTGGTCGGCGTGGCACTGTCCGGCTATGGCACGGTCAAGCTTGGCGCGGACCATGACGAACCGGAATTCAGTTATCTGTCCTGGGCCGGGATGCTGTTCGCGGCCGGGATCAGCATCACCCTGTTCTTCTTCTGCGTGTCCGAACCGCTTACCCACTATCTGCTGCCGCCGCAGGGCGGCGTGGGCAGTGGCGAGGCCAGCGCGCGGCAAGCCATGCAGTTGCTGTTCCTGCACTGGGGCCTGCACGGCTGGGGCGTGTTCGCGCTGGCGGCGATGGCGCTGGCCTACTTCGCCTACCGCCACAACCTGCCGCTGGCGCTGCGCTCGGCGCTGTATCCGCTGATCGGCAAGCGCATCAACGGCCCCATCGGCTACACCGTCGATGCGCTGGGCATCGTGGCCACGGTGTTCGGCCTGGGCGCGGACATGGGCTTTGGCGTGCTGCACCTCAACGCCGGCCTCAATACCCTGTTCCAGGTGCCACACGCGGCCTGGGTGCAGGTGGGGCTGATCGTGCTGATGATGGGCGCGGCGATCGCCGTGGCCGTGTCCGGGGTGGAAAAAGGCGTGCGCTGGATGTCCAACATCAACATGCTGCTGGCCATCGGGCTGCTGCTGTTCATGCTGTTCGCCGGGCCCACCCAGTACCTGCTCAACGCCTTGATGCAGAACATGGGCGACTACCTGGGCAACGTGGTCGGCAAGAGCTTCGACGTGTATGCCTACGGCGGGCGGCCGGACTGGCTGGGCAACTGGACGGTGTTCTACTGGGCCTGGTGGATCGGCTGGGCGCCGTTCGTGGGGCTGTTCATCGCGCGCATCTCGCGTGGCCGCACCATCCGCGAATTCGTGCTGGGCGTGCTGCTGATCCCGCTCGGGTTCACCCTGGCGTGGCTGTCGATCTTCGGCAACAGCGCGCTGGACCAGATCCTCCACCACGACCAGGTGCAGTTGGCGCAGATGGCGGTGGATAACCCGCCGACCGTGCTGTACGCACTGCTGGACAACTATCCCTGGAGCCGGGTGGTCATCGCGGTCACCGTGATCGTCAGCTTCGTGTTCTTCGTGACCTCGGCCGACTCGGGCACCGTGGTGCTGTCCACGCTGTCCTCGCACGGCGGCGCGCCGGAGGACGATGGTCCGCGCTGGCTGCGCGTGTTCTGGGGCGTGATGACCGGCCTGGTCACCGCCGGCCTGTTGCTGGCCGGCAGCATGGACGCGCTCAAATCGGCCGTCGTGCTGGCCTCGCTGCCGTTCTCGGTGGTGCTGCTGCTGATGCTATGGGGGCTGACCCGCGCGCTGGGCGAAGAGTCGCAGCGCAAGAAGGCCTCGCAGTATTCGCCGATCCCGCTGATCGGGCAGTCGCGGCACCAGCGTGGCTGGCGCCAGCGCATCTCCCAGGCGGTGCACTTCCCGGTGCGCGACGAGGTGTACCGGTTCATGGACACCGACGTGAAGCCGGCCATCGAGGCGGTGGCCGCGCAGCTGCGCGAGAAGGGCCTGGATGTGCACACGAAATTCGAACCGGGCCACATGGAACTGCTGGTCGACCATGGCGAGCAACAGGTGTTCACCTACCAGGTGATCATGCGCGGCTACCTCACCCCCTCGTTTGCCGCGCAACGCTTCCGCAGCCTTCGCTATTACCGCGCCGAGGTGCACCTCTATGAAGGTGGACAGGACTACGAGCTGTTCGGCTACAGCCGCCAGCAGATCATCAACGACATCATCGACCAGTACGAGCGCCACCTGCAGTTCCTGCATCTGACCCGCTGAACCCACTGGTCTCCCGCTGCAAAGGAGTCATCGACATGCCCCACTTCCCCGACCAACTGCTGTACATCGGCGGCCGCTACGTTCCCTCGCAGGGCAACCGCACCTTCGAGGTCACCAACCCGGCCACCGGCGAGGTGCTGGCCAAGGTGCACAGCGCCAACAGCGACGATCTCGACGCCGCAGTGGAAAGCGCACAGGCCGGCCAGAAGGTCTGGGCCGCGCTGACCACGGTGGAGCGATCGCGCATCCTGCTGCGTGCGGTGGCATTGCTGCGCGAGCGCAACGATGCGCTGGCCGAGCTGGAAACGCTCAACACCGGCAAGCCGCTGAGCGAAACCCGCAGCGTGGACATCGTCACCGGCGCGGACGTGCTGGAGTACTACGCCGGGGTGATGCACGGGCTGGAAGGCAGCCAGGTGCCGCTGCGCGAAGGCAGCTTTTTCTACACCCGGCAGGAACCCCTGGGCGTGGTCGGGGCGATCGGCGCGTGGAACTACCCGATCCAGATCGCGCTGTGGAAGGCCGCCCCCGCACTGGCCGCTGGCAACGCGATGATCTTCAAGCCCAGTGAAGTGACCCCGCTGACCGCGCTGAAGCTGGCCGAGATCTTCACCGAAGCCGGCCTGCCCGACGGCGTCTTCAACGTGCTGCCCGGCGATGGCGCCGGTGTGGGCTCGGCACTGACCGAGCACCCGGGCATCGAAAAGATCTCCTTCACCGGCGGCACCAGTACCGGGCGCAAGGTGATGGCCAGTGCGTCCAGTTCCACCCTCAAGGAGGTGACCATGGAACTGGGCGGCAAGTCGGCGCTGATCATCTGCGCCGATGCCGATATCGAGCTGGCCGCGGATGTGGCGATGATGGCCAACTTCTACAGCTCGGGCCAGGTCTGCACCAATGGCACGCGCGTGTTCGTGCCCAAGGACCTGCTCGCCGATGTCGAACGGGCCTTGAGCGAGCGCATCGCGCGCATCCGCATCGGCGATCCGTTGCAGGAGGCCACCAACTTCGGCCCGCTGGTCAGCGCCGCGCACATGCGCCGCGTGCTGGAGCATATCGCCAGCGGCAAGACCGAAGGCGCGCGCCTGGTCTGCGGTGGCGAGCGGTTGACCGACGGCGCGCTGGGCAAGGGCTGCTACGTGGCGCCCACGGTGTTCAGCGACTGTCGCGACGACATGCGCATCGTGCGCGAAGAGATCTTCGGGCCGGTGCTGAGCCTGCTGTCCTATGACACTGAAGAAGAGGCGATCGCCCGCGCCAACGCCACCCAGTATGGGTTGGCCGCCGGCGTGGTCAGCCGCGACCTGAGCCGCGCGCACCGCCTGATCCACCAGTTGGAGGCCGGCATCTGCTGGGTCAACTGCTGGGGCGAATCGCCGGCGCAGATGCCGGTGGGCGGCTACAAGCAGTCCGGCGTGGGCCGCGAAAACGGCCTGGCCACGCTGCGCGCCTTTACCCGCACCAAGTCCATCCAGATCGAACTGGACCGCTACGCGTCGGTGTTCTGAACCGGCCTGACAGGAGACCCCCGCGATGAAGCGCGAATACGACTACATCATCATCGGCGCCGGCTCGGCCGGCAACACGCTGGCCGCGCGCCTGACCGAAGACGCCGGCGTCAGCGTGCTGCTGCTTGAAGCCGGTGGCCCGGACTACCGGCTGGACTTCCGCACGCAGATGCCGGCCGCATTGGCCTTTCCGCTGCAGGGCCGCCGTTACAACTGGGCCTATGAGACCGAGCCGGAGCCACACATGGACAACCGGCGCATGGAATGCGGACGTGGCAAGGGCCTGGGCGGGTCTTCGCTGATCAACGGCATGTGCTACATCCGCGGCAACGCGCTGGACTTCGACAACTGGGCCAGGTTCGACGGCCTGGAGGATTGGAGCTACGCCGACGTGCTGCCCTACTTCCGCAAGGCCGAAACCCGCGACATCGGTCCCAACGACTACCACGGCGGCGACGGTCCGGTCAGCGTGGCCACGCCAAAGAACGGCAACAACGTGCTGTTCCACGCCATGGTCGAGGCCGGCGTGCAGGCGGGCTACCCGCGTACCGACGACCTCAACGGCTACCAGCAGGAAGGGTTCGGCCCGATGGACCGCACCGTCACCCCGCGCGGCCGCCGCTCCAGCACCGCGCGCGGTTACCTGGACATGGCCAAGGACCGCGCCGGATTGGAGATCGTGGTGCATGCCACCACCGACCGCATCCTGTTTGCCGGCAAGCGCGCGGTGGGTGTGCGCTACCTCACCGGCAACAGTGCCGAGCCGATCGACGCCACCGCGCGCCGCGAGGTGCTGCTGTGCGCCGGTGCGATCGCCTCGCCGCAGATCCTGCAGCGCTCCGGCGTGGGCGCACCGGCGCTGCTGGCCGCGCTCGGCGTGCCGCTGGTGCACGACCTGCCCGGTGTCGGCGAAAACCTGCAGGATCACCTGGAGGTGTACATGCAGTACGCCTGCAAGAAGCCGGTGTCGCTGTACCCGGCGCTGCAGTGGTGGAACCAGCCGGCAATCGGCGCGGAGTGGCTGTTCGCCGGCACCGGCATCGGCGCCAGCAACCAGTTCGAGGCCGGTGGGTTCATCCGCACCCGCGAGGACTTCGAGTGGCCCAACATCCAGTACCACTTCCTGCCGGTGGCGATCAATTACAACGGCACCAATGCGGTCAAGGAACACGGCTTCCAGGCGCACGTGGGCTCGATGCGCACGCCCAGCCGTGGGCGCGTGCATGCGAAATCGCTGGACCCGCGCGAGCATCCCTCGATCCTGTTCAATTACCAGTCCACCGACCAGGACTGGCAGGAATTCCGCGATGCCATCCGCATCACCCGCGAGATCATCGCCCAGCCTGCGCTGGACGAGTATCGGGGGCGCGAGATCAGCCCCAGTGCCGCGTGCCAGAGCGACGCCGAACTGGACGCCTTCGTGCGCGCCCATGCCGAAACCGCCTACCACCCGTCCTGTTCCTGCGCGATGGGCACCGATGCGATGAGCGTGGTTGATGGCCAGGGCCGCGTGCATGGCATGGAAAGCCTGCGCGTGGTGGATGCCTCGATCATGCCGCGCATCATCACCGGCAACCTCAACGCCACCACGATCATGATCGCCGAGAAGATCGCCGACCGTATCCGTGGGCGTGCGCCATTGGCACGCAGCACCGCCGCGTACTACGTGGCCGGGGATGCGCCGGTCAGGCGCTGAAAACCCGGTAGTGCCGGCCGCTGGCCGGCTCCTCGCGATCCAACGGTGAGGGGAGCCGGCCCGCGGCCGGCACTACCTTGATCACGTGACTGGTAGGGGCGGCGCCGCTCGCCGTGCCGTCACCGTACTGCCGACCGACGCCACCACCGTGCAGCCGATCGCCGTCCACTGCAGCGGCGTGAGATGTTCGGCCAGCAGCCCCATCGCCAGCAGCGCGGCTACCGCCGGTTCCATGCTGATCAGGATGCCAAAGGTCTCCTTCGGCAGACGCTTGAGCGCCATCATCTCCAGCGACATCGGAATCGCGCTGGAGACGATCGCCACGCCCAGCCCGAACAGTAGGATCTTCGGGTCCAGCAACGCCATGCCCGCGTGCGCAACGCCCACCGGCACCACCACCAACGCCGCCGCGCACAGCCCCAGCGACACCGTATGCCCGGCAGGCAGGTGGCCGGCGCGCTTGCCGAAGATGATGTACAGCGCCCAGCACACTGCCGCACCCAGCGCGAACATCACCCCGACCGGATCCAGCGGCGCACCGTGCCCCAACGGCAGCAGCAGCAACAGCCCGGCCAGCGCGCAGCCGACCCAGACGAAATCGACCGGCCGGCGCGACGACCAGATCGCCACCGCCAGCGGCCCGCAGAATTCGATGGCCACCGCGATGCCGAACGGAATCGTGCGCAGCGCCATGTAGAACAGCAGGTTCATCACCCCCAGGGTGATGCCGTAGCGGAGGATCGTCCCGGCATCGGCGCGCGTGGTGGTCCAGCGCCACGGCCGGAACACCGCCAGCAGTACCAGCGCCGAGAAGCCCACGCGCAACGCGCTGGTGCCCTGTGCGCCGATCAGCGGGAACAGCTGTTTGGCGAACGACGTGCCCACGGACAGGGCGGTGACCGAGCCGAGGACGGCCAGGACGGGGATGAGCGAGGAATAGCGGGAGGTCGACATCGCGTCAGCATATTGCGTCCGGGCCGAAGCAAAGGCTCAATTGCACGTGCCTTCCTGCACGTTTCACTCGCCCATGTCTGCCGTCCCCTACAGCCCCGACGACTTCGACCGCGCCATCCTGGCCATCCTCCAGCGCGACAACACCACCCCGCAGCGGGAGATCGCCGAAGCGGTGCACCTGTCCGCGCCGGCAGTCCAGCGCCGGATCAAGCGGCTGCAGGAGGCGGGGATCATCCGCGCCAACGTCGCCGTGCTCGATCAATGCCGGCTCGGCCGCCCGCTGACCATCATGGTCGAGGTGCGGGTGGCCAGCGAGCAGCCGCACCGCGTTGCCCCCTTCCGCCGTCGCGTGCAGGAAGATCCCGCCGTGCAACAGTGCTACGCCATCACCGGCGATGCCGATTTCCTGCTGATCCTCACGGCCGCCTCGATGGAAGAGTACGAGGCGATCAGCGCGCGCCTGTTCGGCAACGACGACAACATCGAGCGCTTCCGCACCGCCGTAGCGTTGAGCACGTTGAAGCGTGGCCTGGGCGTTCCGCTGTAAGACTACAAAGCATCCTCAGCCGCGCACCGCCGCCTCGATCTTCGCCACGTCGATCCTGCGCATCGTCATCATGGCCTCGAACGCGCGCTTGGCCACCGCCGGGTCTTTGCTGGTCACCGCTTCGGTCAGCACGCGCGGGGTGATCTGCCAGGACAGGCCCCACTTGTCCCGGCACCAGCCGCAGGCGCTTTCCTCACCGCCGTTGCCGACGATGGCGTTCCACAGCCGGTCGGTCTCGGCCTGGTCGTCGGTGGAGATCTGGAAGGAGAACGCCTCGCTGTGCTTGAACGCCGGGCCACCGTTGAGGCCTATGCAGGGGATGCCGGCGACGGTGAAATCCACCGTCAGCACGTCGCCCTGCTTGCCCGACGGGAAGTCGGCCGGGGCACGGTGGACCGCGTGCACCGCGCTGTCGGGGAAGGTCTGGGCATAGAAGGTGGCCGCCTCCAGGGCGGTGCCGTCATACCAGAGACAGAGGGTGTTCTTGGCAACCATGGCGTTTCTCCTGCTGCGCGCGGGCGGATGCTCAGCCTACGACCGCCGATGTTAATCCGCCGCCCTCTCACCGTACCCCTTGTCACCAAGGGGTACGGGAGAACCTGAAAGCTTCAGGCGGCGTCGCATCCAGCCGAATTGCTGATAGCAATGATTCGCATTAACATACTGTGATCCCGTTCGCGCCAGGGAGGCGCTGCGGAGTTCGGTACCGAGCCGCGCACCGACCCCCACCTCCACCGCCAAGCACCTGGCCACCGACGGACATCGGCCATGTGCGTGCCGCCGCCCTGGAAACGCCGATGACCCGTTCTTCCGTAGTGCTGTCCCGCGCCCTGCCCCAACGCCGCCTGTCACAGGCCCTGTTTGCCGCGCTGTGTGCGCTGATCGCCGCCCCTGCCTTCGCAGACGATGCCGCCCCCGATCCCACGACGCTGGACAAGGTCGTGGTCAAGGGCGAACGCGCCGAGGGCTACTCGGTGCGCAAAACCTCCGCCGGTACCCGCTTCGACCTGGCCCCGCGCGAGATCCCGCAGTCGGTGAGCATCATCAGCCACCAGCGCATCGAGGACCAGAACCTCGACGACATCATCGACGTGCTGGCCAACACCACCGGGGTGAGCAGCACCCAGTCCGATACCGAGCGCACCGAGTTCTACGCGCGCGGCTTCTACATCGACAGCTACCAGTTCGACGGCCTGCCCACGCAGATGGTGCAAAACTGGAGCTACGGCGACTCCGGCCTGGACCTGGCCCTGTATGACCGCGTGGAAGTGGTCCGCGGTGCCACCGGCCTGCTCAGCGGTGCGGGCAATCCGTCGGCCTCGGTCAACCTGATCCGCAAGCACGCCGACAGCGCCGAGCTGACCGGCAACGTGTCGGTCAACGTCGGCAGCTGGGGCCGCACCCGCAGCACCGTGGATGTGACCACCCCGCTGAACGCCAGCGGCTCGGTGCGCGCGCGCGTGATCGGCAGCTACCTGGACACCGAATCGCAGATGGACCGCTACGACCAGCACAAGACGCTGGGCTATGCGGTGATCGACGCCGACCTCACCCCGGACACCCAGCTGAGCGTGGGCTACGACTACCAGCAGAAGCGGGCCAACGGGGCTACATGGGGTGGCTTCCCGATGCTGTACTCCGACGGCAGCCCGACCCCGTTCGATGAGTCGTTCAGCGCCAACCCGGGCTGGACGTACTGGGACACCACCAGCAAGCGTCTGTTCGCCACGCTGGAGCATGCCTTCGGCAACGACTGGAAGGTCAAGCTCGGCGCGACGCATGACACCACCAAGGCCGATGACAAGCTGTTCTATCCGGCCTACAACGACTGGACCTCGGGCGCCTCGTTGCTGGACAAGAGCACCGGCGCCGGCGTCACGCCCTCGGCAGGTTTCTACAACACCGAGCGCAAGGTCAACGCGGTGGATGGCTTCGTGGAAGGCCCGTTCCAGCTGTTCGGCCGCGAGCACCAGTTCATGGCCGGCCTGAGCTACAACAAGCGCGAGTTCGCCAACTACGGCGACTACCAGGTGGGCTGGGCGCCGCTGGACAACTACCTGGCCGGCGTAGGCAACTTCCCCGAGCCGAACTGGGCCGCCACCCTGCCGCTGCAGAGCGAAGGCACCATCACCCAGAAGGCCGGCTATGCCGCCACCCGCCTGTCGCTGGCCGAGCCGCTCAAGCTGATCCTCGGCGCGCGTTACACCGACTGGAAGAGCGAGGGTGAAGGCGCCGACCGCTCGCACAAGGTGACCACGCCGTATGCCGGGCTGGTGTTCGACCTCAATGACACCTACTCCACCTATGCCAGCTATACCGAGATCTTCCAGCCGCAGACGCTGAAGAACCGCGAGGGCAGCTACCTCGATCCGGTGGACGGCAAGAGCTACGAAGTGGGCGTCAAGGGTGCATGGTTCGACGACCGCTTGAATGCCTCGCTTGCCGTGTTCCGTATCGAGCAGGACAACGTGGGCCAGTCCACCGGCGAACCGGTGGTGGGCGGAACGGGCGGCGAAACTGCCTACATCGCTGCGCGCGGCACGGTCAGCCGGGGGTTTGAGTTTGAAGTGAACGGCGAACTGGCCCCGGGCTGGAATGCCACCTTCGGTGCGTCGCGCTACGTGGCCAAGGACATCAACGACGCGGACATCAACACCAACCTGCCGCAGACCACGATCAAGCTGTTCACCAGCTACACCCCGCAGTCGCTGACCGCGCTCACCGTGGGCGGCGGCGCCAACTGGCAGAACCGCATCTACTACCCGGTGCCGGCGTACGGTCGCATCGAGCAGAACGGCTACGCACTGGTCAGCGCCTTCGTGCGCTACCGCATCTCGTCCGAGTTCAGCGTGCAGGCCAACCTCAACAACCTGCTGGACAAGAAGTACTTCTCGCAGATCAACGGGTATGGTGCGTACGGCGATGGCCGCAATGGGGCGATCACGTTCAACTGGTCGTTCTGACCGGTCATTGACCGCAAGCGGACACCACAGAGCGCCGGGCATTGCCCGGCGTTCTGCGTTCTGCACGACGCGCGCGGGATGCGCAGCCACGCATGGCGTGGCTCTGCCGGCTGCGGCGCGGTGCCGGATGGTCGCGCAGCCACGCATGGCGCGGCTCTACCGATTGAGGCGCGGTGCGTCGCGCGGCCACGCATGGCCGGGCGCCGGTAGTGCCGGCCGCTGGCCGGCAACCTCATGAACAATGACGGTCCTGCCGGGTTGCCGGCCAGCGGCCGGCTCTACGGTCGGGCGCGCAGCAACGCCAGGCCGAAGCCGATGAAGATGGTGCCCACCACGCGATCAAACACCTTGCGCAGGCCCGGGCGTGCCAGATAACTGGCCAGGCCCCGCCCACCGGCGGCGTACACCGCGTACCAGAACATCTCCATCAGCGCGAAGGTCCCCACCAGGACCACGAACTGCGGCAGCTGCGGCTGGGTCAGGTCGACGAACTGCGGCAGGAACGCCGAGGCGAACAACAACAGCTTGGGGTTGCTGATGCCGATGATGAAGCCATCGCGGAACAGGATGCGCCGCTTGCTCGGCGTGATCGCCGCGGTGCTGCCAACATCGATCGGCGCGTCACCGCCGCGCCAGGCCTTGATGCCCAGATAAACCAGGTAGGCCACGCCGGCGTAACGCAGCACGTCGAACACCATCGGCGAGGCCTTGAGTACCGCGCCCAGCCCGGCGGCGGAAATCGACAACGCCAGCACCAGTGCGCTCAGGCACCCGGCCATGGCCGCGATGCTGCGGCGGAAGCCCACGCGCACGCTGCGGGTCATCACGTGCAGCATGTTGGGCCCCGGGGTGCCGCACAGGACGAATACGGTGACGGCGAAGATCCACCAGGTATGCAGGTTCATGGCAACAGTCATTGGAAAGGGTGGTGCCGGCCGCTGACCGGCTCGGCCATGATGCCTGACGGATAAAGCAGCAGCACGGCAAACATGCGCAATGGCCGGTGTGTGCAACGCATTTGTCTGCCCTTCAACGCAGCCGGGCATGGCCCGGCTCTACCGGATGGACGAACCGGGGCGCCGTGATGGCGCCCCGGTGGCATCACACGTACATCAACCGGCGATCAGAACCGCAGATCCGCGCGCATGTACCAGTAGCGCCCACGCGGGATGTCGTAGGTGGATGCGTCGTAGCCGTTGAGCGAGCACGACAGGCAGATTGGCGGGTCCTTGTCGAACACGTTGTTCAAGCCGGCGCTGAGCTGCAGGCCCTTCATCCAGTCCACCTTGTAGCCCACCTGCAGGTCATGGAAGGTGGTGGCATCGAGCGTGTTGGTGCCTTCCTGCTGGTTGCTGCACACCGGGAACGCCACCGCGTCGCCGCAGTCTTCGGTGAGCTCGGAAATGTGTCGCACGGTCCAGGACGCGCTCCAGTTGGCCAGGGCCCAGCTCAGCGTCGCGTTGCTGGTCCACTCCGGGATCGAACTGTCGGCCACTTCCACGCCCGGTTTCTGCGGCTGCCGCTGGCCCGCCGCACCCAGCGCTTCATAGCGCCCCACGAAGGTGTTCTGCCAGCCCAGCTTGAACTGGCCGACGTCGCTCTGCGGGAACGTCCAGAACAGATCCACGTCCCAGCCGTCGGTCTTGATCGAGCCCAGGTTGGTGAGCCGGTTGTTGAAGCTGCTCACCGCACCGGTGGACGCGCGGCTGATGCCCTCGCAGTAGACCGGGTCCAGGGTTTCCACGCACAGGTCCAACTGGGTCTGCGCGTTGATGGCCTGGATGGCGCCTTCGATGGTGTGGCGGTAGAACGTCACTTCCACGTCGAAACGCTCCGACCACGACGCATCGTTGCCGAACCACGGGCTCCACACGAACCCGGCACTGAAGCTGCGCGAGCGTTCCGGGTCCAGTTCGGCGTTGCCGCCGGTGGTGACCGAGATCTGCGAGTTGGCCTGTTGGAAGCCGCTGGGTACGCCGAGCGCGGCGCAGTTGGCCGGATTGCCACGCGGTGCGGTACCGCCCAGGCCGATCGAGCACGGGTCGAACAGCTGCAGGTCGGCACGTGCCGCCGAGCCATACAGCTCGCCGATGGACGGCGCGCGGAAGCCTTCGGCGTAGCTGGTACGCAGCACGAAGTCGTTGGTCACCTGCCAGCGCAGGCCGTACTTGGGGGTGAACTCGCCGCCGAAGGTGGAGTAGTCCGAGTAGCGCCCGGCCAGGCTCAGGTCGAGCTTCTCGCCGATCGCGCTCTTGGCGAAGATCGGCACGCTCAGCTCCAGGTACGCTTCATTGACGTCGTAGGAACCGGAGGTGGGCAGCGACGGCACGCCGTTGTAATGGCCGATCACGGTGAGCGGATCAGGATCGTAACGGCCTTCGTACTTGCGGTACTCGTAGCCGGTGGCGAACGACACCGGGCCGGCCGGCAGGGTGAACAGCTCACTGCTCAGGTTGGCGGTGAACAGGCTCAACTCGTTCTGGCTGCGGTCGCGCACCACCGGCTGGATCCAGTCCAGCATCGCCGGGGTGATCGACCCGGCGCCCCCGAAGATGTTCAGCGGCACGCAGCCGGGCGTGGCCGCGCATACCGCCGGGTCGCCCAGGGCCATGTTCACCTTGAAGATGTCATAGCTGCCGTAGTTGGTCTGTTCGGCCTTGTTCTTGCTGTACATGCCGTTGACGTCCCAGAACCAGCTGCGGCTGCCGGCCTCGAACTGGCCCACCAGGCCGGTGGCGAAGTACTGGGTGTTGACCTCCTGCTCGAAGATGCGCGCACCGCCCTCCACCGGGCGCCGGCCGATCAGGCTCATGTTGCCCGAGGACACCAGGTCGAACCCGAACGGGTTGTACGGGTTGAGCGCGGACACCACGATGTTGTCGGCCAGCGGATTGCCGGTGGCGCCATCGGGGCCGAAGAACAGCGGCTCCGGGCCGGCCTGGTTGGTCGATTCGCGGCGGTTGCCCAGCGCCTTGATGTACCACTGGATGTTGTCGGTGATGTCGAAGCGGAACTGGCCGAAGATGCCCTTACGCTCCGACGGCGTCAGCACCATGTTGTATTCGGCGAAGTTGAAGCGGTCGGCCGAGGTGAAGCAGTGGTAGTCGTCGGTGCGGCTGCAACCGGCACTGCCGTCGTAGCGTGGGTTGCTTGCCCCGGTGTTGGGCACGATGTCCTGCTCGGCCCCGGTGTTGGGGTCGACGAAGGCGAAGCGGCCCTGCGGAATGCCACCGCTGCCGAAGGCCAGCCCGGTGCCCGGGATCGGGAAGCGCGACTGCTCGCGGTCACGCGCATACACCGGGTCCTGCTTGGTCCAGCTGGCGCCCAGGAACAGGGTGTAGCGGTCGCCGCTGGTGCCCCAGGCCAGGTCCACGCCCTTCTGGGTGCCGTCGCCCTTGCTGTACTCGCCGTAGTTCAGCGTGACCTGGCCGCCATCGAATTCGCGCCGGGTGATGATGTTGACCACGCCGGCGATGGCGTCGGAGCCGTACAACGACGACGCGCCGTCTTCGAGCACTTCGATGCGCTCGACGATCGCCAGCGGAATAGTATTGAGATCGGTGGCCGCGCCCACGCCGGAGGCCGAGGATTCGTTGACCCAGCGGATGCCGTCCACCAGCACCAGCACGCGCTTGGCCCCCAGGTGGCGCAGATCGACCTGGGCCGAACCGGCGCCCACGCCGCTGCCGTCAGGCGGGAAGCCGAAGTTGCCGGAGGAATTGAATTTGGCGTTCAACGCCGACCCGGACCCGGTGAGCTGCTGCAGCACTTCGCCAATGGAGTTCATGCCGGTGCGTTCGATCTCGGCGCGGGTCAGGGTCTGGATCGGTACCTGGCCTTCTACTTCGGCGCGCTTGATGCGGCTGCCGGTCACCTCGACGCGGTCCAGCTCGGTGGTGGTTCGGGGCGTTTCCTGCGCGCCGGCCAGCGCGGGCACGGCCAACAACAGACACAGCGATACAGCGACCGCCAAGGGGCGGTAGTGCAGGTCGTTCATTCGCTCTCTCCACAAAGGAATGTTGGTCTGGGCTGCCGCACCCCCCTGCATGGCGGCAACGTCTCCTTTGTAAACAAACGGTAAACGGGCCGACGTGATGGACGACACTCTTTCACGCGGATGCGACAAATCCGAACAGGCAACAAGCCCGCCCTGCAAGGCTTTTCGGGAGGCCGTCGTCGCGGCGTACCCCGCAACGAGGCATGGTCTGGAACGGACGCAACACGCATCAACGCGCGTGCACGCCACTCAGTCGTCCGCGTCGATCCCCAGGCCCGACATCAGCCCGGCGTTGTCCACGGCAACCATCACCTCGGACAGGGCCTGGTAATCGGTGTCACCGGTGGTGCGCAGCCGCACGGTCGGGCGCTGCTGCGCCAGCAGGGTGGAAAAGACCTGCAGTTGCGCGGCCACTGCGCCCAACGGCAGCAGGACGCCGTTCCAGCGCAGGTGATTGGCCGCGTCCAGCGACAGTTCGATCGGGGGCGGACGCGGCGCATACGCCTCCGGACCGCACCATGTGGCCTGTGGCAATGGGAGGACCAACGGCCGCTGCAGCATCGGGAACGTGGCCACGACCACCACCAGCACCACCAACATCACATCCACCAACGGCGTGAGGTTGGGCATGGCGATGGGGCCGCCTGGCCTGTTACCTGGAAAAACCATCCGCTGCATCCTGCACCAAGGTGGATTGCCCGTCGTGCCATGAAAGCGTGGCCCGTCCGCACGGACAGGCCACGACCGGGGTCAGGGACGCACGAAGGCGATGCGCTCCAGGTGCGCGTTGCTGGCAGCCGCCAGCACCTTGGCCATCACCTCATACTCGGCGTCGGGGTCGGTGGCGATACGCAGCTCCGGCAGGTTGCCGGCGTGTGCCTGTGCCTGGTCCTGCATGCGTGCCTGCAGGGAGGCGACCGGCACCCCCTGCCCGTTCCAGGTGACCTGGTTGGACGCATCCACGCGCAGCTCGATCGGCGGCGGTGGCTCGGTGGGCGGCACCACGCTGGTGGTGCGTTGCGGCAAGTTGACCGGGATGGGCAAGGACACCATCGGGGCGGTCACAATGAAGATGATCAACAACACCAGCATTACATCGACCAACGGGGTGACGTTGATCTCGGCCAGTGGTCCAGACGTAGCGGCTGTGCGGAATGCCATGCTCTGTCTCTCCCAGGAGCGGGCTGCCCCATGGCCGACACTACGCCGGGCGCGGCCGATCTTCATGGCCCTGTGCGGCCCTCGTTCATGATCGAGTCGGCTTGCCCTCACCGCCCTTCACCGTGCGCCGTTATGCTCTCGGCCATGACTCGACTTCCCCTGTATTTCCTCAGCGCCTCCGTCCTGCTGGCCTGTTCCGGCGTCAGCCCGGTGGCCGACGCCCAGAACCTCGACGCGCAACGCGCGCAGGTCAAGGCCGCCATCGACAATGCCGAGCGCGGCCAGTTCGATCCTGCCCAGGCATCGGCATTGAGCAAGCATCCGCTGTACGGCTGGCTGGAGTACGCCAACCTGCGCCGCAACATCGACACCGTCAGCACCGCGCAGGCGCAGGACTTCCTCAAGCGCTACAGCGGCCAGGCCGTGGCCAGCAGCTTCCGCAGCGTGTGGCTGCCGGCGGTGGCGCGCCGCCAGGACTGGCCGACCCTGCTGGCCAACTGGGTCCCGACCGACAACGTCGGCCTGCGTTGCGCCCAGCTCAACGCACGCCAGGCCACCGGCAAGGCCGATGCGCAGTGGACCAGCGAGGCCCAGGCGATCTGGCGCAGCACCGGCAAGTCGCTGCCCGATGCCTGCGATGCGGTGTTCGCGGTACTCGATGCCAAGGGCGGCCTGAGCGCCGAACTGCGCTGGGCGCGGATCGACGCAGCCGCAGACGAACAGCAACCGGCGGTGATGCGCAGTGCCGCGCGCGGCCTGCCCGCCGCCGACCTGGCCTTGGCCAACACCTATGCCGCCTTCGTCGACAAGCCCAACGCCAGCGCGCTGAACTGGCCGCGCAACGAACGCAGCCGGCGCATCGCCACCGATGGCCTGGCCAAGCTGGCCAAGGCCGACCCGGGCGCCACCGAGCAGCAACTGCCGCAGTACGCCAGTGCGCTGCAGCTCAGTGCCGGCCAGCAGGCCCAGGTGCTGTACCAGGTCGCGCTGTGGACGGTGGCCTCGTACGGTCCCGAATCGGCGCGACGCCTGAATGCCGTGCCCGATTCGGCCTATGACGAGCGCCTGCACGAGTGGCGCGCGCGCGAGGCCATGTCGCGCGGCGACTGGCCGCAGGCGCTGGCGGCGATCCGCAAGATGGGCCCGGCCCAGCGCAGCGATTCGCGCTGGCGCTATTTCGAGGCGCGCATGCTGGAAAAGACTGGCAAGCGCAGCGAGGCCCAGCCGCTGTATCGCGACGCGGCCCGCGCGGCGACTTTCCACGGCTTCCTCGCCGCCGACCAGCTTGGCCAGTCCACCTACACGCTGTGCCCGTGGGAACCCAATGACAGCGCGCAGGCGCAGGCAGCGGTCGCGCGCGATCCAGCGATCATCCGCGCGATGGAGCTGTTCAAGATCGAGCGCGCCGGCTGGGCCGTGGCCGAATGGAACGACGCGTTGAGCCGCTACGACACCACCCAGCGCCGCATCGCGGTGGAAGTGGCGCGGGACAACGGTTGGTTCGACCGAGCGGTGTTCTCGCTCGGCAAGACCCCGGACGAGCAGCGCCTGTATTCGCTGCGCTTCCCGCTGCACCACGATGATGCGATCCGCCGCGAATCGGCACGCAATGCAATCGACCCGGCCTGGGTGGCGGCCGAGATCCGCGCCGAGAGCATCTTCAATCCGAAGGCGCGCTCGCCGGCCAACGCCATGGGCCTGATGCAGGTGCTGCCGGCCACCGGCGCCAGCGTGGCCAAGTCGATCGGCCTGGCCAACTACGGCGGCGCGGCCAGCCTGTACGACCCGGACACCAACATCGCCATCGGCACCGCCTACCTGCGCCAGCTGATGAACAAGTACGAAGGCCTGCCCTACATCACCATCGCCGCCTACAACGCCGGCCCGACCCCGACCGCACGCTGGCAGACCCAGCGCCCGGGCTTCGATCCGGACATCTGGATCGAGACCATCAGCTATAAGGAAACCCGCGAGTACGTCGCGCGCATCCTGGCCTTCAGCGTGATCTACGACTGGCGCTTGAACGGCAACGCCCTGCCCGTGACCGACCGCATGAACGGCCGCCTGCAGGCCAAGCGCAAGAACTTCACCTGCGCGGCCAACGCGGACAAGGGCGGCGACTGAGAAACGCGGCCCAAGGTAGCGCCGGCCGCTGGCCGGCTCCCCAGACCGCCCGACCACCCCGGTAGTGCCGGCCGCTGGCCGGCTCCCGACACTGCCCGAAAACCCCGATAGCGCCGGCCGCTGGCCGGCTCCCGACACTGCCAGAAAACCCAGGTAGTGCCGGCCGCTGGCCGGCTCCTCGCAATGCCCGAAGATTCCCAGGAGCCGGCCAGCGGCCGGCACTACGTCATTGTCCGGGTTCATGGCGAGCCGGCCAGCGGCCGGCACTACGTCATTGTCCGGGTTCTTGGCGAGCCGGCCAGCGGCCGGCACCACCGGTTGGCGTCGCGTTGGCCCACTGCGGCATCATGGGTACATGAAGATCTATCTTGTTGGCGGCGCCGTGCGCGACCGCATGCTGCAACGCGCCCCCGGCGACCGCGACTGGGTCGTGGTCGGCGCTTCGCAGGCGCAGATGGAAGCACTGGGCTACAAGGCGGTCGGCCGCGATTTCCCGGTGTTCCTGCATCCGGACACCGGCGAGGAATACGCACTGGCACGCACCGAGCGCAAGTCCGGCCGCGGCTACCGCGGCTTCGTGGTCGATGCCGATCCGTCGGTGACGCTCGAAGACGACCTGCTGCGCCGCGACTTCACCATCAACGCGATCGCCTGCGACGAGGCCACCGGTACGCTGGTGGACCCGTATGGCGGCGTGCGCGATATCGAACAACGCGTGCTGCGTCATGTCGGCCCGGCCTTCGTCGAAGACCCGCTGCGGGTGCTGCGTGCGGCGCGCTTCATGGCCCGCTTCGCCCCGCTCGGCTTCACCGTCGCCCCGGAAACCCTGGACCTGATGCGCCAGATCGCCGACAGCGGTGAACTGGATGCGCTGGTCCCCGAACGCGTCTGGCAGGAACTGCGCCGCGCGCTCACCTGCGCCCAGCCCTCGGCCTTCCTGCGCACGCTGCACGACGCCAGCGCGCTGCGTGCGATCCTGCCCGAGCTGGACGCGCTGTACGGCGTCCCGCAACGTGCCGAGTTTCATCCCGAAGTGGATACCGGCGTGCACCAGGAAATGGTCAGCGACATGGCCGCCCGCCTCGCGCCGGGCGATGACCTGATCGGCTTCGCCGCGCTCACCCACGACCTCGGCAAGGGCCTGACCCCGCCGTCGGAATGGCCGCGCCACATCATGCACGAGCAGCGCGGCGTGGCCCCGCTGCGTGCCCTGTGTGACCGCCTGAAGGTACCGCTGGACCACCGCCAGCTGGCCGAAGCCGTGTGCCGGGACCATCTCAATGTGCACCGCATCGATGAACTGCGCGATGCCACCGTGCTGGAACTGCTGAGCCGGTGCGACGGCTTCCGCCGTCCGGAGCGCATCGCGCAGATCGCGCTGTGCTGCGAGGCGGACAAGCGCGGCCGGCTCGGCTTCGAGGACAGCGACTACCCGCAGGGTGCAACGCTCAACCGGTTGCACCAGGCTGCCTTGGCGGTACAAGCGCGCGACCTGGACTTGACCCATCTGAGGGGCCCGGCGGTGGGTGAGGCGTTGGCGAGGGCGCGTACACAGGCGATCGGCGCGGTGCGCTGATCGCTTCAACGGACAGGTGCGTGAGGATTCCATCTGCGATCCTCCCCCGCACCCCTGCCGGATCACGCTCGGCCGCCAGCGCGGGGCGGTCCGTCGGGCGGAGGTCAGGCACATTGAAACGCACCGCGGTTACTGGGTAAGCTTGCGACGGGGCGGCTATGAGGGTGCTTCCTTCTACACTTCGAACTAGTGCCTTCGCTTTCCGCCCCACCTCTTTTCCTGCCGCCACGCATCCCACGGTAAGCCATGAACCCGATGCTGTTGCGGCGCAGATCCAAGGTCATCCTAAGCGCGGGACGCGAGCGCCAGCCGCTTGAGGTGGTCGCCACGCTGCAGAAAAACCTGGAAGCCCTCGGCTTCCAGATGTCGCCTTCGCTGTGCGAGCAGGTGGCCACGTTGTCGCTGACCCAGGTGGAGGCGTTCTACAAGCGCCTGATCCGCGCCTTGCGCGAGATGCTGGGCGCGCATCGGAATTACGCGCCGCTGTACCCGGACTTCCCGGCACAGATGATGCGCGCCAGCGATGCCGAACGGTACTGGAACGCGTATCTGCACTATCGCGGCCAGCTCGATCGCGTGGGCGAGGCCACGCCGCGACCGCCCCGGCAGGACGTGCCCAACTGGCGCGTGCTCGAACTGGGCACACAGGACGAGGTGGATGCGCTGTTTGTGGCGCTTGCCGCCGCGCGTACGCCGTACTCCCCGGAAGACAGCGCCGATGTGCGCTGGTACGTGGCGCAGCATCGCGAGCGCGCGTTGTCGCTGCTTCCCGAGACACTCCCCTGCAAGGAGAACCTTGCCGTGGTCGTGGCCGCGCTGCTTGCCGATGAAGGCACGGCCGATCCGCGCGTCCTCGCCCTGGGCCGTCATGTGCGCACCGCCACCGATGTGCTGCGCATCGCCGTAGCGCTGGACGACGGCGACGTATCGCTGGCCACGCCCACCCGCTTCGGGCGCTACCGGCGTCCTTTGCGCCGTGCGCTGCTCAACTGGTTGGAGAAAATGCCCAACCGCCTGGAAGACCTGCAGCGCTGGACGCCGCGCTGGGTGCGCCTGGCCGAGCGCCTGCACCCTGGCGAACATGCCGCGCGGTTCCCGGGCACCGCCGCCGACTTCGCCCGGCTGCGCGCTGGGCAGCGCCTGCGTGGTTTCAACGCGCAGGTGGAATGCGCCCTGGCCGATGACGATGTCGGCACCGCGCTGGCGGTACTGCGCGCACGGCCGGGTGAACTGGCACGGCGACTGGACGCGCTCGCCCGGCGCAGCCACAACGTACAGGACGTGGTGGACACGTTCGCACAGGTGGCGGCCTCGGTGTCCACCCCGGTGCTACTGCAGGTGATGACCCACTTCCAGCACCGCGCGGCACCCCGCGGTCTGCGCGTCTTCCTGCCCAAGGGCCAGGTCGGCAAGCTGTACGCGATCCCCGATCGCCTTGTCCCACTCGATGCCGATCTCTGCGCGGCGCTGGCCCTGCGCTGCGAACAAGCGTTGCTCGCCCGCTTCGCCGCGTTGCCGCCCCTGGGCGCCAGTTACATCGACCCGGCCTTGTCGCGCTACCTGGTGCCGTTCTCGCAACGCTCGGCATCCAAGGCATTGCGTACGCTGGTGCGCGGCAGCCGCGTGCCCCTGTCGGACGCCAACACCCTGCGCATGTTCTGCTGGTGGCGCAATGGGAAATCCCGCGTGGATATCGATCTGTCGGCCGCCATCTACGGCGAGGACGTTCAGTACATCGATACGTTGGCCTATTACAACCTGGCCACCTTCGGCGCCCATCACAGCGGCGACATCGTCGATGCGCCGCAGGGTGCGAGCGAGTTCATCGATATCGATATCGATCACTGCCGGGAGCGTGGCATCCGCTGGATCGTGATGTGCCTGAGCAGCTTCAGCGGCCAGGCGTACTGCGATCTGCCCGAGTGCTTCGCCGGCTGGATGGCGCGCACCGCGCCGGATTCAGGCGAGATCTATGAGCCCGGCACCGTGGTGGATCGGTTCGACCTGGCCTCGGACACCACCTTCTGCTTGCCGATCGCCTTCGACCTGGTGGAACGCCAGGCGCTGTGGCTGGACATCGGACTCACCAGCACGCCGCGATTTGCCGTCAACGTGGCCAACAACCTTGCCGGCGTGTCGCTGATGCTGCGTGCGATATCGTCACTGCCCAAGACCACCCTGCACACGTTGTTCGACCTGCATGTGCGCGCACGCGGACACAGGGTAAGCGCACCGGATCAGGCAGCAACCGTCTTCGCGGTCGATCAGGGCATTACCCCGACCGACCTGCCAAGAATCAGCGCCGGGTTCCTGTAACACTGCCCACTGCTGTCACCAGTCAAACCGCAGCCCGATATTCCCTTCGATCACCTTGCGTTCCTTGCGTGCGCTGCTTTCCAGGTCACGTGTGTAATCGGCCACCGCAAACGCGCTGACGTTGGCGTTGAAACGCGCCACCACGCCCACGCCCACTTCCAGCGCACGCGCATCCTGCTGGTTGAGGATGCGGTTGCTGTCGAAATCGATGCGGTCTTCGCCGTCCAGGGTCTGCCAGTAATTGAGCTTGATGTACGGCTGCCAGCCGTTGCCGGCGATGTCGTAGTCGGCAGCCAGGCGCAGGCCGACGCGTCCGGTCCAGGCGTTGTCGTTGTCAAAGCGCAGCGCGGACACCGCGTCGCCGGCATCATCCACCGACGTGCGCTGCCAGATCACCTGCAGCTGGGGTTCCAGCCACCACGCACTCTGCCCGAAGCGCAGCAGCGGCTTGCCCACTTCCAGCGAGGCGGTGGTGCCATCGCCGCGCACGTCGATGCCCAGCCCGCGCGAGGACGTTGCGTCGCCGTCGTATCGGCTCTGCATCACTACCGCGTCCAGGTAGCCACCGGCACTGCCGGCGCGGGTCCAGTACACGCCCACGTGTTTGTCATCCAGCCGCGTCCGGCCCACCGCGACGTTTTCCCAGCCGATCGCAAAACCGGTCACGTTGCCCTGCGCACGGGTGCGCCCGACAAACACGCCGAACTGGTCGCGGTGGGTATCGGCCGCGTTGGCGTACAGGTCCAAGCCGGCCTGGATGCCCTGGATGTCGCCGTCGAAGCCGGGCTGCGCGTCGCCGTCCCACTGCTGTTCGTGGCTCTGCCCCACCAGCCGCGCCCAAGCCGCGCGCACGCCACCCTGCCCGGCCAGCAGACGCTGCTCGCCCTGGCGTTCGTGGAAAGTGCCCAGGCTGGCCAGGCTGGTCTCGCGCAGCAGCGGCGGCACCACCGAGTACAGGCCGGTCTCGAAGCGGTAGAGCGGAATGATGTCGCCCTGCGCAGGGCGCGCCCCGGGCGTGGGCGGCACCGCCAGCGGCCCGGGCACACCGGCCACCTCGGTGGGCACCGGCGGCGGGGTATCGATGCTGGGCGGCGCGACGTCGGCGGGGGCGGCCGGCTCGGGAGGCGGGGCCGGCTCGGCCGCGGTTGGGTTCGGATCATCCGGCGGGTTGACGTCCGGCGGTGGCGGCGCTGCGGGCGGCAGGTCGACCGGCGGCGTGCCGGTGCTCTCCGGTGGCGGCGGCGGTGTCGCCAGGATGCCGCCGGGCGCGGGCGACGGTGCGGGGGTGGCGGCGGCCACCAAGGTCGAGCGCAGGTACCAGTTCTCGGCCGTGCCGCCGCTGACCCCGCCCTTGAATAGGAAGTACTCGTACGCCCCGGCGGCGACCGGGTTGTACAGCGCGAACGCGCTGGGCGCGGTAGTGGCGCCGTTGATCGCCTGCACCACCAGGATGCCGTCGGCCACGGTGGAGGCACCGCCGCCGCCGGCGTTGAGGATGCCCACGCCGGTGGTGCCACTGGCGCTGCCGGTGGAGATCACCAGCTTGTCCGACGCCGAGCTGTCGTCGCCCAGCACGGTGTTGAGGTACAGCGCGCCGCCAGTGCCGACATAGTTGCCAACCACGGTAAAGGTATCGCCCACACCGCCACCGTTGCTCAGGTCGATGCGACCGGCGTTGGTGAGCGTGGCCAGCTGCCCGGCGACGAACGGGGCGACGCCGCCGTTGCTGCCACCGCCAAACACCGCGCTGGTGGCATCGATATCCAGGCGGCCGGTGCCACTGGCGCTGTCGCCCAGCAGCAGGGTGCCGTCGAAGGCCAGCTGGGTATCGTCGCGCAGCGCCACCTGCTCCCAGTTGGCAAAGCGCGCCACGCCGCTGGTTTTGACGTTGTCGAAACCGAGCACGTCATTGCCCGGCCCACCGTCGAACACCGGCAGTGCGCCCAGGTGGGCGTTATTGAGGTTGGTCAGCTGCGCGACGTCATTGCCTTCGCCGAAATCGATGGCCCCGTACACCACCCCGCCGCCGTTCCAGGTCAGGGTGTCGTTGCCGAAGCTCAGCCGGATTTCACCGCGCACGGTGCCGCCGGTGATGGTCACCGCGTCATCGCCGCCGCTGACGCTGATGTTGCCGCCGATGTACCCGTCGGACAGCACGATGGTGTCGCGCCCGAAGCCGGTGACCAGGTTGCCGTCGATGGTGCCGCCGGACATCAGGAAGGTGTTGTCGTCCAGCTTCATGTTCACCCGGCCGATGCGGCCGCCGGTCATTTCGGCATAGTCGCCATCGTCGAACGCCCCAACAATGCGGCCGCCGGTCATGCGGAAGCGGTCCAGCGCGTCGCCCTGCAGCAGCGCGCCGATGCTGCCACCGGTCATCAGGAAGGTGTCGATGCCCGAGCCCTGCACCACGGGGCCGGTCACGCTGCCGCCGCTGATTTGCAGAGTGTCCTCGCCATCGCCCTGGTCGACGCTGTCGATCACGCCGTCGCCGATCACCAGGGTGTCGTTGCCTGCGCCCTGCAGCACGCCGCCCTGGATGCTGCCGCCGAGCATGTCGATGCGGTCGTTGCCGGCACCGGACACGACGCCGCCGGTACTGCCGGCAATGGTGCCGCGGTTGATCAGGTAGGTGGCCCCATCGAGCTGCAGCGCGCGCCCCGCGTTGGCGATGATGCTGCCACTGTTGTCGATGACATGCCCGCTGCCGGCCTGCACGGTGATCGCGTTGCCGCTGGCGATACCGAGCTGCGCGTTGGCCAGCACGTTGATGGTCGTGTTCGATGCGCCACCGGCGGTGACGATCGGCACTGGATCCGGATTGGGCGCTGCGGTCGAGCAGGTCACCGTTTGGCCCTGACCGGGGGCGGGGTTGTCGCAGCCGGCCCACGCCGGCGCGGCCCCGGTCAGCAGGAGCGTGCCAAAGGCTCCCCGGCACCCCAGGCGCAGCCAGTGCGAAATGCGGTCGGCGAGCACGGTGCGTGCCGGCGAAACGGTCATGGAGCGCATACGCCTTTCCTGTTCTACAAGAGGGGTACGGCACCGGCCCAGTGGTTCTATGCAGACCGACGTCAGTACTTTTACCGTCGCGCCGTGATGAGGGGGGTAAAAGAATGTGATGCCACAGTTAGATTTTGAGGTAGATGCGTCGCGCGTCCAACGCCCACACCACGCCCCACCACACCGCCACGAACCCCACCGCACACAGCAGCGAGGCCAGTTTGGGGGCCGTCGGCAGCAGCGTCGACAGGGCCAGGTACAGCCACCCCCATGCGCCGCCGGCCATCAGCAGCAGCGCCATCGCCGACGAGCCAAGGTAAGCCGCGATGGCGTTGACGCCGAAGCGCCGGCCCAGCGCGGGCGCGCCCCAGCGATCAACCAGCAGGTGGGCCAGCAACAAGGCCGTCACCGACAGCCCGCCGGTCCACAGCACGAAACCGGGGGTCCACAGCTGCTTGTTGAGGGGCAGCCACAGGGCCGCCACGCCGCCCAGGAGCAGGCATGCCGCTGCCAGCACCGCCAGCCCGCCCACCTGCCCTGTGCGCAGCCACGCGCCCGCACGCAGGCCCAGCACCGTCGTGGCGACCGCGCCCAGGCTGCTCAGCAGCCCTTCGGGGTCGTGGCCGAGCCCGGTCAGCGGGTCGTACTTGTAGAGCAGCGGCGCGAACAACGCGGTATCCAGGCGGCTGGCCGGGTTGACCCACGGGGCCAGCGAATCGGCCCCCAGCAGGAGCGCGGTGTACGCCAGCAGCAGTCCGACCAGCACCGCCCATTGCGTGCGGGCGCGCGTCTGGATGGCCAGCAGTCCGACCACCGCCACGCACAGCGCGATCCGCTGCAGAACCCCCCACAGCCGGTAGGCCGGCAGGTCCATCAACCACCAGGCAAGCAGGTGCAGCAGCGCACCGGCCAGCGCGATGCGCAGCGCACGCTGCAGCAGGCCACTGCGCAGGGCCGGACGCAGCGTCTGCTGGCCCGCGCGCGGTGCCAGGCTGAAGGCCATCGACACGCCGGCAATGAACAGGAACAGCGGAAAAATCAGGTCGGTCGGGGTAAAACCATGCCAATCGGCGTGCAGCAGCGGCGCGTACACATGGCCCCAGTCGCCGGGGTTGTTGACCAGCAGCATCGCGGCCACGGTCAGCCCGCGCAGGGCGTCGATCGAGCCCATGCGCGGCGCGGCGGCAGCGCTCATGCGTCCTTGCGCTGGCCGGCGATCCAGGTGCTGCGCACCTGCAGCGCGTCGTCCAGCAGCACCAGGTCGGCCTGGTAGCCTTCGGCAATCTCGCCCAGTCGGTCGTCCAGGTTGAGGAACTGCGCCGGATAGCGCGAGGCCATGCGCGCCGCTTCGTCCAGCGGCAGGCCGAGCAGCTGCACCGCATTGCGCACGGCGGTGGCCATGTCCAGTGCCGATCCGGCCAACGAACCGGCCGCGTTGCGCACCACCCCATCCACGGCGGTGATCACCTCGCCATACAGTTCGTAGCTTGGGCTGTCCGCGCCCACCGGCGGCATCGCGTCGGTGACCAGCATGACCTTGCCGCGCGGCTTGGCCGCCAGCGCCACGCGCAGGCTGGCCGGATGCACGTGCACGCCGTCGGCAATGATCCCGATCCAGCTGTCGCGGTCTTCCAGCGCCGCGCCCACCGCACCCGGCTCGCGCCCGGTCAACGGCGACATCGCGTTATACAGATGGGTGAAGCCACGGATGCCGGCATCCAGCCCGGCGCGTGCTTCTTCGTAACTCGCTGCGGTGTGCCCTGCGGCGACGATCACGCCGCGTTCGACCAGCGCGCGGATGCGCTCCAGCGGCACCCGCTCGGGGGCAAGCGTGAGCAGGGTGACGCCGTTGTCGAGCGAGGCCGCCAGCGCGATCTCCTCGGCATCGGGCACGCGGAACGTGTTGGCGTCGTGGGTGCCCTTGCGCGCAGGGGCGATGTACGGGCCCTCCAGATGGATGCCGAGCACGCCCGGCACGCCCTGCGCGATGGCCGAACGGGTCGCGTCGATCGCGCGGCGCATCACCTGCACGTCGTCGCTGATCAGCGTCGGCAGCAGCCCGGTGGTGCCGAAGCGGCGGTGCGCGGCGGCAAGCCGGCGCAGGCTCTCCACGTCCGGCGTGTTGTTGAACAGCACGCCGCCGCCGCCATTGACCTGGGCGTCGATGAAGCCGGGCAGCAGCCAGCCGCCGCCGAGGTCCACCTGTTCGTCGGCGGTGCCCAGCTGCGGGGCGGCATCGGAGACCAGCGCGGTGATGCGGCCGTCTTCGATCACTACCGCCAGGTCATCGCGGAATTCGTCGCCGGCCAGGATGCGGGCGTTGCGCAGCACGGTTTTCATCAGACGGTTTCCGTCACCTTGTTCAGATGCGGCGGCAGGTCCGGGTTGTGCCCGCGGCGCAGCGCCAGTGCATTGATCGCGCGATAGAACGCCTGCACGTGCAGCAGCGGCGCGCAGGCCGGATGTGGAGCCGCCGGCAGCGGCAGATCGCCGTCGGCATCGGAGAGCCACACCTGCGCATCGCGTGCAGCGAATTCCTTCAGCACCGCGCGGGTACCGGCGCCGGTTTCATCGGGCTGGGCGAAGGCCAGCACCGGGAAGCCCGGACCCACCAGCGCCATCGGGCCGTGCTTCACTTCGGCCGAGCTGTAGGCTTCGGCATGCAGGCCACAGGTTTCCTTGAATTTGAGTGCGGCTTCCTGCGCCGCGCCCAGGCCCAGTCCGCGGCCGAGCACGAACAGATTGTGTGCCGGGACCAGCCCCTCGGTAAGTGCGGACCAGTCGCTGTTCCAGGCCTGGCGCAGCGCGTCTGGCAGCGTGCGCAGCGCGGCGATCAGCGCCGCATCCTGGCTCCAGTAGGCCACCAGCTGCAGGATCGCCGAGAGCGAGGCCAGGTAGCTTTTGGTTGCCGCGACGCTGCGCTCGGCGCCGGCCCCGAGCGGGATCACGGTGTCGGCCAGCTGCGCCAGCGGCGAGTCCTCGACATTGACCAGCGCCACCACGCGCGCACCGGCCGCACGCGCGGCCTCGGCGTTGCGCAGCAGGTCCGGGCTCTTGCCCGACTGGGAAATCACGATGTACAGCGCACCGCGCAGTTTCAGCGGCGCTTCGTAGACCGAGCCCACCGATGGCGAGGCCGACGCGGTGACCAGGCCCAGCCTGGTTTCCAGCAGGTACTTGACGTAGGTGGCGGCATGGTCCGAGCTGCCCCGCGCGCAGGTCACCACGAACGGCGGTGGTGCCGCGCGCAGGCTGGCGGCCAGGGTTTCCACCGCAGCCTGGTTGCGCGCGAACTGCGCGGCAATCACATCGGCCGCTTCGGCGGCTTCGCGGTACATCAGGGTGTCGTGGGGGGCAGGCAGGGACATGCGGGACTCAGGTGGTTTCAGGAGAAGGAGGGCGCGCGCCCTGCGGGCGCATCGGCGCGGTGGAACCGCGCACCACCAGCTGCGGCACGAAGCCCTGGTTCTGCAGCTGCAGCGGTGCGTCGTCGTAGGCATCGCTGCGCAGCTGGGCGATCAGCAGGCGCGCGGCATGCCGGGCGATGTCTTCAGTGGCCTGCTTGGCGGTGGTCAGCGGTGGCCACGACTGGCGCGAGAACGGGCTGTCCTCGAAACCGGCGATGGACAGGTCGTAGGGCACGTTCATCCCCGCCGACTTGGCGGCGGCCAGCACGCCGGCCGCGATTTCATCGTTGGAACCGAAGATCGCCGTCGGCGGCTCGCGCAGCGCCAGCAGCCGACGCGCGCCACGGAAACCATCGTCGAAGGTGTAATCGCCCTGCACCACCAGGTGCTTGTCGATGCTCATGCCGTAGTCGCGCAGCGCCGCTTCATAGCCGGCGTAGCGCTCGCCGCTGGAGCGGTGCGAGCTGCCGCCCCAGAGGAAACCGATGCGCAGGTGGCCGAGCTGGATCAGGTGCTCGGTGATTTCATACGCAGCCTCGCGGTCATCGACGAACACGCAGGCACCGTCTTCGGGATCGGCGGTGGCGGCGATGATCCGCACCAGCTTGATGCCGCGCGCGGTCAGTGCCGCGACCAGATCGGCGCGTTCGGACATCGGCGCGGTCAGCACCAGCCCGGCCAACCGTGAACGCTGCACCCAGTCGGCCAGTTCCTCGGCCAGCATCGGCGAGCTTGAATCGCAGGGATGGATCTGCAGTCCGAACCCGGTCTCGCGGCAGGCTGCCAACACGCCATTCTGCACGCCGATGATGTGGTACGGGTTGGGGTTGTCGTAGACCAGACCGACCACCAGCGTGGTGCCGGTGCGCAGGTTGCGCGCGGCCGGATCGGGCTCGTAATCCAGTTCGGCGATGGCCCGCAGTACCCGCGCGCGGGTGGCCTGCATGACCGAGGGTTCATTGTTGATGACGCGCGAGACCGTCTTCAGCGACACCTTGGCCCGTTCGGCAACATCCTTGATGGTCGCTCTGCGCATGCTCTTTTCCTGCGGGTCCCGTTGGACGTCCATGATCGCCGATCACTGCCCTTCGCGGGAAAGCCCCACCCGGTGCCCGCGCACCGAGTAGAACAGGATGTAGAGGTAGCACGGCACCATCAGCCCGGCGAACACCCACTGGAAGTCAAAATGCTGCTTGAGCACCGCAAACGCCTGGGGAATGATCGCCCCGCCGGCGATGGCCATCACCAGCAGCGCCGAGCCGGTTTCGGTGAAGCGCCCCAGGCCACGGATCGCCAACGGGAAGATCGCCGGCCACATCATCGCGTTGGCAAAACCCAGCGCGGCGACGAAACCGACTGACACATAGCCATGGGAGAGCAGCGCGCCGATGCAGAACAGCACGCCCAGGACGGCCGAGATGCTCAGGTAGCGCGACTGCGAGACCCGGTGCGGGATCAGCGCCAGGCCGGCCAGGTAGCCCAGCAGCATGGCGCCCAGGGTGATCGAGGTGAACATCTTGGTCTGGTCCAGCGGCAGGTTGAAGCTGTGCCCGTAGGTCCCGATGGCATCGCCGGCCATCACTTCCACGCCGACGTAGACGAACAGGCACAGCACGCCCAGCCACAGGTGCGGGAACTGGAAGATGCTGGTGCGCTCGGCCACGCCGGGCGCGCGCGCCGGAGTGGCATTGGCCTCGGCGGTCTTCAGTTCCGGCAGCGGCGAGAACAGCACGCCCACCGCCAGCACCACCAGCAGCCCGGCCATGGCCATGTAAGGCAGCTGGATCTTGGCGGCGAAGGTATCCAGCAGCACCGTCTTGGTGGCTGCGTCGGCCACCTTCACCTGCGCATCCAGGTCACCGATGCCGTGCAGCACCAGCGTGCCGATCAGCACCGGCGCCAGCATGCCGGCGATCTTGTTGCAGATGCCCATCAGCGCGATGCGCCGGGCAGCGGTCTCGATCGGGCCGAGAATGCTGATGTACGGATTGACCGCCGTCTGCAGCAGGGCCAACCCGCTGCCGATGATGAACAGGCCGCTGAGCGCGCCCGGGTACCAGCGTTGCTGGGCGAAGTGCGCAAACACCACCGCACCGGCGGCCATCACCAGCAGGCTCAGGCTCAGGCCCTTCTTCATGCCGGTGCGCTTGAGGATCCACGAGGCCGGCAGCGCCAGGAAGAAGTAGGACAGGTAGAACACCATCAGCACCAGGAAGGCGCCGACCTCGTCCAGCTCGAAGGCCAGCTTGACGAAGGTGATCAGCGGGCCGTTGAGCCAGGTGAAGAAGCCGATCAGGAAGAACAGCACGCCGATGATCAGGATCGAAGTGAGCACGCTTGAACGCGCGGAGGCAGCAGGCACGGCAGACATCAAGAGAGCTCCTGCATCGACGGCGCGGGGCGGCGTCGGAAGAGTGGCTGGGAACAACGTTGTCACATTTATTCGTCGGGGCGATCGGGTTTGTCAACAAGCGGTTTTTGCCCAACCTGCCGAAGCGGTCGTGCTGCACCTGCGCAGATCGCATGCCCCGCCACGCTTGGCGGTGCGCCATGCGGTCATTCCCACTCGGTTGCAAAAACATGACGGCCGTTGGCTGAAAACGTTTTCCCAGAGGGGCGCCCGTTGCGGCGCAACATCGAAAGTGTGAGGTTATCGTTGACATCGTTGTCAGAACGATTACAGACTCCGCCTCAATCGCCAGGCCTTATCGCTGGACCTGCGCACATCCAAGGGAGTCCGTGTGACCGCAGCTGCCCACTCCGTCCAGGCCCATGACCTGCCCGCCACGGTGCCGCCCTTCCTGGCCGCCGATGTCGGCGGGACCCACGTGCGCGTGGCCCGGGTCCAGGCCGGCACCGATCCGGACCATCCGGTGCAGCTGCTGGAGTACCGCAAGTTCCGCAATGCCGACTATCCCGGCCTGAGCGCGATCCTGACCGACTTCCTCGGCAGCGGCCCGCGTCCGGCGCACTGCGTGGTGGCCACCGCCGGCGTTGCCCGCGCCGACGGCACGGTGATCACCGCCAACGTGCCCTGGCCCCTGTCGGCGCGCCGCATCGAACAGGACGTCGGCCTGGACCAGGTCTACATCGTCAACGACTTCGAGGCCGTGGCCTACGCCGCGTCCCAGGTCGATGCCAGCGGCGTGCTGCAGTTGACCGGCCCGGCCAGCGCACCACGCGGCCCGACCCTGGTGGTCGGCCCCGGTACCGGCCTGGGCGCGGCGGTCTGGATTCCGACCGCGCACGGCGCGGTGGTGCTGGCCACCGAAGCCGGACAGCCAACCCTGGCCACCACCACCGAGCTGGAAATGGCGATCGTGCGCCAGATGCAGCGCGAACATGCGCATGTGTCCGTCGAGCACGCGCTGTCCGGCCCTGGGCTGATGAATCTCTATCGCGCCCTGTGTGCACTCAACCACCAGCCGCCGACGCTGGCCAGCCCCGATGCGGTCACCGCCGCGGCCATGGCCGACCAGGATCCGCTGGCACGGCTGAGCCTGGAGGTGTTCTGCGGCCTGCTCGGCAGCACCATCGGCGACATGGCCCTGCAGTACGGCATCACCGGCGGTGTCTACCTGGCCGGCGGCATCCTGCCGCAGATCCGTCAATTCCTGTTGAACAGCACTTTCGTACCGCGGTACCTCAACAAGGGCCCGATGCGCGAAGCGCTGGAACGCATTCCCGTGAAGGTGGTCGAGCACGGGCAGCTGGGCGTCATCGGCGCCGCCAGCTGGTACCTGGGACATAGGGACCACCCGCACGCCTGACACGGCGCGCCGGGCACGCAACACGCAGTACGTGGCACCCATGGCGCGCCCGGCAAAGGGCGCGCGGCAAAGTCGTACCAGACGCAAGAAGACACGCCGTCGCCGGCGAACCATCGGATTGATGAGGAGAGACATCATGAACCACCGCAAGAGTCTGCTTTCGGCAGCCATTTTCAGCTGTCTGGTGTTCGGCGCGCAGGCGCAGGAAACCTCCAGCACCCCCACCGACCTGGACACGGTCAGCGTCGTCGGCATCCGCGCCAGCCTGGAAAAATCGCTGGATACCAAGCGCAACAACGTGACCATCTCCGAGGCGATCACCGCCGAGGACATCGGCAAGTTCCCCAGCACCAACGTGGCCGAAGCGCTGTCGCAGCTGCCGGGCATCTCGCTGGATCGCCGTTTCGGCCAGGGTGAGCGGGTCAGCATCGACGGCACCGATCCCAGCCTGAACCTGTCCTTCCTTGACGGCCACCCGGTCGCGCAGGCGATCTGGCTGTATGGCGAACAGCCCAACCGCGGCTTCGATTACACCCTGCTGTCGCCGCTGATCCTGGGCCGCATGGAAGTCATCAAGTCCTCCGAAGCGCGCCTGACCGAAGGCAGCCTGGGCGGCACCATCCTGATGCACACCCGCCAGCCGCTGGACATGCGCGCCAACGAAGTGGCCGCCTCGGTGGGCTACAGCTACAGCGACCAGGCCAGCAAAGGCAAGCCGAACGCCTCGGCGATCTACAGCTGGAAGAACAACGACGAAACCTTCGGCGTGAACGTCGCCGCGCAGCATTATGAAGAGCGCGTGGATCGCCAGGGCATGGAAGTGTTCGGCTACGCCAAGGCGTCCACCTTCACCAATGCGGCGGGCGTGGACCCGAACGCGGACGTGCCCAACTCGGTCAACGCCGCGTGGTTCCAGCAGGACCGCAAGCGCGACAGCGCCGTGGTCAACCTGCAGTTCAAGCCGAGCGAGGAACTCGAGTTCAACCTGAGCGGCCTGTACATCAAGGAGAACTTCGACAACTACAACCAGTCGATGTACTCCTTCCTGACCTGGAACCCGGGTACCGTCGGTGCGGTCAACCAGCTCGGCGACGTGCGCAACGGCGTGGTCAACAGCGGCCACTCCAACGCCAGCGCGACGGCCAACAGCGGCACGGTGATCTACGACAACAACGTGCGCGAATCCGAAGTGACCACCAAGGGCCTGGACCTGCGTGGCGCCTGGAAAGGCGATGGCTGGGGCATCAGCGGCCAGGTGGGCCAGAGCAAGTCCGAGAACAAGGACCTGGCCCAGTACTTCATCGAACCGTTCTACAACGGCGGCTTCAGCTGGAACCTTGACAAGGGCATCACCTTCGACAACGCCGAGGCCGCGCGCAACCCGGCCAACTGGGGTTCGGCCGGTGGCTGGTTCGGCAACAACGGCATCTTCTCCACCGACAGCAAGGACACCTACGCACAGCTGGACTTCAACGTGCAGTTCGACAGCATCTTCAACCAGCTGCAGTTCGGCGTGCGCCACGGCAAGCATGAAGAGAGCTTCGACCTGAACGTGTATGGCGGCGTGCGTCCGGGCACCCTGGCCGACGTGGGCACCATCGGGCTGACCGACATCCAGGGCTTCAGCGACGGCCACGGCCGCCACGTGCAGGTTGGCCGCGACAACGTGCTGAACTGGGTCAAGGGCAGCCCGCTGGATTACGCCAACCCCGATCCGGCCAGCTACCTCAACAACAGCTGGGCACTGGAACAGACCAACAACGCGGCCTACGCGCAGTTGAACTTCTCCAACGGCCCGGTGCGCGGCAACGTCGGCGTGCGTTATGTCGATTCCAAGACCGCAGGCAGCGGCTTCGTCTACGGCGGCACGCCGACCCTGACCGACCTGGACAGCAAGTGGCAGACCCAGACCAAGAAGGAAGATTTCCTGCTGCCGTCGGTCAACCTGGTCTATGACACCTCCAGCGACTGGGTGTTCCGCTTCGGCGCAAGCAAGGTCATTGCCTGGGCGCCGTACAACCAGATGGTGAACAACACCTTCCTCAACGACACCACGCTCACCGGCAGTGGCGGCAATGCGGCACTGTCCCCGTACGAGTCCTGGAACTACAACCTGTCGGCCGAGTACTACTTCGCCCCGCAGTCGGTGGTGGCCTGGTCGCTGTTCTACAAGAAGATCGACAACTACATCGACACCAGCGCGGTCACCGAGCGCCAGTACAACTCGATCCGCGACACCTCGCCGGCCACCTGGGCCAATATCGTAGGCACCAACGGCTGCGCCGCCGACGGCTACTGCGACTACAGCATCCAGCGTCCGCGCAATGCCGGTAGCGGCCACATCAAGGGCTTCAACATCAGCTTCCAGCAGCCCTTCGGTGAAAGCGGCTTCGGCCTGACGGCGAACTACACCTACGCCAACGGCGAGAACAACTCCGGTGATCCGCTGCCGTACCAGTCGCGCAACTCGATCGCGCTCAGCCCGTACTTCGAAAAGGGCCCGATCAATGCACGCCTGACCTACAACTGGCGTGACAGCTACCTGGCCGGCGGCTACGTCGCAGGCTCGGCACCGGCCAGCGTGGACGACTACGCCGAGCTCGGCGCCAGCTTCGGCTACACCTTCACCGAGAACTGGTCGCTGACGCTGGACGCGCAGAACCTGCTCAACGAAGAGTATTTCCAGTACCTCGGCGACAAGGACCACCTGGCCTCGCGCTACAAGAGCGGCCGCCGCTACATGGCTACGGTGCACTTCAAGTTCTGATTGCCATAGCACTATGCTGCACACCTGAAACGGGCCCGGATCTCCGGGCCCGTTTTCACAGGTGGAACCCGATTCGCAACACAGGAATGACCCGATGCATACCCGCACCCGTCGTACCTCGCTGTCACTGCTCTCCTTCGCATTGGCCCTGTCCCTGGCACCGCTCGCGCAGGCCGCCGATGCCCCGGCCACTGCTGGCCCCCGCGCCCTGCCCGGCTCGCTGCCGCTGATGCCGGCGCCGGCCAAGGTCGAACGCATCGAGGGCAGCGGCTTCAGCGTGGTCGCCGGCACCCCGGTGTGGGCCAAGGGCGAGGCCGCGCAGCGCGTGGCTACCCAGTTCACTACGTTGCTGCGCGACAGCGGCGGCCCGGTGCTGAACGTGGCCGGCACGCGCGGCGGCAACGGCATCCACTTCGTGTTGAACCGCACGCTCAAGACCGGCGCCGAAGGCTACCAGCTGCGCTCGGGCCGCGACGGCGTGACCGTGCAGGCAGCTACCGAGGCCGGCCTGTTCTACGGTGCAGCCACCCTGTCGCAACTGCTCAGTGGCGGCAGCAACGGCGTCCTGCCGGCGCTGCGCATCGACGATGCACCGCGTTTCAGCTGGCGTGGCCTGATGCTCGATTCGGCGCGCCACTTCCAGAGCCTGGACGAGATCAAGCGCGTGCTCGACGCGATGGCCGAACAGAAGCTCAATACCTTCCACTGGCATCTCACCGATGACCAGGGCTGGCGCATGGAGATCAAGCGCTATCCCAAACTGACCGGGATCGGCAGCTGTCGTATTCCGGCCGGCGATGGTGGCCGCGATCCGGTCACCGGCGCCGAACGCCCGTATTGCGGCTTCTATACCCAGGACCAGATCCGCGACGTGATCGCCTATGCCGCCGCCCGGCATATCCAGGTGATCCCGGAAATCGACGTGCCCGGCCACGCCACCGCCGCGATCGCCGCCTATCCCGAACTGGGCACGCTGGACACGCCGCTGAAGCCGCTCAGCGAATGGGGCGTGTTCCCCAACCTGTTCAACACCGAGGAAAGCACCTTCACCTTCCTGGAAAACGTGCTGGAAGAAGTGATCACCCTGTTCCCGGCCAGGTACGTGCACGTCGGCGGCGACGAAGCGGTCAAGGACCAGTGGGAAGCCTCGGCACGCGTGCAGGCGCGCATGCGCGAGGTTGGCGCAGGCAATGAAATGGAGATGCAGAGCCACCTCATCAAACGCCTGGAGACTTTCCTGGAGCAACACGACCGGCGCCTGATCGGCTGGGATGAAATCCTTGAAGGCGGGTTGCCGCCGGAGGCCACGGTGATGTCCTGGCGCGGCACCGAAGGCGGCCTGAAAGCCGCCAGCGAAGGCCACGACGTGGTGATGTCGCCGGTCACCGATATGTACATGGACTACCTGCAGACCCACTCGCCCAACGAACCGCCGGGCCGCCCGCTGTCCACGCCGCTGGGGCGCGTGTATGGCTTCGAGCCGGTGCCCGAGGCGTTGGCCAAGGACAAGCAGCAGCATATCCTCGGCCTGCAGGCCAACATGTTCACCGAGCACACGCGCAGCTACGCGCGCCTGCAGCACAACCTGTTCCCGCGTTTGGCCGCCGTGGCCGAAACCGGCTGGTCGCCGCGCGAGCGCCGCGACTACGCCGATTTCCTGGCACGCCTGCCGAGCCAGCTGCAGCGCTGGGAGGCCATGGGCATCGCCTACGCGCAGACGCCGCTGCAGGTGGAACTGGACAGCCATGACGACCGCAAGGCCGGCACCGCGACGCTGGCACTGCGCACGCCGCTGGGCTATGACATCCACTACAGCACCGATGGCAGCGCGGTCACCGCGCAGTCGCCGCGCTACACCACGCCGCTGACCCAGCCGTTGCCGATCACCCTAAGGGCGGCCACGTTCTTCGACGGCAAGGCATTGGCCAGCGCGGCCAGTCGCTTCGACATCACCGCCACGTCGCTGCTGAGCCGCAGCGACGAGCAGCTGGGGATGTGCCCGGGCGAAGGCAAGCTGCTGCTGCGGCTGGAAGACGATGGCCCGGCCGATGGCCCGCGCGCGATCTTCAACGTCAATATCTTCAACCCGTGCTGGTTGTGGAAGGACGCCGATGTCGACGGCATCGCCAAAGTGCGCGTGCGTGCCGGCCAGATTCCGTATTACTTCCAGCTGGCGCACGACGAACCGCAACGGAAATTCAGCCCCGCACGCAGTGCGCACGGCGAGATGGACGTGCTCAACGGCAGCTGCGATGGCACGCCGCTGGCCACGGTGAAATTGCCGGCCAAGCCTGGTACGGATGGGTTCATCACGTTGGAAGCCGCGCTGCCGCGGTCGGTGAAGGGGACGCAGGATCTGTGCGTGCGCTTTACCGGGGATACGCGGCCGACGATGTGGGTGCTGGATGCGTTGACGCTGGTGCCGCGCTGAGGTTGCCGGCCAGCGGCCGGCATTACCGATGCCTTTCTATCCGTGCAGACGCAGCAGCAGGTTGCGCAACGGGGTGAATGCGATCGCCATGCCCGCGATCACTCCCACGCTGTTGGCCAGCGCGTCCATCGGGTCGGCCATGCGGTTGTCGGTCAATGCGCCCTGCAGGAACTCGATGCCGATACCCAGCCCGACCAGGCCGGCGCCGGCCCACAGCAACGCCGCGCGCGTGCGGTAGATCTGCACCGCTGAAGCGGCCAACAGGAAGTAGGCAAGAAAATGCTCCACCTTGTCGCTGTTCTTGGGCAGGTCCAGCGGCGGCGGCGGAATCAGGCAGACGGTGATGGTCACCGCGATCGCCAGCCACCACAGACCGAGCCAGAAGCGCGGCCAGCGCAGCGGCTTCAACATCCCTGTCGTGCCCATGTCAGAGGCGCCAGGTCAGGTCGCCGAGCAGGAACGCGGCCTCGAATTCAACGTCACGCTGGAACCCCATCACCTGGAAGCGCTCGCCCATGCCGGTGGGCAGGGTGAGTTTCTTGACCTGGTCACGCAGGCGCACCTTGCCGAACTCGTCCACGCGCGCCTCGGCCTTGGCCAGCAACGCATCGAGCCCGTTGCCCAGCAGGAAATTGGCCTGGGTGCAGTACCCGGCGATCTCGAACCCGGCACCGGTGCCGGCCTCGGCCAGCGCGGTGAAATCCACCGACGCGGTCAGGTCCTGCAGGCCCGGCCACCGGTAAAGATCGTTGTGCACCTGGTGGCGGTAGAACGCGCGCACCGTGCCGTCATCGCGTTCGTCCTGGTAATACTCGCCACGCGGGTAGCCATAATCGATGAAGAGCATCGCGCCGCGCTGCATGCCGCCGGCCACGGCCTGGATCCAGTACGGCAGCTGCGGCAGCAGTTCGGAACGGTAGCCATCGGCGAAGGGCTTCTCACGGTAATGCTCGATGTGGCGCACCGCCGCGCTGAGCATGGCATCGGCCGGTTGCGCGCCACGCACGAAGGCGCCCTGCGCATCCAGCTCCACGGTTTCCTCATAGACCATACCGTCGCGCGCCAGGAAGCGCGGCGTCGGCAGCGCATCGATCACCTCGTTGGCGAACACGATGCCGTCCCAGTCGTCCTCGAACGGGCCGTCCAACCACTCCACCAGTTCGAACACCGGGCCGATCAAGGCCTTTTCCAGACGCTCGCGCTGGCGCTCGCGCAGGTCCGCGCTGGGTTCCAGGATCGCGTAGCGTTCGGGCAGCGCGTCCAGTTCCAGCATGCGCTTGAGCAGCACCTCGGCAAACGCGCCGCTGCCGCCGCCCAGCTCCATGAAGCGCGCCTGCGGGCCCAGTTGCTGCATCACCGGGGCGATCGCATTGGCCACGGTGGCGGCAAACAGCGGGCCGAGTTCCGGGGCGGTGGTGAAATCGCCGGATTCGCCGAACTTGCTGGCACCGGCACTGTAATACCCCAGTCCCGGCGTATACAGGCTCAGCTCCATGAACCGTGCGAACGGGATGGCGCCGCCGTTGGCAAGGATGTCGGCGCGCAGCGCCGCGGCCAGCTGGTCGCTGTGGGCCAGGGCGTCGGTATCGGGGGTGGGCAGTGGCGAATGCATGAGGCAGGCGATTGCGGTGACAATGCACAGCATAGCCGAGCAGGGAGTACCCCCGATGACCGATACCGCACCCGTCGTGCTGATCACCGGCAGCGCGCGCCGGATCGGCGCGGCGATCGCCCGCCAGTTCCATGCCTGTGGCTGGTCGGTGGTGCTGCACGCGCATACCTCCACCGCCGAGCTGCAGCAGATGGCCTTCGACCTGGACATGCTGCGCCCTGGCAGCGTGCTGGCGCTGCAGGCCGACCTGCGTGACGCCGACGCCATCCCCGACCTGGTCGAGCAGACCGTGGCCCAGTTCGGGCGGCTGGATGCGCTGGTCAACAACGCCTCCAACTTCTACCCCACCCTGCTCGGCCAGATCACCGCCGAACACTGGGACGATCTGTTCGCGGTCAACGCGCGCGCCCCGCTGCTGCTGGCCCAGGCCGCCGCACCGCAGCTGCGCCGGCGCCTGGGCTGCATCGTCAACCTGACCGACCTGCACGGCACCCAGCCGATGCGCGACCACCCGGTCTACAGCGCGGCCAAGGCGGCGCTGGAAATGATCACCCGCTCACTTGCGCTGGAACTGGCACCCAAGGTGCGGGTCAATGCGGTGGCCCCCGGCGCGATCCTGTGGCCGGAACAGGGCAAGGACGATTTCGCCCAGCAGGCGCTGCTGCTGCGCACCCCGCTGGCGCGTACCGGCACGGTGGAGGAGATCGCCGAGGCGGTGTACTGGCTGGTCACCGATGCCCCCTTCATCACCGGTCACACGCTGCGCGTGGATGGCGGCCGAACGCTGTCGTAATGCCGGCCGCTGGCCGGCAAACAAACGATGCAACCGCCCCGGTAGTGCCGGCCGCTGGCCGGCAACCAGGCGGTGCCAGGTTCACGTGGAGCCGGCCAGCGGCCGGCACTACCGGGTAATGGGCAGCAGTTCCATCGTCTCGAACGCCTCGCCGTACTGGCGATGGGCGCGCCACAGCGCGGCCAGGGACAGGCCGCTGACCGGGTCGATGAAGTCCGGGGCGATGTCGGCCAGCGGCTTGAGCACGAAGGCGTGCTTGAGTTCCGGGCGCGGAATGCGCAGGTGGCCCGGGCCTTCCACGATCAGGTCGCCGTAGAACACCACGTCCAGGTCCAGGGTGCGGTCGGAGAAGCGCGGGCCGCTGCGGTCGCGGCCGTGCGCGTCTTCCAGCGCATGCAGCCAGGCATCGAGCGCATCCAGCGGCACATCGGTGTCGATCGCCACCGCATTGTTGAGGAAATCCGGGCCGTCGAAGCCGACTGCGGCGGTACGGTAGGCCGGCGAGACCGCGATCGCGCCGAAGCGCGCGCGCAGCGCGTCCACCGCGGCGTGAAGATGCTGTTGCGGCTGCAGGTTGCTGCCCAGGCTCAGGAGCACAGTGGTCATGGTATTCAGCGTGCGTGGGGCGAATCCACACGGGACCAACATGGCCTGCGCATAGAATCGGGGTGCACATCATAGGACACCGACATGACCTATTGCGTCGGCATCGAGGTGGACGAAGGCCTGGTCTTCGCCGCCGATACCCGCACCAACGCGTCGCTGGACGACGTGCGGGTCCATCGCAAGCTGCATGAATTCGAGTTCCCCGGGCAGGCCGCCTTCGTGATCATGGCCGCCGGCAACCTGGCCACCACCCAACTGCTGGTCTCGCGTCTGCGCCGCGACGTGGAGGAAGCGCGCGAGCAGAACCTGCTCGCCTACCGGCACCTGTTCGAGGTGGCCGAGTACGTTGGCCGCGTGCTGGTCGACAGCCAGGTCAAGGCCACCGCGCAGGACGCCGGACAGGACGGCATCATGACCCAGGCCACCCTGATCCTGGGCGGGCAGATTGCCGGTGAACAACCGGGCATGTACATGATCTACCCGCTCGGCAATGCGATTTCCGCCTCGCCGGAGACCCCGTTCCTGCAGATCGGCGAATCCAAGTACGGCAAGCCGATCCTGGACCGCATCCTGCGCCCGCAGACGCGGCTGGAAGATGCCGCGCGCACGGCGATCGTGTCGCTGGACTCGACCATCCGCTCCAACCTGTCGGTGGGCCTGCCGGTGGATCTGGTGCTGATCCGCAAGGATGACCTGCGCATCAGCCAGCGCATGCGCCTGGCCGGCGACAGCCCGCTGTATGCGCAGATCCACGGCAGCTGGTCGCACAAGCTGGAGCAGGCGGTAACCACCCTGCCCCGGTTTCCATGGGAAGAGGCCTGAAACCGTAGTGCCGGCCGCTGGCCGGCAACCCGACACTGTGGGGTGCAGGCAGAGCCGGCCAACGGCCGGCACTACCGTGGTAATCCCACCACGATCAGGCCGTCTCCAACGCCTCGGCCACCGAACGGAACACCTGCTGCATTTCCAGCGGCTTGCGCAGCACGTGCACGTTGATCGTCGACGGGAACACCGCCAGTGGCACGGTGACGTCGGCCTCTTCCAGCACCAGCGCCGGCCCGCGGAAGCCCAGCGCGGCCATTTCGCCCAGCAGGTGGCTGGCCGACAACAGCTTGGAACCGGCATCGGCGATCACCAGTGCCGGCATTGCTTCCTGCTGCATCCAGCGCAGCGCCGCGGCGCCGTCGGAGGCCAGCTGCAGGTGGTAGCCCTGGCTGGACAACGCGTTGCCCAGCAGCGACAGACGCGTGGCCTCGCCATCCACCACCAGGATCGACTGCCCGGTACCGGCGGCGATCGGTTGATCCACCGCCTCGCTGTCAGCGGCCACTTCCTGCATCGGCAGCAGCAGGTCGAAACGCGTCCCGACCCCGACCGTGCTGTCCACGTGGATGCTGCCGTGCACGCCTTCGACGATACGCTTGCACGAGATCAGCCCCAGGCCGGTGCCGTTGGCCTTGGTGGTGAAGAACGGGTTGAACAGATGCGACAGCGTGTCGGCATCCATGCCGGTGCCTTCGTCGGTCACCGAGATGCGCAGCCACTCCTCGCCCTGGCCATCGCGGTCGGCGGCCGCGCGCAGCGTCAGTCGCCCGCCGTTGGGCATCGCCTGGATCGCGTTCAAGGACAGGTTCAACAGCACCTGCTGCAGCTCGGTGTAGTTGGCATCCACGGCCAGGCCTTCATCGGCCACGTCCAGGTGCAGGCTGACCTTGGCCGGCAGGTTGCTGCGCAACAGCAGCTCCACCGCCTCGAACAGGTGCGCGATGCAGATCTGCTCACTGGGCTTGCGTGAGCCACGCACGAAGGACAGCATCGATTCGGCCATCTCGTGCCCGCGCCGGCCGCACTCGGCGATGATGTCGGCCAGGTGGTGCAGCTGCGGGTCCTGGGTCCGCGCCTTGAGCAGGTCGGGCATGATCAGCAGCGGCTGCAGGATGTTGCGCAGATCGTGGCTGAGCCCGGCGGCCAGCAGCGACAGGCTTTCCAGGCGCTGGGCACGCATCAGCTCGGCTTCCACCCGCTGGCGGTCCATGCTGCTGCGCGACTCGCGTACCGCGCGCGCCACCGCCGACGGCAACCGCGCCGGCTGGTGCTTGATGATGTAGTCGTTGGCGCCCTGGTGCAGCGCGGCCACCGCGTTTTCCTCACCCATCGTGCCGGACACGAAGATGAAGGGCACATCCGGATGCCAGCCGCGCACGATCTGCAGCGCTTCATTGCCGGAAAAACCGGGCATGGCAAGGTCGGACAACACGATGTCCGGCGAGAAACGGCTCAGCGCCTCGCGCAGCTCGCCCGCGCTCTCCACCCGCTCGAAGCTGGCTTCAAGACCGGCATCGAGCATCTGCTCGCACATCAGTTCGGCGTCCTCGGCGGAATCTTCCACCAGCAGGACGCGCAGCATACCCAGGGACGGGCCAGTCAGCGGCATGGCTTACTCGATCTCCGGCGCCTGGTTGATGACCGCCCAGAACTTGCCCAGGGTCTGCACCGCACCGAAGAACTGGTCCACGTCCACCGGCTTGACCACATAGGCATTCACGCCCATGTCCCAACTGCGGGCCAGGTCGCTTTCTTCGCGCGAGGACGACAGAATCACCACCGGCAGGCGCTTGAGCTCTTCGGTGTTGCGGATCTCGCGCAGCACTTCCAGGCCGTCCATGCGCGGCATCTTGATATCCAGCAGCAGCACCGCCGGCAGGCCTTCCTCGCGGTTGGCGAAGGCGCCGCGGCGCAGCAGGTAGTCCATCGCTTCCACGCCGTCTTCGACGTGCACGATCGGGTTGGCCAGGCGGGCCTCTTTCAGGGCGTCGACGGCCATCTCGGCGTCGGCAGGGCTGTCCTCGGCGAGGAGGATGGTGCGGAGTGCGGTCATGCGGCGGAGCCCTTGTTGATTGCGTCGAGCGCAGGGGGAAGCAGGAAGTGGAACGTGGCGCCGGCATCGACGGCCGACTCGGCCCAGATGCGGCCGCCGTGGCGGGTCAGTACGCGGCGTACGCTGGCCAGGCCGATGCCGGTGCCGGGGTAGTCGCTGGCCTTGTGCAGCCGCTGGAACACACCAAACAGCTTGCCGGCGTAGGCCATGTCGAAACCGGCGCCGTTGTCGCGCACCGTGAACAGGTGGCCGCCATCGGGCTGCTGCTGGTACTCGACCTCGATCCGGGCCGGGTCGCGGTTGGACGAATACTTGAGGGCATTGCCCAGCAGGTTCAACCACACCTGGCGCATCATGTTCTCATCGGACACCAGGATCGGCAGTGGGGCGATCTTCCACTCCACGTGGCGGCGCACGCCGGTTTCCTCGGCCTCGCTCTGCAGGTTGGCATCGAGCATGGCGCGCGTGTCGGCCACCAGCGACTGCATGTCCACCGCCTGCATCCGCATCGCCGCCCGGCCCAGCCGCGAGTAGACCAGCAGGTCGTCGATCAGCGCAGCCATGCGGCGTGCCGAGTTGGAAATCACCCCGAGGTAGTGCAGCGACTTTTCGTCGGCCTGATCGCCCAGGTGGCGGGTAAGTTTGTCGGAGAACCCGGCGACGTGGCGCAGCGGCGCGCGCAGGTCGTGGGACACCGAGTAGCTGAAGGCTTCCAGCTCGCGGTTCACCTCGGACACCTGTTCCACCTTGCCTTCCAGCTGCCGGTTCAGTTCTTCCACGCGCTGCTGCACGGCGCGCTGCACGGTCACATCACTGACCGTCATCAGCACCACCTCATCGTCCTTGTCCGGCAGCGGCATGCGCCGGGCATTGATCAGCATGGTGCGCACCTGCTCGTCGGCGGTGCGCTGCTCGTGTTCGTAATCCCACAGCTCGCGGCCGCGCAGCAGCACATCGATCAGCCGCTGGCGCACCACCGCATCCTTCCAGGCGCCGTCGCCGATGCTGTCCAGGCTGCGGATCTCGGTGCTGGTTTCATCCAGGCCGTAGAGCTCGGCAAAGGCCGGATTATGCAGCTGCACTTTCAACTCACGGTCGAGCAGCACGATCGGTTCACGCACGGTGTTCAACACCGAGGCGGCGCGTGCGGCCGAACGCTGCGAGGCTTTCTCGGCGCTGGCGCGATGGCTGATCTGGCGATGCAGCAACCACAGCACCAGGCCCAGCAGCGACAACTGCACCAGCAGCGCCGACCACGACACGAACTCGCCCTGGCGCTGCTGTTTCTGGAATACGGCGCTGCGCTCTGCCAGCAGTGTCTCTTCGTTGGACTGCAGTTCTTCGATCAGCTTGCGGATCGGATAGCGGGTGGTCAGGTCCTTGACCAGTTCGCGCTGGTCCGAATCCGGTGCCGAGCGCGCCAGTTGCCTGGCCAGTTCCATACGCCGTTCCACCATCGACTGGATGCGGCCGATGCGGACCAGCTGTTCGGGATTGTCGCGGGTCAGTTCAGTCAGCCGCTGCAGCCGCTGCGGGATGTCCTTGGCTTGGCCAAGGCGCTCGCGCAGACCTGGCGCGTCGATGCCTTTGGACATGGTCAGCGCAGCCGACTCCACGTCGCGCACATCGGCCTGCAACTGGTACACCGCCACGCCCACATCCTGGGTATGGGTCACCCAGCGCATGGCTTCGGTATTTTCTTCAGACAGCTTCCGCAGCGTCAGCCACGGGACCACGATGATGGCCACGGCGGCCAGGGTCAGTGCCGGCAAGCGCCAGCGATCCCAGACGTCATCACTGAAAACCAGCGCCATATGCCCTCTTCAACTCACGGTGCCGTAACCGGCGGTGCCCAGCGCAGCGGCCTTGGCTTGCTTGGCACGTCGACGCGGGCGAAGCCATGAATATACCGCAGCGCATTGTGAATAGGGCTGGTCTCATTTAATGAACAGTTTAGAAAAGCCGCATCGCCGGTGCCGGGACGCTTTCTCTCGTTCGGAGGCGTACATAAAGCGGCCTGCGGCCCTTGACGCGCCCGACCCACCGACCGCCCTCAAAGAAGCTCGGCATCCACCTGCGGACCGCGAGCGTAGCCCCGTAGCCGCCGGTAGGCCCCTGGGCAAAATAAAGGAGGAGGCCGCCACGCGGCCGGGGGACATTTGCGCCAGGGGCCTACCGGCGGCTACGGGGCCCCGACGCTTGCGACAAACCCAAGCGGAAACAGCATCAAGATCCACACCCCGCGCCTGAATTATCCGATACCACATGCACAACGCCGCGCACCATCCACCACGGCCCTTGCAAACAGGACGCCGCCGTTGAGAAGGAAACAAAAAAAGCGCGCCCGAAGGCGCGCCCTGTTTCTACGTTCGGCTACCGCGATACGCTGGAATCAGCGCTTGGCAGCGGCCGCGACCTTCAGGCCGCTGGCATCGACGCTCTTCACGCCCTTGATGCCCTTGGTCACGCGAAGTGCCTTGTCATGCTCGGCCTGGCTGGCCACGGTGCCCTTCAGGGTCACCACGCCATTGACCGTTTCCACCATCACCTCGGTACCCGGAACGTTCTTGCTGGTGAGCAGATCGGTCTTGACCTTGGTGGTGATCCAGCTATCGGTCACCGGCGCGTCGGAGTCATGCGTATCGGCATGGGTCATGGCGGCATGGTCGGTGGTCTTCGGCGGATCCTTTGCCATCGCCGACGACGTACCCAGAACCATGCCGAGGGCCAGCGAAGCAGCAAGCAGAGTGCGCGTAGTGTTGGTCATGTTCGGTGTCTCCTTGGGTGTGTGGCCAGTGTCGGGGGAAGCGCGTGTGCGGCACGTGGGCGGAACATAACGCTGCTGTGAACCACTCAGGTTCCTTTCCGGCTGTTCATGTTCCTCCGCGCGGCCGCAGCCGCTACGCTGACCCTCCCCCTCTCCTCTGGAGCTCACCATGGCCACGGCCCTGCAGGTGGGACTGATCGGCTACGGCCTGGCCGGCAGCGTCTTCCACGCCCCGTTGATCCAGCATACCCCCGGCCTGACGCTGCACAGCATCGTCAGTTCGCAACGCGACCGGCTCCTGCGCAGCTTCACCGACGTGCGCATCTGCGCGCATGCACAGCAACTGTTCGATGACCCGGCCGTGGATGCGGTGGTTATCGTAACCCCCAACGCCGAGCATGCACCGCTGGCCATCGCCGCACTGCAGGCCGGCAAGCACGTGCTGGTGGACAAGCCCTTCACCCTGGACGTGGCGCAGGCCGAGGCGGTGGTGCAGGCCGCGCAGGCGGCGGAACGGGTTGCCACGGTGTTCCAGAACCGGCGTTTCGATGCCGACTTCCTCAGCCTACGCCAGCTGCTCGACAGTGGCGTGCTGGGCGACGTGGCCGAGTGCCACTCGCACTTCGACCGCTACCGCCCGCAGGTGCGGGATCGCTGGCGGGAGAGCGACGTGCCTGGTGCCGGTCTGTGGATGGACCTGGGCCCGCATCTGCTCGACCAGATGCTGCAGCTGTTCGGCTGGCCGGCGGCGATCAGCGCCGACATCACCGCACAACGCGACCACGCACGCAGCGATGACTACTTCCACGCGGTGCTGCATTACCCGCGGCACCGCGCGATCGTGCACGCCGGCTCGCTGGTCGCCGCGGCCAATCCGCGCTTTGCGGTGCACGGACACTTGGGCAGCTATATCAAGGACGGCCGTGACGTGCAGGAAGACCAGCTGCGCGATGGCATTGCGCCCGGCGCGCCGGGCTGGGGTCTGGATCCGCTGCATGGCCAGCACGTCGTGGTCGATGAGCATGGCCGCAGCCAGCGCAGCACGGTCGACAACGTGCCCGGCGACTACCGGCGGCTGTACGCGGCGTTCCGCGACGCGATGCTGGGCAGCGGCACGCCCACGGTGAGCGCGGATGAGGCACTGCAGTTGATGCGCCTGCTGGACGCCGGGGCGGAGAGTGCGCGCAGCGGGCGGCGGGTGGATCTGCGCGCATCTTCGGGCGGCGCCGATGCGCGCACGTGATCAACGTCTGCGAGGAGCCGGCCAGCGGCCGGCACTACCGTGATCCCGCCACCCACCGGCTGCATCGGCGGTCTTATTCGGTTTTGATCGCGTGGCCGCCGAACTCGTTGCGCATCGCCGCCAGCAGGCGATCGCTGAAGGAGTTCTTCTCGCGAGAGCGCAGCCGCTCCAGCAGCGACAGGGTGATCACCGGTGCCGGCACGTCCAGGTCGATCGCTTCGGCGACGGTCCAGCGGCCTTCGCCGGAATCTTCCACGTACGGGGCAATGCCATCGAGCTGCGGGTTGCGGCCAAGCGCATCGGCGCTGAGGTCCAGCAGCCACGAACGCACCACGCTGCCGTGCTGCCAGGCCTTGGCAACCTGGGCAAGATCGAGGTTGAACGCGGTCTTGTGCTGCATCAGCGCAAAGCCTTCGGCGTAGGCCTGCATCATCCCGTACTCGATACCGTTATGGACCATCTTGCAGAAGTGGCCGGCACCGCTCGGCCCGACATGCGCCCAGCCGCGGTCTTCGCCCGGCGCCAGCGTGCGGAAGATCGCCCCCACCCGTTCCACTGCCGCGGTGTCACCGCCGATCATCAGGCTGTAGCCTTCCTGCAGGCCCCACACGCCGCCGCTGGTGCCGCAGTCGATGTAGCTGACGTCCTCGCCCAGCAGCTGGCCGGCGCGACGCATCGAATCTTTGTAATACGAGTTGCCGCCGTCGATCACCACGTCGCCTTCGGACAGGTGCGGTGACAGCGCGGCCAGGGTCTGGTCCACCACCTCGCCGGCCGGCACCATCAGCCACACCACGCGCGGCACCGGCAGCTGCGCCAGCGCATCGGCGACCGACGCGCTGACCTCGAAGCCGCGCTTGGCCGCGCTCGCGCGCGCGCCTTCACCGGGGTCGACGCCGATCACCCGATGGCCGCCGCGATGCAGCCGCTCGGCCATGTTGGCGCCCATCTTGCCCAGCCCGATCATTGCAATATCCATGTGTCACCTTCCAGCGTGCGAGTTGTGTTGCGGGGATGCTGCCGGCGGGGAATCGCACTGGCGAAGGCGTGCGTCGATCCAGCGCCGGTACAGCGTGGTATGCAGGTTGTGCAGGCCCAGTTCGAAGGCAAACGGCGTCCGCGGATTGCGGTCGAGCAGGCGTGCGATGTGGTACCCGACAGGACGTATACCGCGAGGATGCACGTAAATCACGAACCCCTGGTAGAACGGATCGTCCAGCAGCGCGTCCAGTTCGGCCAGCAGCGGTTTCTGCTCGGCCGGCAACCCGTTGCGCCAGACCGGATCGCGCTCGGCCAGCAGCCGTTCGAAGCGGCGTGGCCCGGGTCCGGGCATGCGCTGGGCCAGCGCCCAGATCTGCCGGTTGATGGCGTCGTAATGGGTAAACCCGTCGTGCGCGCGCAGCGCGCGGGCCGCCGCATCGCTCACGTCGACCACCACGAAGTTCTCGGCCTGGTTGTTGATGTCGTCCAGATACTCGCGGTCGAACACGTGCTCGATGAAGCCCGGCGCGCCGACGAACGCCTGCCGGCCCAGCTGTGCGGTCTTGCGCGCCTTGCCATCGGCAAGGAACTCACCCGCGTGCCGGCCGAGCAGGATGCTGTCGGTCTCGTGCAGGGTCAGGAACGTGCCGATGGACAACTCGGCGGGCGTGAACTCGGCATCGAACGCCGCATCGCCGTACAGCTCGCGCTGCGTGGCCAGCTGCGCGACCTGGCGCCCCACCCCGCACTCGCTGCGGACCCGGCCATCGTAGAAGTGCTGCAGCGCCACGCTGTTGCGGCCGGAAGGTGCATACCCCCGACCGAAGCTGCGGAAGCGCTGCCAGCCCTGGGCCTGCGCGCCGCGCGCGCCGAAGCCGATCCAACCCAACTGCAGTGCCGAAAACCGGTACCCCGGATTGTCCTGCAGCTGCGTGGTCGCACGCCGGGTGGCCTGCCCAAGCTTGAACGCATACGCGCACAGCGTGGCCGGATCGTCCAGCAAGGCCGTCATGAAGTCAGCGCGGCGCGCGGGATCCCAGTCCCGGGGCAGTTGCACCCGCAGGTCACCGGCCCGCTGCGCCTGGGCCAGATCGGCGCGCTCGCAGACGGGGCCGCCGTGCACCACCGGCGCGCGGATGGGCGCATCGCTGAAACGCCAGCCGAGTTCTTCAAGCAGCGGCTGGGTACAGGCGGGCGCGGGCGCGGCGACGGCACTCGCCGCGCCCACGCCCGCTAGCAGCAACCCGGCCAGCGCCATCACCCAACGGCGGGGCGCGCATGATGCAGTGGGCAACGACACCGGTCCGCCTGATCAGTGCGACGGCACCGGCGTACCCGCCACGGCGGCCGGCGCCGCCGGCACATCGGCCGCAGCCGGTGCAGCGGCCGGTGGTTCAGACGGCGCCGGTGCAGGCGCGGCCGCCGCGGCCGGCAGGTACTGCTGCAGCCGATCAAAGAAGCGGCGGTAGAAGTCCGCATCCTGCACCGTGCTGCTGGCGACCTTCACCAGCGAGTCGTCATTGCTGCCGAACGGCAGCGACACCGAGCCCAATGCGCCCACGCCGACACTGGCCGAGGTCGGGCTCTTCTTCAAGGCATAACGGTCCTGCACGGCACTGACGAAGACCAGCGACTGGTCGCCGCGTGGCGCGCAGGAAATACGCAGCACCAGCTGCTCGTGTTCGTCATCGCGCGGCTGGAAGTTCTTGTTGCCTTCCACCGCGGCGGTGTCGGCCCGGGCAATTGCATAGCCCTGGCTGAGCAGGGTGCGCCGTGCCGCTTCGCAGGCCTGCGCCGGGGCGCCGGGCACGCTGCGCGAATAGGTGTCGCCGGAGTCGAACGATTCACGGATCAGCGTGCTGTCAGCGGCGCGACCGCCACAGGCGGTCAGCGAGGCGACCAGCAGACCTGCCGGGATTGCGTGATACAGGCGCATGCGCGCTCCTGCGAGAACAGACGCCTCCAGCATAGCCCCGCCCGCGTATGCACCGGGTTTACATAGCGAAGGGCCGGCGCAATGGCCGGCCCTTCGTTTGTCGGGTGTTCACCGAAACCGGCCACCGGCTTCGCGCGCGCGAGGGGCCGGGGGGCCGGGGGCGGGTAGAGCCGAGCCATGCTCGGCTTGCTTTGGCTCGGCTCGGCTTGCTTTGGCTCGGCTCGGCTTGCCTTGGCTCGGCTTGCCTGTGCACCCATGGCGCGGTCGGTGAGCGCAGCCGAGCATGGCTCGGCTCTACCCCCGTCCGTCCGCGACCGGTCAGTCGGCCCAGCGGCCCACGGCGGTGGACTGCGGCAGCACCTGCGCCGACAGCGGGCGGTCGGCTTCCAGCAGGTTGACCGCATCGGACAGGATCGACGCCGACTCGCGCAGCAGCGGGTCCGGACGCTTCTCGGCGGCCTTCTCACGGGCGGCATCCTTGACGATGTCGCGCTCGTTGCCGGTCAGGCCGTCGTCATTGCTGTCGTCGGCCAGCGGGTCCAGGTCCAGGCCCAACTGCTTGCGGATCGCCTGGCGCTCAGTGCGCTGCTTGTCCTGCTTCTCACGCTCGGCGCGGCGCTCGGCCTCGTTGAGTGAGATGTACTTCTTGGCCTTCTCGGCGCGGAACTGCTCCACGTCCTCGTTCCACCACTGGAATTCCTTGTCGGCGGCAATGCGCGCGGCATGGCGGGTTTCCAGTTTGGGCAGCAGCGGGCCGAAGTTGCCGTACTGGGTATGCGGCACCGAGGCGATGCGGGTCCACGGCAGGGCGTTGTCGTAGGTGCTTTCGCCGTACTCGCTGGCATCCACGCTGGCCGGGAAGGCCAGGTCCGGCACCACGCCCTTGTGCTGGGTGCTGCTGCCGCTGACGCGGAAGAACTGTGCGATGGTCAGCTTGACCTGCCCATAGCGCTGGGTTTCCCCGCTCGGCCAGCGGTCCAGGTCGACGATGTTCTGCACGGTGCCCTTGCCGAAGGTGGTCTCACCGATCACCAGGCCACGACCGTAGTCCTGGATGGCACCGGCGAAGATTTCCGACGCCGACGCCGAGCCACGGTTGATCAACACCGCCAGCGGACCGTCCCACGCCACCGCTTCGCTGCGGTCGCTGTTGACGGTGACGCGGCCACCGGACTCGCGCACCTGCACCACCGGGCCCTGTTCGATGAACAGCCCGGTCAGCTCGATGGCCTCATCCAGCGAACCACCGCCGTTGTTGCGCAGGTCCAGCACCACGCCATCGAGCTTGTCGGCCTTGAAGCCGGCCAGCAGCTTGGCCACGTCGCGGGTGGCCGAGGCGTAGTCGGTCGCGTTGCGGCGACGGCCTTCGAAGTCCTGGTAGAAGGTGGGCAGCTTGATCACGCCGACCTTGCGCGCCGGCTCACCGTCCTTGGCCGGGATGGCCAAGGTCTCGCCCTTGGCGGCCTGCTCGGCCAGACGCACCTTCTGGCGGGTCAGCACCAGCGTGTGGTGCTTGCCGTCCACGCCCTCTTCGGCCGGAATGAATTCCAACCGCACCTGGGTGTCTTTCTTGCCGCGGATCTTGGCCACCACGTCATCGATGCGCCAGCCGATCACATCCTCGATCGGCCCGGACTTGCCCTGGCCGACACCGACGATGCGATCCCCCGCCTTGAGCGTGCCGTTGACCGCCACCGGACCGCCGGCGATGACCTCGCGGATCACCACCATGTCGTCCTGGCGCTGCAGCTGCGCGCCGATGCCTTCCAGCGACAGCGACATGGCCTGGTTGAAGTTCTCGGCGGTGCGCGGGGTGAAGTAATCGGTGTGCGGATCGACCGCGCTGGTGTACGAATTGAGGAAGAACTGGAACACGTCCTCGCCCTTCAACTCATTGACCGACTTTTCCAGCGTCGCATAACGCTTGTCCAGCGTCTTGCGGATCTCCGCCGGCTGCTTGCCCGCCAGCTTGAGCCGCAGCCAATCGTTCTTGACCGACTTGCGCCACAGATCGTCCAGCTCGGCATTGCTCGCCGCCCACGGCACGTCCTTGCGGTCGTACTCGAACTTTTCATCGGTGCTGAAATCGAAATCCTGCTTGAGCAGCTTGCGCGCATACCCGATGCGCTCGCCCACGCGCTGCTTGTACACCGCAAACACCTGGAACGCCGGCTCCAGCTCACCGCCACGGATCGCCGTGGCGATGTTGGCCTCGAACGGCGCGAAGCGCGTCACATCGGCCTGGGTAAAGAACTGCTTGCTGCCATCCAGCGCTTCCAGGTAACGCTTGAACACGTCCTTGGAGGTGGCCGCATCCAGCGCGCGCGGCCGATAGGCATAGCGGCTGTCCGACAGCAGTCCGTAGACCAGCTTGGAGGTGGTCACCTGGTCGGGCGTCGCCGCCGACGGCAGTGCCGGCGAATCAGCGTAGGCGGCCAGTGCCAGCGGCGCGGTAAGCGCTAGGGCCATCAGGAATGCGGGGGCTTTGAATTTCATCGACTTGCTCATGGCACCTTGCCAACGGGGAGACTGCGTGCGGATCAGACCACACGACAGTGCCGAAAGTTGCGGGGTTTGTCATCCATCCCCGCGCAACGGGGATTTCCAGCCTAAACCGGGGCCTGTAGCAAATTGTGAATGGCGCAGGCGAAGGCGGCGGCCGCCAGCCGCTGGAGGCGGGAAGGACGACAAAGGGAGGTCGGGCGCAGACGATGGCAAGGCGGCGCTACGCACACCCACCAGCGCGCGTTGCGCACCGGGATAAACGAGGATCGTTCAGAAATGAACGCACCGGTGGGCTTTCACAGCGAATGAAGCAACTGCCGCTGCTCGCCCCGGCCGCTACGCCGAACCCTGTCAAGGCGGGGGCAGGCCGCCCTCTCCAGGACCGTTGGCGCCATGGGCCGGAGGCACTGCGCCCGACGGGTTGGGCAGGACGTCCAACACCGGTCTTGCCGTCGGTGCGGGACTGCATCGACGAGCAAGGCGCCAAAACGAGCATCATGGAGGGGCTTAGGCGTGTCCTGGAGAGGGCGGCCTGCCCCCTCCAAGCGCATGAACGAAGGAAGCGCTGCTTCAAAAGCCTCAGGCGTCAAACGCCTCAGGCAACGCCCGCACCCTTGGCCTGCACATCGGCATGGTACGAAGAACGCACCATCGGCCCCGAGGCCACATGGCTGAAGCCCAGCTCGTAACCGTAGTCCTCAAACGCCTTGTATTCCTCCGGCGTCCAGTAACGCAGCACCGGATGATGGTGCGGCGTCGGCTGCAGGTACTGACCGATCGTGATCATGTCCACGTCGTGCGCACGCAGATCGCGCATCGTCGCCCGCACCTGCTCCAGCTCCTCGCCCAGACCCAGCATGATCCCCGACTTCGTCGCGATCGACGGATGCTGCGCCTTGAAATTCTTCAACAGCGTCAGCGACCACTGGTAATCCGCGCCCGGCCGCACATTGCGGTACAGATCCGGCACCGTCTCGATGTTGTGGTTGAACACATCCGGCGGATTGGTCGCCAGGATATCCAGCGCACGCTCCATCCGCCCCTTGCCGCGGAAGTCCGGCGTCAGCACCTCGATCCGCGTCGCTGGCGACCGGGCCCGGATCGCCCCGATGCAGTCGGCGAAATGCTGCGCACCGCCATCACGCAGATCATCCCGATCCACACTGGTCACCACCACATACTTCAGGCCCATGTCGGCCACCGTCTGCGCCAGGCTCGCCGGCTCGTTCGCATCCGGCGGCTTCGGCCGACCATGCGCAACATCGCAGAACGAACAGCGCCGCGTGCACACCTCGCCCAGGATCATGAACGTCGCCGTCCCATGACTGAAGCACTCGTGGATGTTCGGGCAGCTCGCCTCCTCGCAGACGGTCACCAACCGGTTCTCGCGCAGCTTCGCCTTCAGCATCTGCACCGCGTTGCCCGACGGAATCCGCACCCGGATCCACGACGGCTTGCGCAGCACCGGCGCGTCGGCAAACTGCACGGGCGAGCGGCCGATCTTGTCACCGCCCAGCTGTTTGACGCCCGTCTGCAACGGTGCAGCGGACGGCGTGTCGCCCTGCACGATCTGCAGGGGAATGAGGCGAGCGGTCGATTCAGTCATGGCCTTGGTCGGCGGCGTTACGCCGCGTCAGTCAGATCGGGCAATTCAAGGGTCGGCTGGAGGTCCAGGCCGAACTGGCGGGCCAGATGGCCCAGCAGCACCGGCGTCACGGCCGCCATGCCGGACGGTCCCCCCAAGTCTACCACCGAGGTCACCTGCAGCCCTTCGTAGCCACAGGGGTTGATGCGGTGGAACGGCTCCAGGTCCATGGCCACGTTGAAGGCCAGCCCGTGGAAGGTGCAGCCGCGGCGGACCCGGATGCCCAGCGCGGCGACCTTCGCCCCGCCCACATAGACCCCGGGCGCGCCGTCCAGCCGTTCAGCGCCAATATTCCATTCGTCCAGCGTGTCGATGATCGCCTGCTCGATCCGGCACACGTAATCGCGCACCCCGATCCCCAGACGACGCAGCTGCAGCAGCGGGTAGACCACGATCTGGCCCGGCCCGTGATAGGTCACCTGGCCGCCACGATCCACATGCAGCACCGGAATATCGCCCGGCGCCAGCACGTGTTCCTCCTTGCCGGCCTGGCCCAGCGTGAACACCGGATCATGCTCGACCACCCACAGCTCATCGGCGGTGGTGTCATCACGCGCATCGGTGAAACGCTGCATTGCATGCCAGACCGGAGCATAGGCCTGCCGGCCGAGCTCACGCACGATCGCCGGCTGTGGCGGGCGCGCCCCCGGTGAGGCGGCCGTTTCGCAGGCGCTTACAGCGTCCACTTCACTTCCGGGTGGTCGCGCAATGCCGTGTGCGCGGCATCGTACTGCTCGCGGTTGTCGGCCTTGAACACCAGCCGCACCGACACATACTTGCCGTTGGACGAGTGTTTCCAGCTGACCCGTTCGGTCAGTACTTCGACGCCGGCCAGCTCAAGCAGGCGCGGCAGTTCGCGTTCCAGCTCCATACCAGCCGCGCCCATGGCGCTGAGTTCAAACTGGCCGGGGAACTGGAAGCCGTGGTCGGGGTTGTCAGACGAGATCTCCATAACCGCGATTATGGGGACGCCGGCGGCCGAACCCAAGCGCTGCATGATCGTGCCTATAGCGGCACCCAACGCGACGTGAAAATCGGCGTTCACCAGCAAAACGTATCGGTGCGCGCGCGGCGCTGGCCAAAGCATCACGCGCTGACTACGCTGCTCCGGCATAAAAACAGAACACATCCTGAGCGGGAATCCCATGTCGTTGAAGCCCTATGCGTTGTCGGCCGCACTCGCCGGCGCCCTGGCGCTCGTCGCCCCTGCGGCGCAGGCCGCCAACCAGTGCGGTCCGGATGCGATGCGCGAGCACCCGCCGCAGGTCAATTTCCGGGTCGACAACGATCTGTTCGGCGGGGCCGACCAGGACCAGGGCTACACCAACGGCGCGCAGATCACCTTCGTCTCGCCCAATCTGGTCGATTACACCGATGACCCCTGCCTGCCGAGGCTGGCACGCTGGGTGAACCGCCATCTGGAGAAGCTGCACCCGGGCGAGTTCGAGCAGCAGAACATGATCTTCAGCCTGGCCCAGGGCATCTTTACGCCCACCGATTTCACCCGCAAGGACCTGATCGAGGACGATCGGCCCTACGCTGGCGTGCTGATCGGCAGCTTCGGCTACAACGCCCGGCGCGGCGACCGGCTGCAGACCACGCAGCTGGCGATCGGCGTGGTGGGGCCGTGGGCACTGGGCAAGGAAGTGCAGAACGCGGTGCATGACGTGCTGGGCGACGAGAAATTCCAGGGCTGGGACAACCAGCTGCACAACGAGCCGGTGTTCATGCTCACCCACGAGCGGATGCGCCGCTGGCCGGCCGATGCCAGCGTGAACGCCGGCGGCTGGGGCTGGGATGCGATCAGCCACTACGGCGGTGCGGTGGGCAACCTGGCTACCCACCTCAATGCGGGTGGCGAAGTGCGGTTCGGCTGGAAGCTGCCGGACGATTTCGGCAGTACGCCGTTGCGCCCGGCCGGCGAAAACACCGCGCCGACCCGCGGCGGGCGTCCGTCTGGCTGGTCGTGGCACATGTTCGCCACCACCGATGCGGCGTGGGTGATCCGGGATATCACGCTGGACGGCAATACCTTCCGCAACAGCCACAGCGTGGACAAGCGCCACGTGGTGGGCCAGGCCGGGTACGGCGTGGCGGTGATGCGCGGGCGCTGGAAGTTCGCCGTCGCCCGCTACCACAGCACGCGCGAGTTCGACGGGCAGAAGGAAGCGCCGGTGTTCGGCAGTTTCACCATCAGCCGGTCGCTGTAACTCCGGGCGGGCGTCCGTCCGAGCCTGCGCCCGACGGCTGCCGGCGAAGGCCGGTAGTGCCGGCCGCTGGCCGGCTCCTCATCAGCCCAGGCGCAGGTGCGGACGTGGCGGTCATTGGGTCAAGCGCTGGGTCGACAGCGGTCGTCGGTGGGTCGGGCGCTGGGCTCCCATGCCCTTTCCTGCGACGCCCCCGGCGTCGGCCTACGGCCGCCCCCTCCTCCTTTATTTCGCCTCCAAGGGCA
>NZ_JALJRW010000020.1 GCF_024519465.1 Stenotrophomonas sp. Ste86 | reverse complement strand
TATTTCGCCTCCAAGGGCATGGGCGCCCAGCGCCCGACCCACCGACCAGCGCCAAAGAAGCTTGGCTTCTACCTGCGCACCGCAAGCCGAGCCCCGTAGCGGCCGGTAGGCGCCTGGGCAAAATAAAGGAGGAGGCCGCCAGGCCGGGGGACATTTGCGCCAGGGGCCTACCGGCCGCTACGGGGCCCTCACGCTCGCGACAAGCCCAGTCGGAGCCACATCTCCAGCCACACGTCGCCTGGACTACCTGGGCAAATCCGTATCGCCCTGCTCGATCTACCAACGCCGTTCGAGCAGAACGCTCCCCTGCATTGGGAGAAGAACCACGAAAAAAAAGCGCCGCCGGTCGCCACCACACCGCGACCGGCGGCGGAGGGAACCTACAGCGCCAGATCGGCCTCCACGTCCTGCACCTTGCGCCGTGCCAGGGCCAGGTTGGACTTGTTGCGATCCAGCACCAGATACAGGAACAGACCCTTCTTGCGCGAGACCGGGCGCAGGATGTGGTACGCCTTGCCCAGCGAGATGAGGATGTCTTCGATCGTGTCGTTGAGATTGAGCGAGGCGGCCGTCTTCATCTTGGCCCGGATCACCTCCGTGTTGCCTGCCGCAGCCACCTCCATGTCCATCCCCGAGCCGGCCTCCCCCAGCAGCATGCCGCTCTCGTAATCCACCAGCGCCACTGCCTGGGCGCCGTCGATGGTCATCAGCGCGTTCAAGGTATCGTCGAGTCCTGCCATGTTGCACCCCGTTGGTTATCGAGCCCCGTTTTCCCCTGCGGATCGGCTCGTGATCCGCTGAGTTCGGCCATGATGTTGCGGCCACATTCCTTGGCACTCCACAGCACCTTGCCGATCACGCAGCGCGCGTCACACGCGGTCATCAGCAGCAGCGGTGACGGCGTCGCGGGCAGCGCCAGCATCAGCACCTTGCCGCCGTCGGCTTCGAGCATCAGTACTTCCAGCTGCCCCAGCGCCAGCTCCCGCCCGACCGCAGCGGCCAACGCCAGCATCGCGCTGGTCATCGCCGCCAGTCGTTCGCCGTTGCCGTGGGTGCCGGCTGCCGGCACCAGCGCGAACCCGTCCACGCTGGCCAGCACCACGCTGCGCACCCCGTTGATGTCATCGGCAAAGCCCTGCAGGTGCGCCCTCAGGCGCTCGCGTAACGCCGGCTCCAGGCGGCGCGCCTCGTGTCCGTCAGCCATGCGCGGCCACCAGCGCACCGGTTTCCATTTCGCTCATCAGCACGTCCATCAGGCACAACCCTTGTTCGCGATCACGCGCATCCACCGGCACCACCGGCAACCAACGGCCCTCGCGCCCGGCCTGCGCCGCGCAGGCGTCCAGGTCGAACTGCGGAGCCAGGTCCAGCCGCGACACACCGATCACCGCCGGCACCTGCGCCGCATGCTGCTGCAGCATCGCCAGGTACGCCGTCAACTCGTCCACCGCCGCGCTGCGGGTGGCATCCAGCAGCAGGACCACGCCGCTGGCCCCCTGCAGCAGGATCGGCCACAGGAAGTCGAACCGTTGCTGTCCTGGCGTGCCGTACAGCCGCAGGCGGTCGCCGTTGGGCAGGTCGATGTCGGCGTAGTCCATCGCCACCGTGGTCGACGCCTTGTCCGCACCCTGGCGGTCGCTGTTGTGCACGTCGGTGTCGATGACCGCACCAGCGGCGATCGCCCGCACCAACGTCGACTTGCCGCAGCCCATGGTGCCCAGCACCACGATCTTGTGTTCGCGCACGCTCAGCCTCCGCCACGCTGGCGCACGCTGCGCCACATCCGGGCGAGCAGGCCGCCGCCCTCACCGTTGCTGCGCAGCAGCCCGCCGCCGCCTGACGGCGCGTCCAGCGCGGCATACCCGCACAGATAGGCCGGGTGCACGAAGGCGCGCACCGCCTCGCGCGGAATCTCCAGCAGCGAGGCACATTCGTCCACGCTGCACGGCCGCTTGAGCAGCAGCGAGCACAACCGGAAACTGTCGTGCTGATGGCCGAGCACGCGGAAATCAGGCCAGCGCAGCAGGCGCACGCGTGCATGGTGTTGCAGGCGCGCATCCAGATCCTGCCAGTGCGCCGGGTGTTGCCCCCATTGCCAAAGCAGTGGCCGCAGCGACTGCCGTGGCAGCTCGCCAGCCAGCTGCTGGTAGCGCTTGCCGGCGATACCGTGCAGCGCAAGGCGCTCGAACACATCGGACAGCAGCTGCGCCAATTCCACGTTGCCGCTGCCGTCGGGCACCACCATCTGGTCCTGCTCGAAATCCAGCAGCAGCACCGGTAGGCCATCCAGCGCCAGCACCGCGTGACCATGACGCGACTGCAGGCTTTCGCGCAGCGCGCGGGTGATCGCCTTGGCCCCACGCGCGGCGATCGGTTCCTCGATCGGCGCCGGTGCGGCCGGCATCTGCCGCAGTGCGTGTTCGATCGCATGATCATCCAGCGTGCTGCGCGGGTCGCCCTGACCATCGCGCAGCCGACCCTGCTGGTCTTCGATCCAGAACTGGATGCGTGGGCGTTCGCGCACCATGCGCAGTGCGGCGTTGCGCAGTGCCGGGGTGTCCTTGATCACCAACAGATCGCAGTCGTCCAGATCGCGGCAACTGCGCACCGTGTCCGCGGGCAATGCGGCGGCCGCGCGCAGGCGCTGCAGCAAAGCGTGCTCTCCCTGGATATCCGATCCCACCACCAGCACCCTGGCCATCGCCTTCCCCTGCGCCGTGAAAGATCACACTTACTGCAGTAAAGATCGTCGATAGCCTATGCCAAGGTTATCGGGCCATAAGTGATGGATCGCACAGATTGAATTGAAGCTTCCGCACGTTGCGAGGGTCGGTAAACCCTTTGGAGACAAGGCAAGTTCTGTACCACAGATATTGACGCGCCCTTCATCGAAACCAGGCGGCCTACGATGCCGATCACAATCTGGCAGGGTTGAGCCGCGCCATGCGTGGCTGCTTTTTGCGACCTTGCCCGGCCATGCAGCAGCCCCCCATGGGGTGGCTCTACCCGTGGGTTTCCGGGCAACCAAGCCTGCGGTGGAGCCACCGATGCCTGGCATGCTGCGCCCAACAAAAAACCCGCGCCGAGGCGCGGGTTTTTCATGGCTCACCGCGTGTGCGGCAGGCCGACCTTACAGCGCGGCCAGCGCACCGTTGAAGGTCGTGCTCGGACGCATCGCGGCCGCGGCCTTGGCCACGTCTGGACGGTAGTAGCCGCCGATGTCCACCGGCTTGCCCTGCACCGCGGCCAGCTCTTCAACGATCTTCTGTTCGTTGTCGGCCAGTGCCTTGGCCAGCGGGGCGAAACGCGCCTTCAGTGCGGCATCGTCATCCTGCGCGGCCAGGGCCTGGGCCCAGTACAGCGCGATGTAGAAGTGGCTGCCGCGGTTGTCGATGCCACCAAGCTTGCGCGAGGGCGACTTGTCGTTGTCCAGGAACTGGCCGTTGGCCTGGTCCAGGGTCTTGGCCAGCACGGTCGCACCGGCGTTGTCGTAACGGTCGCCCAGGTGCTCCAGCGAGGCTGCCAGCGCAAGGAACTCGCCCAGCGAATCCCAGCGCAGGTAATCCTCTTCGACAAACTGCTGCACGTGCTTGGGCGCCGAACCGCCGGCACCGGTTTCGAACAGGCCGCCACCGGCCATCAGCGGCACGATCGACAGCATCTTGGCGCTGGTGCCCAGCTCCATGATCGGGAACAGGTCGGTCAGGTAATCGCGGAGCACGTTGCCGGTCACCGAGATGGTGTCCTCACCCTTGCGGATGCGGTCCAGCGAGAAGGCCGTCGCCTCCACCGGCGCCAGGATGCGGATATCCAGGCCGTTGGTGTCGTGGTCCTTGAGGTAGGCCTCGACCTTGGCGATCACCTGCGCGTCGTGGGCACGGCTGGCATCGAGCCAGAACACCGCCGGGGTGCTGCTCAGGCGGGCGCGGTTGACGGCCAGCTTGACCCAGTCCTGGATCGGGGCGTCCTTGGTCTGGCACATGCGCCAGATGTCACCGGTTTGCACGGCGTGTTCAAACACCACGTTGCCGGCGTCGTCGGTGACGCGCACGGTGCCGTCGGCCGGGATCTGGAAGGTCTTGTCGTGCGAGCCGTACTCCTCGGCCTTCTGCGCCATCAGGCCGACGTTGGGCACCGAGCCCATGGTGGCCGGGTCGAACGCGCCGTGGGTGCGGCAATCATCGATCACGGCCTGGTAAACACCAGCGTAGCAACGGTCCGGGATGACCGCCTTGGTGTCCTGCAGCTTGCCCTCGGCATTCCACATGCCGCCCGAGTCACGGATCATCGCCGGCATCGAGGCGTCGACGATCACGTCGCTCGGCACGTGCAGGTTGGTGATGCCCTTGTCGGAGTTGACCATGGCCAGGCCCGGGCGCTTGCCGTACTCGGCAGCCAGGTCGGCCTTGATCGCTTCCTGGGTGGCTTCGGGCAGCTGCGGCAGGCGCGCGAACAGATCACCGATGCCGTTGTTGGGATCGAAGCCGGCCTGCTTGAGCACGTCGGCATGCTTGGTCAGCACGTCCTTGTAGAACTCCTCGACGACCACGCCGAACATGATCGGGTCGGAGACCTTCATCATGGTGGCCTTGAGGTGCAGCGAGAACAGCACACCCTTGGCCTTCGCATCGGCGATCTGCGCCTGCACGAACGAGGCCAGCGCGTTGCGGCTCATCACCGCCGCATCGACGATCTCACCGGCCTTGACCGCGGTCTTTTCCTTGAGCACGACGGTCTTGCCGTCGGCCTGCTGCAGTTCGATCTTCAGGCTGCCGGCATTGGCCAGCGTGGCCGACTTCTCGCTGCCGTAGAAATCACCGCCGTCCATGTACGACACATGCGACTTGCACTCCTTGGACCACTTGCCCATGCGGTGCGGATGCTTGCGCGCGTAGTTCTTCACCGACAGCGGCGCACGACGGTCCGAGTTGCCTTCGCGCAGCACCGGGTTCACCGCGCTGCCCTTGACCTTGTCGTAGCGCGCCTTGATATCGCGCGAGACGTCATCGGAGGGCACGTCGGGGTAGTTCGGCAGGGCGAAGCCCTGGTCCTGCAGTTCCTTGATCGCCGCCTTCAGCTGCGGCACCGAGGCGCTGATGTTGGGCAGCTTGATGATGTTGGCATCCGGGGTCGTCGCCAGCTGGCCCAGCTCGGCCAGGTGGTCGGCTTCTTTCTGGTCGTCCTTCAGGAAATCCGGGAACAGCGCCAGGATGCGGCCGGACAGGGAGATGTCGCGGGTTTCCACCGCGATGCCGGCGGTGGCGGTGTAGGCCTCGACGATCGGCAGCAGCGACTGCGTGGCCAGGAACGGGGCTTCATCGGTAAGCGTGTAGAGAATCTTGGGCGTGTTCGACATGGGGGATCAGGGCTCTCTTGCAGATCTCGTGAATGATGGCCGTCGGCGATGCCGGGCCGCGTGCAACCGTGTCGCGTGCCGGGCACCGCAGAGCGAGGCCCGCGCTTTCCCCGGGGACCGCGCCAACCAACGGCGCGCACGGCGGGAAACCCACGCATTGTCGCGTTTTCAGCCCCCCGGAGCAAAGCCGTTCCATACGCAAACGTACTGGAACGCTGTGGTCCGGCGGCGGCCCATAAAAAAAGACGCAGCCTCGCGGCTGCGTCCATCGTGAGCCTGTTGCCGGGAGAGAGTCGGCGCGGGCTTACTTGACCTCGAACTCTTGCGGCGTTCCGGCCGCCTTACCATCTACCATAACTTCCGCGCGGTACTTGCCGGCGGGCCAGCCCTTCGCATTCTTGAAGGTGATGTTGGTGGTCTCGGCCGCCGTGGTGTTGAGCGTCTGCGAATTCTCACCGGCCACCTGGCCGTCCTGGAAAGTCAGCTTGGCGCCGACATTCGCATTGCTGGCGGTGCCGTCGGTACGGACGGACACGATGATGTCGTCCTTCGGCGAGAACATCGCCGTGGTGGCCACGCTCTTGTCGGCGGCGGCGGTCTTGCCCACGGTGACGCTGGACACGGTGACGGCGGCGGCGGTCATCGGCTGCGGTGCAGCCTGGGTCATCGGCTCGGGCGCGGCCGGCGTCATCGCTGCGGCGGGCTGTGCGTTGTTGTCGGCGGTGTCTTCTTTCTTCTTGCAGCCGACCAGCGCAACGGTGGCCAGCATGGCGGCGAATACGGCGGTACTGATGGACGTCTTCTTCATGGAATTCCTCCCTGGGAATCTGTGGAATGCTAGTGGGGCGACTCAGTCTATGGGCGGCAACTTGAGCGTCTGGCCCGGGAAGATCTTGTCCGGGTCCTCCAATACGTCGCGGTTGGCCTCGAAGATTTTCTTCCAGGCATTGGCGTCGCCCAATTCCTGTTTGGCGATCTTCGACAGCGAGTCGCCCTTCTGTACGGTGTAGGTGCCCCCGACCTTTTCGGCGGTGGTATCCACCGATGAGGTCACGCCGGAGAAATCAGCCTTTTCCACCTTCTGCGCGGTGCTGTCCACGCTGGAGGTGACACCGGAGAAATCGGCTTTTTTATCGGTACTCATCCACACACTCCCGTCTTCATTGACGACATGGGAGGCACGGTGTCACAGCCCGTGTTAATAGGGCATGGCGTGGATGTGAAGACATGCGGAACGGGGCGGGCGGCCACATTGGCCGGTGGTAGAGCCACCCCGTGGGTGGCTGCGCGCGGTGCCGTGTGCCGCGTGCCGGGGGCAGCGACCCATGGGGTCGCTCTACTGGCGCAGGTCGCGCACGGTGCGGGCCGGCAGCGCGATGCCCGGGCTGGCCCGCCACGGGTTGATGTCCAGGCCACCGCGACGGGTATAGCGCGCTTCGACTTCCAGCCACGCCGGCGCACAGCGCTGGCTGACCTCGCTGAAGATCCGCTCCACGCACTGCTCATGGAACTCGGCGTGCTCGCGGTAGCTCACCAGATACTTGAGCAACCCCTCCCGATCGATCTGCGGCCCGTGGTAACGGACGCTCACACTCGCCCAGTCCGGCTGCCCGGTGACCGGGCAGTTGGACTTGAGCAGCGCCGAACTGAGCGTCTCGGTGACGATCTGCGAGGCGTCGGCCGACAGCAACTCCGGCGCCGGCGGACCATAGCGTTCGATCGCCACGTCCAACGCATCCAGCGACTCGCCTTCGGCCTCCTCCACCAGCACCGGCACCCCGAAACGCACCGTCACCATTGCGCCCGCACACTTGGACAGATCGGCGGTGATACGCAGCCGCGCCGCCTCGTCATCATCGAAACGCATGCTGTTGAGCGAATTGAGATACAGCTTGAACGACTTGGATTCGATCAGGTTCGGCGACGTGCACGGCACGCTGATCGTGGCCACCGCGATCCGCGGCTTGCCGCGCCGGTCCAGCCAGCTCAGCTCATAGGCCTGCCAGCGGTCATGGCCGACGAACGGCAGCGCCGCCTCGTCCAGCCCGATCTCCTCGCGCGCGCCACGGCGCGGAATGGGAAACAGCAGCGAAGGATCGTACTGCGACGGGTAAGCAACCTCGCGACCGAGGCTGGAGTCCTGGGGGGTATTCATCCGTCCATTTTACGCGGCTGGGCGACCGGCGTCCGCCATTCAAACCGCCAGGCCGAGAGACAGCCCCACCGCCGCCGTTCCGCGCGCACCGATTCACGCCCCGGCCAGCGGCCGGGACCTACCGGCCCGCCGACCATCGATCCCGGCGGCCGCAACCGTTTCGCCCGTACCGATTCACGCCCCGGCCAGCGGCCGGGACCTACCGGTGCGACGATCATCGATCCCGGCGGCCGCAGCCGTTCCGCCCGTACCGATTCACGCCCCGGCTAGCGGCCGGGACCTACCGGCCCGCCGATCATCGATCCCGGCGGCCGCAGCCGTTTTGCCCGTACCGATTCCCGCCCCGGCCAGCGGCCGGGACCTACCGCCTTTAACCAACCGTCGCCGGCCCACCCGGCACGCAACAAACCAGCGCCGACAAATGCTCTGCCGTTGCCGTTGCCGTTGCACTGGCACTGGCACTGGCAGTTGATCCTGCCCTGGCCTCAGCCCGCCACAGGCGCAACCACCCCCACCCCATTGAGATAATCCAGACTCACCTGCAGCAACGCCCGCAACCCCACGTCCAGCGCCTTCTCATCCAGCAGGAACTTCGGCGAATGGTTGGCCGGCGCCGTAGCCGGATCGATGCCCACACTCGTGGACCCCACGAAGAAAAACATCCCCGGCACCTGCTGCGCGTACAGCGAAAAATCTTCCGCGCCCATCTGCAGCGGCGGCTCGTACACATTGTCCTTGCCCACCACCGCCTGCAGGCTCGGCAGCATCTTCGCCGTCAGCGCCGGATCGTTCACCGTCGCCGGATTGCCCTCGGACTCATAGATCTCCGTCACCGCCTTGGCCCCGTGCGCCGCCGCCGTGTGCTCGGCCACATTGCGCAGGTCCGCGAAAATCTGCTGCCGCATCCCCTCATCGAACGTGCGGATCGTCCCCACCATCTCCACCTCATCGGGAATGATGTTGTAGCGGATGCCGCCCTTGATCGCCCCAAAGGTCAGCACGGCCGGCTGCTTGGACAGGTTCGCCCGACGGCTCACGATCGTCTGCGCCGTGCCCACCAGATCGGCCGTCGCCACGATCGGATCCACCCCGTTCCACGGCGCCGAGCCATGCGTCTGCCGCCCGATCACCTTGATCCCGAACCGGTCCGAGGCTGCCATCAAGGGCCCACCGCGCACCGCGATCTGCCCCGCCGGCACGCTGGAGAACACATGCAGGCCGAACACCGCCTCCGGCTTGAAGTCCGCAAACAGCCCCTCCTTCAGCATCAACGACGCACCGCCCTCTTCCGGCGGCGGCGCCCCTTCCTCGGAGGGCTGGAAGATCAGCATCACTTCGCCTGGCAGGTTCTCGCGCATCTTCACCAGCGCATCGGCCACCCCCAGCAACGTGGCGGTATGCGCGTCGTGGCCGCAGGCATGCATCACCCCGACCGGCTCGCCGCGGTAGGTGCTGGTCACCTTGGAGGCGAACGGCAGCCCGGTCTGTTCGGTCACCGGCAGCGCGTCCATGTCCGCGCGCAGGGCGATGCGCGGACCCGGCTTTGCCCCCTTGATGACCACCACCACACCGTGATGGGCGATCCCGGTCTTCGGCTTGAGCCCCATCGCCCGCAACTGCTCGGCCACCTTCGCCGAGGTGCGCTCCTCGCGGTTGGACAGCTCCGGGTGCTGGTGGAAGTCGCGCCGCCAGTCGACCACCTTGGCCTGCAGGCGGGTCGCCGCGGCAGTCACTTCCGGGCGTTCGTCAGGGGTGGCCGCAGCCAGTGCGGGGCAGGCAAGCAGCAGGGCGGACAGCAGCAGCGACAGACGGGGCATCGAGGATCTCCACGGGTGTTCAGGGCGGACCAAGCTGAATGTAGGCCATCAGCGCACTTGCTGCTGTAACTTTCTGCCCCCGCAGGCGTTGATCCGTGGAACCTGGCCGGTCACATCCGGTCTGACCGCCCGTCCCATCCGTCATGCATGAAAGCCCGCGCACCACGGGTATGCTTTGCACCAGCCAATCGGGCCCTGCCCTCCGCCAGCCTCAGGAGTTAGTTGAATGTCGCGTTTCTGGAAGATCGTGCTGCTGGTGGTCGCCGTACTGGTGATTGGCTTCATCGGCCTGCACCTGCTCAACGGTGGCAAGCACAAGGGTGAAGCGGGCGGCAGCGCTGCCGGCGCCGGCAAGGACGGCGACCAGCGCGACACCGGACCGGTCCCGGTCACCGTGGTCGACGCCATCCGCCAGGACGTGCCGGTGTATGCCAGCGCACTGGGCACCGTAGCGGCGATGAACACCGTCACCGTCAGCCCGCAGGTCGGCGGCCAGCTGATCAGCATCAACTTCAAGGAAGGCCAGGAAGTAAAGCAGGGCGACCTGCTCGCGCAAATCGACCCGCGCAGCCTGCAGGCCAGCTACGACGAGGCCGCCGCGGCCAAGCGCCAGAACCAGGCGCAGCTGGCCACCGCGCGCTCCAACTACCAGCGCTCCAATTCACCGGAGTACCGCCAGTACGTCGCCAAGACCGACCTGGACACCCAGCGCAACCAGGTGGCCCAGTTCGAAAGCGCCGTGGCCGCCAACGAGGCCAGCATGCGCGCGGCCCAGGTGCAGCTGCAGTACACCCGCGTCACCGCGCCGATCACCGGCATCGCCGGCATCCGCGCGGTGGACGCCGGCAATGTCGTCAGTGCCGGCACCGCGCTGGTCACCCTGACCCAGATCCACCCGATCCACGTGGTATTCAACCTGCCCGAGCGCCAGCTGCCGGACGTGCGCACCGCCCAGCAGGCCGGCCCGGTGACCATCGCTGCGCTGGACCGCAACGACTCGCACGTGCTTACCGACGGCGGCAAGCTGGACGTGGTGGACAACCAGATCAGCAGCGATAGCGGCACCTTCCGCGTGCGCGCCCTGTTCGACAACACCGACAACAGCCTGTGGCCGGGCCAGTTCGTCAACGTGCGGATGCAGCTGCGCACCATTGGCGGCGGCGTGGTCATCCCCACCCAGGCCGTGATGCGCGGCCCGGACGGCGAGTACGTCTACATCGTCAAGCCCGACAGCACCGTGGCCATGCAGACCGTCAAGAGCGGCGTGGAAGTGGGCGACAGCAACGTGCAGATCACCGACGGCCTCAAGGGCGGCGAGCGCGTCGTCAGCGAGGGCCAGTTCCGGCTCAAGCCGGGCAGCAAGGTCAACGCGCTCAAGCCGGGCGAGACCCCGGCCGCGCCGACCGAGGCCGAACTCAAGGCCGCCGCGCAACAGCAGGGTGGTGGCGGTGGCCGCCGTGGTGGCGGTCCGCGCTGAGCGCGCCTGCCTGACGTTCCCGACGCCGGCCGCCTTGCCGGCGTCTGCCCGTTCCAACGCCGCATGACGTAACAGCAAGGATCCGCCCGTGGGCTTTTCGACGATCTTCATCCGCCGCCCGATCGCCACCTCGCTGTTGATGGCGGGCCTGCTGCTGCTCGGCATCCTCGGCTACCGCCAGCTGCCGGTATCGGCGCTGCCGGAGATCGACGCGCCCAGCCTGGTGGTGACCACCCAGTACCCCGGCGCCAACGCGGTCACCATGGCCTCGCTGGTGACCACCCCGCTGGAACGCCAGTTCGGGCAGATCTCCGGGTTGGAGATCATGACCTCCGATTCCTCGGCCGGTCTGTCCACGATCATCCTGCAGTTCTCGATGGACCGCGACATCGACATCGCCGCCCAGGACGTACAGGCCGCGATCCGCCAGGCCACCCTGCCCTCCTCGCTGCCCTACCAGCCGGTCTACAACCGGGTGAATCCGGCCGACGCGGCGATCGTCACCCTCAAGCTCACCTCCGACACGCGCCCGCTGCGCGATGTGAACAACTACGCCGACTCCATCCTCGCCCAGCGCCTGTCGCAGGTGCAGGGCGTGGGCCTGGTGTCCATCGCCGGCAACGTGCGCCCGGCCGTGCGCATCCAGGTCAACCCGGCGCAGCTGTCCAACATGGGCCTGACCCTGGAAGAACTGCGCAGCGCGCTGACCCAGGCCAACGTCAACGCGCCCAAGGGCTCGCTCAACGGCAAGACCCAGTCCTACTCCATCGGCACCAATGACCAGCTGACCAGCGCCGCCGAGTACCGCGACACCATCATCAGCTACAAGAACGGCCGCCCGGTGCGGCTGTCGGACGTTGCCAACGTCATCGACGGGGTGGAGAACGACCAGCTCGCCGCCTGGGCCGATGGCAAGCCGGCGGTGCTGCTGGAAGTGCGCCGCCAGCCGGGCGCCAACATCGTGCAGACCGTGGAACGCATCCGCGCGCTGCTCCCGCAGCTGCAGAACGTGCTGCCGGCCGACGTCCACCTGGAGATCTTCTCCGACCGTACCGAGACCATCCGCGCCTCGGTGCACGAAGTGCAGTTCACCCTGATCCTCACCATCTGCCTGGTGGTCGCGGTGATCTTCGTGTTCCTGCGCCGGCTGTGGGCCACCATCATTCCCTCGGTGGCGGTACCGTTGTCGCTGGCCGGCACCTTCGGGGTGATGGCCTTTGCCGGCATGTCGCTGGACAACCTGTCGCTGATGGCGCTGGTGGTGGCCACCGGCTTCGTGGTCGACGATGCGATCGTGATGATCGAAAACATCGTGCGCTACATCGAACAGGGCAAGAGCGGCCCGGAAGCGGCCGAGATCGGCGCCCAGCAGATCGGCTTCACCGTGCTCTCGCTGACCATTTCGCTGGTGGCGGTGTTCCTGCCGCTGCTGCTGATGCCCGGGGTCACCGGCCGGTTGTTCCACGAGTTCGCCTGGGTGCTGAGCATCGCGGTGGTGCTGTCGATGCTGATCTCGCTGACGCTCACCCCGATGATGTGCGCCTACCTGCTCAAGCCCGATGCCCTGCCCGAGGGCGAGGATGCGCATGAGCGTGCCGCCGCGGCCGGCAAGGAAAACCTGTGGACGCGCACCGTCGGCGCGTACGAGCGCAGCCTGGACTGGGTGCTGGAGCACCAGCCGCTGACCCTGGCCGTGGCTGCCGGTGCCCTGGTGCTGACCGTGGTGCTGTACATCGTGATCCCCAAAGGCCTGCTGCCCGAGCAGGACACCGGCCTGATCACCGGCGTGGTCCAGGCCGACCAGAACATCGCCTTCCCGCAGATGGAGCAGCGCACCAAGGCCGTGGCCGAGGCGCTGCGCAAGGACCCGGCCGTGACCGGCGTGTCGGCCTTCATCGGCGCCGGCAGCATGAACCCCACGCTCAACCAGGGCCAGCTGTCGATCGTGCTCAAGCAGCGCGGCGACCGCGACGGGCTGGATGAGATCCTGCCGCGCCTGCAGCACGCCGTGGCCGGCATCCCCGGCGTGGCGCTGTACCTCAAGCCGGTGCAGGACGTCACCCTGGACACCCGCGTGGCCGCCACCGAGTACCAGTACTCGCTGTCGGACGTGGACAGCGCGCAGGTTGCGCTGCAGGCCAACCGCCTGACCGAAGCGCTGCGCCAGCGCCCGGAGCTGGCCGACGTGGACAACAACCTGGCCAACCAGGGCCGCGCGCTGGAGCTGAACATCGACCGCGACAAGGCCAGCGTGCTGGGCGTGCCGATGCAGACCATCGACGACACCCTGTACGACGCCTTCGGCCAGCGCCAGATCTCCACCATCTTCACCGAACTCAACCAGTACCGCGTGGTGCTGGAAGTGGCGCCGGAGTTCCGCACCAGCACCGCGCTGATGCACCAGCTGGCGGTGGCCTCCAACGGTGCCGGCGCGCTGACCGGCAGCAACGCCACCAACTTCGGCCAGGTCACCTCGTCCAACTCGTCCACGGCCACCGGCATCGGCGCGCAGAACACCGGCATCCCGATCGGCGCCGGCAACATCATCCCGCTGGCCGCGCTGGCCGAAGGCAAGGTCACCAGCACCCCGCTGGTGGTCAGCCACCAGCAGCAGCTGCCGGCGGTGACGGTGTCGTTCAACATCGCCCCGGGCTATTCGCTTTCCGATGCGGTCAAGGCGATCGAAGAGACCAAGGACAGCCTGGACATGCCCTCGCAGGTGCATGCCGAGTTCATCGGCAAGGCCGCCGAGTTCACCGGCAGCCAGACCGACGTAGTGTGGCTGCTGTTGGCCTCGCTGGTGCTGATCTACATCGTGCTGGGCGTGCTGTATGAGAGCTACATCCATCCGTTGACCATCATCTCCACCCTGCCGCCGGCCGGTGTCGGTGCGCTGCTGGCGCTGATGGTGTGCGGGTTGCCACTGTCGGTGGACGGCATCGTCGGCATCGTGCTGCTGATCGGCATCGTCAAGAAGAACGGCATCATGATGGTCGACTTCGCCATCGAGGCGCGTCGCGCCGGTGCCAACGCGCACGATGCGATCCGTCGCGCCTGCCTGCTGCGCTTCCGCCCGATCATGATGACCACCGCCGCGGCCATGCTCGGCGCGCTGCCGCTGGCACTGGGCACCGGTATCGGCTCGGAACTGCGCCGCCCGCTGGGCATCGCCATCGTCGGCGGCCTGCTGCTGTCCCAGCTGGTCACGCTGTACACCACGCCGGTGATCTACCTGTATATGGAGCGCTTCTCCGAGCGCCTGCGACTGCGCCGCGAACAGCGCGCGCTGCGCCACGCCAGCGCCCAGGACCGCGCATGAGCACGCCGTACCTGCGCGCCATGAGGATGCCGGCATGAACATCTCCGGCCCCTTCATCCGCCGCCCGATCGGCACTGCGCTGCTGGCCATCGGCCTGTTTGTGGTCGGCCTGTTCTGCTACCTGAAACTGGGCGTGTCGGCGTTGCCGAACATCCAGATTCCGGTGATCTTCGTGCACGCCAGCCAGTCCGGCGCGGACGCCACCACCATGGCCTCCACGGTCACCGCACCGCTGGAACGCCATCTGGGCCAGCTGCCCGGCGTGGACCAGATGCGCTCGTCCAGTTCCGAAGGCAGCTCGCTGGTCTTCATGATTTTCCAGAGCGGGGTCGACATCGATTCGGCCGCGCTGGACGTGCAGACCGCGATCAATTCATCCCAGGCCGATCTGCCGTCCGGGCTCGGCTCGCCGATGTTCCAGAAGGCCAACCCGAACGACGACCCGGTCATCGCCATCGCACTGACCTCGCAGACGCAGTCGGCCGATGAGCTCTACAACGTCGCCGATTCGCTGCTGGCCCAGCGCATCCGCCAGATCAGCGGGGTGTCCTCGGTCGACATCGCCGGTGCCTCCACCCCGGCGGTACGGGTGGACGTCAACCTGCGCCTGCTCAACGCGCTCAACCTCACCCCCGACGACCTGCGCAACGCGGTGCGCGCGGCCAACGTGACCTCGCCGACCGGCTTCCTCACCGACGGCAACACCACCACCGCGATCATCGCCAACGACTCGGTGGCGCGAGCGGCCGACTTCGCCAACCTGGTCATCAAGACCCAGGACGATGGCCGGGTGATCCGCCTCAAGGACGTGGCCAACGTCTACGACGGCCAGCAGGATGCGTACCAGGCCGCGTGGTTCGACCACAAACCCGCCGTGGTGATGTATGTGTTCACCCGTGCCGGCGCCAACATCGTGGAGACCGTGGACCGGGTCAAGGCGCAGATTCCGATGCTGCGCGACTACCTGCAGCCGGGCACGGTGCTGACCCCGTTCTTCGACCGCACCCCGACCATCCGCTCGTCACTGCATGAAGTGCAGATCACCCTGCTGATCAGCCTGGCGATGGTGATCCTGACCATGGCACTGTTCCTGCGCCGGTTGGCACCGACGCTGATCGCCGCCGTCACCGTGCCGCTGTCGCTGGCCGGTGCGGCGCTGGTGATGTACGTGTTCGGCTTCACCTTGAACAATCTCAGCCTGCTGGCGCTGGTGATCGCGATCGGCTTCGTGGTCGACGATGCGATCGTGGTGATCGAAAACGTCATGCGCCACCTCGACGAGGGCATGCCACGCATGCAGGCCGCGCTGACCGGCGCGCGCGAGATCGGCTTCACCATTGTCTCGATCACCGCCTCGCTGGTGGCGGTGTTCATCCCGCTGCTGTTCGCCAGCGGCATGGTCGGGGCGTTCTTCCGCGAGTTCACCATCACCCTGGTGGCGGCGATCGTGGTCTCCATGATCGTCTCGCTGACCCTGACTCCGGCGCTGTGCAGCCGCTTCCTCAGTGCGCACACCGAGCCGGAGACGCCGTCGCGGATCGGTCGCTTCCTGGATGGCGTGCACGACCGCATGCTGCGCACCTACACGGTGTGCCTGGACTTCTCGCTGCGCCACGCACTGCTGCTCTCGCTCACCCCGATCCTGCTGATCGTGGCCACGGTGATGCTCGGCGGCGCGGTCAAGAAGGGCTCCTTCCCGGCCCAGGACACCGGCCTGATCTGGGGCCGCGCCAATTCCAGCGCGACCGTATCCTTCGAGGACATGGTCAACCGCCAGCGCCGCATCACCGACATGCTGATGGCCGATCCGGCGGTGAAGACCGTCGGCGTGCGCCTGGGCAGCGGCCGCCAGGGCTCCAGCGCGCAGTTCAACATCCAGCTCAAGACGCGCAAGGAAGGCCGCAAGGAAACCACCGCGCTGGCGCTGGCGCGGTTGAGCGCCAAGGCCGACCGCTACCCCGACCTGCAGCTGCGCCTGCGCGCGATCCAGGATCTGCCCAGCGATGGTGGCGGCGGCAACAGCCAGGGTGCGCAGTACCGCGTGTCGCTGCAGGGCAATGATCTTGCCCAGCTGCAGGAATGGCTGCCCAAGGTGCAGGCGGCGTTGAAGAAGAACCCGATGCTGCGCGACGTCGGCACCGACGTGGATACCGCCGGCCTGCGCCAGAACGTGGTGATCGACCGCGCCAAGGCCGCGCGCCTGGGCGTGTCGGTCGGTGCCATCGACGGCGCACTGTACGGCGCGTTCGGCCAGCGCCAGATCTCCACCATCTACTCGGACATCAACCAGTACAGCGTGGTGGTCAACGCCCTGCCCGAGCAGACCGCCACCCCGCGTGCACTGGATGAGATCCACGTGCGCGCCGGCAACGGCGAGATGATCCCGCTCACTGCCGTGGCCCACCAGGTGCCGGGGCTGGCCCCGCCGCAGATCACCCACGAAAACCAGTACACCACGATGGACCTGAGCTACAACCTGGCCCCGGGCGTAAGCACCGGCGAGGGCGAAGCCATCATCAAGGCCACCGTGGACGGCCTGCGCCTGCCCGGCGACATCCGCATCAGCGATGGCGGCGGCTTCAACGTGCAGCTCAACCCGAACTCGATGCTGATCCTGGTGCTGGCCGCGATCATCACCGTCTACCTGGTGCTGGGCATGCTGTACGAAAGCCTGGTGCACCCGGTGACGATCCTGTCCACGCTGCCGGCGGCGGGCGTGGGCGCGCTGCTGGCGCTGTTTGTGACCAATACCGAGCTGTCGGTGATCTCGATGATCGCGCTGGTACTGCTCATCGGCATCGTCAAGAAGAACGCGATCATGATGATCGACTTCGCCGTGGTGGCCCAGCGCGAGCACGGCAAGAGTCCGCGCGATGCGGTGCGCGAGGCCAGCATCGTGCGCTTCCGTCCGATCATGATGACCACCATGGTGGCGATCCTGGCGGCAGTGCCGCTGGCGATCGGCCTGGGCGAAGGCTCCGAACTGCGCCGCCCGCTCGGCATCGCGATGATCGGCGGCCTGTTGTTCTCGCAGAGCCTGACCCTGCTCAGCACGCCGGCGCTCTACGTCATCTTCTCCTGCCTGCGCGAACGCTGGGTCAACCGTCGCGCACGCCGCCGCGAGAAGAAGCTGCTCAAGCGCGCCAAGACCGCCTGACGGTAGTGCCGGCCGCTGGCCGGCTCTTCATGTGCCCGGACGGAGGTGCCTGGAGCCGGCCAGCGGCCGGCACTACCGGCGTCTCCGTTACGCACCGATGCGCTGTCCTGGATTGGAGGCCGCGTTTCGCGCGGTGCCGAGCATGGCTCGGCACTACCCGTATTCCGTTGCGCACCGGCCCAAACCGGTGGAAACGAATCGCGACGCTTTTGACGCTGAAACACCGACGCTGTCCCCTTCACCCACCACCGGCAATAATGGGCTGCCCCACACCCTGAGCCCGCATGACCGCCCGAGAATCCCGCCTCAGCCGCCTGTGGGCGCATGAAAAGGCCAGCTATGGCCTGCGGGTGTTCATCGCGCTGTCGGTGGCCATGGGCATCTGCTGGCACCTGGACCAGTTGCCCGCGCTGCCCGGCGTCTTCCTCGGCATCATCGCCAGCGCCATTGCCGAAACCGACGACAACTGGTGGGGCCGCACCAAATCGGTCGCCCTGTCCCTGCTCTGCTTCGTCATCGCCGCCGCTGCCGTGGTCGAATTGTTTGCCTGGCCCTGGCTGTTCATCGCCGCGCTGGCCCTGTCCACCTTCGGCCTCACCCTGCTCGGCGCGCTCGGCGAACGCTACGCCTCCATCGCCCAGGCGACGGTCACCCTGGCCATCTACACCATGATCGCCCTGGAACAGCATGGCGCCAGCGACCGCGCACAGGCCTTCAGTGCCGTCAGCCACCTGCTCGCCGGCGCGCTCTGGTACGGCCTGCTCTCCATCCTGTGGACCGCCCTGTTCGCCAACCGCCCCATCCGCGAACGCCTCAACCGCCTGTTCCTCGAACTGGGCCGCTACCTGCAGCTCAAGGCCGACCTGTTCGAACCGGTCCGCGATGCCGACCTGCAGAAGCGTCAGCTCGCCCTGGCCGAACAGAACCGCCGCGTCGTCGAGGCGCTGAACATCGCCAAGACCGCCATCCTCGCCCGCTTTGGCCGCTCCGGCCGGCCCGGCGTGCAGTCCGGCCTGTATCTGCGCATGTACTACATGGCCCAGGACTTCCACGAACGCGCCAGCTCCTCGCACTACCCCTACGGCGCGCTCACCGACGCCTTCTTCCACAGCGACGTGCTGTATCGCTGCCAGCGCCTGCTCTCGCTGCAGGGCGAGGCCTGCGCCAACCTTGGCATGGCCATCCGCCTGCGCCGCCCGTTCCAGTACGGCGAACGCACCAAACAGGCCACCGCCGACCTCACCGATTCGCTCACCTGGCTGCGCGCCCAGCACAACCCGCAGTGGCAACGCCTGCTGTCCTCGCTGGAACTGCTCGGCCAGAACCTGCAGAGCATCGAACGGCGGCTGTCCGAAGCGGCCAATTCCGAAGCCACCCTGGACAACGTGGACACCCGCCTGCGCGACACCAACCCGCACACCCTGCGTGAGATGTTCGTACGCATCCGCCAGCAGCTCACCCCCGGCTCGGTGCTGTTCCGCCACGGCCTGCGCATGGCGCTGGCGCTGGTGGTCGGCTTCGCCGCGATCCGCCTGTTCAACGCCCAGAACGGCGGCTGGGTGCTGCTCACCATCGTGTTCGTGTGCCGCCCGCATTTTGGTGCCACCCGCCAGCGCCTGGCCCAGCGCATCGCCGGCACCCTGATCGGGCTGGTGCTGACCTGGGCGTTGATGCAGTTGTTCCAGGACCTGCGCGTCGAACTGCTGATCGCCCTGCTCTCGGCGCTGCTGTTCTTCTTCACCCGCAGCGACCGCTACCTGGTGGCCTCGGCGGCCATCACGGTGATGGCGCTGACCTGCTTCAACCTGATCGGCGATGGCTACCTGCTGATCTGGCCGCGGCTGGTCGACACCCTGCTCGGCTGCGCGATCGCCGCCGCTGCCGCGTTCCTGATCCTGCCCGACTGGCAGGGCCGGCGCCTGAACCTGGTGATGGCGCGCGTGCTGGCCAACTGCGCGCGCTACCTGGATGCGGTGCTTGGCCAGTACGGCAGCGGCATGCAGGACGACTTGGCCTACCGCATCGCCCGCCGCGACATGCACAACGCCGATGCCGCCCTGTCCACCGCGCTGTCGAACATGCTGCGCGAACCCGGCCACGTGCGCCGCAACCTGGATGCGGGCTTCCGCTTCCTGGCGCTGTCCAACACCCTGCTCGGCCACCTGTCCGCCCTCGGTGCGCACCGCACGCAGCTGGACAGCTACGCGCAGGACCCGCAGGCGCTGGCCGGCGGCGAGCGCGTGGAGCAGGCCATGCAGCAGATCGCCGCCGCGCTGGAACAGCGGCAACCGGTGGAGGAAGCCGACAACGACGGCGACCGCGCCCTGGCCGAGCAGCTGGAACAGGTCACCGACGCCATGCCGCCCAAGCTGCAGCTGATCCGCACCCAGATGGGGCTGATGCTGCGCCTGCTGCCCAAGCTCCGCGGCGCCGCCAACGAGGCCGCGCGCACCCTGCGCTGAGTCCTCCCGCAGGACACGTTTGCAACACCCGCGTTGCCATGCGCGCGCCCGATGGGGCGGAAACACCCGCTGCACGTTGCCGCTACCGCCGCCCGCGCAGACTCCAGGTGCCTTCCCCGCTCAAGGACACGCACATGCAACTGGATCTCTCCGGCAAGACCGCCCTGGTCACCGCCTCCACCGCCGGCATCGGTCACGGCATCGCCCACGGGTTGGCGGCCGCTGGTGCACAGGTGGTGGTCAACGGCCGCAGCCAGGCCTCGGTCGACAAGGCCCTGGCCGCCCTGCGCCAGGCCCTGCCCGACGCCCGCCTGGTGGGCGCGGTCGCCGACCTGTCCGACGCGGCCGGCGTGGACGCCCTGCTGGCCGCGCTGCCGCCGATCGACATCCTGGTCAACAACGCCGGCATCTTCGGCCCACAGGACTTCTTCGAGACCGATGACGCCACCTGGGAAAAGTACTGGCAGACCAACGTGATGTCCGGGGTACGCCTGTCGCGCGCCCTGCTGCCGGCCATGGTCGAGCGCGGCTGGGGTCGGGTGCTGTTCCTGTCCTCCGAATCGGCCCGCAACATTCCCGCCGACATGATCCATTACGGCGTCACCAAGACCGCCCTGCTCGGGCTGTCGCGCGGGCTGGCCAAGCGCGTGGCCGGCAGCGGCGTCACCGTCAATGCGGTGCTGCCCGGCCCGACCCTGTCCGATGGCTTCGCCGCGATGATGGAAGACGAGCGCGCGCGTACCGGCAAATCGCTGGAAGAGGTCGGCCGCGACTTCGTCATGGCCCACCGTCCCACCTCGGTGATCCAGCGCGCGGCCAGCGTCGAGGAGGTGGCCAACATGGTGGTCTACCTGTCCTCGGCACAGGCCTCGGCCACCTCCGGCGCGGCGCTGCGGGTGGACGGCGGCGTGGTCGACGACATCCTCTGAGCCGGCAGGGCAGCGCGCGGGCGGCGCCGCTGCCATCCTGCGCGAACGGCGACAGTGCTAGGCTGCGCCGGTTCGCAAGGAGTTTCCATGTCCGGCCACAGCCAGTTCGCCCTGCTCAAACAGCGTCGTTTCCTGCCGTTCTTCATCGTCCAGTCGCTGGGTGCGTTCAACGACAACATCTACCGGCAGGCGATCATCGGCCTGCTGTTCTTCCTCGGCACGCCGATCGAAGAACGCTCGCTGTACACCAACCTGGCCCCGGCGATCTTCATCCTGCCCTACTTCCTGTTCTCGGCGCTGGCCGGGCAGATCGCAGAGAAGCTGGAGAAGTCGCGCCTGATCGTGATCACCACCACCATGGAGATCGTGATCATGTCGCTGGCCGCGGTCGGCTTCCTCACCGAAAGCATGCCGGTCCTGCTGGTGGCGCTGTTCTGCACCGGCATGCAGTCCACCTTGTTCGGGCCGGTGAAGTACTCGGTGCTGCCCTCGATCCTCAAGCCTGAGGAACTCACCGGCGGCAACGGCCTGGTCGAGATGGGCACCTCGCTGTCGATCCTGACCGGCATGATCGCCGGCGGCCTGATCTTCCAGCTGGCCGGCAGCCACGGTCCGATCGTGGCCGCCACGGCGGTGATCGCCCTGGCCGTGGCCGGCAACCTCACCGCGCGGATGATCCCCAAGGTCGACGCTGGCGCGCCGGACCTGAAGATCAACTGGAACCCCCTGCCCGAGTCGCTCGCCGTGCTGCGCATGGCCAAGAAGCAGAAGGCGGTCAGCAACGCGATCCTCGGCGTGTCCTGGTTCTGGTTCGTCGGCACCATGCTCACCTCGCAGCTGCCCACCTATGCCGAGGTCAACCTGGGCGGCGGCTCCACGCTGTACATCTTCGCCCTGGCCCTGTTCTCGGTCGGCACCGGCACCGGCTCGCTGCTGTGCGAAAAGCTGTCCGGGCGTACCGTCGAAATCGGGTTGGTGCCGCTGGGCGCCTTCGGCATGACCGCCTTCATGCTCGACCTGTACTTCGCCCGTGCCGGTGAGTCGGCGGCCGCCGGCATGTCGATCCTGCAGTTCGTGCAGCATGCCGGCAGCGTGCGCATCATCATCGACCTGATCGGCATCGGCCTGTTCACCGGTTTCTTCGTGGTGCCGCTGTTCGCGCTGATCCAGAGCCGCACGCCGAAGTCGGAAATGTCGCGCGTGTTCGCCGCGCTCAACATCCAGAACTCCGGCTTCATCGTATTGGCCGCCATGCTCGGCCTGATCACCCAGCGCCTGCTCGGCTGGACCATCCCGCAGCTGTTCCTGGCGCTGGCCATCGCCAATGCGGTGGTGGCGATCTACATCTTCACCATCGTCCCCGAATTCCTGATGCGTTTCCTCAGCTGGGTGATGGTGCGCGGCCTGTACCGATTGCGCCTGCACGGGATCGAGAACAACGTGCCCGACGAGGGCGCTGCGTTGATCGTGTGCAACCACGTCAGCTACATGGACGCACTGATCCTGTCGGCGACGATCCCGCGCCCGGTGCGCTTTGTCATGTACTACAAGATCTTCAACATTCCGGTGATGCGCTGGATCTTCCGCACGGCCAAGGCGATTCCCATTGCCGGCGCGCGCGAGGACCCGGCGCTGATGCAGGCCGCCTTCGATGAAGTGGACAAGGCGCTGGCCGAGGGCGAACTGGTCTGCATTTTCCCCGAGGGCGCGCTGACCCGCGACGGCGACATGGCGGCGTTCAAATCCGGCGTCGAAAAGATCCTCGAGCGGCGCCCGGTGCCGGTGGTGCCGATGGCGCTGCGCGGCATGTGGGCCAGCATGTGGAGCCGTCGCGACACCCGCCTGGGCCGCATGCGCGTCCCGCGCCGCTTCCGCGCCCACATCGAGGTGGCGGCGGCACCGGCCGTACCCGGTCGGACCGCCACCGCCGAGGCGCTGGAACAGCAGGTCCGCCAGCTGCGGGGAGGGAACGGCTGAAGCCGCAGCAGTGGGCCTGTAATCGCATGCATCAGCGCGACATCGGTTAGATTACCGCCAACATGGCCTGTCCACGCTGGCCGGCGTGGAGGTTGGGCCCTGATAGCCGGCTGACGATGCCGCCGGATGCACACCCTCTGTCCGATCCACCTGTTCGCCACATAACCCACCCAGAAAAATGGAGTTTGCCCAATGAATGCCACCGCCCCGCTGCCGCCCGCCTCCGGTACCGTCCCGAACTACCTGATCTGGTCGATCATCGTCACCGTGCTGGCGTTCTTCATGTGCTGCGTGTCGTGCCTGAGCTTCCCGGGCATCGCCACCGGCATCGTGGCCATCGTGTTCGCCAACAAGGTCAACACGCTGCTCAACCAGGGCGACCTGGTCGCTGCGCGCCAGGCGTCCAAGAACGCCAAGATCTGGGCCTGGGTCACCACCGGCATCCTGATTGCCGCCACGCTGTTCTCGGTCATCTGGCTGGCCTTCGTCGGCGTCGACGGCTACATGGAGCAGATCCAGCAGTTCCAGCAGCAGGTCGAAAGCGCCAGCTGATGGCGGCACTGCACGGCAAGCGCTGGTTGCTGGCCGCACTCCCCCCGGTGGCGATCGCCACCGGGGCGGGCATCTGGGCCTTGCGTCATTTCGATCCCAACGCCGCCAACAGCCCGTTTCCGCCGTGCAGCTTCTTTGCCGTCACCGGCTATTACTGCATCGGCTGCGGGCTGACGCGGGCGCTGCACGCGCTGGTCCACGGTGATGTGCTCACCGCGCTGTCGATGAATCCCCTGGCGATGGTGATGCTGGCCATCGCACCGCTGGTGCTGGGCTGGGCACTCGGCTGGCGTCCGCACTGGATGCAGCCGTTGATATCCCTGTTGATGAAGCCTGCCTTCTGGCTGACCCTGTTGCCGCTGTACTGGATCGCGCGCAACCTGCCGTGGGTTCCGTTTACCTGGCTCGCACCGGGCTGATCGCCCCAGCATCGTGACGACCGCTCAGGTCACCCAGCCGGCAATCACCAGCAGCGCCAGCGCGGCCATCCACAGCAACAGCATCCGCCACACCAGGCTCATCGCATCGCGCAGTTCCGGCAGGCGGCGCCACACCGGCACCATGCCCGCATCGCTGTAATCGTGCGCGTCTTCGCGCAGCTCCGCGCTCACGCTGGCACGCGCCACCGCACCCAGAAACGCCGTCGAGCCCGCCCACTGGTTGCCGTGCGCCTGTCGCCACGCCTTGTAGGCCGTATCGAAATTGCCCACCAACGCCATCGACAGCGACATCAGCTGCGCCACCGGCCATTCCAGCCAGCCCAGTACGATGCGCGCCCCGGCCATGCAATCCACTGTCGCCAACGAACGCATCGGCCCCACCGCCAGCAACGCCAGCAGCCGATACGCCAACGCACCCACCGGCCCCAGCAACAGAAACCAGAACAGCACCGCGAACCAGCGCCGCAGCGAATTGAGCACCGTCGCCTCGACCAAGGAAGGCACGTCCTCGTGCAGGCTGCCGCCGGCCGATTGCAGCTGCGCGATCGCCACGTGTCGGGTCGGGGCATCATCGGCATCGATCACCGCCTCGACATCACGGTCCAGATCGCGCGGGCCCCAGCAGATCACCAGCGTGGCCACGCCCAGCAGCAGCGAGGGCAGGCCGAACAGGCGGCCGTGCAGCGCCCACTGCACCAGCAGGAGCAGCAGCACCCACGGCAGCAGCGCCACGATCCAGCCTTGGCGGCCACGCCAGAAGCCCGAGGGTGCCGCGTGCACGTCCAGCCATTGCAGCCAGCGCCGGTACAGTCCGAAGCGGCGCAGCGCCACCGCCGCGGCAGGCGCGACATGGCCGAGGGCCAAGGCGACCAGCACGGCGACGAGGGTGGTGAACATGTAAGCCTCCGGCGCGGTTTCTGGCCGCTACTATGCCCTGCGGCCCGGCAATTCCCCGGGCCGTTGGTAATGTACGCCGTCGCGTGTTCAGCCAGCGGCAACGCCGGCCCGCGATCAGCCCACCTGCTGGCGGTACCAGTGTTCGATCAGGCTGCGCGAGATCGAAATCGGTGGCGACAGGCGGATGCCCTGGCCGTCGTCTTCGACATCCCGGGCCAGCGCCGCGCCCACTTCCTCGGCGGTGAACCAGCGGGCATCTTCCAGTTCACCGTTCACCGTCGGCACGTCGTCCTCGGCGGTGGCGGCAAAGCCCAGCATCAGTGCGCCGGGGAACGGCCACGGCTGGGTGCCCAGGTAGCGGCATTCGCGTACGCGCACCTTGCTCTCTTCGAAGACTTCACGCACCACGGTCTGTTCCAGCGACTCGCCCGGTTCGACGAACCCGGCCAGCACCGAGTAGCGGCGCGTCGCCCAGTTGGCCTGGCGCCCGAGCAGCAGCCGCCCGTTGTTTTCCACCGCCACGATCACCGCCGGGTCCACCCGTGGGTAATGCTCGGTGCCGCATTGGGCGCACCGGCCGACGAAGCCGCCGCGCGAGAAGGTGACCGCACCGCCGCAGACGCCGCAGAAGCGCGTGCGCGAGTGCCAGTAGGACATGCCGCGTGCGTAGCAGAACGCACTGGCATCGGCGGCCGACCACGTCGTGGCCGATTCGCGCAGGTCCACCCGCTGCGGAGCGGTGACATCCAGGGCGGATGCTTCCAGCGAGAACCAGGCGCGTTCGCCGCGCAGGCCCAGGAAGATCGCGGTCCCCGGCCCCCCGCCCACCTGCGAGCCGGTCAGCGGCAGGGGCTGGCCATCGTCCCCGGCCAGCGCGCGGCCGTCCTGGTCCATGACCAGCACATGCGCATCGGGCCACAGGCGTGCCAACGCGTCGGCGTCATCACGCAGCGTATCGGCACGTTCGAGGGGTTCGGTGGTGAAGGCGAAACCGGACAGCGGCGAAGAAAATCTGGACATACGCAAAGCCTGCCCAACTTCGACGACAGTGGCAAGCACCGGTCGACCCGTCGGGTCGCCGGTGCCGCCCGATCACATGCTGAAACTGCTGCCGCAGCCGCAGGTGGTCTTGGCGTTCGGATTGCGGATCACGAACTGCGCGCCGGTCAGGCTCTCGGTGTAATCGACCTCGGCGCCCATCAGGTACTGCAGGCTCAGCGGATCGACCAGCAGGGTCACTCCGTTGGTGTCCACGGCCAGGTCGTCCTCGGCACGGTTCTCATCGAACTCGAAGCCGTACTGGAAGCCCGAGCAGCCACCGCCCTGGATATAGACGCGCAGGGCAAGCGAGGTACTGGCCTCGTCCTGGATCAGTTCCTTCACTTTGGCCGCAGCGGCCTCGGTGAAGTTCAGGGGACGGTCCAGCGACTGGTAGTTCGGCGCGGGCGCGGGGGCGCCGGGCAGGGAAACAAGCGTGCTCATGTCCCCAGCATGGGGGCGCATGAGCACGCTTTCAAGCGATTGCCCGTTCAGGCCATCGCGTCGGCAAGCTTCTTGCGGGCGCTGCTGTCCTTGCCCTTGTCGGCGTTTTCATCGGCCGGCGGCGGCAGGGCCATCTGGGCGTTGCCGTGGATCAGGCGACCGGTCAGCTGGGCCCCGGCGTTCATTTCCACCACCTGATAGTGGATGTTGCCGGTCACCCGCGCGGTCGGGGTCAGCTCGACCTTCTCGCTGGCGTGCACATCCCCGTCCAGGCGGCCGCTGATGACCACCACCTGGGCACGGATCTCACCCTCGATGCTGCCCTGCTCGGCCAGCGTCAGGGTGGCATTGGCTGCGCCGTCGGCGGCGATCACCTTGCCCAGGATGGTGCCTTCCACGTACAGGCCCCCACTGAATTCCACATCACCGCGGATCACCACCTGCGCGCCGATCAGCGCGTCCACGACCAGATGTCCGTCGCGGTTGGATTTATTGCTGCCAAACATGGGCTTACTCCCCTTCTTTTGCCGATGGTGCAGCCGGTGCGCCGGCCTGCTTCCAATCAAAAACCTGGGTGGCGCCCCCCGCGCCCGATCCCAGCGTGACCCGCACACGTTGCGGGGTGAAGTCTTTCGGCAGGATGATGCTGCCGGTGAGCTGCTGGAAGTACCGGAAGGAATAGTCCTGACCCGGTACCTTGGTGCGCTGGTGCAGCTCGTCCCAGCTGACCGAGGTCAGCTTGCCGCCTTTGACGCCTTCCACGGTGAAACGCATCTGGCCCTGGCTGATCGCGCCACGGTTCAGGTTCTGGGTGAGCACCACCGCGTACTGCCAGGTGCCGCCGGTTTCCGGGGCAAACTCGACCGAATGGGTGTTCAGGCCCTTGCGCTGGCTGGTCGCCCCGACCAGCCGCTCGTAGAAGGCCACGTCCGCGCGCAGCCCGGCGATCTCTTCATCGCGCTCGCCCAGCGAGGTCTGCACCTCGTTGTTGGCCGCGCGGCTGATGCGGTCGGAGGCCTGCAGCGTGGCCTGGCGCTGCTGCAGTTCCACCACCTGCTTGTTGAGCGCGTCCGCGTGCGCCTGTGCGGCGTCCAGCTGCTTGCCCACGTCGCCGCCGGGGCCGGCGGTCCAGCGGCCGACCAGCACCGCCACGATCAAGGTGACCAGCCACACCCCGGCCAGGATGGCCAGGCGACGACGATCGGGCGCGGGCGCGTTGCCGGGCCGGCGGATCTGGATACGGGACGGTGTGGGGTTGCTCATGGCGGATGTCCGCGGCAGCGCCCAAGGCGATACCGGCACGGCCTCTGTCGGAACGATCGACTGGTTAGTGTAAGTCAGGGTCGGCCCATTTCACGCGCCCCGGGGCGTGGCCGGCGGTGGCGTTCATCGACGTCATCCCCGATAGTGTGGGCCTGTGCACACTTTGCAGACGGAGCGCATCCCATGACCGAAGCCCATCTGTTCGTCATCGGCATCCTGCTGGCCTGGCTGGCCGGCATCCGCGTGTACCTGACCGTATTCGGCGTGGGCCTGGCCGGGCTGCTCGGCTGGGTCGATCTGCCGCCGGCGCTGCAGGCCACCCAATCCTGGTGGGTGCTGGGCACCTCGGCGGTGCTGGCCATCGCCGAGTTCTTCGCCGACAAGATCCCCGGGGTGGATTCGGTCTGGGACCTGGTCCAGACCCTGGCACGGGTCCCGGCTGGCGCCTTCCTGGCCGCGGCCACGTTGTCGCCCAGCGGCGAACTCAGCGGCACCGCGCTGGTCGCCGGCGCCGGGGTGGCACTGGCCAGCCATGGATTGAAGTCCGGCACCCGCGCCCTGCTCAATACCTCGCCCGAACCGGCCAGCAACTGGATGGCCTCGGCCGCCGAGGACACGGTGGTGGTCGGCGGGTTGGCGCTGGCACTGGCGCATCCGTGGCTGGCCCTGATCGTGGTGATCGGCTGCAGCCTGGCCGGCGCGCTGGTGGTGTGGCTGGTCTGGCGCACCTTGTGGAAAGGCATGCGCTGGCTGCTCGGGCAGGCCAGCCCAGCGCCGGATGTACTGTCGAACCGCGACGTGCTGACGAACCGCGACGTGCTGCCACCGTAAACCGAAGCATGCACTGCATAATTGCGCCGCAGACTGGGAGTACTGATGGCCGTCACCGAAAACGTTGTTGCATCCGCCCGCGCCACGCGCGCTGAAACCCCGCCGGCCGACCATTGGCAGCGCTGGGTCGGGACGCCCGCGCCCGTCGCGGCGCCGAGCAACGTGGTGCCGCTCACCGCTGCCATTGCCGTTGCACCGATGCCGCCGCCGATGCCGCCCCTGCCCGCTCTGGAAACGTCCCAACCGGACGACGGCGCGACGCCGCTGGCCCTGGATGCACCGTATCGGGTACTGATCGTTGAAGACGACCGCTCGCAGGCCCTGTTCGCGCAGAGCGTGCTGCACGGCGCCGGGATGGAAGCCATCGTGCACAGCGATGCCGAAGGCGTGCAGCAGGCGATCGCCGAGAACCGCCCCGACCTGATCCTGATGGACCTGCACCTGCCCGGCCTGGACGGCATGCGCCTGACCGCGCTGATCCGCCAGCAACCGGGTCAGCAGCTGCTGCCGATCGTGTTCCTCAGCGGGGACCCGGATCCGGAGCGCCAGTTCGAAGTGCTCGACAGCGGCGCCGACGATTTCCTCAGCAAGCCGATCCGTCCGCGCCACCTGATCGCCGCCGTGTCCAACCGGATTCGCCGCGCCCGTGCGCAGGCCGCCTCGCAGCCCGGCGCGCACGGCGCCCCGGCGATGAACAATCCCGAGACCGGCCTGCCCACCCGTCACCACGTGATGCAGCAGTTGGCCGCGTCGCTGGCGCACCGCGATCACGGCGGGCTGTTCTTCATCGAAGTGGCTAGTGCGCTGGGCCTGCGCGAACGCTACGGCTATGCCGCCTTCGAGCGGCTGATGGTGCAGGCCGCGCAGCGCCTGGCCGATGCAGCGCAGCCGCACCTGCTGGCGCGCTTGAACGACAACAGCTTCCTGGTGCTGGCGCGTGGCGTCGACGAGGAAAGCCTGGACAAGATGGCCCAGCACCTGCGCGAGCAGCTGTCCGCGCGCGCGTTCGTGATCCGCGATGACGAATCGGTGCACCTGCGCGGGGTGGTCGGGCATGCCCAGCTGTCGCTGGGCTTCAGCGATGCCGGCACCGCGCTGGAAGCGGTCGAGCGCACCACGCTGCAGGCCCGGCTGCTCAGCGCCGGCGTGGCCGCGCACGTGCGCCGCGAGGATGTCGCCGCACAGGAACACCTGGCCCTGCTGGAAGGCCAGCTCGAACTGGCCTACCAGCCGATCGTGGCCGTGGCCGGTGGCGACACCGCGCAGTACCAGGTGCTGCTGCGGCTGCGCCAGGCCGATGGCAGCGTGCTCACTGCCGGCCAGGTGATTCCCGCCGCCGAAGCGGCCGGGCGAATCGCCGACCTGGACCAGCAGGTCCTCGATCACGCCCTCGGGCTGCTCGATCTCTACCGCCACGCCACCCAGCCGTTGCATCTGTTCGTGTCGCAGTCGCTGCGCACGCTGGCGCGCGACGCCTTCGCCGACTGGCTGCTGGAATCCTTGGAACGTCGCCAGATCCCCGGCAGCGCGGTGGTCATCGACGTACGCCTGCCCGACGCGCTGATCCACACCGTCACCCTGCAGCAGTTCTGCGCGCGCATGAGCGCGGTGGGCGTGCGCTTCTGCCTGAGCCAGTTCGAGCCGGGCAGCGACGCCAACGCGCTACTGACCCAGCTTCCACTCACGTATGTGCGCATGGCAGCCCGCTTCTCCAGCGCCCATGCCAACCAGCACACCCGCGACGAGCTGCGCGCGGCGATCGAAAACGCGCACCGCGCCGGGCTGCAGATCATTGGCCAGCAGATTGAAGATCCGCAGGCTGCCGCCGCGATGTGGATGGGCGGGGTCGACTTCATCCAGGGCAACATGGTGCAGTCGGCGGGCAGTGAACTGAACTTCGACTTCCACAACGCGGTGTTGTGAGCATGACGACCCACGGACGGGTTCCACGCGCACTCTGGCTGGCAGCGATGGCCGCCGCCGTTGCAGGCACGGCCGCGATCCTGGCCGCCCTCGGCAGTCGCGGGCCGTGGCCGCTCATCGCCGCCGCCGCTGCCGTGCTGGCGGTGATCGCCAGCCTGACCTGCGTGCAGCACTGGCGCGACACCCAGCAGCGGCTGCAACAGCTGCACCGGCGCGGCGATGCGCTGGCCCGCGAGCGCGACCAGCTGCAGCACGCGGTGCAGCAGCAGGATGTACTGGAGCAGGAACTGCTGCGCGCCAAGCAGGCGGCCGAAGCCGCCGCGCTGGCCAAGGGCGAGTTCCTCGCCACCATGAGCCACGAAATCCGCACCCCGCTCAACGGCATCCTGCCGATGCTGGACCTGATCGCAGGCGGCCAGCTCGGCAACGACCAGCGCCAGATGCTGCAGACCGCCACGGTCAGCTCGCAGCAGCTGCTGCGCATCGTCGATGACATCCTCGATTACTCCCGTCTGGAGGCCAAGGGCCTGGACCTGGAGATCACCACCTTCAACCTGCGCGAACTGCTCGAAGGCCTGGTCCAGCTGATGCAGCGCACCGCCGATCCCAAGGCGCTGACGCTGTCGCTGGAACTGGACCCGGCGGTGCGGCTGTCGGTGCGGGGCGATCCAGTGCGGCTGCGCCAGGTGCTGGGCAACCTGCTGGTCAACGCGATCAAGTTCACCGAGCGCGGCCAGATCCGCGTGCGCGTGCAGCGCCAGGGCGAAACCAGCGCGCAGCATCAGTTGCGCTTCGAGGTCATCGACACCGGCATCGGCATCGACGCGGCCCTGCAGTCGCGCCTGTTCCAGTCCTTCAGCCAGGCCGATGCGTCCACCACGCGCATCTACGGCGGTACCGGGCTGGGGCTGGCGATCTGCAAACGCATCATCGACCTGATGCACGGACGCATCGGCGTCACCTCCACGCCGGGCCAGGGCGCCACGTTCTGGTTCGAGATTCCGTTGTTGAAAGTGATCGGCGACCTGCCCACGCTCGGCAGCGGCAGCGGCACCACCCGCGCCCTGCTGGTCAGCACCGATGCACCGTTGGCCGCGCGCCTGGAACGCGTGCTGGAGCACCACGACGTGCGCCTGCACGTCGTGGACAGCGCCTCGACCGCACTGGACATCCTGCGCGCGCCGCAGCGCCCCGGCATCGAACCGGCGTTGACCTGGGTGATCGCCGACACCGACGCGCTGCGCCACGGCGCCATCGCGTTGCACCGGGCGGTCCTGCGCGACGCACGCGATCCCCTCCCGAAGCTGCTGTGGCTGCAGGGCAAGGACGCGCTGGCACCGGTGCTGCTCGGCGATGCGCTGGCGTTGCCACGCGACGCCGAAGACAGCGACCTGCATGCCCTGCTGCGTCCCGCCAGCGCACCCGCGCGCCCGGCGCCGCTGCTGGCTGATGTCGAGGCCGATGCAGGTCGCGAGCCGTCGCCACAGCTGGGCCTGCGCGTGCTGCTGGTGGAAGACAACAGCGTCAACCTGGCCGTCGCCCAACGCCTGTTGCAGGTGCTGGGGTGCAGCGTGGTGACCGCCAACGATGGCGAGCAGGCATTGCAACGCCTGGATACCCAGCGCTTCGACCTGGTGCTGATGGATTGCCAGATGCCGGTACTGGATGGCTACCAGGCCACGCGTCGTTGGCGTGCGCGGGAAACCGGGAACGGTGCCGCGCGTCTGCCGGTAGTGGCGATGACCGCCAACGCCATGGCCGGCGACCGCGAGCGCTGCCTGCAGGCCGGCATGGACGATTACCTGTCCAAACCGGTCAACCGCGCCTCGCTGCAGGCGTGCCTGCAGCGTTGGCAGGGCGAGGCGCCGGCGGTACACACGCCGGTGCAGGCACTGCGCGAACCCGATCCGGCCGACATCGCCGCAGGATTGGCCGCCCTGGGCGCGGCCGGCGTCGGCGAGAACGGCGACGAGCCGCTGCCGGTGCTGGACAACAGCGTGCTGGATGAACTGCTGGAGGTGATCGGTGCGCAGACCGCGCAGATCATCGGCGTGTTCCTGGACGACACGCCCGCGCTGATCCAGCAGTTGCAGGATGCCTCGGTCGCCGCCGACCTGGACCAGCTGCGCGCCATCGCGCACAGCCTGAAATCGGCCAGCGCCAATGTCGGGGCCATCGCCCTGTCGGTGGCCGCACGTCGGATCGAACACGACGCACGCGCCGGCACGCTGGAGCGCCCCGCCGTGGCGGTGGCGCTGTTGATTGCCGAGTTCGCCCGCGCACGGATCGCGCTGGCCGGCTATCAGAACGGCCTGCGCGCCCCGCTGCAGGGCTGACTCAGTCGTCCAGCTTGGTGAGCAGGTAGTTCGGCTCGCTGATGCGCTCGATCAGATCCAGCTGGGTTTCCAGCCAGTCGATGTGCTCCTCTTCGGAATCCAGGATCTTCACGAACAGCTGGCGGCTCACGTAGTCGCCCACGGAGTCGGCATACGACACCGCATCGCGCAGGGTGACCACACCGTCGCGCTCCAGCGCCAGATCGCACTGCAGGATCTCGGTCGGGTTCTCACCGATGCGCAGCTTGCCCAGCGCCTGGAAGTTCGGCAGGCCTTCGAGGAACAGGATGCGATCGGACAGCATGTCGGCATGCTTCATCTCTTCGATCGATTCCTTGTACTCGTGGTCGGCCAGTTCCTTCAGGCCCCAGTTCTTCAGCATCTTGGCGTGCAGGAAGTACTGGTTGATCGCGGTCAGCTCGTTGTAGAGGACCTTGTTGAGGAATTCGATGACTTTGGCGTCGCCCTTCATGAGCTGCTCCTGCTGCGTGTGAACGCGCGCACTGTAGCGCTTCGGGCGAAACCATGAAGGAACGCGAATCGTGCTCAGTTGCGCCGTCGCGCAACTGGGCACGACGCCTACGATCCGCGCTGCGCAACCAGGGTCGGTGGGTTGCCTCCATACCTCTGCGCGCTTTGGCGCGCCCCCTGTACTCCAAGGGAGCTCTCCACCCGACGGGATAGGTTGAGTCCACGCAGCGCGGATTAAAGGACCACGCAACGCGCCGCCTTGCGGGGCGGTCTCGGTCGTTCTTTCAAGAGAAACCCAGCAGGCGCCGCGCAGTTGCGCGGAGAGGTACCTCAGGCAACTTGGGCCAGGCCCAACACCGGCAACGGCAGGTCGTGGGTGGCGCTGAACTTGGCCAGCAGGTCGGCCGCCATATCCAGGCACGAGCCGCAGGTGGCACCACAGCCGGTACGCATGGTCAGCTCGGACACGCTTGCGACACCGCTTTGCGCGGCTTCGCGGATCTGGTGGTCGGTAACCCCGTTGCAGATGCAGACGTACACGTGCGGACTCGGCAGACAGGCCCGGATCGGCCTGCCGCTATTCAAATCGAAACGAGAATGGTTGTCAATTTCGTATCTGAATCATTCTCGATACGGTTCAGCCAGCCGGTGCACATCCTCCGGAGAACGCGGCAGATCGTCGACCGGACCGGCGGACCGACCCCTGGAACCACGATCTGTCGTGGCGCCGTCTCAGGGCGTGCCTGGCTCGGCCTTGGCCTTCTTCGGCCAATAGCCCCGCTTGGGCGGCGGGGTGCTGCGCTTGCGCGGCCGATCATGCCCGGCCGTGTTGCCGGGCATCCAGGCCTCCTGGGCGGACTTGGGCATCGATTCCACCCCGGTCCCGGCCACGCCCCGCGCCAACGGCGCCAGATGGCGCAGCGCACGTGCATAGACCCCGCGCTTGAACATCACCACATGCTCGACCGGGTACCAGAAATCCACCCAGCGCCACTGGTCGAACTCGGGGCTGTCGGTATGGTCCAGCGACACATGGGATTCGTCGCCGGCCAGCCGCAGCAGGAACCACACCTGCTTCTGGCCGATGCAGACCTGTTTCTCATTGCGGCGGATGGCCCGTGCCGGCAGCCGATAGCGAAGCCAACCCGGCGTCGCCCCGAGCACTTCGACGTGCTCCGGCAACAACCCGGTTTCTTCGTGCAACTCGCGATACATGGCTTCGACAGGCGTCTCGTCGGTATTCATGCCGCCCTGCGGGAACTGCCAGCCGTCCCGGCGCACACGTCGCGCCCAGAACACCTGCCCGTCTTCCCGCATCAGCACAATACCGACGTTCGGTCGATAGCCGTCCGGATCGATCACGATGCGGACTCCTAGAAAAATCTACTGTCCGGGACTGTGACACGCCGGCTGTCCACTCACAAGCGTGATGAAAAAGTGTTGACAGATCCCGGATACATCTCCAGAATTACCGGCTCCCTAGGCTATGTAGCTCAGCCGGTTAGAGCACAGCACTCATAATGCTGGGGTCGGTGGTTCGAGTCCACCCATAGCCACCAAGTTCAGCTTGGTTTTGTAGGGAAAAAGTGCAATACTTGCACGCAGATATTGCCCCGTCGCCAAGCGGTAAGGCACCTGACTCTGACTCAGGCATTCGGTGGTTCGAATCCATCCGGGGCAGCCAAATAAAACAAAAGGCCTGATCGAAAGATCAGGCCTTTTGTTTTATTTGGTGCAGTTAGCTGGGCGCTATGCGCCCAGCACCCCAACCTTGCGCAGCAAGACTGGGGTCCGCCTCCCTTACCTCCACATCCCCGCGCCCGTCGGCGCGCGCCTCTTGGACTCCAAGGGGGGCTTCGCCTGATGGTGCAGGAGGGGCGCTGGGCGCCATTGGGGGCAGGCGGGCAGGCGGGCGGGCGGGCAGCGTTCGCCATCAACGGCGAGATACGCCGCGATTGATGGGCGATGACGCCAGCGCTGCCAGCGGCCCGGATGATGGAAGAGCGCAATCGGGGTCACGACCATCGCAAGCGACACCCTCGGCTCGCGGATGGGCGACGAGGTTGCCGGCCAGCGGCCGGCACTACCGATTCAACGCCCCCAGGCGCTCGCCCGTTTTGCCTCGCTTTTCCCCTGCTCACCAGCCAACTGTCGAGGGTCGGCGCAGGTGGGTTGGCGGGATCCTGAGCCGCATGGATGCGGCGACGGAGCTTACACGGATGTACTTGCAGCGTGTCCCGACAATCCACCCGCGCCGACCCAGCCAGGCCAATGCGCAGAGCAGATGGTTTGGCTTTGGCTTTGGCTTTGGCTATCGGGCAATGGCAACAGAAGAGGCAGAGGGGCGACGGCAGCCGAGCATGGCTCGGCTCTACCGGCCTGTTTCTGGCACCCTGCACCGCCCTTGGCAATGCGGCATCCCATAAACGGCAAAAGCCCGGCCGAGGCCGGGCTTTTGCTGTCCTCCCAGCGGGATCCCGAAAGATCCCACGCCAGGCGCGATGGATCAGCGCTTGGAGAACTGGGTGGCGCGACGTGCCTTGTGCAGGCCGACCTTCTTACGCTCGACTTCACGGGCGTCACGGGTCATGAAGCCAGCCTTGCGCAGCTCGGACTTCAGGGTTTCGTCGTACTCGACCAGCGCACGGGCGATGCCCAGACGGATCGCACCGGCCTGGCCGGTGGTGCCGCCGCCAGCGGCGGTGACCATGATGTCGAAGCTTTCGGTGTTCTTGGTCAGCTCCAGCGGCTGGCGCACGATCATGCGCGCGGTCTCACGGCCAAAGAACTCGTCCAGCGGACGGCCATTGACGGTGATGTTGCCGGCGCCCTTGCGCAGGAACACGCGGGCGGTGGAGGACTTGCGGCGGCCGGTGCCGTAGTTTTGAGTGATAGCCATGATTAGATATCCAGAACCTGAGGCTGCTGAGCGGCGTGCGGGTGCTCGGAACCCGAGTACACCTTGAGCTTGCGGTACATGGCGCGGCCCAGCGGGCCCTTCGGCAGCATGCCCTTGACGGCGGTCTCGATGACGCGCTCCGGGTGGCGCTCAAGCGCCTGGGCCAGAGTTTCGGTCTTCAGGTTGCCGATGTAGCCAGTGAAACGGTGATACAGCTTGTCCTGCAGCTTCTTGCCGGTGACGACAATCTTTTCTGCATTGATGACAACCAGGTAATCACCGGTATCAACGTGAGGGGTGTAAACCGGCTTGTGCTTGCCGCGCAGACGGCGGGCCAGCTCGGTGGACAGACGGCCCAGCGTCTTGCCGGAAGCGTCGACGAGATACCAGTCACGCTGGACGGTCTCGGACTTTGCAGTGAAAGTGCTCATGAAAGAACTCAAGTAGGTCGGGCTCATTGCGGCGTTGAACGGCCGGAACTCTGCCACGCGTTGTGAAGAGGCGGGATTGTACCGGCGCGACCCCGCACATGCAAGTTGACCCCCGCCGTGGCTTGGCACGCCGCCGCCAGGGGGCGAGAATCGACGATCCCCCGCTGCACGCCGCCCCGCCATGACCGCGACCCGCCAGATCACCCCGCTCGATCACCTGCTGACCGAAGCCCAGCGCGCCCTGGACACGGTCTTCGGCAACCCGCCGGCCAGCCGCCCCTACCCCGCCCAGGCCACGCCGGACGTGCAGATGGCCAGCGCCGAGCGCCGCCATGCCGCCGGCCTGATGCGCATCAACCATGTCGGCGAGGTGTGCGCCCAAGGCCTGTACTTCGGCCAGGCCGCGGTCGCCCAGGAGCCGCAGACCCGTGCCCACCTGCTCGACGCGGCCCAGGAAGAGACCGATCACCTGGCCTGGTGCGCCCAGCGCCTGCGTGAACTGGACAGCCGCCCGAGCCTGTTCAACCCGATCTGGTACGCCGGCAGCTACACCATCGGTACGCTGGCCGGCCTGCGCGGCGATGGCTGGAACCTGGGCTTCGTGGTGGAAACCGAGCGCCAGGTCGAAGCCCATCTGGACGAACACCTGGACACCCTGCCCCCTGCCGACCTGCGCAGTCGCGAGATCCTCAAGGTGATGAAGATCGACGAGGCCCGCCATGCCGATCACGCCGAACATGCCGGCGCGCGCAAGCTGCCGTTCCCGATTCCCTCGGTGATGGCGCTGGCATCGAAGGTGATGAAGACCATCGCCTACCGCATCTAGGTAGTGCCGGCCGCTGGCCGTCAACCTCATGGACCCATCTGGATGCACGCGTTGCCGGCCAGCGGCCGGCACTACCCGGGGTGCGTGCGCGACGTCCTCCAGACGCGCCGATCAGCCCCCGACCAGCTTCAACCCGATCACGCCGGCCACGATCAGGCCCACGCAGGCCAGCCGCGGCAGCGAGGCGCTGTCGCCAAACAGGAAGATGCCCAGCGTGGCCACGCCGAGGGCGCCGATGCCGGTCCAAATCGCATAGGCGGTGCCGACCGGGATCGACTTCATCGCCTGGCTCATCAGGTACAGGCTGACCAGCGCCGCACCGACGGTGGCCAGGGTGGGCAGCGGCTTGCTGAAGCCCTCCGAGTACTTCATTCCGATCGCAAAGCCGATTTCGAACAGGCCGGCCAGCAGCAGATAGATCCAGGGCATGGGGTACTCCTTTGAAAAAACAAAAACGGCCCGGTGTCTTCACACCGGACCGTCGTCGATTGGCTTCCCTGGCACCGGTACTGCACGGATCCGGGCATCACGGGGCGGGCCGTCCCGCCGGGTGCAGCGCCGCCACCGGTTGCCCGGGGCGGCTGTCACAGCGGTATTACTCGGTCAGGTTGCGCCCGTGGAACAGCTCTTCGATCTCGCGACGCAGCAGCGCCTCGATCTTCATGCGTTCCTTGAACGACAGGTTCTTGGCCTTCTCTTCGAACAGGTACTGGTCCAGGTCGAAGTCCTTCAGGTGCATCTTCGTGTGGAAGATGTTTTCCTGGTAGACGTTGACGTCGAACATCTCGTAACGCGACTTGATGTTCTTGGCCAGGAAGTTCTGGATCGAGTGGATCTTGTGATCGATGTAGTGCTTCTTGCCCTTTACATCACGGGTGAAGCCACGCACGCGGTAGTCCATGATCACGATGTCCGATTCCAGACTCTCGATCAGGTAATTCAGCGCCTTCAGCGGGGAAATCACGCCACAGGTAGCCACATCGATGTCCGCGCGGAACGTGGCGATGCCCTCCTGCGGGTGGGTCTCCGGGTAGGTATGGACAGTGATGTGGCTCTTGTCCATGTGCGCGACCACGGCATCGGAGATCAACTCCTTGCCGGCCTGCTTCTTGTCGATCACCGGTTCTTCAGAGATCAGGATCGTCACCGAGGCACCCTGCGGATCGTAATCCTGGCGCGCCACGTTGAGGATGTTGGCGCCGATGATCTCGGCGACATCGGTCAAGATCTGAGTAAGCCTATCGGCGTTGTACTCTTCATCAATGTATTCGATGTAACGCTGACGCTCTTCTTCGGTGCGCGCGTAACACACGTCATAGATGTTGAAGCTCAGCGCCTTGGTGAGGTTGTTGAAACCCTGCAACCTCAGGCGAGGCAACGGCTTGACCACGGCGGTGGATCCTGTGAGTGGTGGGAAAGGCGCAATTATGGGGCAAAGTGATCGGGGGCGAAACTTGCATCGAAAGGAATAGGTGTGCTCTGTTTGCCCTTAACAAACCGGATCGTTAAGCTCGCGGCACATAGCCGTGAATTGTTCATGAGCAAAGGGAGCGCCTCAAACGTGTCAACTGTGCGCCTTGCCACAAGTCCACTGGCCCTGGATATCGCCACCATCGACCGTTTTCTGGCCCACAGCCATCGCCGCCGCTACCCCGCGCGGACCGATGTGTTCCGCCCCGGGGACCCCGCTGGCACCCTTTACTACGTGATAAGCGGCTCGGTTTCTATAATTGCTGAGGAAGAGGACGACCGCGAGCTGGTCCTCGGCTACTTCGGTTCAGGTGAATTCGTCGGCGAGATGGGGCTGTTCGTCGAATCCGACCGTCGCGAGGTGATCCTGCGCACCCGCACCCCCTGCGAGCTGGCTGAGATCAGCTACGAACGCCTGCACCAGCTGTTCCTCGGCCCGCTGTCGGCCGACGCCCCGCGCCTGCTGTACGCGCTTGGGCAGCAGATCTCCAAGCGGTTGCTGGACACCAGCAGGAAAGCCAGCCGCCTGGCCTTCCTGGACGTCACCGACCGTATCGTCCGCACCCTGCACGACCTGTCCCGCGAGCCGGAGGCCATGAGCCACCCGCAGGGCACCCAGCTGCGCGTCTCCCGCCAGGAACTGGCCAGGCTGGTCGGCTGCTCGCGTGAAATGGCCGGCCGCGTACTGAAGAAGCTGCAGACCGACGGGCTCCTTCACGCCCGTGGCAAGACCGTGGTCCTGTACGGCACCCGTTGACGCCTGCCCCTGCCCCGTCCCGGACCGCGCACCGGCGGGTCCCCGTAGTGCCGGCCGTTGGCCGGCAACCCGGCAGCCCCAGACCCAGGCCTACCCGGCTTGGCGCGGGTTGCCGACCAACGGCCGGCACATCCCGGACCTCCACCTCATCGGTTTGCCGCTAGGCTGTTGCCATGGAACTGGGCAGCGAATTCTATTGGTTCATCCTGATCGGCCTCGGCGCGCAGCTGGTCGACGGTGCGTTGGGCATGGCCTTCGGGCTGGTCTCGTCCTCGGTGCTGCTGAGCATGGGCCTGCCGCCGGCGGCGGTGAGCGCCAGCATCCATACCGCCGAAGTGTTCACCACGGGCGCGTCGGGCGTCTCGCATCTGGTGGCCGGCAACGTCGACCGACGCCTGTTCCTGCGCCTGGCCCTGCCCGGCGCAGTGGGCGGGGTGGTCGGTGCGTACGTGCTGACCCAACTGCCGGGCGAGTTCATCCGCCCGTTCATCTATGCCTACCTGCTGATCCTGGCGATCTTCATCCTGCTGCGCGCCGCCGGCCGGCTGATGCCTGCCCAGGAAGTGAAGCGCGTACCGGTGCTGGGGTTTGTGGCCGGGCTGCTGGATGCCAGCGGCGGTGGCGGCTGGGGACCGGTGGCCACCTCCACCCTGCTGGCCCGCGGCGGCCAGGCCCGCACCACCATCGGCACGGTCAACGCGGCCGAGTTCGTGGTGACACTGGCAGTGTCGATCACCTTCCTGCTGACGATGGGCCTGCAGTACCTGAACATCGTCGCCGGGCTGATGATCGGCGGAATGATGGCCGCGCCGGTGGCGGCGCTGCTGGTGAAACGGGTCAAGGAACGCTGGGTGCTGGTGGCCGTCGGCGTACTGGTGCTGTCGATCAGCCTGTTCCAGATCGGCCACGCCTTTGTGCAGTGGCGTGGCGCAACCTAGGCCGAAGGCGTCATCGCAGGATCAGACCGGATCGCCGGCCCGATCCACGCAGCCCCAGTTGAGCACGGGCGTCCCCGGCGGCAGCACCTGGCGGAAATGGGCCACCCGCGACGCCTTGGGATTGACCACCACGGGCGCCTTGGCGGCCAGCAGCAACGGCAAGTCGGCGCTGCTGTCTGAGTAGGCGATGGCGATTTCGCCGTAGCCGCGCTCGCGCAGCATGCGCATCTTCTCTTCGTTGTGGCAGTGGCGGGTGGCGATCACCGCGCCCAGGCACGGGCCGACCTCGGTACCGATCACCGGCACGTCCTGGTGGGCGACGAAGGCCAGGATCGCGCGCGCAAGCTCGGGCGGTGCGCCGGTGGCGACCACCACGCGGTCGCCCTGCGCACGATGCCTGGCGAACACCGCCAGCGCGACCGGCAGCAGCCGGCGGCGGATATCGGCCTCGTGGGTAAGCACGTAGCGGTCGATGACCTTGTTGAACTCGCGCGCCCGGTGCAGGCCGAAGGTGGCGATCCAGACGTAGCCGGAAATGCCACGGCGGCGGGTGGGCAGGAACGCCACCAGCGGCCCCAGGATCGGCGTGGCCAGCAGCGCGACCAGCAACCGCAGCGGGTTGCGCTTGATCAGCCAGGCAAACAGATGGCTGCCCGAGTCGCCATCGTAGAGGGTGTGATCAAAATCGAAGACCACCAGCGTGGCGTCGTCGCGCGGCGTTGGGTAGTTCGCAGTCATGCGCTGAAGAATAGCTGACGCAGGCCCTCGCCGGGCTCTTCCACGCGCATGAAGGCCTCCCCCACCAGGAACGCATTGACCCCGGCCTCAAGCATGACGCTGACATCGGCCGGGCCGAGGATGCCGCTTTCGGTGACCAGCAGGCGATCGCGCGGCACCGCCTGGCGCATGTCCAAGGTGGTCTGCAGCGACACCTCGAAGGTGCGCAGGTTGCGGTTGTTGATGCCGATCAGCGGCACCGGCACCTGGATGGCGCGCTCGAGCTCGTCGATGTCGTGCACTTCCACCAGCACGTCCATGCCCAGCTGCATGGCCAGGTCGGACAGTTCGGCCAGCTGGCGGTCGCTGAGTGCGGCCACGATCAACAGGATGCAGTCGGCGCCGAGCACGCGCGCTTCATACACCTGGTAGGCATCGATCACGAAGTCCTTGCGCAGCACCGGCAGCGTGCACGCCTCGCGCGCCTGCTGCAGGTAGGCATCGCTGCCCTGGAAGAAGTCCACGTCGGTCAACACCGACAGGCAACTGGCGCCGCCGAACTCGTAGCTGACCGCGATATCGGCCGGATGGAAGTCGGGACGGATCACGCCCTTGGACGGGCTGGCCTTCTTGATCTCGGCGATCACCGCCGGGTTGCCGGCAGCGATCGAGGCGCGCAGCGCATCGGCGAAGCCACGCACCGGCGACGCCTGCGCCACGCGGGCGATCAGTGCCTCCAGCGGCACCTGGGCACGGCGGGCGGCGACTTCTTCGGCCTTGCGGGCCAGGATGGTGTCGAGGATGTCGCTCTTGTCGCTCATGTCGGTCAGGGTCCTTCAGGCCGGCCATTATCGACCAGCCACGGGTAAAGCGTGAAACGGAGGGCTCAGGCCCCGGCGCGGATGCGCTGGGTGGCGTCCACGTACTGCGTCATGCGCGCACGTGCGCTGCCGTCGGCGATGGCCGCGCGGGCGCGCGCCAGGCCATCGGCGATGCTGTCGGCCACGCCGGCCACGTACAGGGCCGCGCCGGCATTGAGCGCGACGATATCCAGCGCCGGGCCGGGCTGGTTGTCGAGCACGCCGCGCAGCATCGCGATCGATTCCTCCGGGTTGGCCACTTTCAGGTTGCGGCTGGCCGACATGGCGATGCCGAAGTCTTCCGGATGGATTTCATATTCGCGCACCTTGCCGTCGCGCAGTTCACCGACCAGGGTGCCGGCGCCCAATGAGATCTCGTCCATGTTGTCGCGCCCCCACACCACCAGTGCGCGTTCGGCGCCGAGTTCACGCAGCACGCGCGCCTGGATGCCGACCAGGTCCGGGTGGAACACGCCCATCAGCACATTGGTGGCGCCCACCGGATTGGTCAACGGGCCGAGGATGTTGAAGATGGTGCGCACGCCCATTTCGCGGCGCACCGGCGCGACGATCTTCATCGCCGGGTGGTGCATCGGCGCGAACATGAAGCCGATCCCGGTCTCGGTGATCGCCCGCGCGACCTCCTCCGGGCGCAGGTCGATGATCGCGCCCAGGGCTTCGACCGCATCGGCACTGCCGGATTTGGACGAGACGCTGCGGTTGCCGTGCTTGGCCACCTTGGCGCCGGCCGCGGCGACCACGAACATCGCGCAGGTGGAGATGTTGAACGTGTGCGAGCCATCGCCACCGGTGCCGACGATATCCACCAGGTGGGTCTTGTCCTGCACCGGCACCGCCAGCGCCAGTTCGCGCATCACCGTGGCCGCCCCGGCAATCTCGCCGACGGTTTCCTTCTTGACCCGCAGGCCGGTGAGGATGGCGGCCGTCATCACCGGCGACACGTCACCGCGCATCACTTGACGCATCAGGTCGACCATTTCGTCGAAAAAGATTTCGCGGTGTTCGATGGTGCGCTGCAGGGCTTCCTGGGCGGAGAAGGTCATGGGGGGTCCTTTGCGGTACAGGTGCGGCGCGCTCAGCGCTGCAGGAAGTTCTTCAGCAGGGCGTGGCCATGCTCGGTGAGGATCGATTCGGGATGGAACTGCACGCCTTCGACCGGGTGCTCGCGATGGCGCAGGCCCATGATTTCTTCGAGGGTGCCGTCCTCGTTTTCGGTCCAGGCGGTCACTTCCAGACACGCCGGCAGCGTGGTTTTGTCCACCACCAGCGAGTGGTAGCGCGTGGCCTGGTAGCGGTCCGGCAGGCCGGCGAACACGCCCTTGCCTTCATGCCGGATCGAAGAGGTCTTGCCGTGCATGATGGTGCCCGCGCGGATCACATCGCCGCCGTAGACCTGGCCGATGCTCTGGTGGCCCAGGCATACGCCGAGGATCGGCGTGGTCGGGCCGAGCCGGCGGATCAGCTCCAGCGACACGCCCGCTTCGTTGGGCGTGCACGGGCCGGGCGAGATCACGATGCGCTCGGGGGCGAGTGCGGCGATCTCATCGACGCTCAGGGCGTCATTGCGCACCACCTTGACCTCGGCGCCCAGCGTCTGCAGGTACTGCACGAGGTTGTAGGTGAAGCTGTCGTAGTTGTCGAGCATCAACAACATAATCAGGATCCGTCGGTAATGAGGAAGATGGCGTACACGTTTTCGGTGATGCTGATCGGCCCGGCCTGAACCGATTCGGTTGCCCGCGATCCAGTCGTCTCGATGTCGTACCCCGGCGCAGGCGGCGAAGGAGGCATCACGTTGCCTGCCTGCGCACGCGGCCAGGTGCCGGCCTGCACGCCATAGGCGAAACTCGGCGCGACGTCGGAGATGCTGTACAGCCCGGAGATCCGTGCGCCGTAGGCTTGCGCCAGACCCTGGGCCGATTGGCGCGTCTGCGCGGCAGCTTCGGCCTTCAGCTCGGCGCGCAACGTCGCTTCTTTCGAATAGCCCGGCTGCAGGGAAGTGATCTGCAGGTCTTCACTGGCGGCGGTATCGCGCAGAAACGCCTGCAGTGCTTCGGTGTTGTCAAAGCTACCCCGCACGCGTCGGCTGACCCGCGTGCCGACGAACTCCTGCCGGTTGTTGGCATAGCGCATTTCCGGCTGGATCATCAGGTTGTCCGCACGCACGGTGCCAGACACGGCGCGGTGTCGCTTGAACGACCCCAGCACACTGGCAATGTTGTCCTGCACCTTGCCGCGCGCCACGTCGGGCTGCATATCGGTCGACTTCACCAACAAGTCCACGGTGAAACGGTCCGGCATCACCGTCCGTGAGCCTTCGCCCTTCACCAATAGATGCGGCTGCGAGGGAATGGAGTTGGCCTGCGCCCATGCAGGTGCGGCCGCCACGGCCAACGTCGACGACAACAGCAATGCGCTCAGCAGCTTCATGCGGTATTCCTTGTCAGATGATGCAGCGGAAGACCGTGGCAACGGCCACGGCGCTTTAAAATCAGAGGCCCTTGGCAGCCTGCGCCACGGCACGGAACAACGCGCGACCCTTGTTCATCGTCTCGTCCCATTCCTTGCCCGGATCGGAGTCGTAGACGATGCCGGCGCCGGCCTGCACGTGCAGGCGGCCGTCCTTGATCACCGCGGTGCGGATCGCGATCGCGGTATCGGCATCGCCATGCCAGCCGATGTAGCCGATGCTGCCGGCGTAGACGTTGCGCTTGATCGGCTCCAGCTCGCGGATGACTTCCAGCGCGCGGATCTTCGGCGCGCCACTGACCGTACCGGCCGGGAACGTCGCGCGCAGCACGTCGGCATAGCTCAGGCCCGGCTGCAGCTGCCCGGTGACTTCGCTGACGATATGCATGACGTGGCTGTAGCGTTCGATCACGAACTGCTCGCCCACTTCCACGGTGCCCGCCTTGGACACACGACCGGCGTCATTGCGGCCGAGGTCGATCAGCATCAGGTGCTCGGCGCGCTCCTTCGGATCGGCCAGCAATTCGACTTCCAGTGCGTTGTCTTCTTCCACCGTTGCGCCGCGCGGGCGGGTGCCGGCGATCGGGCGCACGGTCACTTCACCATCCTGCAGGCGCACCAGGATCTCCGGCGAGGAGCCGACCACCTGCACGTCGCCCGTGTCGAGGAAATACATGTACGGCGAAGGATTGAGCGCACGCAGCGCGCGGTACACATCCACCGGGCGCGCCTTGAACGGCACGCTCAGACGCTGGCTCAGCACCACCTGGAAGATGTCGCCGGCGCGGATGTATTCCTTGGATTTCTCCACCGCGGCAATGAAGCCATCGCGGGTGAATCCGGAGACGAAATCGTTCTCGTCCAGCACGTCGCGGGTGATCGGCGCGGGGTAACCGGCGCCGGGGGCGCGCAGTTTGGCCACCAGCGCGTCCAGCTTGGCCTGGGCCTGGTCCCACGCCCCGAGCTGGCCGGGGTCGGCGTGCACGATCAGGTACAGACGGCCCTTGAGGTTGTCGAACACCGCCAGCTCTTCGGAGTGCAGCAGCAGGATGTCCGGCGTGCCCAGCTCGTCGCGGCCACGCGGTGGTGCCAGGCGCGGCTCGATGTAGCCGATGCACTCGAACCCGAACCAGCCCACCAGGCCACCGGTGAAGCCCGGCAGACCGGCCAGCTTGGGCACCGAATGGGCGCTGCGCAGCGCCTCGACCTCGGTAAACGGATCTTCCACCTCACGGGTTTCCACCACCTCACCGGACTCACTGACGGTCAGCGTATGGCCGTGGAAGGCATACACCCGGCGCGCCGGCAGGCCGATGATGGAATAGCGCCCGAAGCGTTCACCGCCCTCGACCGATTCAAACAGATAGGTATGCGGGCCGTCGGCGAGCTTCAGATAGACCGAAAGCGGCGTGTCCAGGTCGGACAGCACTTCGCGGACGACGGGGATGCGGGTGTGGCCTTCAGCGGCCTGCTGCTGGAACTGCTCGAACGTGATCAAGACGACTTTCCTTCCGGGAAACGGCGGTGGCGGGACGGACGACGGCAACAGGCCACCATCGCCACCAACGGCGAGCGGAAGAAAGGGTATGCGGGGTCGTCAGAATGGACACCCGGCGACTGTACCGCATCGGCGGCATGGGATGGAACCCGTTTGGCCGGCGCGGGTCAGCCCGGCGCAAGGCCAGGCCGGGCGATCCCGTCAGCCGCGCGGGGCGGTCAGCCCATCCGCCGGGCCACCGATTGCTGGTCCTGCGCCTGCTGTTCGGCGGTGACGCTGGCGGTCAGCTGCGGCGCATTGGCCGCCCGGTCCTGCTGCCGGTCGACCTCGGCCGCCTGCTCGGTACTGACGCTCAGCGGCTGCTGTCGTCCAGCGACGACGTCGACATAGGCCAGGTGACGGTTGACGGCGGCCAGGTCCGGCGTATCCACCGCGAACGCACGCGCGCGATCCTCGCTGAGCACCACCCGCTCGATCGACTGCAGGCCTTCCTGCTTGGCCTTGGCCGCCAAGGCACCGGCGAGCTGATCGCTTTGCAGGTCGGGGGTGTGGTTGAAGCTGGCGTCGATGCCGTGCACGCCGGTTTGTGCACCCTTGAAGAGCTTGTAATCCTGATGGCTGGGGTCGTTGATCCCGACCGTTCGGCTGCCAGGCTCGGTACCGACGCTGGCCGGCCGGCCGGCGTCCGGGTGCTGGATACGCTCGTGCTGCTGCACCAGCGTCCGCGCTGCCGCCTCTTGCCGGATCAGTTCCGCGTCCAGGCTGGGGATAACGGTTTCTTTCATGCCGTGGCGGTTGACTGCCTCGCCGAAGGCCGGGCCGATGCGGTCGTACAGCCGCTTGGTTTCGATGATGTTGCCGATATTCTGCGGCGCAGTCGGGGTGGGCACATAGTTCCTGGCCGTGCTCTGCAGCCCCGCAGCGATGCCACCCACCGATGCAAACACCGCCGGTGCCTGCGCCGCGGTTGTTTTCACGTGATACGCGGCCAAGTCATACCCCTTGTCGACGTAGGCGCCCGCCGTGGCGTAGCCGTTGCGCAGGCCACCGGCCGCCCACTGGCCGCCATGGTCGATGGTATCTGCGACGCGGCGGCCCGCGCCCCGCGCCGCGTCGGCGTCCTCACGGGCGTGGCGGGAGGCGGCCGTGGCGCGCGCCTCGCCGGCAGCGTGGGTCGCAGTGGCGTCTCGGCTGAGTTCTCTGGCGGTGTCGTCCATGCCCAATTTGCCCGCCCCCCAAGACGCGAGCGAAAGCACGCCGGACTGCACCCTGCTTTCCACGCGGTGGCGTGTGGACTCGATCATGCCGGTCAGCTCGCGGCCCTCGGCATACACCGTCGTGGTGGCTTTCGCGCCGACCTGCAGCGTGGTCGATCCCATATCAACCATTTTGCCGAGCACCATGCCATTGACCCGCGCAACCTGCGCTACGCCGTCGCCGGTCTTGTCCAACCCGTGCGCCACCACCGCGCCTGCGCGCTCGACCTGCTCACCGACCACGCGCCCGTCATGCATGCCATGCGCAGCCGCGTGCAGCACCTTGGACAGCGGTCCGGCCAGTTCGGCCACCTGGCTCGGAGCATCCGTACGCGCGCGGTCCACCAGCTTGCCTTGCGCATCGTGGGTCTTGGGGTCGAGCACGATCTCCATGCGGCCAGCGGCCACCGGAATGTTGCGCAGCGCCTCATAGCCCGGCTTCGTGGCCAGTTGCTCCACAAACTGCGCGGCGGCGGTCTGCGCGCCGGGCGGCAGCATTTCGCGCATCTTCTCGGCGACCTTGGCCTGCATCATCGGCTCGCGCAGCAGCAGGCTGGCCTCGTTGGCCAACAGGCCATAGGCATGCCGCTGCTGCGCGTTCAGACGCTGCATCCCGTTCTGCACATCGTTGAGCACCTCCCCGCTGGTCTGGTAGGTGTGCACGCTCTGCTCGGGATTGAAGGTCGGCAGGCCGTTGTCTTTGGCAAAGCGCGCCGGCGTATCGGGGTGCAGGCCGGCGGCGTTGAAGGTGGTGGCGCGCGCACCGGTGACAGCCGAGGCCGCGGAAGCCATGCCGCCGCCGAGGGAGTGGCCGGCGATTTCGAAGTTTCCGCGGCTCGCCTGGTTCATCACCGCCGCAAGCTGCATGGCGCGATCATAATAATCACTGCGCATCCCGATGCCTTGCTGACCGTTGTTGAGGAAGTCCTCTCCACCGGATTCGCGGCGTCCCCCTGGGGCGTCAGGATCGATGATCTCGCCGGTTGACCCCTTGAAGACCAGGACGGGCTTTGCGTCCTCTCCAAACACGCTCTTATCAGGGATGTAGATCTCTGCTCGGAAACCTGACTGCTTGGGCTGCAACTGCTTGCGAATTTCTTCGTCCGACATGTTGATCCCCGCCGCACGCAATGCCGCTGGATCCACGCTGGCGCGCGTCCAGCCCGCAGGCGGCTCACCATCGCGCTTGGCTGACTGGTACACGTCCGCCGCCAATCCGGACATCTCACGCGCGTGGTAGGTTTCCTGGAGCTTGTCTGCCGCACTGTCCTGCCCGCTGTCGCGAAGCTGCTGGACAAGGACATTCTGCTCCTGGATGGCGCGGGCACGCGCCTCAATCTCGGGACGACTCATGGCAAGCTCCATTGCACTGTGAAGTGAGCGCGACTCTCCCGAGCCACGACCATTATCGGATAACAGAACATTTTGCTAATGTCATCCGCCAGGGCTCAATACTAGGACCACCGTGCGTACCAGCCTTCACATGATGACAATGAAAGGCCTGCTTTCTGCGGCTTGGCTCACACTTTTCGTTCTCAGCGGCTGTGCAGCGACCTCAGCCCAGGGCGCTGGACAGTATTTCGAAGGCAAGGCATTGCAGCTGGCCATCGCAAGTGAAGAGGGCGATGCGAAAACTATTCGTCATCTGATCAAGGACGAAGGCGTTGATCCCAACAAGGAATTCGCCAAACGCGACGGCATTCCGCTGATTGCCTGGCCGCTTCGGGCGAAGAACTTGGACGGCCTACGCGCCATGCTTGAGAACGGCGCAGATCCGAACGCCCGATTGTTGAGAAAGGTGGACGGCGAAGACTACCGCCCCAACAACGCAATGGTTTATGCAGCAAAGATGGATGACTCGCGATTCTTGGAAATGCTCCTTGACCATGGCGGAGATCCGAACACACGCAACTCAAACACCGAGACGCTTCTGTTTCAGGCCTTCATCAGTGGGAACCAATGGAAGAACGTGCAGTTGCTCGTGGAGCACGGCGCAAACATCAATGAGGCCAATCTCGGCTCCGCAGACACAATATTGAGCCTGTACACCAGTCGAGGCGGCTTCAATTACGCCTACTGGCTGCTGGAGCACGGCGCAGATCCAACCATCAAGACCGAGATACTGACTGGATCGGGGGAGGCGCCCCCCATGCGGATGGTCGAAGACATCTACTGGGAGATCACCACGCCCGACCTGCTGCCCTGGCAGAAGAAATGCCAGCAATGGTTGATCGCTCGCAACATCCCGCGACCGCCGATGCCCGAGCACATCCGAAAGAAGCGTGAAGCCTTCAAGTTCCCCAGCAAGGAGGAAGACATTCCACTGCTGTGATCCGGCACGCGCAGAGCACCCGCCCACAACTCACCCACCCAGCAGATGGCTCCCCGGATGCAGATGCATCCGCACCCGCGACGCCACGCATTCAATCCGGAAGTGCGTTGCCTGCACCGGCTCGCCATCCAGATTCAGGGTGATCGGCTCAGCCGCCTCGATCTCGACCCACGGCGCACGCGTGCGCTCGGCCACCTGTTCCAGCGCACCCTGCTTGCCGCCCTTGATCAGCGCGGCGAAGGTCGAGGCGACTTCGCCGCTGAGTTCGGGGATGACCGTGACATCCAGCAGGCCATCGTCGACCACCGCGTCCGGGCACAGCACCTGTCCACCGCCGGCCTGACGGCCGTTGCCGATGCCCAGCGCGATGAAGCCGCCTTCCCAGTCGAAATCCGGGGTGCGCAGTCGCGCCCGGATCGGGTCGATCCGACCCAGCCGCGAGATGCCGGTCACCAGGTAGGCCAGCCCGCCGAGCACCTTCTTCAGGCCTTCATCGGTCTCCACGGTGACCTCGGTTCCGAAGCCGCCGCTGGCCACGTTGGCGCACCACCAGCGCTCGCCGTCGGCGTCGATGTTGAGCAGGTCGATCGGGCGTGCCAGCTCCTGTTCGATCAGGGTCAGCGCCTCCAACGGGTCAGCCGGGATGCCGGCGGCCGTGGCGAAGTCATTGGCGGTGCCCAGCGGCACCAGGCCCAGCGACGGCAGCGCGTCGGCCGACTCGGGGCGATGGGCCAGGGTCTCGGCCGCTTCGCTCAGGGTGCCATCGCCGCCGGCGGCAATGATGGTGTCCACGCCGTGCTCGATGGCCTCGGCGACATAGCGCTCGGCATCGCCGTCCTCCCAGGTGACCCGCACCTCCAGCACCACGCCGCGCTCGCGCAGGGCGTGCACGGCCTCGCGCAGGTCCACGTTGCCGGTGGCCTTGCCGTTGAGGATCAGACGCCAGTGGGGATTACGCATGCAGCATGACCAGGGCAGTGGGGAAGCGCAGGCTAGCAGCGGCTACCGTGGTGCCCGGTGAACGTCATCAAACGGTCACCGGACGCCCGGAGAATGGAAGGCCATAGCAGGGACGATGGATGGAGGCAGGATCAGCCTCCGAGTATTCCCAGGGCCGCATCCGTGAGGGTGCGGCCTTTTTTTCGACCCGCGATGAGCGCAGCCGCCCAACGGTCGGCTCTACGGGTGCTCAGCCTTCGGCGAAGGTCCGCAGCGCCTCGCCTTCCATCCGGTACACGGTCCACTCGCTCTGCGGCTTTGCACCTGCGGCCTCGTAGAACGTGATGGCCGGTTCGTTCCAGTCCAGCACCGACCACTCGAAGCGCCCGCAGTTCTGCGCCACGGCGATGCGCGCGATGTGCTGCAGCAGCGCCTTGCCGGCGCCGCTGCCGCGGCGGTCCGGGCTGACGTACAGGTCTTCCAGGTAGATGCCGTTGCGGCCCAGCCACGTGGAATAGTTGTAGAAGTACACCGCATAGCCGATGGCGTTGCCGTCGGCCTCGCAGATCAGCGCATGTGCCTTGGCATCGGGCCCGAACAGGCTGGCGCGGATGCCGTCCTCGTCGGTCTGCACCGAGGACTCGGCCTTCTCGTAGAGGGCCAGTTCGCGGATGAAGCGCAGGATCAGCGCCGCATCGTCAGCGGTGGCCACGCGGATGTTCACGGCAGCCACCGGCATGGCTCAGGCCCTCGCCTTGGCGACGTTGTGGCGCATCTGCGCGATCACGTCCTGGTAGCTGATCGGCGCGTTGAAGATCGCCGAGCCAGCGACGAACGCGTCGGCACCGGCAGCGGCGATCGCGCCGATGTTGTCGGCCTTCACGCCCCCGTCGATCTCCAGTCGGATGTCCCTGCCGCTGGCATCGATCTTCTTGCGCACTGCACGCAGCTTGTCGAGCGCCGAGGGAATGAACGCTTGGCCGCCGAAGCCCGGGTTGACCGACATGATCAGCACCAGGTCCAGGTCGTCCAGCACCCAGTCCAGGATGTCCACCGGGGTGGCCGGGTTGAGCACCACGCCCGGCTTGCAGCCCAGCGAGCGGATCAGCTGGATGGTGCGGTGCACGTGGCGGCTGGCCTCCGGGTGGAAGCTGATGTAGGTGGCACCGGCCTCGGCGAAGTCCGGGATGATGCGGTCCACCGGCTCGACCATCAGGTGCACGTCGATCGGTGCGGTGATGCCGTGCTTGCGCAGCGCCTGGCAGACCATCGGGCCGATGGTCAGGTTGGGCACGTAGTGGTTGTCCATCACATCGAAATGCACCCAGTCCGCACCGGCGGCGAGCACGTTGTCCACTTCCTCGCCGAGGCGGGCGAAGTTCGCGGACAGGATGGAGGGAGCGATGATGCAGTTGGACATGGCCGGGGCCTTCGGTACGTGGAATGGGGCCGCGCGCGCTCAGCGCTTGCGCAGGGTCTTGATGCGGTCGTAGGCGGCGTTGAGCAGCCGTGACTTGCGCTCGGCCTGCTGGCGCAGCTCCGGGGCGGCGCCGACGACTTTGTCGGGGTGGTACTGGGAGATCAGCCGGCGGTAGGCCAGGTCGACCTCGGCGTCGGTGGCCTCGGAGGTCAACCCCAGCTCGCGGTAGGGGTTTTCCTTGTTCAGGCGGAACCAGTCGGCGTCGAAGGCATGCCCGATAAGCAGGCCCACTACGGCACCAAACAGCGGATTGGGCCTGAACAGCAGGGCCCCGGCGATGAATCCGAGCAGTTTTCCGTACCAGCGCATGAGGGTCTGGGCGGCCGTGGCAACAAAGGAGCCTCATTTTACGTCACAGCGGGCCCAACCGGCTTTACACTAGGCCGCCCGCTGTCTGTGCGGGCCCTCAGGGTCCCTTGGACGGCTGTCATGACAAGCCCCAGGAGTGCCCGTGCCGACCACGTTGTTGCAATCCGATCTCCCCGGCCTGCCCTTGCGCCATCGCGGCAAGGTGCGTGATGTTTTTGACATTCCGCGCGAACGGCTCCCCGCCGGCACGCCGCCGGGGGACTACCTGCTGATGGTCGCGACCGACCGTCTGTCGGCCTTCGACGTGGTGCTGCCCGATCCGATTCCCGGCAAGGGCGAAATGCTCTGCCAGGTCTCCAATTTCTGGTTCGCCAAGACCGCGCACCTGATGCCCAACCACCTGACCGGCATCGACGTGGCCAGCGTGCTGCCCGACGGCGTCGATGCGGCGCTGTACGCCAAGCGCGCGGTGGTCACCCGCAAGCTCAAGCCGGTGCCGGTGGAGGCGATTGCCCGCGGTTACCTCATCGGCAGCGGCTGGAAGGACTACCAGCGCACCGGCAAGATCAGCGGCATCGAGCTGCCCGATGGCCTGCGCCAGGCCGAGCAGCTGCCCGAGCCGATCTTCACCCCGTCGACCAAGGCCGCCGTCGGCGACCATGACGAGAACATCGATTTCGATGCGATGGTCAAGACGGTCGGTGCGGACCTGGCCGAGCGCGTACGCGATGCCACCCTGCGCATCTACAAGTTCGCCGCCGATTACGCGCGCGAGCGCGGCATCCTCCTGGCCGACACCAAGTTCGAGTTCGGCACCGATGAAGACGGCCGCCTGTACATCATGGACGAGATGCTGACCCCGGATTCCTCGCGCTACTGGCCGGCCGACGAGTACGAAGTGGGTACCAGCCCGCCGAGCTACGACAAGCAGTTCGTCCGCGACTACCTGGAGACGCTGGACTGGGGCAAGACCGCCCCGGGCCCGAGCATCCCGGCGGAGATCATCGAGCGCACCCGCGCCAAGTACGCCGAGGCGCTGCAGCGCCTGGCGGGTATCTCGGTCGACTGACTCCCACCGCGTCCCCGGCCGCGCGCCGGGGACGCGGTTTTCGATGCCCGACGCCGACGGAATCGCCAATCCCCGGCCGGCCAGCCCCCACAGCGCTATGCTCTGCTGATCCTGGGAGGGAACATGGCCACCACCACCACCGTCGCACGCCCGATCGACCGCTACTTCGCCAGCTATTCCGACGACCACCGCAATGTGCTGAACCAGCGCATTCACGTGGTGGCCGTGCCGGCGATCCTGTGGTCGGTCGTGGCCCTGCTATGGTGCCTGCCGCCGCTGATCACCTGGTTCCAGAACGGGATCTGGGCGGGGTTTGCGATGTTCGCCGCATGGTGTTTCTACAACCGGCTGTCGCGCCCGCTGGGCATCGGCATGCTGGGGATGCTGTTCGTGTTCGGCTGCCTGTGCCGACTGCTGGAGGCCGAAATCGGCCTGCATAACCTGCTGTGGACGGCGGCCGGGGTGTTCGTGGTGGCCTGGGTGGCGCAGTTCGTCGGCCACAAGTACGAAGGCCGCAAGCCCAGCTTCCTGACCGATCTGACCTATCTGCTGATCGGGCCGGCGTGGGTGCTGGCCAAGGCATATCGGCGGCTGGGCATTCGGTACTAGTCCCGCGGTTGGGGAGGGTCGGGTTGCCGGCCAGCGGCCTGCACTCCGCGGCCGTGCGACACCGACGGGTTTTCCTGAACGAAATGGATGCTCACTGGGGCTCTACGGGGTGGCGTCCAGCATCGTCGTGCGCGGCGTCCGAAGGCAGGCAGCCGTTCATGTTCCTCGCCCCATGCGTGGCCCGCCAGCCCCTGCCGTTACTGGCGCCGGACCCGCGCGACGGGCCAGATACGGCAAAGTCGCCGTGGGACTTCCATACGGCGTTCAGCACTCTCGAATGGGCGCGCGACAGGGGCTGAAAAAATGAATCACGCACGTTACAAGCAATTGCTGGCGTATTCGGGTCTATCGGCAGCAATTGACTGCCTGTTAGACTAAACGGCCTGCTCGTGAATCCCGTATTCCCTGCATGAATCCCAGCCTGCTCCTGCTGCTCGCCCTGCCGTTCATCATGGCCGTGGCGGTCGCTTCATTCCGCCGCACCTCCCGCTCCACGGCCGCCTGGTTGGCCGCGGCCGCCCCGTTGGGCGGACTGGCGTTGCTGGCCACGATGACCCCCGACATCCTTGCCGGCGGGGTCGTACGCAGTTTCGGCCAATGGCTGCCGCAGATCGGGCTGGCCTTCTCGCTGCGCCTGGACGGGCTGGCCTGGATGTTCGCCGGGATGGTGCTGGCCATCGGCGCGCTGGTGGTGATGTACGCCCACTACTACCTCAGCGCGCGCGACAGCGCCCATCGCTTCTACTGCTACCTGCTGCTGTTCATGGGCGCCATGCTCGGCATGGTGCTGTCAGGCAACCTGTTGCTGTTGATGGTGTTCTGGGAAATGACCAGCATCAGCTCGTTCCTGCTGATCGGCTTCTGGTCGCACCGCCAGGACGCCCGCGAGGGCGCGCGGATGGCGCTGGTGGTCACCGGCGGCGGCGGGCTTGCCCTGCTCGGTGGCGTGCTGCTGATCGGCCGTATCGTGGGCAGTTTCGAACTGGATGCGGTGCTCGCTTCCGGCGATGCCATCCGCGCCAGCGCGCTGTATCCGTATGCGCTGTTCCTGGTGCTGGCCGGCATCTTCACCAAGAGCGCGCAGTTCCCGTTCCACTTCTGGCTGCCGCAGGCGATGGCCGCGCCTACCCCGGTGTCGGCCTACCTGCACTCGGCGACCATGGTCAAAGCCGGTGTGTTCCTGCTGGCCCGGCTGCATCCGGCGCTGTCGGGCACGGATCTGTTCTTCTACACGGTCAGCGGGATCGGGGCGATCACCCTGCTGATCGGGGCCTGGAACGCGATTTTCCAGCACGACCTGAAGGGCCTGCTGGCCTATTCGACAATCTCCCACCTGGGCCTGATCACGATGCTGTTCGGGCTGTCGGCGCCGATGGCGGTGGTCGCCGGCGTGTTCCACATCCTCAACCACGCCACGTTCAAGGCCTCGCTGTTCATGGCCGCGGGCATCATCGACCACGAGACCGGCACCCGCGACATGCGCAAGCTCGGCGGACTGCGGCGGTTGATGCCGTTCACCAGCACGCTGGCGATCATCGCCTCGCTGGCGATGGCCGGCATTCCGCTGCTCAACGGCTTCCTGTCCAAGGAGATGCTGTTCGCCGAAGCGCTCACCGCCGGTGGCCCGGAAACGATGCGCATGGCGATGTCGATCGCCGCGCTGCTGGCCGGCGTGTTCGGCGTGGCCTACAGCCTGCGCTTCGTGCACGACACCTTCTTCGGTGATGGCCCGCACGACCTGGACCGCGTGCCGCACGAGCCGCCGCGCTGGATGAAGGTGCCGGTGGAAGTGCTGGTGGTGGTGTGCGTGGCGGTCGGCGTGGCCCCGGCGATCACCATCGCCCCGGTGCTGCACGCCGCCGCCGCCTCGATCCTGGGCCCGGCGATGCCGGCCTACAGCCTGTCGGTGTGGCACGGCTTCAACACGCCGCTGATGATGAGCATCGCCGGGGTGATCGGCGGCATCGCGCTGTACTTCGGCCTGCGCCGCCTGATCGACCTGCACGCGGTGGTGAGCCGCGCGATCGGCCGCAACATCTTCCACAAGCAGCTGGACCTGGTGTTCGGCTTCGCCCACCGGCTGACCCAGGCGCTGGCCAACGGCAGCCTGCAGCGGATGCTGATGGCGCTGGTGGTGGTGGCGATCATCGTCGCGCTGGCCCCGTTCGTGGCCGATCCGGGCTCGCCCAACTGGCCCTCGCCGCAGCCACTGCCGCTGCTGGGCTGGACGCTGTGGCTGGTGATGATGGCCTGCGCGGTAAGCGCATTGTTCGTCTATCGGCAGCGTCTGCTGGCGGTGCTGGTGATGGGCGGGGTCGGGCTGATGGTGTCGCTGACCTTCGTGTTCCTGTCCGCCCCAGACCTGGCCCTGACCCAGTTGCTGGTGGAGATGGTCACCCTGGTGCTGATGCTGCTGGGCATGAACTACCTGCCCACCCAGTCGGCGCCGGAACATTCGCGCTGGCGCAAGCGCCGTGATGCGCTGATCGCGGTGATCGGCGGTGGCGGCCTGGCCGCGCTGGCCTACACCGCGATGACGCTGCCGCCCAACACCATGGCCGGCGAGCTGGTCGCGCGCGCCCTGCCCGAAGCCTATGGGCAGAACGTAGTCAACGTGATCCTGGTCGACTTCCGCGGCTTCGATACCTTCGGTGAAATCACCGTGTTCGGCATTGCCGCGCTGGTGGTGCACGCGATGCTGCGGCGCTCACGCATGGCGCCGGAGCAGATCATGCCGGGCCCGCCGATCAAGCTGCCGGTGCCGGCCGATCTGGCCCAGATCATGTTCCCGCTCACGCTCACCGTCTCGATCTTCCTGTTCCTGCGCGGCCACAACGCGCCCGGTGGCGGCTTCATCGCCGGCCTGGTGCTGGCCGTGCCGCTGCTGATCCAGTACGTCATCCAGGGCACCACCTCTGTGGAATCGCGGTTCGGCTTCGACTACATCCGCTGCATCGGTGCCGGCCTGCTGATCGCCATCGTCAGCGGCAGTGCCTCGATGTTGTTCGGCGTGCCGTTCCTGACCAGTGGGCACCTGGACCTGCATATCCCGCTGATCGGTGAGGTGCCGCTGGCCAGCGCGATCGGGTTCGATACCGGCGTGTACCTGGTGGTGTTCGGCGGGGCGATGCTGATCCTGTCGATGATGGGCACGATCAAGCCCTCGCGTACCCGCAACGCCCGCAAGGGCGAGATCGATCCCAACCGTCGTTCGGCAGAAACCGGGGAGATGCACTGATGGAACTGGCCCTGGCAAGCGCGATCGGCATATTGAGTGCGATCGGCATCTACCTGCTGCTGCGTGCGCGCACCTTCGACGTCATCCTCGGGATGACCTTCCTGTCCTACGCCACCAACCTGCTGATCTTCGCCGGTGGCCGCCTGGTGTCAGGCAAGGCGCCGGTGCTGCGTGAGGGCATCGACAGCGACCTGGGCAACTACACCGATCCGCTGCCGCAGGCGCTGGTGCTGACCGCCATCGTGATCGCCTTTGCGATGACCGCCGTCAGCATCGTGCTGGCCATGCGCAGTCGCAGCGACAACCACAGCGACCACGTCGACGCGCACGAAGAAGAGGCCGACGACGCCCCCGCCGATACCGCCCCCGGCCGGGAGGGCGGCGCATGAACCATGCGGTGATCCTGCCGATCCTGATTCCGCTGTTCGGCGCGGCCTGTTCGTTGTTCGTCGAGCACCGCCGCTATGGGCCCCGGGTGCAGCGCGCGGTGGCCTGGACCACGCTGACTGCGCTGGCCGCGGCGGTGGCACTGCTGTTCTTCCAGACCGCCGATGGCAGCATCGCGGTATACCTGCTCGGCGACTGGCCGGCACGGCTGGGTATCGCGCTGGTGGCCGACCGGCTGTCGGCATGGATGCTGGTGACCACGCTGCTGCTGGCCATTCCGTGCCTGCTGCATGCCTGCTCGGGCTGGGATCGGCGCGCACCGCATTTCCACGCGCTGTTCCAGTTCCAGCTGGTCGGCCTCAACGGTGCCTTCCTCACCGGCGACATCTTCAACCTGTTCGTGTTCTTCGAGGTGATGCTGATCGCCTCCTACGGCCTGCTGCTCAGCGGCGGGCGCGGCCTGCGCATGCGCATCGGCCTGCATTACGTGGTGTTCAACGTCACCGCCTCGACCCTGTTCCTGATCGCGCTCGGCCTGCTGTATGCCTCGCTGGGGTCGCTCAACATGGCCGAGCTGTCCCAGCGCATCGCCGAAGTGCCGGCCTCGCACCTGGTGCTGGTCAAGGCCACCATGGGTTTGTTGCTGCTGGTGTTCTGCAGCAAGGCTGCGCTGATGCCGTTGTACCTGTGGCTGCCCGAGGCGTATGCGCGCGCACCGGCCGCGGTGGCCGCGCTGTTTGCGATCATGACCAAGGTCGGCCTGTATGCGGTGCTGCGGGTCAGCACGCTGTGGTTCGGCGAGGATGCCGGCCCGATGGCCGGCTACGGCAGCGACTGGCTGCTGTGGGCCGGCGTGGCCACGCTGGTGGTGGGCGGCCTGGGTGTCCTGGCGGCCGCGCGCCTGCGCGTGATGATCTCCTACCTGGTGGTGGTGTCGGCAGCGACGCTGTTCATCGCGTTCGCCGTGCGTACCCCGCAGGTGCTGTCGGCCGGGCTGTATTACCTGCCGCACAGTACCTTCGTGGCCGCCGCACTGTTCCTTATCGCCGACCTGATCCGTCGCCGTCGTGGCGGTGCCAGCGACAAAAAGGAAATCATCGCGCCGATGCCCGGCAAGCAGACCCCGGCGGTGCTGTTCCTGATCGGCGCGGTCGCGGTAGCCGGGCTGCCGCCGCTGTCCGGCTTCCTGGCCAAGGCCGCGCTGCTGGCCGGGATGCCGGCCCAGTACACCGGCGTGGTCTGGACCGCGGTGCTGGGCAGCAGCCTGATGGTGATCGTGGGTCTCACCCGTGGCGGCATCCGCCTGTTCTGGCGCGTGCCGGTGCAGGAGGAAGGTGTACCGCCACCGCGCAAGGCGCCCACCCGCACCGTCGAACTCATCGCCGCCGCGCTGCTGCTCAGCTACGGCATCGCCATGAGCCTGTTCGCCGGCCCGCTGATGCAGCACACCGATGCGATGGCCAGGCAGCTGCTGCAGCCGAAGGAATACGTGGGTGAGCTGCGCGCCACCACGCCGGAGATCCGCCAGCCATGACGCACAAGCCTTCGCTGTACAAACGCGTGATTCCCTCGCCCTCGCTGAGCGTGATGGTGGTGGCGTTCTGGCTACTGATGTCCGACAGCTTCACCGTCGGCCAGTTCGTGCTGGGCATGTTGCTGGGCCTGGTGGTGCCCCTGTTCGCCGCGCGCCTGGACCGCGAGTTCGCCCGCATCGGCTCGCTGCGGCCGGTGCCCAAGCTGGTGTTCGTGACGCTGTGGGACATCCTGGTATCCAACATCCGCGTGGCCATCCAGGTACTCGGCCCGGAGCGTCGCATCCACCCCGGCTTCATCTGGCTGCCGCTGGACATCGCCAACATCCACGGCATCGCCGCGCTGACCAGCATGATCACGCTGACCCCGGGCACGGTATCGGCGGCGTTGTCCGACGACCGCCGCTACCTGCTGGTGCACGTGCTGCACCTGGACGATCCGGACGAACTGATCGCGCAGATCAAGCGCCGTTACGAAGCCCCGCTGATGGAGATCTTCCCATGACCGGTTACACCTTCATCCAGACCACGATGGCCGTGTGCATGCACGTGGTCGGGCTGGCCATGCTGCTGGCCACCTGGCGCCTGCTGCGCGGCCCGACCGTGCCCGACCGCATCCTCGCGCTGGACACGCTGTCGGTGACGGCCATTGCCGAGCTGATGCTGTTCGGCATGTACCTCAACTCGGCGGTGTATTTCGAGGCGGCCTTGATCATCGCCATGCTCGGCTTCGGCAGTACGGTGGTGCTGAGCAAGTTCGTGCTGCGCCGGGATATCGTCGAATGATCACCTTCATCCAGATCGTGCTGTCGATCCTGCTGCTGTTCGGCTGCTTCTTCATCCTGGTCGGCGCGCTGGGCCTGGTGAAGCTGTCGACGTTCTTCAAGCGTCTGCACGCGCCGACCAAGGCCAGCACCCTGGGCGTGGGCTGCGTGCTGGTGGGCTCGGTCTGTTACCACATCTTCCTGGGCCAGGATCCGCAGCCGCGCGAGCTGTTGATCACCGTATTCCTGTTCATCACCGCGCCGATCAGCGCACACATGATGGCCAAGGCGGCGCTGTCGCTGATGATGGAAAAGCGCCCGAGCCTGCCGGGACATGAAACCGCCAAGGAAGAACAGTTGCCGCCGCCGCGACCAGAAGGCGATCAGGCGCCGTAATGAGGGAGACGGAGAGGTTCCGGACCGGGATCGGATACCGGGCCGAACCCGCGTGGAACCGACCATTGGTCGGCCGCCGCCAATCCCGCGCGTAGAGCCGACCGTTGGTCGGCTGCACCCACATCGCAACCGGAGCAGCCGACCAACGGTCGGCTCTACGGGACGCTGCCTCGTTCAGCCGCCTCTGACCAGCGCCAGCTCCAACCCGATCCAGGCCAGGAATGCCACCACCAGCACGCCCCCTTCGCGGCGGCTGACGGTGAGGTCGCCACGCAGCATCGGGTACAGCACCAGCACGAAGGCGATCGCCGCCGGCAGCTCCAGCTTCACGAACGACGCGGGCACCGCCAGCGGCCGCAGCGCCGCCATGCCGCCCACCACCACCAGCAGATTGAACAGGCTCGAGCCAATCACGTGGCCCAGCACCATGTCGCCCTGGCCACGGCGGGCGGCCGCGATCGCCGCCGCCACTTCCGGCAGCGCGGTGCCGATGGCTACCGGCAGCAGGCCCACCAGCAGCGGCGACCAGCCCAGCCCGGCACCGAAAACCGGCGCGGCCTGCACGATCCAACGCGCGCCGTAGTACAGGCACAGGCCGGCAAACAGCAGGCGCAGCACATTGAGGAACAGCCCGGTGCGGGTCATCGCATAGCCGGCGATGGCCTCGCGCACCGGTCCGGATTCCCGCCGCGCACGTCGCAGCACGAACGCCAGCACGGCCACGAAACCAAGCAGCAGCAGGCCACCCTCCCAGCGCGTCACCACGCCGTCCAGGCCGAACACGATCAGCGCCAGGCTGGCCACGGCGAGCAGGATGAGCAGGGGCGAGAGCAGCCGTGCGCGGACCAGGAGGGGCGCGGCCAACGCGGCGAGGCCAAGGGTAAGCCCGACGTTGACGATGTTGCTGCCGACCGCGTTGCCCAGTGCCAGTTCTTCGGCGCCGACCACGAACGCGCGGGCGTTGACCACCAGCTCGGGCAGCGAAGTACCGAAGGCGACCAGCAGCAGCCCGGCCACGAACGGCGAGGCGCCGAAGCGCTGGGCCAGGCCGGAGGCGGCCTTGACGATCGAATCGCCGCCCAGTGCGAGCAGCAGCAATCCCAGCAGGAACCACGCGGTAGCAGCAATCATCGGCACATCCCCAGGCAGCAATGGCCCGATTCTAGAGCCAGCGTGCGCGCAGGGGGTGAGGAAACCACCGAAGCGGGGGTGCAGCGGCGCGGCCCGCTCCGGGCACGCGCCGCCGTCGGCTTACGAACAGCCTTCTACGTAGTCGACCTGCGGGGTCTGGCCGACCCGCCAGGCGGTGACATTGCCGTCGCCGCCGATCTCGAAGTTGATCAGCGCGCCGCCCTCGGTAGCCGGGCGCACACGCAGGTTGTGGCCCTTCTCGTCGTACTTGTGCGCGGTGACGTCACCCCGATCGGGATAAAGCGTCTGCAGCTGGCCCAGCGACATGCCGACCTTGCCACCGCCGGGTGCGGCGATGCGGTCGTTGCGCACGTCGTAGCGGACCAGACGCTTGCCTTCGATCATGAAGACCACATCGTCAGCCTGCGCGCCTTGCGGTCGCAGCGCGTGGCAGTAGTCGTCGGGAACGTCGCCCTGCAGGGGTTCCTTCCACGCGGTGCGCACCTGCTCCAGCGTGCTGCCCAGTGCGATCGCGCCGTAGCCGTCAAGCCGCGCCGGACCGGTGGCGGCCGCGGCGTCGGGGCCGGCAGCCGCACCCTTGTCTGGCGCAGCGCCGACAGCCGGCGTGGTCGGTGCCGGCGCGGCCGCCTGGGCGTCCTTCGACGGGGTTTCCGGGCTGCGCCCGCAGCCTGCCAATGCCAGCACGATGCCCAGTGCCAAAACGCCTCCCAGCTGCTTCATGTGATGTCCTCCAGTCAGTGCCCGGCAGACTAGCGCGATCCCCGTGCAGCGGTTGCATGCAGTGACGCGATTGTCATCGCCGTTTCACCTGCCGCGTTCAGGCTCGGCCTGCACCGCATCGACCCTACGCCCATGCAACCGCGCAAGACCGACCTCGCCCGCACCGCCCTGCAGGCCCACCGCGCGCCACTGGACATGCGCCAGCGCCGCCTGCTGATCCTATGCGACGGCCAGCGCGACCTGCCCCAGCTCAGCGCGATGATCGGCGCAGAGGCGTCGGCCATGGTGATCCAGCTGATCCAGGCCGGGTACCTGGTGTCCACCGCGCCAGCAGAGCCGGCCCCGCTGGCGGCGCCGGCCAGTGCGCCCGGGCCCGCACCCGCACCGGCTGTGCCCCCGCCCACCGAACGCCGTCGCTCGCTGGTGGCCGCGCGCATCTACCTGCTGGGCATCCTGGAAATGCAGCGCCACCCGCAGGCCGCCGCGCTGTTGCACGCGTTGCAGCGCGCGCGCAGCGACGAAGACGTCATCGCCTCGCTGTACATCGCCCTGACGGCGCTGCCGGGCCTGACCTCGCCCGGGTATGCCGAGCGGGTGCGGCAGCGCGTGCTGGAGGTGTTGCCGGAAGCGCATGCCGCGCAGGTGCAGCAGACCGTTGTTGCAACAGCCTGAGGCAATGGTCAGTTGAAAAGGCACTGCATGGAGGGGATTGCTCGGTGTCCACAGTGGGTACACCGTCTGGTCCACCGCGTCGCCGAGGGCGTCATGCTGAGCGCCGCCCTGTCCTGCCACTGCCACGCGACGTGACTCGGCGCCGGCCGCCTCGGCGGCCCGCGTTGCAATCACCCCGTGAAGTTCGCCTTCAACCCCTTCCAGCACTGCTGGTAACCGCGCTGCCGGTGCGCGGCCTCCATGGCTTGCGCGGTCGGGCGGATCACCCCACGGGTTTCGAACATGAAGGCCATGGTGTCCTTGATCACGTCCGGTTTGCTCAGGTCAGCCGCCGAGGCCTTGTCGAAAGTGGCCGCATCCGGACCGTGGCCACTCATGCAGTTGTGCAGCGAGGCGCCGCCGGGCACGAAGCCCTCGGCCTTGGCGTCGTAAGCACCGTGGATGAGGCCCATGAACTCGCTGGCGATGTTGCGGTGGAACCACGGCGGCCGGAACGTGTCCTGCGCCACCAGCCAGCGCGGCGGGAAGATGGCGAAGTCCATGTTGCTGGTGCCGGCGGTATCGCTGGGCGAATGCAGCACCAGAAAGATCGACGGGTCCGGATGGTCGTGGCTGATCGAGCCGATGGTGTTGAAACGACGCAGGTCGTAGCGGTACGGCGCGTAATTGCCGTGCCAGGCGACCACGTCCAGCGGCGAATGATCGATGTCGGCACGCCACAGCTGCCCGCCGAATTTGGCGATCAGTTCGAATGCGCCCTCGATATTCTCGAACGCGGCCTGCGGGGTTTCGAAATCGCGCGGATTGGCCAGGCCGTTGGAGCCGATCGGCCCCAGGTCCGGCAGCTTCAACAGCGCGCCGAAGTTTTCGCACACGTAGCCACGTGCCTGACCATCGGGCAGTTCGACCCGGAAGCGCACGCCACGCGGGATCACCGCGATCTGCTGCGGTTCGATCTCGATCACGCCCAGCTCGGTGAGCAGACGCAGGCGGCCCAGCTGCGGCACGATCAGCAGCTCGCCGTCGGCGTTGTAGAAGTAACGGCCCTGCATGTCGGCGTTGGCCGCATACAGGTGGATGCCCACGCCATGATGCGCATCGGGCGAGCCGTTGCCACCCATGGTGTACAGGCCATCGATGAAATCGGTGGGGGTGGGCGGCAGTGGCAGCGGGTCCCAGCGCAGCTGGTTGGGCGACACCGCGCCATGCGCGAAATCACCGTGCAGGTGCGGCTGCGCATACGCGCTGAACTCACCGTGCGTCACCGCCGGACGGATCCGGTACAGCCAGCTGCGCCGATTGCTGCCGCGCGGCGCGGTGAACGCGGTGCCCGACAGCTGTTCGGCATACAGCCCATGCGCCACCCGCTGCGGCGAGTTGCGGCCGACCGGCAACGCGCCGGGCACCGCCTCGGTGGCGAACTCATTGCCGAAACCGGTCTGGTAAGTGCTGCTCATAGATCTCTCCAGATAGTTAAATCGAGTCCGCACTGATCGTGGGGTGCGCCTTTAAGGAGCTTGCGACGCCCCCGTTTCGATCAGTAGCTGGCAAGAGTGTATTCAACCAAGCCAAGCGGGGTTTCGGCCGTTCCTCTCTCGCCAAGGCCAGCGGCTGCCTCAAAAATTGCCACCGTTCCGTCGACTTCAATTTGAACCTTTAGCGGAAATTTTCCGCCCTGCTCATCACCCAACACCGCCACCGCTGATCGCCTGACCGATCCATCCTCTAATGCATGGAAGGACGGCCCACTGCCCTCCGTCAAGGCCAGTCCGGAAAATTTCTTTCCTTGGACCCGTAAATGCAGAATCGCAACAGCTCGCTGGTCGTCAGCACACTGTCGAAGAGTTACTGGCTTGTCGCCGAATGCTGTGTAGGTAGTAGTAAAACAGAGCATTTTTCCAGGCACGGAAGCCAGAACTGTTCCAGTAAAGCCGACGGTGAGGGCGAAAACGATTCCGGCCTGAATCAATTTCATTACAGCACGCCGCGCTTGATCTGGTCGCGCTCGATGCTCTCGAACAGCGCGGTGAAGTTGCCTTCGCCGAAGCCTTCGTTGCCCTTGCGCTGGATGATCTCGAAGAAGATCGGGCCGATGCAGTTGGTGGTGAAGATCTGCAGCAGCTTGCGCTGGTGGGTCTCCGGATCGGCATCGATCAGGATCTTGTTCTTCGCCAACCGCGCCACGTCTTCACCGTGGTTGGGCACGCGCATGTCGATCACGTCGAAATAAGTGTCGGGGGTGTCGAGGAACTCCACGCCCTGGGCGCGCATCGCTTCCACGGTGTCGTAGATGTTTTCGGTGAAGCAGGCGATGTGCTGGATGCCCTCGCCCTTGTAGGCGTCCAGGTACTCGTTGATCTGGCTCTTCGGATCGGACGACTCGTTGAGCGGAATGCGTACGATGCCGTCCGGGGCGGTCATCGCCTTGGACACCAGGCCGGTCTTGAGGCCCTTGATGTCGAAGTAGCGGATCTCGCGGAAGTTGAACAGGCGCTCGTAGTAGTCCGACCACTGCTGCATGTTGCCGAAGTACAGGTTGTGGGTCAGGTGGTCGATGAAGGTCAGCCCGAAGCCCTTGGGACGCGGGTCCACGCCCTCGATCGGGGCGTAGTCGGTGTCGAACATGCTGCCATTGGCGCCGTAGCGGTCCACCAGGTACAGCATGCAGTCGCCGATGCCCTTGATGATCGGCGCGGCCACCGCGCGGGTTTCCGGCTTGAAGTCGATCGCTTCGGCACCGTTGCCCAGCGCCATCTGGTAGACCTCATCGCCCGGCTTCTTGAAGCGGATGGCAAAGCCGCAGGCGCACGGGCCGTGCTTGTCAGCGAAGTCCGAGGCGAACGAATCGGGTTCTTCATTGACCAGGAAATTGACGTCGCCCTGGCGGTACACGGTGATCGCGCGCTGCTTGTGGCGCAGTACCGCGGTGAAGCCCATCTTGCGGAAGTAGGCGTGCAGTTCGGCGCCACGGCCGGCCGGCGCGGCGAACTCGACGAACTCGAAACCGTCGATGCCCATCGGGTTTTCGAAGGTGGTGACCTGCATGCCCGGATCGGGTGCGTGGGACGCGGTGCTCAGTTGGCTGCTCATGATGTGGCTCCAAAGCAAGTCCGCATCGGAAAAAACCAGGTGCGGTGGGGCGGCAGACCCGCGAGAATGCGGTGTCCGGAACGTAGGTTATAGTTTCACATGAAACCACCATCAAGGTGCACCGCAGCATGAGCCCGCCCGATCCCAGCAGCCACAGCATCCGCGCCTCGCACGCCCTGCTCGACCTGGAGCAGTTCCTGCCCTACCGGCTGAGCGTGCTGTCCAACCGGGTCAGCGGCAATATCGCCAAGCTGTATGGGGACCGTTATGGTCTGGCGATCCCGGAATGGCGGGTCATCACCATCCTGGCGTTGTACCCGGGCTCATCGGCCAGCGAGGTTTCCGACCGCACGGCGATGGACAAGGTGGCCGTGAGCCGGGCCGTGGCCAGACTGCTCGAGCGTGGCTTCATCAAGCGTGAAACCCATGGCGACGACCGCCGTCGCTCGGTACTGGCGCTGTCGGCGGCCGGGTTCGAGGTGTACGAGACCATCGCCCCGCTGGTGATCGAGATCACCCGCAAGCTGATGTCCGTGCTCAGCGAAGAGGAGGAACAGATGCTGGAGGCGCTGATCCTGCGCCTGGCCGGGGAAGGTCTGCAGAAGATGGACCAGGGCTGAGGGCAGGCAACGCCGCTGGGGCGTTGCGGGTCAACTCAGGTGCTTGCGCCGGGCATGCACCCACGGCGCGGCCAACGCGCCGATGGCGCCACCGGCAAAGGCCAACGAGGCGGCCACCACGGCCGCTTCTATCGCATTGGGCAGGGCCAGCGCGGCCAGCACCAGCAGCGCCGAGGGCAGGCCGATGAAGGTGGCCATGAAGTAGCCCCAGCGCGGCGCCCACGTACCCACCTGAAGCAGACTGACCGGCATCCACGTTTCGGCCGAGGCGTCCTGCTGGACCTTGGCGGCGACCCGGGTCAGGTCGACTTCCACCGGGCCCTTGCCGGTACGCGCGGTGGCCAGCATCTGCGCCACTTCTTCGACCGGCGGGAACGACGTCGGCCACGTGCCCGGCGCGCTCACGCCGTAGGCGGTCAACACCGGCACGCTGATCCACTGCGCCAGCAGCGGCCGCAGCTTGCGCCGGTCGAGCACGCACCAGAGCTGGCTGACGCCGTTGGCGACCACGCCATACAGGGCCAGCTGGCCCGGTTCGGGATACGGCAGCAGGTGCACGCGCGCTGCCATGCTGTCGTAGCCCATCTGCCGCAGGAAACCCGGGCGGGTGCGCCCCTCGTGTGCCCAGGCCAGGCCCAGCGCGGCAACCAGGTAGGCTTCGGCCGGGTCCTTGGCCCCGGCACTGGCGCGGTCGTCGCTGGCCAGGAAGAACGCCAGGGACTTGGGCTCGTCCACGTCGCCGCTGTCCCAGCGCCCGGCATCGCCCAGTACGTGCTTGAGCGGCAGGCGTGCCGGTGCGGTTTCGGCCTTGGCCGCGTTCTGCAGGAAGGGCAGCACCGACAGCACGAAGCCCTGCAGGTCCACCGCGCGCACACCGCTGCCCTGCCAGTCGGCCGGCAGCAGGCCGGCCAGGGCCGGGTTGCGTGCCAGCACGTCGAGCTGGGCTTTCTGCTCGACCAGCTTCTGCACCGCGGCCTTCAACAGCACGTTGTCCGGCACGGCCACCAGCGGCAGCCGGTAGCGGATCGCGCCGGGTGCGGGGGTGTCGGCGTCGGGCGCATCGCCAGCGCCATGATCGTCGAGCAGCACATCCACCGGCGGCAGGCTGACGCCGGTCGGGGCCTGGAGGGTGGTATCGGAAGTGCTGTCGCTGGTGCCCGTCTGCATGCGTATCGATCCGTCGGTTGTGCGCCACGAACAGCGCGGCATGAGGTCCTTGGAGGTAGCGGCAAGGGCAGCAGGAAATGAAGGGTTGCCCAAGTGGGTGGATCCACGCCATGCGTGGTTGCCGCGTGCAGCTCGGCACGATGTCGCAACAGAGCGCAGCCGCGCCTGGCGTGGCTCTGCGCGCCAGGCCGATGGATAGCTCCAACCGGCAGACTGGAAAGTTCTTCTCCCATCTGAGGGGAGCGTCTTGTTGCAAGGGCAGTCGCAAATGGCGCACGGCGATACGTGTGTGACTGTGTAGTCCAGGGCCCATCTGGGTCTGATGTTGTCTCCGCTCAGGTCTGTCGCGAGCGTGAGGGCCCCTTAGCAGCCGGTAGGCCCCTGGCGCAAATGTCCCCCGGCCGCGTTGCGGCCTCCTCCTTTATTTTGCCCAGGACCCTACCGGCCGCTAAGGGGCTCGGCTTGCGGTAATCAGATAGAAGCCAGGCGTTTTGACGCTGGTCGGTGGGTCGGGCGCTGGGCTCCCATGCCCTTGGAGGCGAAATCAAGGGGGAGGGGGCGGCCGCAGGCCGACGCCGGAGGACATTCGCCGGAAAGGGCA
>NZ_JALJRW010000001.1:304643-499812 GCF_024519465.1 Stenotrophomonas sp. Ste86 | reverse complement strand
GCCGTAAACCCGTCCTTGGGGGCTCGGTGTTGCCATCCATGGCAACACACGGTCCCGGCAACCCACCCGCACCACGCCCCGACAGTGGGTCGGCGCGCATGGGAAACGCCGGGGAAACGCCGGGAAACGCTGGGAATGCCGCAAATGCCCGAAATGCGTGGAATGTCTGGAAATGCCTGGAGCGCCGGCAAACGCCTGGGTAGAGCCGAGCCATGCTCGGCTGCTCTTCCTTCACAGGTCATGCTGGCATCGAACGAGGAAGGGCCATCAGCAGTCGTTAGAGGATCGATCCCACCTGGATGATTGCGATGGCCTCGGTAGAGCCGAGCCATGCTCGGCTGCTCTTCCTTCACAGATCATGCTGTCATCGAATGAGGAACGGGCATCAGCAGTCGCTAAAAGATCGAATCCGCCGGCTCTTCTGCATGCGCGCAAACCCTCCCATACCAGCCTCGCCCGGAGTGCGCGCGCACATGCTGCTGTCCGCCTTCGAGCTCTCAGCCTTCAACAGCCCCGGTACCACCCGGCAACGGATCCACATGTCCGCACGCCTCGCAGGTGCGCATCTCCACCGAGGCCTGATACCGCGCAAACACCTTCGGCAGATCCGTTTCGATGTTCTCCAGCGCGAAATACTCTTCGTACAGCTTGTGGTTGCAGCGCTCGCAGAACCACAGCAGCCCATCGCGCTCATGCGCCAGGCGCTTGCGCTCCACCACCAGCCCCACGCCGCCAGCCGGGCGGCGGGGCGAATGGGGCACCTTGCCCGGCAGCAGGAAGATCTCGCCCGCGCGGATCGGGATGTCGCGCACCGCACCGTCTTCCTGCACCTTCAGCGTCATCTCGCCTTCGAGCTGGTAGAACCACTCCGGACCCTCGTCGTAGTGGTAGTCGGTGCGGCTGTTCGGCCCGCCCACCACCATCACGATGAAGTCCCCGTTCTCGATCATCTTGTTGCCCACCGGCGGCTTCAACAGATGCCGGTGTTCCTCGATCCAGGCCAGCAGGTTGATGGGGGAAGCGAGCATGATGGGGATTCCGTAGAGAGACGCGTCAGTCGCGCCGACCGCGGCGCGGCACGTGGGCCAGGGCCTTTTCGTAGGCCGGTTGCAGGTCTTCCGGTGCACCCACGTCGATGCCCATCTCGCGCACCCGGCCGTCCTTCAGGCTGTAGACCCAGCCGTGCACCATCAGCTTCTGGCCACGCGCCCAGGCATCCTGCACGATCGTCGAGCGGCAGGCATTGACCACCTGCTCGATCACGTTCAACTCGCACAGGCGTGCGTGCTTCAGCGCCGGGTCCTCGATCGCATCCATGATCGAGGCGTGCTTCTGCGCCACATCGCCCACGTGCCGCAGCCAGTTGTCGGCCAGGCCCACGCGGGTGTTGTGCAGGCTGGCGTGCACGCCACCGCAGCCGTAGTGGCCCACGATCAGGATGTGCTTCACCTTCAGCTGGTCCACCGCGTACTGGATCACGCTCAGGCAGTTGAGGTCGGTGTGCACCACCACGTTGGCCACGTTGCGGTGCACGAACACCTCGCCCGGTGCCATGCCGATGATCTGGTTGGCCGGCACGCGCGAGTCGGAGCAGCCGATCCACAGGTATTCCGGGTGCTGCTGCTTGGCCAACTGGTGGAAGAATTCCGGGTCTTCTTTCTCGATCCGGTCCGCCCATTCGCGGTTGTTCTGCAGCAGCTTGTGGATGTCTTTCATGGGGCAGGTGTCCCTGACGTAAGGTGGGGGCAAGGCGCGGCCAGCCTGGCCGCGGCGTCGCGGGAAGCGGGGAGAATCAACCGGCGGTGTCGCCGTCGCGGCGCCAGCGCATCCACTGCGCCAGCTCGCGGGAAGCCGGGGCGTCCAGCGCCGACAGCGCGTCGATCACGCTGTGCTGGTTGGCCTCGGGATGGTTCTGGCTGAGCTTGAGTTTGATCTGCACCTGCGCCGGGCGGAAACGGAACCCGACGATGCCGCCGAGCATGCGCTGCTGGCGCGGCTCGATCGGCAGCAGGTCCCAGTCGCCGCCGACCTGCGCTTCATAGTGCGCGCTCAGGCCGTCCAGCATGGCGATCAGCGCATCATCGTCGGTCACCGGCTCCAGCACGCCGCGCAGTTCCGCAGCGGCGTAGTTCCAGGTCGGCACACGCGCCTGCGCGACCTTGTGTTCGCCCCGTCCCTGGGGCTCACCCTGCGGGCCAGCCTTTGGCTGTCCAACGCCGTTCCTGACGGCGTTGTCCGGATACCAGCCCGGCGACACATACGCGTGGGGACCGTGCACCAGCATCAAGGCGGGGCCGGCATGGCCTGCCTGCGGGTTCGGCTTGGCCCAGTGGCCTTCGATCAGGATGCCATCGGCGTCGCGCCGGTACAGCACCGGCATCCGGGTGGCCTGCGGCAGACCGTCGGCGTCGGTGGTGACCAGCGTGACAAACGCATCACGCGCCAGCAGCCGGTCCAGCCAGATCAGGTCGGTCTCGGCGAAGGCGGAAGGGATGAACATCGCCGGTTACGCGCGGGCGCCCAGGCTCTGCACCATGCGGCCGTGCAGCTCGGCATCGCTGGCGCCCTGCGGCGGCTGCACTTCATGCAGCGAGAAACCGCGGATCAGCGCGTCTTCCTCGTCCAGGCCGTCATAGGACACGAACTCGGCATCGAACAACTGCGACCGCGCGGTGTCTTCGCTGTCGTAGCTGAGCGTGTTGCCGTCGCTGTCGAGGACTTCGGCGGTGCCGGCCGGGCGGATCCGCAGGCGCGCCCAGATAAGCGTGTTGCCCAGGCTGGCCAGGAACCATTCGTCGCGGTGTGAGGGGGTGTCGTTCATATCAATACCATCGAAAGCAGCCAGAGCAGGGCAGCCATGCCCAGTCCGGCCAGCAGGGTCAGCAGCGATACCCAGGCAGGCGTGGCCAGCCCGGACAGCGCCCGGTCGGGGGTTTGCCGGTAATCGCGCCCAAGCAGCCAGCGCAGCGCATCCGGGCGCAGGAACGCGCCGTTGCCGAAGCGTTGCGCCAGCAGCGGATGGCGGTCGCGGATGTGGATCAGGGTCAGCGGCCAGAAGATCACGAAGGCACTGAACCCGGCGATCGCCACGCCGACGAAACACAGCGCGAAGAACAGGGTCATGGGCTCGGTGCCTCCGTGGGGGGGATCAGAACTCGGCGCTGCCCGGCGCGCGCGGGTAGGGGATGGCGTCGCGGATGTTGCCCAGCCCGCACACGTACACCACCAGGCGCTCGAAGCCCAGGCCGAAACCGGCATGCGGCACCGACCCGTAGCGGCGGAAATCGCGGTACCAGCTGTAGTGCTCGCGATCCAGGCCGAACTGCGCCATCCGCGCGTCGAGCACGTCCAGGCGCTCTTCGCGCTGGCTGCCGCCGATGATCTCGCCGATGCCCGGGGCCAGCACATCCATCGCTGCGACGGTCTTGCCGTCATCGTTCAGGCGCATGTAGAACGCCTTGATGTGCTCGGGGTAGTTGGTCACCACCACCGGGCGGCCGATGTGTTCCTCGGTCAGCCAGCGCTCGTGCTCGGTCTGCAGGTCCAGGCCCCATTCGACCGGGAAGTCGAACTTCTTGTCGGCCTTCTGCAGCAGCTTCACCGCTTCGGTGTAGTCGATCTGCTCGAACGGGGCGTTGATGAAGCCTTCCAGCTTGGTGATCGCGTTCTTGTCCACGCGCTCGGCCAGGAACGCCAGGTCGTCGCCGCGCTCGTCCAGCACCGCGCGGAACAGGTATTTCAGGAACTGCTCGGCCAGGCGCGCGTCTTCGGCCAGGTCGGCGAAGGCGATTTCCGGCTCGATCATCCAGAACTCCGCCAGGTGGCGGGTGGTGTTGGAGTTTTCGGCGCGGAAGGTCGGGCCGAACGTGTAGACCTTGCTCAGGGCCAGGCAGTACGCCTCGACGTTGAGCTGGCCGGACACGGTCAGGAAGGTTTCCTTGCCGAAGAAGTCACGGCTGAAATCGACCTCGCCCTTCTCGTTCCGCGGCAGGTTGGCCATGTCCAGGGTCGAGACCCGGAACATCTGGCCGGCGCCTTCGGCATCGGAGGTGGTGATGATCGGGGTGCTGATCCAGTTGAACCCGTTCTGGTGGAAGAACCGGTGCACGGCCTGGGACAGGCAGTTGCGGATGCGGGTGACCGCGCCGAACAGGTTGGTGCGCGGGCGCAGGTGCGCTACTTCACGCAGGAACTCCGCGCTCATCGGCTTGGGCTGGATCGGGTAGGTCAGCGGATCTTCGACCAGGCCGACGATCTCGATGTCGTGGGCCTGGATTTCGAACGACTGGCCCTTGCCCTGGGACTTGACCAGGGTGCCGCGGGCGATCACCGAGCAGCCCGGGGTCAGGCTCTTGATGTCGTCGAAGTTGCCCAGGGTGTCATTGGCCACCACCTGGATGGGGGCGAAGCAGGAGCCATCGGTGACATTGACGAAGGCCAGCGCCGCCGAGCCGCGCACCGTCCGTACCCAACCGCGTACGGTTGCCTCGCCGCCTTCCGGGATTTTCCCGGCAAGCGCATGTTCAACGCTGACCACCGTCATGACTTGAATCCTCTGTTGATCGACTCGATCTCTGAACACGGAGTTTAACGGGTGCGGTGTTCGGCTTGCGAGGCATTTTTCGCGCGCTCTCCGGGGCTGCGCGCCATGTGAACCGCAGCGACGGCCGTCGAAGCCGGGCCGCGCCATACCCTCTATAATGATCACGATCCGCTGGAGTTGCCTGTCATGGCCGTAAGCCTTACCCCTGTTGCCTTTGCCCGTGTGCAGAAGTTCGTCGAGCAGACCCCCGGCGCGCTGGGCCTGCGTTTCGGCGTGACCCGGACCGGTTGCTCGGGCTGGGGTCACATCACCGATCTGGCCCGCGACGAGCGCCAGGGCGACACCGTGTTCGAGCAGGACGGGGTGCGTATCTACGTGGATGCCGACAGCCTGGGCCTGGTCGATGGCACCGAGATCGACTTCGGCAAGCACGGCCTGAGCGAGACGTTCACGTTCAGGAACCCGAACGCGACCGCCGAATGCGGCTGCGGCGAGAGCTTCACCACCGAGGCCGACAAGGCCTGAGCCTGACCGCCGCCGGGCTGCCTGGCCCGCTGCGGCTTGCCTGTTGGGGCTTGCGCTGCCATACTTTGCGGCTTCCTGCCTGATTTCGGGCAGGACCCTTGCCCCACCGCGTTCACCTGCGGGGGGCTGTCCGGCCCTCAACGGGCCACATCCGAAAGGTAAAAACACATGAGTCGTCATTACGAAGTCGTGTTCCTGGTCCATCCGGACCAGAGCGAACAGGTCCCGGCCATGATCGAGCGCTACAAGGCGCTGGTCGAGAACGGCAGCGGCACCATCCACCGTCTGGAAGACTGGGGCCGTCGTCAGCTGGCCTACCCGATCCAGAACCTGGTGAAGGCCCATTACGTCATGCTCAACATCGAGTGCGACCAGGCCGTGCTGAGCGAGCTGGTGGAAAGCTTCCGCTTCAACGACGCCGTGCTGCGCAACCTCGTCATCAAGCGTGACGAAGCTGACACCGAGCAGTCGCTGATCATGAAGAGCAAGGACGAGAAGGGCGAGAAGCCCGAGCGTGGCGAGCGTCGTCGTCGTGATGACGAAGAAGGTGAACCCCCCCCCGCCGCTGACACCGATGCCGGCGAAGACGCCGCTTCGGCCGCTTAAGGAGCACTGACATGTCCAAGTTCTTCCGTCGCCGCAAGTTCTGCAAGTTCACGGCCGAAGGTGTCAAGGAGATCGATTACAAGGATCTCAACACCCTGCGCCAGTACCTGACCGAGAACGGCAAGATCGTGCCGAGCCGCGTCACCGGTACCAAGTCGAAGTACCAGCGCCAGCTGGCAACGGCCGTCAAGCGCGCCCGTTTCCTGGCCCTGATTCCGTACACCGACAACCACGACGTCTGATGAAAGCCGGCGGCTTCGGTCGCCGCTTTCGCGGATCTGGCCGCCCGCGCTGCGAAGCGTCGGGCGGTTTCCAGGTCTGCCGTTCGGATATTCGGACAGCCATCGCTGCGGGGCCTTGCCTCGCTAACGAATACATTTTTGGAGCTACACCATGAAGCTGATTCTTCTTCAGAAGGTCACCAACCTCGGCGGTCTGGGCGATCTGGTCGACGTGAAGCCGGGCTACGGCCGCAACTTCCTCGTCCCGACCGGCAAGGCCGTTCCGGCCACCGCGACCAACGTGGCCGAGTTCGAAGCCAAGCGCGCCGATTACGAAGCCAAGGCCCAGTCGATCCACGCTGACGCCGAAGCCCGCAAGGCGAAGCTGGAAGGCAAGAGCGTCACGATCGGTGCCAACGCTTCGACCGAAGGCAAGCTGTACGGTTCGGTCGGCCCGCGCGATATCGCCGAAGCCTTCACCGCTGCCGGCCTGCCGCTGGAAAAGAGCGAAGTGATCCTGGGCGAAGGCGCCTTCCGCAACGTGGGCGAGTACGAGGTGACTGTTCACCTGCACGCCGACGTCGAAACCACCGTCAAGGTGGTTGTGGAAGCCGAAAAGGCCTGATTCCTGCCGAAAGGCGGGCGTTACAGAAACGGGTGCCCGCGAGGGTGCCCGTTTTTGTTTTGTGGGGTGGTTGGTTTTTTTTTAGAAGCTAACGGCAACGGCAACGGCCATTGCAACGGCCACTGCAACGGCCGGCGCTTTTGCTTTCCTGGAGGAGGGTGGCGGGTAGCCTTGGCCGGGACACGCCGTAAACCCATCCATGGGGGCTCGCGGGCGCCATCCATGGCGCCCGACGGTCCCGGCCAAGGCTACCCGCCACCCTCTTCAGGGGATATCGGTGCGGGCGGTTGGGGTGGGGTGGGGCAAGGGCAGGGTCGGGGGCAAAGGCAGGGGCAAAGGCAGGGGCGGGGTGGTGGGAATTTGGAATGTGGGGTGGGGAAAGAGGGGAGGGGGTTGAGGGAAGGGCAACGGCAGCCACGCATGGCGTGGCTCTACACCTGCTCCTTTCTCTATTTCCCTCCTTTCTCTACTTCCCCCTTACCTTCCTACCCCCTTACCCCCTTACCCCCTTAGCTCCTTAGCTCCTTAGCTCTTTACCTCCTTACCTCCCAAATTGCTCTCACAGGGTCGCAAGACGCATGCGCGCTTGGCTCTGCCGTTCCCATGGCCACCAGCCTTCTATCGGCGGGGTGGTATGGGTGGGGGCGCGGGACCGTCGGGCGCCATGGATGGGTTCACGGCGTGTCCCGCGCCCCCACCCATACCGCCCCGCAATCGGCAGAAGCCAGTAACCATGCTTTGGCTTTGGCTTTGGCTTCGGCTTTGGCTTCGGCTCTAAGGCTTCAAAGCCTTTACGCCTCTAAAAACCACCCCACCCCCACCAAACACCGCCCCCGTTATACTCAGGCTATCGCGTCGCCCTTGGGGCCATTGAAACCCTGCAACATCAATGGCTTGAGGGTGGGAATCGCCCCGACATCCACCCTGGCGGGGGTCGCTTCAGGCCCTTGCCCCGGAAACCAACCACGCCATGCGTCTGTCCACGATCAAGCTGTCCGGTTTCAAATCCTTCGTCGACCCGACCACCCTGCACCTGCCGACCAACATGACCGGCGTGGTGGGCCCCAATGGCTGTGGCAAGTCCAACATCATCGACGCCGTGCGCTGGGTCATGGGCGAAAGCTCGGCCAGCCGCCTGCGCGGCGACTCGCTCACCGACGTCATCTTCTCCGGCTCCTCCGCGCGCAAGCCCGTCTCCCAGGCGACCGTCGAACTCATTTTCGACAACACCGACCACACCATCACCGGCGAGTACGCCTCGTTCAACGAGATATCGGTCAAGCGCCAGGTCAGCCGCGACGGCAGCAGCAACTATTATCTCAACGGCACCAAATGCCGCCGCCGCGACATCACCGACCTGTTCCTCGGTACCGGCCTCGGCCCGCGCAGCTACTCCATCATCGAACAGGGCATGATCAGCCAGATCATCGAAGCCCGACCCGAAGACCTGCGCGTCTACCTGGAAGAAGCCGCCGGCATCTCCAAGTACAAGGAACGCCGCAAGGAAACCGAGACCCGCATCCGCCACACCCGCGAGAACCTCGACCGCCTCAACGACCTGCGCGAAGAAATCGGCAAGCAGCTTGAACACCTCAAGCGCCAGGCGCGCCAGGCCGAGCAGTACCAGGCCCTGCAGGAAGAGCGCAAGGTCAAGGATGCCGAGTGGAAGGCGCTTGAATTCCGTGGCCTGGACAAACGCCTGGGCGGCCTGCGCGAAGCGCTCTCGCAGGAAGAAACCCGCCTGCAGCAGCTGATCGCCGAACAGCGCGACGCCGAAGCCCGCATCGAAACCAGCCGCGTCCGCCGCGAAGAAGCGTCCGACGCGCTCAGTACCGCCCAGGCCGAGGTCTACCAGGTCGGCAGCACCCTGGCCCGGCTCGAACAGCAGATCCAGCACCAGCGCGAGATGTCCCAGCGCCTGCACAAGGCCCGCGACGAAACCCAGCAGGCGCTGGCCGAACTGGGCCACCACATCAGCGGCGATGAAGCCAAGCTGCAGGTGCTGCGCGAGTCGGTGGAACTGGCCGAGCCCCAACTCGAACAGCTGCAGGAAGAAAACGAAATCAAGCAGGAAGCCCTGCGCGACGCCGAGGCCCGTCTGGCCGACTGGCAGGCGCGCTGGGAGGCCCACACCCGCAGTACCTCCGAGGCCTCGCGTGCCGGCGAAGTCGAACGCACCCGCGTGGACTACCTCGACCGCCAGGTGCTCGAAGCCGATCGCCGCCGCGAAGCGCTGGTCGCCGAACGCGCCGGGCTGGACCTGGATGCGCTGGCGCAGGTGTTCGAAGAACTGCAGCTTCAGCACGAAACCCAGAAAACCTCGCTGGACGGCCTCAACGAGCAGGTCGAAGAACGCAAGCACGCCGTCGCCGGCCTGCAGGACCGCCAGCGCAGCGGCCAGTCCGAACTGGCCGACATCCGCAAGCAGACGCAGGCCGCACGTGGTCGCCTGTCCTCGCTGGAAACCCTGCAGCAGGCCGCACTCGGGCAGGAGCAGGGCGCGGCGGTGGCATGGCTGAAGGCACGCGGACTGGACTCCGGCGCACGCGTCGGCGAGCGGCTGAGCGTTGAAAGCGGGTGGGAAAACGCGGTGGAGAGCGCGCTTGGCCAGCTGATCGAAGGCGTGCTGGTCGATGCGCCCGAGCGCCTGGTCGGCGAACTGGCCGAACTCGGTGAGGGGCGCATCGCGCTGGTCTCCGATGCGCAGGACGCCTTGCAGGTCGCACCGACCTCGCTGGCCGCCAAGGTGCAGGGGCCGACCGCGATCCGCCGTCTGCTGGCGCGCCTGCACGCTGCCGACGACCTCGACCAGGCGCGTGCGTTGCAGGCCACGCTGGGCGAGGGCGACTCGGTCATTACCCGCAGTGGCGAACGTCTGGGCGAAGGCTGGGTGCGCGTCTCGCGCTCCGGCGCGGCCAAGCAGGGCGCGCTGCTGCGCGAACGCGAGATCGTCACCCTGCGTGAGCAGATCGATACCCTGCAGGAGCGCGAAGCCGAACTGGAAGAGCGTCTGGCCGGCTTCCGTGACCAGCTGCTGGCCGGCGAACAGCAGCGCGAAGACGCGCAGCGCCAGCTTTACCTGGCCCACCGCAGCGTCTCCGAACTGGGTGGCCAGTTGCAGAGCCAGCAGGGCAAGGTCGAGGCCGCGCGTACCCGCATCGATCGCATCGAAGGCGAACTCTCGCAGTTGCTGGAAACCCTCGACGCCGGCCGCGAACAGGTGCGCGAAGCGCGCTCGCGACTGGATGATGCGGTCAGCAGTATGGGCGATCTGGAATCGGTGCGGCACGCGCTGGAGGCCGAGCGCCGCCAGTTCACCGACGCGCGCGACCAGGCCCGTGATGCGGCCCGCAACGTGCGCGACAGTGCGCACTCGCTGGCGCTGACGCTGGAATCGCAGCGCACTCAGGTCAGTGCGTTGAGCCAGGCGCTGGAGCGGATGAGCACCCAGCGCGGGCAGCTCGATTCGCGCCTGGGCGAACTGCATTCGCAGCTCGATGACGGCGATTCACCGGTGCAGGCGCTGGAAGCCCAACACCAGAACGCGCTCGGCGAGCGCGTGCGTGCCGATCGTGTGCTGGCCGAAGCGCGCACCATGCTTGACGGCATCGACGCCGAGCTGCGCACGTTCGAGCAGACCCGCCACCAGCGCGACGAACAGGCGTTGGCCCAGCGTGAGCGCATTTCCCAGCGCAAACTGGACCAGCAGGCGCTGGTGCTCAGTGCCGATCAGCTCACCGCATCGGTGGAAAAGGCCGGTTTCGTGCTGCAGGACGTCATCAACAGCCTGCCCGACGACGCCCGCACCACCGAGTGGGAGCAGGCCGTGCATCAGATCGACGGGCGCATGCGCCGGCTCGAGCCGGTCAACCTGGCGGCGATCCAGGAGTACGGCGAAGCCGCGCAGCGTTCGGACTACCTGGATGCGCAGAACACCGACCTGACCACCGCGCTGGAAACGCTGGAAGACGCCATCCGCAAGATCGACCGCGAAACCCGTGGCCGCTTCAAGGACACCTTCGACCGTGTCAATGCCGGCGTGCAGCAGCTCTATCCGCGTCTGTTCGGCGGCGGCCACGCCTATCTGGAGTTGACCGGTGAAGACCTTCTCGACACCGGTGTGGCCATCATGGCGCGCCCGCCGGGCAAGCGCGTGTCGAGTATCTCGTTGCTGTCCGGTGGCGAAAAGGCGATGACCGCGGTGGCGCTGGTGTTTGCGATTTTCCAGCTCAACCCGGCGCCGTTCTGCCTGCTGGACGAAGTGGACGCGCCGCTGGACGAAGCCAACGTCGGCCGCCTGGCCAATATGGTCAAGGAGATGAGCGAGAAAGTGCAGTTCCTGTTTGTCAGTCACAACAAGGCCACGATGGAAGCGGCGCACCAGTTGTCGGGCGTGACCATGCGTGAACCGGGCGTCAGTCGCCTGGTCAGCGTGGACCTTGAAGAAGCCGCACGATTGGCGGGCGCCGCCTGACGTGCCATGCTTATCTGAACGTATTTAGCCGGAGACCCCCCGAATGTCCGACATGGCACTGCTCCGCATCGGCATCCTGGCCGCCGGCCTGCTGTTGATCGCTGCGATCTTCCTGTTTGGCCGACCCAAGAAAAAATCCCAGGGCCGCCGCGTCGATGCGCCCGAGGGCAGCACCGGCCAGCGCCGTGAGCCCAGCCTGGGTGACGGCGACACCGGCGAGTCCGGCACCGTCGGCGGCGTCGGCGAAGATGGCGTGACCCAGGCCGAACTGGGGCTGCCGGATGTCGATGGCGCCGCCGCCAGCGATCTGGGCAAGCGCGCCAACCAGGATTTCGACAAGATCGTGTCGTTGTTCGTGGCCGCCCGCGCCGGCGAACAGTTGCGCGGCGAAGATATCGTGGTGGCAGCGGAAAAGACCGGCCTGGTGTTTGGCCACATGAACGTGTTTCACCGCCTGGTCGAAGGCCATCCCGAGCGCGGCCCGATCTTCTCCATGGCCAGCATCATGAAGCCGGGCAGCTTCGACATGGCCAACATCCGCGAGATGGAAACCCCGGCGATCGCCTTCTTCCTGACCCTGCCGGCGCCGTTGACCGCGCTGGACGCCTGGGAAAAGATGCTGCCGACCGTGCAACGCATGGGCGAACTGCTGGACGGCGTGGTGCTCGATGACAGCCGCGCCACGCTCGGCCGCCAGCGTGTCGCGCACATCCGCGACGAACTGCGCGCCTACGACCGCCAGCACCAGGCCCCGCCGCTGACCAAGGCACCGCGCTGGTAAGGCGGGCCGGGTGTGGTGCAGCCGAGCATGGCTCGGCTCTACCCCGGGAAAGGCGGCGGCGCGCAACGACGGACGGTGGTGCAGCCGAGCGTGGCTCGGCTCTACCGCGGGAAAGGGCGGCGACGTGCAACGACGGACGGTGGTGCAGCCGAGCATGGCTCGGCTCTACCCCGGGAAGGGGCGGCGGACGGTAGAGCCGAGCCATGCTCGGCTGATTGTCCAGCTCATTCCTGCAATGGCCAGCGGCACCATGCATGGGGGTATTCCCCCAATCTGCCGACCAGTCCCGCTCGAACTGGATTGGCAGCGATATAAACCGCCTGCCGACGGAGCGATTCATCGCACCGCACCGCGTGGTCGAAGTACCCTGGCTGCCACAGCGGCGCCCCGCGTCCGAGCCGTTGGTTCAGCAGACGGCCGCTGCGGGATTTGAACATCTGCATACAGGCGGCAAGCGTCCCGCTGCGTAACTGGAACATCCAGTGCACATGGTCCGGCATCACCACCCACGCCAGTGAACACGTGCGTTTCGTTGCGTCGACAAATCGCAGGGCATCGATGATGACCGCGGCGTTGTCGGGTTCTTTGAAAAGTGGCGCTCTACCCAGCGTCACGGTGGTGACCGCATAGACCTGGGCGATTTCAGAGTGGCGTCCAATCTGCAGTCGAGGGCTGGTCATCGCCACACGTTGCCCGTTTGGCAGCCGCGCGTTGATCGGCCTGGTGCCCGATCTGTTGTCGGACATCTGTGCGATGTCGTATGGCGATCAGCCGAGCATGGCTCGGCTCTACCCGTGGATGGGGCGTCGCGGCGGAGCGATCAGCCGAGCATGGCTCGGCTCTACCTGCGGCACGCCCCGAGGTAGAGCCGAGCCATGCTCGGCTGCGTCTACCGTCAGGACGAAGCGCCCACCGCCGCCGCGAACGCTTCGCGGAACCGCGCCATCTCACCCTCGGTGCCCACCGTCACCCGCACCCGCTGCGACCAGATCGGCCAGCTGCGGCCGATGACCACGCCGCGTTCGGCCATCGCGGCGGTGAACGCGGTGCCGTCGCGCTTTACATCGACCACGAAACAATTCGCTTCGGACGGCACGCAACTGAAACCGCGCGCGCCCAGCCACTCGATCGTGGCGCGGCGCGCGCGCGCGTTCTCGGCCTTGCGTTCGGCCACCAGCGTCGGCGCGCGCAGGCTTGCCAGACCGGCCGCCAGCGCGGTCACCGGCAGCGGGTTGTCGCCCAGGCTGGCCAGTTCCTGCAACCGGTCCGGGTGCGCGGCGGCCACGCCCAGGCGCAGCCCCGCCATGCCGTACAACTTGGAGAAGGTACGCAGCACGATGACATCGTCGCGCTGCATCACCTGGCCGATCACCGAGCGTTGCTCGCTGTACTGCAGGTAGGCTTCGTCGACCAGCACGCGGGTCTGCCGGGGCTTGTTGGCGAGCAGCCAGGCAATGTCCGCCGCCGGGGTGATCGAGCCGGTCGGGTTGTTGGGGTTGCACAGGTACAGCAGCCCGGCGTTGATCCGCGCTGCTGCGGCGGCCATCGCGTGGACGTCGTGGGCACCGTCGTCGCGCAGCGGCACCTTGGCCACCGTTGCACCACGCGCGGCGGCCAGGTTGCCGAGCGCTTCGAAGGTGGGGTCGGCCACCACCAGGCCGGCGCTGGACGAAGTCCACAGGATCGCCGCCCGATTCAGCGGTTCGCTGGAACCCGGATACAGCCGCACCTGGTCCTTGCCCAGCCCTTCCTGCCGGGCAAACACATCGCGCAGTTCGCTGGCCAGCGCAAACAGGTAACGGCCGCTGCCAGCGACGATGTCGCGCGCGGCCGCCTGCGCCGCCGGTGCCGGGCCATACGGGCATTCGTTGAAGTTCAGCAGCACCGGGCCGGCCGCCGCTGCGGTGCGCGGGGTGGCAGCGGCTGCCGTGGACAGACCCAGCCCGGACAGGGCCAGGCCGGTGCCGGCCAGTTGCAGGAACGCGCGGCGGGTAGGAGCGGGAACGGTCACACGGCACCTGCGGGAAGGGACTTCGCGCACGCTAGCGCCGCTACCCGGCGGCGGCAAGCGTGCGGGGCCGTCATCCAGGGTGGCTGCCGGGGGCGGCAGGCCATAAAATCTACTGCCCCTTCAGGATGCTTCCCGCATGAGCCCCAGCCCCGCTGAACGTGCCGAGGCGCTGCGCCGACAGATCGACGACGCCGGCAAGGCCTACCACGAGCGCGACGAGCAGCTGATCCCGGATGCGGAGTACGACCGCCTGGTGCGCGAGCTGGAAGCGCTGGAGCTGGCCCATCCGGAGGTGGCCCAGGCCGATTCGCCGACCCAGCGCGTGGGCGGCAAGGCGTCCTCACGTTTTGCCGAGGTACGCCATGCGGTGCCGATGCTGTCGCTGGGCAATGCCTTCAGCGATGAGGAGGTGCAGGATTTCGTGCGCCGCATCGGCGAGCGCCTGCGCCGCGATGCGCTGTACTTCTCCGCCGAACCCAAGCTCGATGGCCTGGCGATCAGCCTGCGTTACGAGGATGGGCGTTTCGTGCAGGGCGCCACCCGTGGCGATGGTGCGACCGGTGAGGACGTCAGTGCCAACCTGCGCCAGATCGCGGTGATTCCACAGGTGCTTACCGGCGAGGGCTGGCCCGAGGTGCTGGAAGTGCGCGGCGAGGTCTACATGGCTCGCGCCGACTTCGAGGCCTACAACGCACAGGCCCGCCTGCATGACGGCAAGGTGCTGGCCAACCCGCGCAACGCCGCGGCCGGTTCGCTGCGCCAGCTCGACCCGAAAATGAGCGCCCGGCGCAAGCTCAGCTTCTATGCCTATGGCACCGGCGAAGTGCAGGGCGGTGAACTGCCGCCCACGCATTCGGCCACGCTGGCGCAGCTGCGCGCGTGGGGGTTCCCGGTCAGCGACCTGTGCAGGGTGGTGGAGGGCAGCGACGGCCTGCTGGCGTACTACCGCGACATCGGCGAGCGCCGCGACGGCCTGGCCTTCGATATCGACGGCGTGGTCTACAAGCTGGACGATCGCGCGGGGCAGGAACAGATGGGCTTCGTCTCGCGTGCACCGCGCTGGGCGATCGCGCACAAGTTCCCCGCGCAGGAACAGACCACCACGGTGGAGGCGATCGAAATCCAGATCGGCCGCACCGGCGCGGCCACCCCGGTGGCGCGTCTGAACCCGGTCGCGGTAGCCGGGGTGATCGTGTCCAACGCCACACTGCACAACGCCGACCAGATCGAGCGCCTGGACGTGCGCGTGGGCGACACGGTGATCGTGCGCCGCGCGGGCGATGTGATCCCCGAAGTGGTCAGCGTGATCGCCGACGGCCGTCCGGCCGACACCACGCCATGGCGCATGCCCAGCCACTGCCCGGTGTGCGGTTCGGAGATCGTGCGCGAGGAGGATGCGGCCGCGTGGCGCTGCTCGGGCGAGTTGAGCTGCCCGGCGCAGCGCAAGGAAGCGATCGCGCACTTCGCCTCACGCCGCGCGATGGATATCGACGGCCTCGGCGGCAAGTACATCGAAACCCTGGTCGACGCCGGCATCGTGCGCGGCGTGGCCGACCTGTACCGGATCACCCGCGACCAGCTGCTGCAGCTCAAGCTGGTGCTCGATGCCGAATCGCCGGACGCGCTGGCCGCGCAGATCGGCCTGCACCTGCCGCCGGAAGGCAGTGGCCACTACCTGCGCAGCATTCTGCAGCTGGACGGCAATGACGAGGGCTGGCGCGCGCGTGCGCTGGCGATGCCGGCAGCGTTCACCTGGAACACGAAGAAGATCGCCACCAAGTGGGCCGACAAGCTGATCGCTGCGATCGACGCCAGCCGCGACACCACGCTGGAGCGCCTGCTGTTTGCGCTCGGCATCGAGCATGTCGGCGAAAGCACCGCCAAGGCACTGGCGATTTGGTTCGGCGATCTCGAGCTGATCCGTCATCTGCCGTGGCCGCTGTTCAAGCGCGTGCCGGATATCGGCGGCGAAGTGGCGCGCTCGCTCGGCCACTTCTTTGAACAGCCCGGCAACCAGGAGGCGATTGATGCCCTGCTGCAGGTTGGTCAGGTGCGCATCGGCGACACCCATCCGCCGTCGGCGAAGTTGCGTGACGGACTGGATTTCGCCCAACTGCTGGTCGAGGCCGAGATCCCCGGCATCACCCGCCTGCGCGCTGAAAAGCTGGCCAGCATGCTGCCCGATGCCGCCGCGGTGATGGACGCCGAACCGGTCCGCTTCGTCGCCGCCGGGCTGCCCAACGAGGTGGCCCTCGGTCTTGCCGATTGGCTGGATCGCGAGGGCCATGGTCCGATGCTGCTCAAGGCCGAGCAGTACCGCCAGCAGCTGCTGGCGCGCGCGCCGGAACAGGCCGAACAGGCCGCCGGCCCGCTCGACGGGCAGACCGTGGTGCTGACCGGCACGCTCTCGCAGATGACCCGTGACGAGGCCAAGGCGCGGTTGGAAGCGCTGGGCGCCAAGGTCGCCGGCAGCGTATCGAAGAAGACCGCCTTCGTGGTGGCCGGCACCGAAGCCGGATCCAAGTTGACCAAGGCCGAAGAACTGGGCATCGATGTGTGGGACGAAGACCGTCTGGTCGCCTTCCTCGCACAGCACTGAGAGAGAGACCGCATGCAGACCGCACCCCTGGACTTCCGCGTGGCCACCGTCGCCGACACCGAACTGCTGATCGGATTGATGCGCGCTTTCTACGCCGAGGACAAACTGGACTTCGACAATGCGCGCGTGCGCCGCGCGCTGGCCGCCCTGCTGGAAGACCCGCGCAACGGTGAAGTGCTGTTGTGGCTGTCCGAAGACGGCAGTGTGGTGGGCTATGCCGCGCTGGCGATGGGGTTCAGCCTGGAGCAGGGCGGTCATTTCGCGCTGCTGGACGAGCTGTATCTCAGCCATGCCGCGCGCGGTCGTGGCCGTGGCAAGCAGGCCCTGGCCGTGCTCGAGCAACGTGCCAACGCGCGCGGCGTGGAGCGCATGCGGTTGGAAGTGAACCACCACAACGAACTGGCGCGGCGGCTTTACCTGGCCACCGGCTACGTCGATGACACCCGCGATCTGCTGACCCTGCCGCTGGCCGAGCGGCTCAAGGACGCGCGCGCATGATCGCCGCGCTGCGCCAGCGGGCCGCGCTCAACGCGCTCATCCGCGCATTCTTCGCCGAACGCGACGTGCTCGAAGTGGAAACCCCGATCCTGTCGGCGGCCGGCAACACCGAACCGAACATCGACAGCTTCCACACCCGTTTCAGCGGTCATGTCGATGCCGGCAGTGCGCAGCGCTGGCTGCGCACCTCACCCGAGTACCCGCTCAAACGCCTGCTCGCCGCCGGTGTGGGCGACTGCTACGAACTGGGCCGGGTGTTCCGCAACGGCGAGGCCGGTGGCCGCCACAATCCCGAGTTCACCCTGCTGGAGTGGTACCGGGTCGGTTGGGACCATCATCGCCTGATCGAAGAAACCGCCGCGCTGGTCCGCGCCGCGCTGGGCCTGGTGCAGCGCACCGCCACGCTGCGCGTCATCGACTATCGCGGCCTCTACCAGCGGGCGTTGGAGATTGACCCCTTCGATGCGAGCCTGGAACAGTTGCAGGCCCCGCTGGCGGACATCCGCATCGACGCCGACGGACTTACCCGCGACGACTGGCTGGACCTGTTGATGACCCACTGCATCCAACCGGGCTTCGATGACGACACGATGACGGTCGTACATGACTGGCCGGCAAGCCAGGCGGCGTTGGCGCGCGTTCGGCCGGGCAGGCCACCGTTGGCCGAGCGTTTCGAGCTCTACCTGGGCGCGGTGGAGCTGGCCAACGGCTATCACGAGCTGAACGATGCAGCTGAACAACGTGCGCGCTTCGAGCGCGACCTGGCCACCCGTCGTACGCGGGGCGACGTGCTGCCGCCCCTGGACGAACCACTGCTGGCAGCGTTGCCCGGACTCCCCGATTGCGCGGGCGTGGCGGTCGGCGTTGACCGCTTGTTGATGGCGCTGAACCGCACCCTTCGGATTGCTGATGTACTGACCATCGACTTCGCGCATGCCTGAACGGTTAGGCAGGCCATTGGCGGCATTTTTCGACGCACGGGTGTCTTGCGCGGCCTGCATGATGATGCTCTGATCACACTGCATGACCCAAGCTGGTCATGTGATCGTTCATGTGCGGCGGGGACTGTGTTGATGAAGCTGTTGGACGTTGCGGACCTGCCGCTGTGGAGCGCGCCACGCTGGACGTGGACGTGGTGGACGTTGGTGTTGTGCAGCGCGGTGCTGCCGGTGACTGCCGCCAGTGCCGCCGAGACCGGGTATGCCGGCCAGGTGGTGCGCTGCCAGTCGCGCGACATGGAGTGGGTGCACTGCGACATGCCCGTCGCCAATGGCGTGGATCTGGTCCGCCAGTTGTCCAACAACAGCTGCATCCGCGGCACCGAATGGGGTACCGACCGCTCCGGTGTGTGGGTGACCCTGGGCTGCCGTGCCGAGTTCCGCAGCCGCGTGGCCGGCAGCAGCGCCGAGACCGGTGATCGCAAAGTGCGCCGCGTACTGCGCTGCGAATCCAACGGACGCCCGCAGAACTGCCCGGTAGTGCTGCAGGGCGCGCCGGTACGCCTGCTGCGGCAGTTGTCGTCGATGCCGTGCCGCGAAGGCCACAGCTGGGGCGTGCGCCGCAATGAAGTGTGGGTGACGCGCGGTTGCCAGGGCGACTTCGAAGTGGGCGCCACCGATGGCTCGGGCTTCCTGGACATGCCGCGCACCCTCGTATGCGAGTCCAAGTCGCGCCAGCGCCGCTTCTGCGGGGCCACCATCAGCAAGGGGGTGCGGCTGTCCAAGCAGTTGTCCGGCAGCGCCTGCGAAGAAGGTCGCGGCTGGGGCTGGGACGCGCGCGGGGTGTGGGTCGACAACGGCTGCCGGGCCGAGTTCCAGGTCAACTGATCCGCGGGATGGCGGTACGCGGGCGCCCCGCTACAATGATGCGATGAACGCATCCACCGACATCGACTACGCCCGTTACGACCACATCCGCCCGATCCTGTGGACCGGCGATTCCCTGCAACTGCTGGACCAGCGCAAGCTGCCGTTCGTGGTGGAGCACGTGGAATGCCGCGACAGCGATGCGGTGGCCGAAGCCATCCACGCCCTGACCGTGCGCGGCGCGCCGGCGATCGGCATTGCCGCGGCGTGGGGCGTGGTGCTGGCGGCAGGCACCGTGCAGGCCGATGACGGCGCCCAGGCGCTGGCCAAGCTGGAACCGGCGCTGCAGCGCCTCAATGCCTCGCGCCCGACCGCGGTCAACCTGGCCTGGGCACTGGCGCGCATGCGTCGCGCACTGGCCCCGGCCGGCGCGGACTGGCGGCAGGTGCTGGCCAACGAAGCCCAGGCCATCGCCGAAGAAGACCTGGCCGCCAACCGCCACATGGGCGCGCTCGGTGCCGGCCTGATCGAGGCCGGCAGCGGCGTGCTGACCCACTGCAACACCGGCTCGCTGGCCACCGCCGGGTTTGGCACCGCGCTGGGCGTGATCCGCGCCGGCATGGCCCAGCACCGCATCGCCAAGGTCTTCGCCGGCGAGACCCGGCCGTGGCTGCAGGGCGCGCGCCTGACGGTGTGGGAGCTGCAGCAGGACGGCATCGACGCCACCCTGATCGCCGACTCGGCCGCCTCGCACCTGATGAAGACCGGCGCGGTGCAGTGGGTGATCGTCGGCGCCGACCGGATCTGTGCCAACGGCGATACCGCCAACAAGATCGGCACCTACCAGCTGGCCATTGCCGCCCGTCACCACGGGGTCAAGTTCATGGTGGTGGCGCCGTCCTCCACGGTGGACATGGACACCGCCGACGGCGACCAGATCGAGATCGAACAGCGCGACCCGGGCGAGCTGTACGGGGTAGGGGGCACGCGCACCGTGGCCGAGGGCATCGCCGCCTGGAACCCGGTGTTCGACGTCACCCCGGGCAGCCTGATCGATGCCATCGTGACCGAGCGCGGGGTCATCCTGAGCCCGAACTCGACGAACATGCGCGCCGCGTTCGGCTGAGCAGCCCCTTCGGCTGCGCCGCATGCGGGGTTATGCCGGTTGCCGGTCGGCGCGCCATGAGCCGCCGGCCCCGCGCCAATTGCTGGCCCATTCCCGGTAGTGCCGGCCGCTGGCCGGCTCCACGCACACCCCGAACGGTGCGCGGTCCGGCCGGGCGTTTCCTCCCCGGGTGCCCAGAACCCCGCAACGCCCGCGTAAGTTCCTGATTCTTGCCGGTAAAACCCCCGCAAAAGCCGGCGGAAAACGGCCCGTTGTGGTAGAATCCAACGGTTAATCGAGATTCCGACGCGGCCGCCCCGAAAGGGCTGGCGCGGCGGACTGGACCGCACCCAGACAACGGAACCCGAATGGCAGAAACCGCCAAGGAAATCATCCAGGTCAACCTGGAAGACGAGATGCGCAAGAGTTACCTCGACTACGCGATGAGCGTGATCGTGGGCCGCGCACTCCCGGATGCGCGCGATGGCCTCAAGCCGGTGCATCGTCGCGTGCTGTTTGCGATGAGTGAACTCAACGCGCACGCCAACAAGCCTTACTTCAAGTCGGCGCGTATCGTCGGTGACGTCATCGGTAAGTACCACCCGCATGGCGACCAGTCGGTGTACGACACCCTGGTGCGCCTGGCGCAGCCGTTCTCGCTGCGCTACATGCTGGTCGATGGCCAGGGTAACTTCGGTTCGGTCGACGGCGACTCCGCCGCTGCGATGCGATACACCGAAGCGCGCATGTCGCGGCTCACCCATGAGCTGATGGCCGACCTGGACAAGGAAACCGTCGATTTCCAGCCCAACTACGACGAAAAGGAACTGGAGCCGACGGTCATGCCGACCCGGTTCCCGAACCTGCTGGTCAACGGTTCGGCCGGTATCGCGGTGGGCATGGCCACCAACATCCCGCCGCACAACCTGACCGAGTCGATCAACGCCTGCATCGCGCTGATCGACAACCCCGAGATCGACGTCGACGGCCTGATGGAGTACATCCCGGGCCCGGACTTCCCGACCGCGGGCATCATCAACGGGACCGCCGGCATCGTGGCCGGTTACCGGACCGGGCGTGGCCGGGTGCGCATCCGCGCCAAGGCCGAGGTCGAAGTGGCCGACAACGGCCGCGAATCGATCATCGTCACCGAGATCCCGTACCAGGTGAACAAGGCCCGGTTGATCGAGAAGATCGCCGAGCTGGTCAAGGAAAAGAAGCTCGAAGGCATCAGCGAGCTGCGCGATGAGTCCGACAAGGACGGCATGCGCATCTTCATCGAGATCAAGCGCGGCGAGTCGGCGGAAGTTGTGTTGAACAACCTCTACCAGCAGACCCAGATGGAGTCGGTGTTCGGCATCAACATGGTGGCGCTGGTCGATGGCCGCCCGCAGTTGATGAACCTCAAGCAGATGCTCGAGGCGTTCGTTCGCCACCGCCGCGAAGTGGTTACCCGGCGCACCGTGTTCGAGCTGCGCAAGGCGCGTGCCCGTGCGCACGTGCTGGAAGGCCTGACCGTCGCGCTGGCCAACATCGACGAGATGATCGAACTGATCAAGACCTCGCCCAACCCCACCGAGGCGCGCGAACGCATGCTCGCCCGTCTGTGGGAACCGGGCCTGGTCGGGTCGATGCTCGGTGCCGCCGGTGCCGAAGCCTCGCGTCCGGATGACCTGCCCAAGGGCGTGGGCCTGATCGAAGGCGGCTACCGGCTGACCGAAATCCAGGCCACCCAGATCCTGGAAATGCGCCTGCACCGCCTCACCGGGCTGGAGCAGGAGCGCCTGACCGATGAGTACAAGCTGCTGCTGGAAACCATCGCCGGGCTGATCCACATCCTGGAAGATCCGGATCGCCTGCTGCAGGTGATCCGCGAAGAGCTGATCAACGTGCGGACCGAGTTCGGCGACGAGCGCCGCACCGAAATCCGCCACAGCGAAGAAGACCTGGACATCCTCGACCTGATCGCCCCGGAAGACGTGGTGGTCACGCTGTCGCATGCCGGCTACGTCAAGCGCCAGCCGGTCAGTGCCTACCGCGCACAGCGTCGCGGTGGCCGTGGCCGCAGCGCGGCGTCGACCAAGGAAGAGGATTTCATCGAGCAGTTGTGGCTGGTCAACACCCACGACACCCTGCTGACCTTCACCAGCGCCGGCAAGGTGTTCTGGCTGCCGGTCCATCAGTTGCCCGAAGCCGGTTCCAACGCACGTGGCCGTCCGATCATCAACTGGATTCCGCTGGAACCCGGTGAGCGGGTGCAGGCAGTGCTGCCGGTGCGCGAGTATGCCGAACGTCAGTTCGTGTTCTTCGCTACCCGCAACGGCACGGTCAAGAAGACCCCGCTCAGCGAGTTCGCCTTCCGCCTGGCGCGCGGCAAGATCGCGATCAACCTGGACGAAGGCGATGCGCTGGTCGGCGTTGGCATGACCGATGGCGACCGCGACATCCTGCTGTTCGCCTCCAACGGCAAGACCGTGCGCTTCGCCGAGGACAAGGTCCGCTCGATGGGCCGTACCGCCACCGGCGTGCGCGGCATCAAGATGGCCAAGGGCGAGGAAGTGGTCAGCCTGATCGTGGCCGAGAGCGCGGGCGGCAACGAGGACGAGACCGAGGATGACGGCAACGTCGAAGACGTCGTGATCGAAAACGGCGACGCCGTGATCGAAAACGGCGCCGATGACGACAGCGTGCTGTACATCCTGACCGCCACCGAAAACGGCTACGGCAAGCGCACCCCGCTGCCGGATTACCCACGCAAGGGCCGTGGCACGCAGGGCGTGATCGGCATCCAGACCACCGAGCGCAACGGCAAGCTGGTCAGCGCGGTGCTGATGGGCGCGGCCGACGAAGTGCTGTTGATCTCCGACGGCGGCACCCTGGTGCGTACCCGTGGTTCGGAAATCAGCCGCGTGGGCCGTAACACCCAGGGCGTGACCCTGATCCGTCTGTCCAAGGACGAGAAGCTCCAGGCGGTCGAACGCATGGATGCCTCGATCGAAGACGACGAGGCGGTGGTGGATGGGGTGGCGGTCGTGGCCGACGCCGCACCGGATACCGCTGCGCCGACCAGCGACGAGACGCCGCAGGGCTGATCTTCGCCAACAGCGCAGTGCCACGACGACGCCGGCCTTGTGCCGGCGTCGTCATGTGCGGCGGTTGTGGCCCGCAGGTTGCCGATCATGGCGGCCTGCTGAAAGAACGCATGCACTTCACGGCGACGGTGGGATAACGGCTCCCGAACCAGCGGACAACTGCGTCCGCGATGGCATTCCACCAATGGCCGGGCCCCGTCCCGGCCGCCTTGATTGGAGACCACGATGTCCGCCTCCCCCGTCACCCCCCCCGAACCGACCGCCACTGTCCGGCGCACGCGCCACGGACTGATCACTCTCCTGTCGATCGTGCTGGTCCTGCTTGGCTTGGTGCTGGGCGGTCTGGGCGCTTGGCTGGCCGGCCTCGGCGGCTCCTGGTACTACGTGCTGGCCGGTATCGGGCTGCTGGTGTCCGGCGTGCTGCTGTGGGGCAATCGACGTGCCGGCGCGCTGTGGTTCGGCCTGGTCTTCGTAGGTACGCTGCTGTGGACATGGTGGGAATCCGGCGGCGATTACTGGCGCTGGGTGCCGCGGCTGGGCCTGATCGTCGGCATCGGTTTCGTGCTGTCGCTGCTGCTGCCCACCCTGGACCGCCCGGTGTCGCGCAAGGTGTCGCGCAGCCTCGCCGGCGTGTTGGCGATGGTGTTCGTGGCGGCGTTCGTGCTGGCCTTCGTGCCGCACGGCATCACCGCCGCCAAGGGCGACTTCCCCGATGCGATGACCAACACCGGGCTGGCGCCCACATCTGATGCGCCACTGCAACCGGCCGACAAGCCGGCCGACGGCGACTGGGCGGCGTACGGGCGCAACAACGCGGCCACCCGGTTCTCGCCGTTGCAGCAGATCACCCCGGACAACGTAGGCAAGCTCGAGCAGGCCTGGCTGTTCCGCACCGGCGACCTGCCCGAAAAGCGCTGGGGCGCGGAAACCACGCCGCTCAAGGTCGGTGACAGCCTGTACCTGTGCACCGCGCGCAACCAGCTGGTGGCGCTCAATGCCGCCGACGGCACCGAGCGCTGGCGCTTCGACCCGAAAATCAAGGACAAGTCGATTCCGTACACGGCCGCGTGCCGTGGCGTGTCGTACTACGAGGTGCCGGCCACCGCACAGGCCAGCGCCGATGCCGACGTGGCCGCCGACCTGGCCAATGCCGCACCAGGCGTACCCGTGCTTACCCAATTGCCGCGCGGTGCCTGCTCGGCGCGCATCATCGAAGGCACCCTCGATGGCCGCCTGATCGCGGTGGATGCCGCCACCGGCAAGCCATGCGCCGGCTTCGGCAACAACGGCCAGGTCGACATCACCCTGGGCATGGGCGACAGCCCGGCCGGCTATGTGTCCATCACCTCACCGCCGGCGATCGTGCAGGGCGTGATCGTCACCGGCCACCAGGTGCTCGACGGCCAGCGTCGCGATGCACCGTCCGGCGTGATCCAGGCCTATGACGCCGTCACCGGCAAGCTGCGCTGGGCGTGGGACATGGACCAGCCGCAACTGACCGGCCTGCCCGCGCACGGCAAGACCTACACGCGCGGTACGCCGAACATGTGGACCACCGCCACCGGCGATGACCAGCTTGGCCTGGTCTACCTGCCGATGGGCAATTCGGCCGGCGATTACTGGAGTGGCTCGCGCACCGAAAACCAGAACAAGTACGCCACCTCGCTGGTGGCCATCGACGTCAACACCGGCAAGCCGGTCTGGCATTTCCAGGCCGTGCGCAAGGACGTGTGGGACTACGACATGGGCTCGCAGGCAACCCTGATCGATTACCCGACCGCCGCCGGCAAGGTGCCCGCGCTGCTGCTGCCGACCAAGCAGGGCGACATGTACGTGCTCGACCGCCGCACCGGCCAGCTGCTGACCCCGGCCGAGGAGCGCAAGGTGCCCGGCGGTGGCGTGGAGCCTGAACAGCGCTCGCCGACCCAGCTGTTCTCGCTGTACCACACGCTGCGCAAGCCGGACCTCACCGAGCGTGACATGTGGGGCATTACTCCGATCGACCAGCTGGTGTGCCGCATCCAGTTCCGCAAGGCCAGCTACCAGGGGTTCTATACCCCGCCGGAAGCCGATCGTCATTCCATCGAATACCCCGGCTACAACGGGGGGTCGGACTGGGGCAGCGTCGCGGTCGATCCGCGTCGCGGGGTGATCGTGGCCAACTACAACGACATGCCCAACTACAACCTGCTGGTGCCCCGCGCCAAGGCCGACAAGCTGGGCTGGGTGCCGCGCGAGGATGTGCGCGCCGACAAGGGCGGTGCCGAAGGCGCGGGCGATCCACAGATCGGCACGCCGTATGCCATCGACGTCAACGCCGGCTGGCGCCTGCCGTTCACCAAACTGCTCTGCAAGCAGCCGCCCTACGGTGGCATCCGCGCGGTCGACCTGCGCACCGGCAAGACCCTGTGGGACCGCCCGTTCGGCAGCGCGCGCGGCAACGGGCCGTTCGGCATCCGTTCCGGTCTGCCGATCGAGATCGGCACGCCCAACAACGGCGGTTCGGTGGTCACCGCCAGTGGCCTGATCTTCATCGCGGCAGCCACCGATGACCTGCTGCGCGCCATCGACCTGAAGACCGGCAAGGAACTGTGGCACGCCAAGCTGCCGGCCGGCGGCCAGGCCAACCCGATGATCTACGCATTCGGCGGACGCCAGTACGTGGTGATCATGGCCGGCGGGCATCACTTCATGGAAACCCCGGCCGGCGACTACGTGATTGCCTACGCGTTGCCCAAGTAAGTGACAAGGGCAGGAGTGGCCGTATCGATTACGATGCGGTCACTTCACGCTATCGCCAACGACCATGAGCACGACCAGCACCGCGCGTTGTCTACTGGGATCCCTGTGGTGCGTGCTGGCACTCATCGTTGACGCCGCCAGCGCTCGGACGTCGGCCGAGGCATTGGCCGACTGGGAAGCGAACGGCCGCCTCGAGGGCCTGGCGCGACCCGATGCGGTCTGCCAGGATTTTCTGCAGGCCATCGGACGCAAGCCCGACACGGTCGAGTATCTCGGCTGCGACCAGGACGACGCGTCCTACCTGCAGCCGATGACGGCCCACTACCGGGTCAGCGGCGCGTCCGCGGCGGAGGTTGAAACCTACCTGCAGCAGACCTTCGGCATGCCCGCGCTGAGCTACCTGTGCTGCGGCTGGAGCAGTGGCGCGCCTTACGTCTGGCGCGCAGGGGCGGGCAGCGTGGCCTATGAAATCGGGATGGGCGTGGAATCGTTGCATTATCCGCGCGAGCAGTGGACGCAGATTCCCAGCTTCGACATCCGCGTGGGCGTCACAAGGAAAAGCCCCTGATATCCAGCTAGCGCGGCACCCGCACCATCCGGTTGAGCAGGTGCTCCACTACGCCAGGCGGATCAGCGGTGCGGCCCACGTGCGTGCTGGACATCTGCACCACCGAGCTGCGCTTGGCGGTGAGGAAGTGGAAGCGCGCACGCGCCGGCAGCTGTGCGATCGGGCCGGCACCGGCATCGCCACGGCAGATCGCCACGATCGCATCCAGCCACGGCTGCAGCGCGTCCAGATCCAGCGCCGGCGCAAAGGCGTGCAGGCGTGCCGGATCAATTTCGATCGCAGCCTCGAGATGCTTCGCCCCGGGGCACGACACGATGACTCCGACGTTGATGAACTCCTCGCGTTCGACGCGGGGCACCACGCGGATCACCGCATAGTCATAGGTGTGCAGCGTGGGCACGGACGGCCTCCTGGACGAAGACGGCACGCACCTGCAGGCGGCGCTTGAGATAGGTGATGTAGGCCTGGCGATACGCCGCCGGGCTGTCGAACAACGGCTCATCCACCAGCCAGCTGTCCGGTACCAGCGCGACGATGCGCTCGATCTCCGCATCGGGCAGCAAGGCGGCGAGCGTGGCCTCCACCTCGGCGATCTTCGTCGCGAACGGCAGCAGCACGTGGTCGCGGATCAGCACGAAGGGCTTCTCGCAGGCATCGCCGGCAGTGGCCCAGTCGTGATGGAAGTACATCGCCGCACCGTGGTCGATCAGATACAGCTTGCGGTGCCAGACCATCAGGTTCGGGTTGCGCGCGGTGCGGTCCACGTTGCTGGTGAGGGCATCGAACCATACGATGCGCGAGGCCAGGTCGGCGTCCACCGGCATCGCGGCCGGATCGTAGTTCATCGCGCCGGGCAGGTAGTCGCTGCCCAGGTTGAGGCCCTCGCTGGCGCGGATCAGGTCCTGGATCTCCGGATCCGGCTCGGTGCGGGCAAACTCGCGGTCCAGCTCGACGAACACGATCTCCGGGATCGGCAGCCCCACGCTGCGTGCCATCTCCCCGGCGATCAGCTCGGCGATCAGCGCCTTGGGACCTTGCCCAGCGCCACGGAACTTGAGCACCACCATGCCCTCGTCGTCGGTCTCGACCACGGCGGGCAGGGAGCCGCCTTCGCGGAGTGGGGTGATGTAGCGCAGGGCGTGCACGGTTCGCATGGGGGCATTCTAGCGTGTGGCGTCAATGGCCGAAGCACCGGCAGATGCAGCGGCGTGCATGATTCGATTCATCGAGGTGCATGCGGCGTTTGTGCAATCGCTGAGCCTGCAGGGTCGGGTGTGCGTGATGATGTCCTCCCAGAGCCGCTACATGCAGGGACTGGCGCTGCCGCCAGCGTTTGGCCGCGCCCGGCGCGAGTCTGTGCCATGAGGCCTGCGCCGGCTTTCGAAGGGCCATGAAAATGTGATGAGTTTCTCGGTGAATATGAGTGCTCGTCAGTGAAATTCGGGCGAATCTGATTCTCTGAGTTTTAATGAGGTGAAATGCCCGCCGCGCCGGGTTTTGCATGATACAAGGAGGCGCCAGGCAAGCCTTGTCTGGTATTCGATGTTGGGACCACGACGAAACTAAGGAGTCATACCATGGCTAATCTTGTTCGCGCCTTGCAGGTTTCCCTCAATCTGCGTTCGCACAGTCCGACCCAGAGCATCCGTTCGAAATACATCTACTGGATCATCTTCTAAGCGCAGCGGTTTTCGCGTGTTTTCATGAACTTCCAGGGGTGGTCGATGGCCACCCCTGGCTTCGGAGGGCATATGGCGGATCGCGGTGCAGGCACGGAAGTCATTTCCATTGATGATCTGCTGGAACGGGTCCGGCAGGAAGGTCCGGTCCTCACGTTCCAGAATGATGTGGTGGGTATTTTCGATCCCGCCCTGGCGGTGAAAGTCGACAAGGCGAACACCGACCAGCACACGGTGCCGGATTCGCTTATCGATTATCTCGGGCTGCGCGGTTCTGCCCCGCCGGTGGCGTGGCGCGAGGTACGCGCGCTGCTGAGCGAGCAGGGCGGTCGCCTGGCCGCACCCGGACAGATGCGTGCGCTGTATCTGCGGATGCACGCCTTCCTTACGCAGCGCTGCGGTGGGGTTCATGACCTGAGCGAGCTAAGCTGGTGGGCGATTTCCGAGTCGCTGCTGCCATTGTTGATCGATGGCATGGACACGCGCGATACCGATGCGCTGATCGGCGAGCAGAAGACCCGGTACAGCGGCATCGTGCTGCAGGATTTCACCTTTTTCCGCCGCATGCTGAATGTCCATCTTTCGCGCAGGGCGGCGCGCACCGTGGTGCGCCATATCAGGCGCCGGGTGCGCGATGCCACCCCGCATGATGATTTCCTGCAGTCGCTGCTGCCTCTGGTCGGGCGGATTGGCGTGGACCGCGTGGCCTACCTGATCTCGACCGTATTGGCTGGCATGTCCGGACTGCCCGGAATTACCGCAGCCAGCTTGCTGTACGCGATGCACCGCTTCCCGGAGTGGCAGCAACGGATCCGCGCCGAGACCACCGCGATCAGCCTCGAGTCGCTGTATACGCTGCCGATGCGGGAGCTGCCGTGTACCTCGCGTTTCATCAAGGAGACGATCCGGGTGTGGCCGGGGTTGTTCGCGCTGCGGCGCCCGGCCTGGCATGACATCGATGCCGAAGGAGTGTCGATCAAGAAGGGCGCGGCCTACGAGCTGTCCTCGTACTACCAGCATCATTCACCCGAATTCTGGGACCAGCCGGACGTGTTCGACCCGGACCGCTGGCTGCCATCGCGCCGTCAGCCCAACAAGGGCGCCTATGTGCCCTTCGGGTTTTCATCACGCGCGTGTATCGGCAGTGCGGTCGGGCACGCGCAGCTGGTGCTCTTCTGTGCGTTGATCACCCGTGACTTTGACATCCAGGTTCAGGCTGACCCCGCTCCGTGGATGAAACTGGAGGGGTTTGCCATTCCAATCGACTTCAAGGGCGTGGTGTCGCCGCGCGCGTGTCCCGCCTGACGGTACGCATGAAGGGGGCCGCCGGTGCGCCGGTCGGCCGTGGCGGCGGCGGGCATCGTGCGGCGCGTCTTGACCTGCCCCCTGGCGGGGTCTAGAAGGCAGGGGTCAACCCGGCTCACGACAGAGGTCATATGAACAGGATCATCGCCGCATCACTCGCACTGGTGCTGCTGCAGGCATCCTCGACATCTGCCGCGCCCCGGGCGGGTTCACCCTTGGCAGGGCGCTGGACGCTGGATGTGGCAACGTTGCCGATGCCGGCGGATGCCCGCCCGCAGAGCGTCAGCCTGGAGTTTGCGGAAGTGCCAGGAGGCAAATGGTCCTCGCGTGTCGCCATCGTCGAGCACAGCGGCAACCGACTGGAGGCCAGCTCGACCATGGCGCTGGATGGCACGCCGGCCCCGGCCACCGGCACTTATGCGGTGGACCGCGTGGCGGGAAAGATGCCGGCCCCCGGGGTGCTGGTGGTGCAGTTTATCTACCAGAACATTCCTCGCTCCACCCGCGTGTACACCGTCAGCGCCGACGGCAAGGTACTGACTGAAACCGAGGCCTATTTCCGGGACGGTCAGCCGGTGCTGCGGACGGCACATTTCGATCGCGTCAGAGAGTGATGGCTTGCTCAGCCGTGGCGACCTGACGGCCCCCGTTTCGGGCGTATTGGCAAGCCGTGGCCGGCATGCGATCTTGCCGGCCACATGGCCACATGGCCACATGGCCACATGGCCACGGGGCGAAAGGATGGGAAAGGGATTTGCGTATCTGGCGCTGACGGTCATCGGTGCGCTGATGCTGTGGGCAGCCGGTCAGTTCGACGAAGTGGCCGGTGGCACCAATTTGCGCAAGCGCGAGGCGTACTGGCAGGCGCAGGTGGATGATGCTGCATTGCAGGGCAAATCCCGTGCTGCGGTGGAAGCGTTCGCGGCCGCGCACCATTTGATGCTTCAGTGCGAGAAGACTGCTGTTGCCTCACCCCTCACCGAATGCTTGGCGGACGATCCCCAGGCCAGAGGCGGTACCGCCACGCACCCGATGACGTTGCAACTGGCTTTCATGTTACAGGGCGACACCTTGCATACCTTTGCGACCAGCCCGCGATCGCCGGAGTAGCGAGTCGCGATCAGTGCCTCACTCCATCCTCAGCGCGAGCACGCAGGAACGGGGCGTGCGGTCGGACGATGCGGAGTGCGGTTCGCGAATGGAATCCATCTCAATTGAGAGGCCGGGTCGGTAGAACCGGTCATGTATTACGCTTCCATGCTCTCCATAAACCCTCCCTCGTTTGAAGCCGAGGGCTTCCAGCTCAGAAGCGACGTAATCGACGTCGGCGCTGCAGATCTCTGTCGCATACGAGTCTCTGCGCGGGCTGCCATCGAGGAATTCGAAATCAAGTCGGGCCCGCGTTTCGCCTGCGTTCCTGAGTACCAGTGCAAAGCCCCAGCTGGCGGTGAGGTTGCCACTGAACCCAGATTTTCCCGGGCCGAATGAACGTGCCGGTTGCTTCATCGCTGTCGAAAGCTGCTCGATCGTCAACGCGCTGATCGATTTCGTAGTCCTGATCAGGTTCAGCAGTCGCGTCAACAGTTGTTCGGAAGTAAAAGTGACCGGCGGGGAATCTTGAGCGGGAAGCGGTGCCGGATAGCCGGGCTCGTGATCAGTCGGCGAAGACGCGGTCGCACGGGCACATCCAGAGAACGCAACCGCGCAAAGGGCGATGGTCCACGGTCGTGCAAATGGGTACCCCAACATGAGCGATCCTTGCGTGATGAACGCTGACCGTAGGACCGGCCAGGTGAAGCGCAGGTTAAGCCGAAACGCCCGTGCGAAATAGAGCGCGCATCTGGTCTAGGATGTCCTTGAACATCGCGGAGGTGCACGCATGAACGACACAGCGACTCACGCAATGCCGCCCTTGGATGGCCCCAAGGCCGAGCAGATGATCGGCAAGGTGGTACTGGTCGGGGTTACCCGTTATGGGGGCGATGGCCAGGTGCAGGATCTGCAGCAATATGCCGGCCGGGTGCTGCGGATCAGTTTCGACGAAGGCGTGGTGCTGGCCGACGATGTCGACGGGCACGAGCGCTATCTGCCGCCGATGCTGGACAACTACATGGCCGCCGAGCCGGGCGAATACCGGATGCTTTCCACCGGCGCCACGGTGGTTGATCCGGATTATGTGGTGACCTGGGACCTGCACGCGCGGCAGTGACGGGCCAGGGGTCCCCGACGCCGTCGAGGGAGAGCCTTTGCGGCGTCGGGCGGTTGGCCCTTTCGGCCCATTCGGATCGGTCCAAGCGGTGCTAGATTCGGGTCATGCCCGCGTACGGGCCCTCATGACCACTGTAAGGGGATAGGGATGCTGATCCGTCGTACCTCGCTGGCTGCGGCTGTCGCCGTCGCCACGCTCGGCCTGCTGGCTGCCGCGCCGGCCTTCGCCGGCTATGACAAGCCGCCCGAGCAGCTGCTCAAGGTGCTCAAGGCACCGCCACCGCCCGTGCCCAGCCTGGACCCCAGCGGCCAGCGCCTGCTGCTGACCACCGCGCAGACCTATCCGTCGATCGAGCGCGTGGCCCAGCCCTACCTCAAGCTGGCCGGCGTGCGCCTGGAGCCGAAGAACCGTAGCCGCCACGACACCCAGGGCGGCTATGGCATTCCGGCGTGCGTGGCCGATTTCACCCTTGTCGATGTCGGCACCGCCAAGCACACCAAGGTGGCGCTGCCGCAGGGCTGCGCGGGTGCGGCGCAATGGTCGGCCGACGGCCGGCGTTTCGCGTTCCAGAACGCGGTCGATACCGCGGTGCAACTGTGGGTGGGCGATGCGGTGACCGGCCAGGTCAAGCAGATTCCCAACGTACAGCTCAATCCGATCTTCGGCGGGACGGTGCAGTGGCTGGGCGGTGGGCAGCAGTTGCTGGTGAAGCTGGTGCCACCCAACCAGGGACCAGCGCCGTCCAGCGGCAACGGTGCGGGCGGTCCGGACGTGCAGGAGTCGCTGGGCAGCAGCGGCGAGAGCAGCACCTATGAAGCGCGCGATACGCTGACCAGCGCGCACGATGAGCAGCTGTTCGCCTATTACGGTGCATCGCAGCTGGCGGTGGTGGACGTAGTCGCCGGCAACGTACGCAATGTCGGCGCGCCGGCCCTGTACGACGGCGTCAATGCCGCCCCCGATGGCGTGCACGTGTTGACCGAAACGTTGAAGGCGCCGTTCTCGCACGCAGTGACTTACCAGCGCTTTGCCAATGACGTGGCCGTACTCGATCTGGGCACCGGCCGCAGCACCCCGATCGCCAGCCTGCCGCTGGCCGACCGCGTGCCGGTGCATGGCGTGCCGGAAGGCCCGCGCGAGTTCGACTGGCGCTCCACCGATCCGGCCACGCTGGTCTACGCCGAGGCGCTGGACAAGGGCGACTGGAAGGTGACCGTGCCGCATCGCGATCGCGTGTTGGCGCTGAAGGCGCCCTTCACCGGCAAGCCGCAGGAAATCGCCCGTACCGCGCAGCGCTTTGAAGGCATCGCCTGGAGCGCCGATCCGGCGGTGTCGTTCCTGTTCGAGAACGACGAGAACCGGCATTGGCGGCAGACCCGCATCGTGGATGTGGACCAGCCGAAGAAGGAAGGCCGCCTGCTGTGGGATCTGTCCAGCGATGAGCAGTACGCCGACCCGGGCAACCTGGTGTTCAAGCGCCTGCCCAACGGGGCGTCGGTGGTCCGCCAGGACGGTGCGTTCGTGTTCCTGCGCGGGCAGGGTGCCTCGCCGCAGGGCGACCGGCCGTTCCTGGATCGCCTGGACCTGGGCTCGCTCAAGACCGAGCGCCTGTTCCGCAGCGACGCCGACGCCTACGAGCAGGTGCTGGGCCTGACCGCCACGCCCGGCCGCTACCTGACCTGGCACCAGTCGGTGATGGACCCGCCGAACGCCTTCGTGCGCCAGCAGGGCGAGCGTGCAGCGTCGGTCAAGGAGGGCGAGGCGCAGTTCGCCTCCACCGCCACCGCGCTGACCCGGCTCACCGACCCGACCCCGGAAGTGCGACAGATCCAGAAGCGGCTGGTGACCTACAAGCGTGCCGACGGCGTGGACCTGTCCTTCACCCTGTACACACCGCCGGGCTACAAGGAAGGCCAGCGCGTACCGGCAATCCTGTACGCCTATCCGGCCGACTTCGCCAACGCCGCGCAAGCCGGGCAGGTGTCCGGGTCGCAGCAGACCTTCACCCGTCTGGCCCCGTACCGGCTGATGCTGCTGGCCGGCTACGCGATCATCGACAACGCCTCCTTCCCGATCGTCGGCGATCCCAAGAACGCCTACGACACCTATCTGGAACAGCTGGAGGCCGATGCCAAGGCGGCGGTGGACAAGGCCGTGGACCTGGGCGTGGTGGATCGCAACCGGATCGGCGTCACCGGGCACAGCCATGGTGGCCTGATGACCGCCAACCTGATCGCGCACACCACCCTGTTCAAGGCGGGCGTGGCCACCAGTGGCTCGTACAACAAGACGTTCACCCCGTTCGGCTTCCAGAACGAGCGTCGCTCGGTGTGGCAGGCGCAGGACGTGTATCTGAAGGCGTCGCCGTTCTTCTATGCCGACAAGATCAAGCTGCCCCTGCTACTGGTCCACGGCGAGGACGACGCCAACCCGGGCACCGAACCCTTCCAGTCGCGCAAGCTCTACCAGGCCATCCGCGGCAACGGTGGCACCACGCGTCTGGTGATGCTGCCCAACGAGCCGCACTGGTACACCGCGCTGGAATCCAACGAGCAGTTGGTGTACGAAATGCTCAACTGGTTCGACACCTACGTGAAGAACGCCCGCTGACGTCGACCGCGGGGTGACTGCTTTGGTTGCAATGAATCGGCCACCCCGCAAAGGGCGGCCGTTTCGCATTGTGCAGCAGCCACGCCAGCCGAATGCAGCGGCTCAAGCAAGCGGCAGTGCTTCGTAGGCGCGTGCAATACGATCGTGCAGCACCCGCACCGCTTCGGCCTTGGCATCTACCCGGCGTTCGTCGCCATAGGCACGCAGGAAACGGCATGCTGCGTGGCCTTGCGCCTTGTGCGCGTAGTCGGCTATCCACTGCAGGCGGCCGGGCAGCAATGCCTGTTCGGCTGACCACGCCGCGACCGGTGGGCGAATGCGCCGACGCATCCCCCCCCGCCACGGCTTGGCTGTCAGCCGCGCACGGAAGCAATGCTGCAGCCGGCACATGCGCGCGTAGAGCGCGTCGGTCTGCAGGGCATCGAACAGGCGCTGGACGACAGGGTCATGGGCCGAGAAGGTGGCGTGCATGGCCAGCAGGCGCAGGCCCGCCGGGGTACGGTAGGCGCGCAGGTGCCAGTCGGGGTGCTGCCCGATGAACTGTTCGACACGGGCCAGCGCGCGTGTCTCCAGTTGTGCATCACGATGGTGGGCGTTCTTGACGGCCAGTACCACGGCGTTGACCGCGATGAGCGCCGCGCTGGCTGCGGTCACACCGGCCACCCAGTTCCATACGTTGCCGGCGACGATGGCCACCCCTGCCCACAATACGCACGCCAGCAGGGTGGGAATGACGCAGCCGGACGGCGCAGGGCGGTGGTCGATATCGGCAAAAAGCACGTCCGGGGTGTTCAGGCACAGCGCGCCGTAACTGTTGCGGGTAATGACGACATCCCCGTGGCGTTCGACGATCTGCTCGCGGATCGGCACGCCTTCCACGCCATAGTTGGTACGGCGCTCCTGCCGCGGCAGCGGCTGGCCAGCGGCGATGGCGTGTAGCGCCTCCTGCACGCGCGCATCGGCGTGCACCTGCGCGGCCGCCACGCTGTCGTCGGACCAGCCGAAGCGGCGCACGATCAGCGGCTTGCGGTTGTGCCGGACTTCGCGCCGGGCTTCGGCCCAGTACTCGGGAACGATCATGACGGTCCTTGTCGTGGTGTGGGGAGTCGCGCGGAAGTCTGCCACGTAACGCGGCGCGCGTGCTGTGCCGCGCAAAGCGGGATAGGCGCGACCCTCGCCCGCGCTTATGATCGACGCTTCCCCGCATTACGGAATGAAGCGGATGCCTGACGCGAACGACGCCGACGTGGTGGTCTTCGATTTCGACCTGACCTTGACCCGGTGGGAAACCGCGTCGCGTTTCTTCAAGGGCTTGCTGCGGCGCGCGCCATGGCGGTTGTCGATTCTGTTGCTCGCATTGCCGGTGCTGGGACCATTGCTGCTGGCCTCCCACACGCGGCGGCTGCCGACGAGGTTTGGCGTCTGGCTGGCGACCTTTGGCCGTAGTCGACACGCGCTGGAGGCGCTCGCAGCGTCACATGCCGAAGCCGTGTTCGATGGCGACGAAGTGCTGTTCATCGACGCCGCGGTGGCGCACCTTCGCCAACATCAGGCCGATGGCGCACGCGTGGTGATCGCCACCGGCTGCTGGGAACCGCTGGCGCGCGCGCTGTTGGCGCGCGGCGGCCTGGGCGATGTGCCACTGGTGGCGTCCACGCTGCGCCCGGCATGGGGGGGCTGGGTGAGCGACCAGCACTGCCTGGGGGCCAACAAGATTCCAATGCTGGCCGCGCGCGGTTATCCGCCACCGTGGGCGATGGCCTATACCGACCACCACGCCGACCTGCCGTTGCTGCGCAACAGCGCGCGGTGGTACCTGGTGAGCCCGAAGGCCGGCTGTCTACGCCGCATCGAGGATGCCTTGCAGTCACCGGCGCGGATACTGGATTGGCGGGTCTGACGCCCACACCGCCGCTGGCGCTGCGTGCTAGCCTGATCACGGCCACCACGGGAGAACAGACCATGCCGTCCACGTTGCACGCCGTCATCCTGGCTGCTGCGCTGTCCCTGCTGTCCCCGACGGCAGGGGCGCAATCGCCGGCGATCAATCCGCTGCTGGTGAAGCCTGTTAATGCCCTCAGCGCGGAAGAGGTGCGCGGCATGCAGCAGCGCCTGCTCGACTGGCCGCAGTTGCAGCACTATCGCGCCGAGAATGCCGCGTTGCCCGTCGCCGTGCCGGGCCAGCCACGCGTGGTGTTCTTCGGCGATTCCATCACCGAAGGCTGGGGCCGTACCGGCAGCGCGACGTTCTTTGCCGGCAAGGGCTACCTCAACCGGGGCATCAGTGGGCAGACCACCGCACAGATGCTGCTGCGCTTCCGCCAGGACGTGATCGCGCTGCAACCGGCGGTGGTGGTGATCCTGGCCGGCACCAACGACATCGCCGGCAACACCGGGCCGGCCAGCCAGGCGATGATCGAAGACAACCTGCACTCGATGGTGGAGCTGGCCAAGGCGCACGGCATCGCCGTGGTGCTGTCCTCGGTGCTGCCGGTCAGCGAGTACCCGTGGCAGCCGGGCGTGCAGCCGGCGCCGAAGGTGCGTGCGCTCAACGCCGCGCTGCAGCGCTATGCAGGGCAGCAGAAGCTGGTCTACCTGGATTACTACACGCCGCTGGCCAACCACGAGGGTGGCCTGGACAAGGCCTTGGCCGACGACGGCGTGCACCCGACAGCGGCGGGGTATGCGCGGATGGCACCGCTGGCCGAAGCGGCGATTGCCCAGGCGCTGCGCGCAGCGCGATGATGACGCGGTAGCGGCGGCGTCAGCGCGCTTTCACGACGGCGCGGAAGCCGCCTGCTCGGCGTCGCCGCCCGCTGCGGTCGGCCGTGGGCCTGCTCAGCCCTCGTCCTGCTTCAACGCCGCATCGGCAGCCAGCAACGCCTCGGCCGCCTTGCTCAATGCAGGCGAGGGCACATCCTCGGCACCGATGGACTGCATCATCCGTGGCATGTCCACGAAGCGGCGCTGGCGCCGATCATAGATGCCGGTGACCAGTAGCGCGCGGGTGGCGATTTTCTCTTCGCCCAGCAACACCCGCTGCTCCATGATCACCCGCGTGCCGACCCAGCCGACCAGTCGCGTTTCCAGGGTGAAGCGCTGGAACGGCTTGAGCTCGCGGCGGAACTGGATCGTGCCGGCGCCGACGATCGGTGCCCACTTCTCACGCAGCGCCACCCGCCCCAGGCCCATGCGCAGGATCAGGTCGAGGCGGCCCAGGTCGAAGATGTTCCAGTAGCGCCCATTGGTCATGTGCAGGTTGCTGTCCAGGTCGTTGGGCAATACCCGGAACGCCACCCGCGACACCCCGAACGGTGCGGCCAGTTTTGGGCGGAAGAGGCTGCACAGCAGCAGATGGAGCAGGCGGAACCAGAGATTCATGCTGAATATGACGACTGTAATAGATCGGATACGCTAGGCTATGACGACTGTCTTAGCAAGGATCGGCGCCATGAGTCCACGTCCCAGCGATGCACCGCAACGCGTGGTCGCCGCCGCAGCGGAAATGCTCGCGCGGGTGGGGCTCAACGCCACCAGCATCCGCGAGGTGACCAAGGCCGCCGACGCGCCACTCGGCTCGACCTACCATCACTTCCCCGGTGGCAAGCAGGAACTGCTGGCGCGCGCCACCACGTTGGCCGGTGACAAGGTGGATGCCCTGCTGGAGAAGCTGCTGCAGGAGGGCGCTGCAGCGGGTATCGCGCAGTTCCTGCAGCTGTGGCGCGAGCGCCTGCTGCGCAGCAACTTCGATGCCGGCTGCCCGGTGCTGGCCGCGTCGGTGGAAGCGCCGGTGGAAGCCGTGCCGAGCCAGGCACGGGGCGCGGCGGCGGCGGTATTTGCACGCTGGGAACAGCGGCTTGGCAGCGCACTGACCGAGGCCGGCCACGCCCCCGCGCAAGCAGCCATGCAGGCGACCATGATCATCGCCGCCGTGGAAGGCGCGGTGGCGATGTGCCGGGCGATGCAGGACATCGGGCCGTTTGATCGGGTGGCTGCGCAGTTGCTGGCGCTGTGCGCATTGCACTCGCCACCGTAACTTCCTAACCTGCCCGCACTCCGCATCCCACGGCAAGGACGTCCGCATGCTGCATCATCTTTCACTTGGGGTCCGTGACCTGGCCGTGGCCGGCGCGTTCTACGATGCCGTGCTGGGCGCACTGGGCTATCGCCGTGTGTTCGAAGACGACACCGCGATCGGCTATGGGCTGGTCGACGATGAGGACCTGTTGTGCCTGAAGCTGCACGACGGTGCGGCCGCGCCTGGACCGGGTTTCCATCTTGCGTTCAGTGCGACCACGCGCGCTGCGGTCGATGCCTTCCATCACGCCGCGCTGCTTGCCGGCGGCCAGGACAACGGTGCGGCTGGAGTGCGCCCGGACTATGGCGCCCACTATTACGCCGCCTTCGTGATCGATCCCGATGGCCATCGCGTCGAAGCGGTGACCAAGCAGGCGGATGCGTGAAGCGCCGCGTGCCACGGCCCAGCCGGCCGCTGCTGCTGCCGTTGACCCGTGGCAGCGAAATCGCGCGTGCCCGCCAGCAGCTCCAACGCGGCGGCTGGCCGCGTCTGCAGATGGCGGCCATCGTGCTGGTCACCGCTGTGGCCGGGCTGCTGGCCTCGCACCTGCTGCGGATGGGCGGTATCGATACGATGCTGCTGCGCTATCCGCTGGCGGTGCTGCTGGCGTATGCCATCTTTCTTCTGCTGATGTGGGCATGGTTGCGCTGGCGCGGCGATGTGGCTGCCGATGCGGTGATCCCCGATGCCGGCGCGGTGGGCGGCTCGCCCAAGCCTGGCGCGGGACCGGACTGGTTCGGCAGCGGCGGCCGCTCCGGTGGCGGCGGTGCCTCTGCCTCGTGGGGCGAAGCGGCGGGGGCGAGCACGTCCAGCAGCGCCAGCGATGGCGCAGTGCTGGACCTTGCCGATGGCGAAGCAGGCCTGCCGATCCTCGCGCTTCTAGGTGTCGTGACGGTGGTGGCTGCAGCCCTGGTCGCGGCCAGCTGGGTGATCTGGTCAGCGCCGATCCTCATGGCCGAACTGCTGGTCGACGCGGCCATCGCCGGCGGCCTGTACCGGCGCATGCAGGGCATGCAGGCGCAGGGCTGGTGGCGGTTGTGTCTTGCCCACACCTTCTGGCCGCTGCTCGGCGTGCTGCTGTTTTTCGCCGCGCTTGGCTGGGTCGCGCAGGAAATCGCGCCGCACGCCAACACCTTGATGGATGTGCTGCAGACCTTACGGGATCGATGACCATGCCTGGGTTGACGACTTTGACCGCCTATCGCGCCGTTGGCGTGGGCGCACTGGTGGTAGGGCTGGCCACCAGCGGGGTGACCGCGCTGCTCACTACCCTGATGGGCGCGGTGATCCTGCCACGGTTGCTGGCACCCCTGCAGGCGCAGGGCATGCCGCTGCCATCGCTCACCAGTGCATTCGCCGCGGGCTACCCGCTGGCGTGGTTGGGGCCATTGGTGGTGTTGCTGGTCTGGCGCTTCGGCGGTGTGCACGGCCGCTGGCTGGCCGGCGTGGTCGGCCTGGCTTCGATGCTGGTCGCGGGCAGCATCGCGGTGGTGGCGATGTACATGGCACTGTTCGCGCAGGCCAGCGCGATCTGACTGGCGTCACGCTTGTGCCACGGCAATCGCCCGCGTTTGGCTCAGTATTTCTACTGGGTCGCCGCCACCGACGGCAGCGGCAGGGCCGCTGCACGCCGGCCGCTCAGCTTACTCAAAGCGCCAGCGCAGCCCTGCATACACGCCGCGCCCTTCACCGGGCGTCGAGCGGGCCACGTCCTTGCCGGCATCGTTGTAGCCGGGCGTCACCGTGGCCGCGTAGTGGCGGTCGCCGATGTTGCGCAGCTCCGCCCACGCTTGCCAGCGCCCGTTGGGTGCGTCGAACCCGATGCGGCTGCCGACGATGGCATGGCTGTCGGCGCGGAAACTGTTGGCGTAGTCCACGAACATCGTCGAGGCGTACTCGGTGTTGAGCGCGGCGTAGAAGCCGGTCGGGTGGTCGTAGCGCAGCTCGGCCTGGTAGTAGTGGCGCGGCAATCCCGGCAGGCGATTGCTGCCGAACAGGGCGTCATGCCGGTAGCGGAAGTCACTGAAGGTGTACGCCTGGCGCAGCGACAGGCGGCCATCGCGGCCTTCCCACAGCGTGCTGTCCAGCCCGGCTTCCAGGCCACGGTGTGTGGTGGGACTGGCGTTGTTTTCTGCCACGAACAGGTTTGGTACCGGCATCACCTCCACGGTGAGCAGCTCGTGCAGTACCCGCGCGTAATAGCCGGTCAGCTCCCAGCGGCCGAGCGCGCTGTCGCCCCGTGCACCCAGCTCCAGCGTGGTCGCGGTCTGGTTCTCCAGCTGCACGGGCGCGCGCTGGCGACCGGTGGAGGCACCGTTGCCGGCGCCGAAGTACTGGTTCGAGCCCCAGATCATCGACCACGGGTGCGCCGGCTCCACCGAGCGGCTCAGGTTGCCGAACCACTGCACCTGCGGCGTCTGTTGCCAGGTGAAGCCCAGGCGCGGCGCGTAATCCCACTGCTGCTCGCGAAGGCGTTCGGGCGTGGCCGGCCAGGTGACCTGCACATCGCGGCGGGTGTTGATCAGCGCCAGCCCGGTCTGCAGGTGCAGGGCATCGGTGAGCGCCAGATCGTTGCCGACGTGAAGCGTGCTGTCGGTGCCGTGGTGCGAAAAGTCGCGCGTGTGGGTGCCGGCGGCATAGCCGTTGCTGGCAAAGCGCAGGGTCTCGCGCACGTCTGCATCGAGGTCGTGGGTGACGCGCAGGCCGAGCGTGGTCACGCTGTCGCGGCCGAACAGTACATGCCGGTGGCGGTAGTCGAGCGTCGCGTTGAGGTTGCTGTAGTCCAGCTGCTGCCGGTACAGGCTCTCGTTCAAGTCCATCGGGTAGGTGTGGTAGACCAGCCCGGCCTGCAGCGAGGACGCCTCATCGATCTGCCAGGTGGTCATGTTGCCGATCCAGGTGCTGCCCGGCTGCGGACGGCGTGCATCGATGGCCAGGTTGGCCGGATTGGCCGCGCGCGGGTCGTTGCGTATCTGGTCGCGGGTCAGGCGCCCGGGCGTTTCGTGATTGGTCTCGCGGTAGCGCACGAAGAAGCGGGTTTCCAGGGTCGGGGTGATCTGCCAGCCCAGGTTGGCCATCGCGCCCTTGCCGTCACTGGCGGCGTGGCGCTGGTAGCCGTCCGATTCGGTATCGGTGTAGGCCAGGTAGTAGTCGACATCGCCGCTCACGCCACCATAGCCGACGCTGCGCTTCTGGTATCCACGGCTGCCGGCTTCGTACTGCAGCTCCAGCCCGGCCGAATCGCGGCCGCTGCGGCTGATGTAGTTGATCGCACCGCCCAGTGCCAGCGCACCGCGCTCGAAACCGTTGGCGCCACGCAGCACCTCTACACGGCTCAGCCACAGCGGTTCCAGCAGCTCGTACGGCGTGCCGCCCGGGCCGGTCAGCGGCAGTCCATCCAGCGACACCGAAATGCCCGACGCATGCGCGCCTGGCCCACGGTTGATGCCCGAGCCACGGATGGACACCTTGGCGCCTTCGTTGCCGGGTGATTGCGCGCTGATGCCGGGCTGGTAGGCCAGCACATCGGCGCTGGTGGCCAGGCGACGGTCGGCGTTGGCCAGGTCCACCACATTGCCGGCACCGGGCACGCGCTTGAGCGCCGCGCGGGCCTGCTCGGTCTCGCTGGCGGCAGTGACGTTGACGGCATCCAGGGTGGTCGCCTGCGGGGCGGCGTAGGCGGTGGCCGACAGCGCGAGGGCGACCGCGAGGGAGATCGGGCAACGGGTAGGGCGATACGACAGCAAGGGCATGGGGAGGCTGTAAACTAAAAAACTGGCGCGCAAGTTAACAGGTGCGGCGCCGCCCGTCACCCGTCACGACCGTATGGCCATCGGCCGGCACCGGCCCCGGGTAGAGCCGAGCCATGCTCGGCTGCATTTCGTCCCGCCGGTTGAACGTGCACCAGATCGACGGAAATCCGCAGCCCTCAGCCGCGACAGGCGGGAAAGCGACTGCAGCCCATGCACATCTCGCCGGTTCTGCGGTTGCGACCCTCCACCAGCGGCGCGCTACAGCGTCTGCAGGTCGACACGTCGGAGCTGGGGGGTGAGGACGTCGACACCGGCTCAGGTTTTGCGGCAGATATCGGCGTTTGCCGCATCTGTACCATCCTTACCATCCGCAGAAGGTTCTCGCCGGAGACCAGTGTGATCGGTTTTCCGACGACGAATTCCTGCGCATCGCGGGTGAAGTCTCCGCTGCTCACGATCAGCACGGCGTCGGCGCGGTGATGCGCAAGCAGGCCATACATCTCGCGTACGACTGACACCCCGACCTGCTGGCGCCGCCATTGCTTGCATTGCACCAGCGTTCGACGACCATCGCGCCGCAGGATCAAGTCGATGCCGCCGTCGGCGCCACCCAGACCATTCTCTTCCACTGCATAGCCCAGGCGACGGAAGGCCTCGCCTACCAAGCGCTCGAAGTCACGCCAACCACTGCTGGCAAGGCTTGCCAGGCCGGTTTGAGTGTCGAGTAGCCGACGTCGCCGACGCGCGCCGGCCCACGATACAACGGCCAGCGCCGCGCAGAGAGCCAGCCACAGCCATGCAATCGGCGTCTGTGCGGCGATCGCTGCAATCAACGCAGTCGCAGTGCCGGCAGACTCCTCATGCCATCGTGGCGCGAGAGTGCGCAACGCGGCGAATCCAAGTACGCCCACGCCAACGTTGATATACCAGGGCCATGTCGCCATGACCTCCAATAGACCGCTTCGCTTGCGTCCCATGCGTGGTTTCTCCTGTATGGGGCGCAGTGTAAGGCGAAGCCACCCATGGGGTGGCTCTACCGGGAAGGTCCCGCCAGGTAGAGCCACCCCACGGGTGGCTGCACGCAATGCCCGATCAAACCGCAACCACCCACGGCGCAGCTACGCCGCGATCCCCGGCAGGTCACGACGTTGGTCGAGACGCCGCTCGCTCAGCCCAGGATCCCCGGCAGATCCAGCCCCTTCTCCTTCGCACATTCCACCGCGATCTCATACCCGGCATCGGCATGCCGCATCACGCCCGTGGCCGGGTCGTTCCACAGCACGCGCGCGATGCGCTTGGCGGCCGCTTCGGTGCCGTCGCAGACGATCACCATGCCGGCGTGCTGCGAGAAGCCCATGCCGACGCCACCGCCATGGTGCAGCGACACCCAGGTGGCGCCGCTGGCGGTATTGAGCAGGGCGTTGAGCAGCGGCCAGTCGGATACCGCGTCGGAGCCGTCCTGCATGGCTTCGGTTTCGCGGTTCGGCGAGGCCACGCTGCCGCTGTCCAGATGGTCGCGGCCGATCACCACCGGTGCCTTCAGTTCGCCGCTGGCCACCATCTCGTTGAAGGCCAGGCCCAGCCGGTCACGGTCGCCCAGGCCCACCCAGCAGATGCGCGCCGGCAGGCCCTGGAACTTGATCTTCTCGGCGGCCATGTCCAGCCAGCGGTGCAGGTGCGGGTTGTCCGGAATCAGCTCCTTGACCTTGGCATCGGTCTTGGCGATGTCCTCCGGATCGCCGCTGAGCGCCACCCAGCGGAACGGGCCGATGCCCCGACAGAACAGCGGGCGGATGTAGGCCGGCACGAAACCGGGGAAATCAAACGCATCCTCGACGCCTTCTTCCAGCGCCATCTGGCGCAGGTTGTTGCCGTAGTCCACGGTGGGTACGCCCAACGCGTGGAAGGCGAGCATGGCGCGGATGTGGTTGGCCATCGATTCGCGCGCGGCCTTCTCCACCCCCTTCGGTGCCGACACGCGCTTGTCATCCCATTCCTCCACGGTCCAGCCCTGCGGCAGGTAGCCGTTGACCGGGTCGTGCGCGGAGGTCTGGTCGGTCAGCAGGTCCGGCTTGACTCCGCGTACCAGCAGCTCGTCCAGCACGTCGGCGACATTGCCGAGCAGGCCCACCGAGAGCGGCTTCTTGGCCGTGCACGACGCCTCGATCAGGCGCAACGCCTCATCCAGGTCGTCGGTCCAGGTGTCCAGGTAGCCGGTGCGCAGGCGCATCTCGATGCTGCTCTTGCGGCATTCCACCGCCAGGCACGAGGCACCGGCCATCACCGCAGCCAGCGGCTGCGCCCCGCCCATGCCGCCCAGCCCACCGGTGAACAGCCACTTGCCGGCCAGGCTGCCGTTGTAATGCTGGCGGCCCATCTCCACGAAGGTCTCGTAGGTACCCTGCACGATGCCCTGCGCACCGATGTAGATCCAGCTGCCGGCGGTCATCTGGCCATACATCGCCAGACCCTTCTTATCCAGCTCGTTGAAGTGGTCCCAGTTGGCCCAGCGCGGCACCAGGTTGGAATTGGCGATCAGCACGCGCGGCGCATCCACATGGGTGCGGAACACGCCCACCGGCTTGCCCGACTGCACCAGCAGGGTCTGGTCGTCGTCCAGGCGCGTGAGCGTTTTCACGATGGCATCGAAGCTCTCCCAGTCGCGCGCGGCGCGGCCGATGCCGCCGTACACCACCAGTTCCTGCGGGCGTTCGGCCACGTCCGGGTGCAGGTTGTTCATCAGCATGCGCAGCGGCGCTTCGGTCAGCCAGCTCTTGGCGGTGAGGGTGGTGCCGGTGGGCGCGATGATGGTGCGGGTCGGGTCGTTGCGGGTCATGCGGCGCTCCGGTTCGTAGCGAATTCAAGGCAGGCGTTGAGCACCTGCGCCAGGGTGTGGCGCAGCGGTGCGGCGTGGTCGGGGTCGAGCGGGGTGGGCCAGCTGCGTTCGTCCACCTGGTCCGGGGCCGGCTCGTGCATGTAGCCACGGCAGGCCAGTTCCATCTGCAGGCTGTGCACGCCAGCGGGGATATCGCTGTAGTGGCGGGTGATCCAGCCGCCCTTGAAACGCCCGTTGCGCACGTGCGGCAGGCCGCTGATCCGGCACAGGTTCTCCACCACGTCGCTGAGCGTGTTGTCGCAGGAGGTGTCCAACGTACCGGACGGACCGGCGGTGCCGAGGTTGAACTGTGGCAGTTCGCCGTCGAACAGGTGTGGGATGTGCGAGCGGATCGAGTGCGCGTCGTACACCACCACCGTGCCGTGGCGCTGGCGCAGCCGCGCGATCTGCGCGGCCAGGGCATCGTGGTAGGGCGCAAAATACGTGTCGCGACGGCGCGCGATTTCCGCCTCGTCCGGTTCCATGCCCGTGTGGTACAGCGGCTGGTCGTCGAAGGTGGTCAGCGGGCACAGCCCGGTGGTGTTCTGCCCGGGGTACAGCGACACGCCGCTGGGATCGCGGTTGAGGTCGATCACCGAACGCGAAATCGCCGAGCGCACCGTGGTGGCGCCCATGCCGCGCGCGAAGTCGTACAGATCGTGCACCCACCAGTCGGTATCGCGCCGGGCCAGCCACGGCGACTGGTAACGGTCGATCAGGTCGTGCGGCAGCTCGCTGCCGGTGTGCGGAAAGCTGACGATCAATGGCGCCTCGCCTTCGTGCACCTGCAGCCAGTCCGGGTGCAGGGTCATGCCAGCGGCTCCACCTGCGGCAGCACGTGCGCCAGGCCTTCGGCCACCGCGCCGCTGCGGACCAGCGCTGTGGCGGCCACCATGTCCGGATGTAAATAGCGATCGTCCTGCAGCGTCGGCACCTGCGCGCGCAGGCGCGCACGCACGGTTTCCAGCGCGTCGCTGGAACGCAGCGGGGCGTGGAAATCACAGCCCTGCGCGGCGGCCAGCAGTTCGATGCCGACCACGTTGGCCGCGTTCTCGGCCATCGCCAGCAGCCGACGCGCGCCATGTGCGGCCATCGACACATGGTCTTCCTGGTTGGCCGAGGTCGGGATCGAATCAACGCTGGCCGGGTAGGCGCGCTGCTTGTTCTCCGAGACCAGCGCGGCGGCGGTCACCTGCGGAATCATGAAGCCCGAGTTCAAGCCCGGCTTCGGGGTGAGGAAGGCAGGCAGGCCCGACAGTGCCGGGTCGACCAGCATCGCGGTGCGGCGCTCGCTGATCGAGCCGATCTCGCAGATCGCCATCGCCAGCATGTCCGCGGCGAAGGCCACCGGCTCGGCGTGGAAGTTGCCACCGCTCAGTGCCTCGTTGGTGTCGGTGAACACCAGCGGGTTGTCGGACACGCCGTTGGCTTCGATCGCCAGCGTGGTGGCGGCCTGGCGCATCACGTCGAACGCCGCGCCCATCACCTGCGGCTGGCAGCGCAGGCAGTACGGGTCCTGCACGCGCACGTCGTTGTCGCGGTGCGATTCGCGGATGGCCGAACCCTGCATCAGCGTGCGCAGCGTTGCGGCGGTGGCGATCTGTCCACGCTGCCCGCGGATCTGGTGGATGCGCGGATCAAAGGGGGTGTCCGAGCCCTTGGCCGCTTCCACCGACAGCGCGCCGGTGACCAGCGCGGCATGGAACACGGTGGTGATCGCAAACAGCCCGGCCAGTGCGTAGGCGGTGGAATACTGGGTGCCGTTGAGCAGCGCCAGGCCTTCCTTGGCGCCCAGCACCAGCGGGGTCAGCCCGATGCGCGCCAGCGCTTCGGCGGCGGGAAGGCGCTCACCGTTCAAGTACGCTTCGCCCACGCCGATCATCACGCTGGCCAGGTGCGACAGCGGCGCCAGGTCGCCCGAGGCGCCGACCGAGCCCTGGCAGGGGATCACTGGCACGATGTCGTGCTGCAGGAACGCTTCCAGCAGTGCCAGCGTCTGCGGGCGGATGCCGGAAGCGCCCTGGGCCAGGCTGGTCAGCTTCAACGCCATCATCAGCCGCACCACCGGTGCGGGCATTGGCTCACCGACGCCGGCGGCGTGGGAGAGCACGATATTGCGCTGCAGGGTTTCCAGGTCATCGCGCTCGATGCGCACGCTGGCCAGCTTGCCGAATCCGGTATTGATGCCATAGACCGGGTCGCCCTTGGCCACGATATCGGCCACGGTCTGCGCGCTGCGCAGCACCGCCGCAGCCGAAGACGGGTCCAGGCGCACGCGCGCGCCGTCGAAGATCGCGCGCCAATGCGCCAGCGTCACCGCGCCGGGCTGCAGGGTCAGGGTAGTGCTCATGGAATCTCCAGACATCACAAAGGTCAGACGGATGCGCCGCGCATGACGCGCGCGTGCAGGGGGTTGAAGCCCATGCGGTACACCAGGTCGGCAGGCGCCTCGATGTCCCACAGGGCCAGGTTGCAGTCCAGGCCAACCGCCAGCCGGCCGATGCGCTCATGGCGGTCCAGTGCACGCGCTGCTTCACGGGTGAAGCCGGCAATGCACTCGGCCACGGTCATGCGGAACAGCGTGGCGGCCATGTTCATGGCCAGCAGCGGGCTGGTCAGCGGCGAGGTGCCCGGGTTGGAATCGGTGGCCAGCGCCAGCGGCACCCCGGCGGCGCGCAGCGCGGCAATCGGGGGCAGGGTGGTATCGCGGGTGAAATAGAACGCGCCCGGCAGCAGTACCGCCACGGTACCGGCGGCGGCCATCGCGGCGATGCCGTCGGCATCCAGGTGTTCGATATGGTCGGCCGACAGCGCCCCATGGCGTGCAGCCAGGGCGGCGCCATGCTGGTTGCTGAGTTGCTCGGCGTGGATCTTGATCGCCAGTCCATGCTGTTGCGCGGCCACGAAGACCTGCTCGGCCTGCGCGGTGCTGAAGGCGATGTTTTCGCAGAACACGTCCACCGCTTCCGCCAGGCCCTGCGCGGCCACCGCCGGAATCATGACGTTGCAGACCTCGTCGATGTACTCCTGCGCCTCGCGCCCCGGCGGAATCGCGTGCGCGCCGAGGAAGGTCGGCACGATCTCGACCGCACGCCGCTGGCCGAGCTCGCGGGCTACGCGCAGCTGCTTGGTCTCATCGTCCAGGCTCAGGCCGTAGCCGGATTTGATTTCGACCGTGGTGATGCCTTCGGCCAGCATCGCGTCCAGCCGCGGCAGGCTGGCGGCCAGCAATTGGGCTTCGCTGGCCGCACGCGTGGCGCGCACCGTGGAGACGATGCCGCCGCCGGCACGGGCGATATCGGCATAGCTCACCCCCTGCAGGCGCTGTTCGAATTCGCCGGCGCGGTTGCCGGCGTAGACCAGATGGGTGTGGCAATCGATCAGGCCCGGGCTGATCCAGCGCCCGCCAGCGTCGATGCGCTGGGCCGGCTGCAGGTGTGCCTCTGAACCGGCTGCACCCACATGCACGATGCGCCCATCGGTGGCCGCGATCACACCGTCCTGGATAATCCCCAAGTCCGGGCCATCGACGGTGATCAGGTGGGCGTTGTACCAGAGGGTGTCACAGTGCATGGCAGCAACCACATCGGCTTATATGTCTATACAATATAGGCGCCACTTCCGGGATGTCCAGTGATGCCAGCCACCCCCGTCTCCGCTCTGACGCCGCCGCTCGTTTTCCATGCCGCCCGCGCGCTGTTGCCGCAGGGCTGGGCCCGCGATGTGCGCATCGTCTGCGCCAACGGCACGCTGGCCGAGGTCAGCGCCGGGGTGCCGGCGCAACCCGGTGATACCGCGCTGGCCATTGCGTTGCCGGGGCTGGGCAACCTGCACAGCCACGCCTTCCAGCGCGGCATGGCCGGGCTGACCGAAATCGGCGGCAACAGCGGTGACAGCTTCTGGAGCTGGCGCGAGCTGATGTATCGCTTCCTGGCGCACCTGCAGCCCGACGCGGTGCAGGCCATCGCCGAGCAGGCCTACGTGGAGATGCTCGAATCCGGGTTCACCCGGGTCGGCGAGTTCCACTACCTGCATCACGCCGCCGACGGCAGCGCGTATGCCAACCGTGCCGAAATGGCCGAGCGCATTGCTGCGGCCGCGCAGGGCAGTGGCATCGGCCTGACCCTGTTGCCGGTGTTCTATGCGCACGCCGATTTCGGTGGCGCGCCGCCCAATCCGGACCAGCGCCGCCTCATCCACGACGTGGACGGCTTTGCCGAGCTGCTGCAGGGCTGCGCCCGCGCACTCCAAGGCATGGACGACGCGGTGCTCGGCATCGCTCCGCACAGCCTGCGCGCGGTCACCGGTGATGAGCTGGCGGCGCTGCTGCCGTTGACCACCGGCCCGGTGCACATCCACATCGCCGAGCAGACCCGCGAGGTTGATGCCTGCGTGGCGTGGAGCGGGCTGCGGCCGGTGCGCTGGCTGTATGAACATGCCGCCGTGGATGCGCGCTGGTGCCTGGTGCATGCCACCCATGTGGATGACGATGAAGTGCGCCGCATCCTGGCCAGCCGCGCGGTCGTGGGCCTGTGCCCGATCACCGAGGCCAACCTCGGCGACGGTCTGTTCCCGATGCAGGCCTTCGCGCGGGCCGGCGGCCGGTTCGGGGTTGGCTCGGACTCCAACGTGCTGATCGATGCGGCCGAGGAACTGCGCCTGCTCGAATACGGGCAGCGCCTGCAGCTACGCGGGCGCAACGTGCTGGCCCCGGGCGATGGCCAGTCCAGCGGCCGCTGGTTGTTCGAACAGTCGCTGCACGGCGCCGGCCAGGCGCTGGGCGTGGCCAGCGGGCTGCAGGCGGGCGCGCCGGCCGACGTGGTGGAGCTGGATCCGTCGCATCCGGCGCTGATCGCCCGTGACGGCGATGCCTTGCTTGACAGCTGGGTGTTCGCCGCACGTAATGGTGCGGTGCGTTCGGTGTGGCGCCAAGGTCGCCAGCTCGTCCAGCAGGGCCGTCACCTGCAGCGTGACGCAGTGGCCGCTCGTTTCGCCGATGCATTGCGTACGTTGTTGTCGGCCGGCTGAGTGCCGGTCGCACCCTTCCAGGACTCCCGAGTGACGGGCAAGAAAGCAGAAACCCTCAACCAGCGCATCCGCGCCGAACTGGAAAGCCGCATCCTCAGCGGCCAGTGGCAGCCGGGGTTCCGCATCCCCTACGAGCACGAACTGATGGAGCAGTACGGCTGCTCGCGGATGACCGTGAACAAGGTGCTGACCGCGCTGGCCGAAAGCGGCATGATCGAGCGCCGTCGCCGTGCCGGTTCCTTCGTTGCCCGGCAGCCCCCGCATCTGGAGCAGGTGGCGCTGGAAATCCCCGATATCGCCATGGCCGTGGCCGCGCGCGGGCATGTCTATGGCTACCAGTTGCTGGAGCGGGCCTATCGCCGGCCGCGTGCGCAGGCTGAAGAAGAGATGGCCCTGTCCGGTGGCGAAAAGCTGCTGGCGATCCGCTGCCTGCACCGCGCCGACGGGCGCCCGTTCGCGCTCGAACACCGCCTGATCAGCCCGGTCTGCGTGCCGGAAGTGCTGGACGTGGATTTCGACACCACCGCGCCGGGCAGCTGGCTGCTGCAGAACGTGTCCTGGACGCGCGCCCAGCACCGCATCAGTGCCTGGGGCGCCGACGAGGCGGCTGCCGCGTTGCTGGAGGTCAAGCCGGGGACGGCCTGCCTGGTCATCGACCGGCTGACCTGGCGCGGCGAGCAGCCGATCACCTGCGTGCGGCAGATGTTCCTCGGCGATGCCTGGGACCTGGTGGCGCGCTTCGCGCCCGGCGGGCGCTAGCGGCTGTTACTGCCGTTGCGGGGACCGCCATGCGCGCGGTTCCGAGTGGCCGATCTACCCGTGCTGGGTCACAGCGTGGCGCACTGGCGCCAGCGCACCGGCTCGTCCACGCCCACGCGCGGGTTGAGCTGGATGCGCACCGTGCGCAGTGACGGGTAGCGCTTCACTTCGTTGCAGACCCGCGGCCAGATCGTGTCGATATCGTCGTTGCGGTTCACCGCCAGGGTCTGCCGGGTCAACCAGAACGCGCTGAGCACGCCCGGCTGGGTGGCCAGGGTGCGGGCCAGTTCCTTCTGGTAACGCGCCAGCGTGGCCGGGTCCGGATCGGCGTCGTCGCCGAGGATGCCCGGGGTGCCGGCGGCAGGTGCAGCGGAGGGCGCGGGGTCCGGCGCAGCCGGCGAAAGCGCGGGTTGCGCCGCCACAGATGCGGCAGGCGTGGCCCCAGCGGCACGGGCGGGCGCCTCGGCCTCGGCCACCGTGGCGTGATCCATGCGCGAGGTCAGGTAGCCCATGCCAACCAGCAGCCCCAGCGTCAGCGAGCCCAGTGCGGCAATCGAAATGCGGCGAATCGCCTCACGGCGCGCGGCGGTCTTGACCTGCGATTCCATATCGCCGGGCAGGTAGGGCTGCAGCAGTGGCCACAGCAGGTGCCCGTCCAGCACTTCCACACCCTGCTTCTCGGCGGCACTGCGGCCATCGCGCTCGACCATGCCCTCGGTGATCAGGATGCCGCCGCGGGCGCCAGCCAGCCGCGCGGCGGCGCCCAGCTCATTCACCGCCGCCGTGCCGATCCGGTACGCGCGGCCGTGCTTGCACGACAGCAGCCAGCGCTGCTGCTGGTCGTCCCGCATCAGGAAATCGCTGCGCGGTTCGCGGCTGTCGTCCACCTCGCCGGGCACGTCCTGGAGGCCGCGCTGCTCGCGCATGGCACGCCGCACGATCTCGGAAAAGTCACGCCAGTGCATGCCTGCCAGGGCATTGAGGCCCAGCCGGGTCTCCTTGCGGCGGCGCTTCACCAGCCAGAACCAGGCGGTGCAGAGCGTCCAGACGATGAGGGCCAACAGTAACGCGAGAATCCAGGAGAACATGAGGCGCTGAGGTTGAACGCGGGGGTGCGTAGACAGTTTATATGCGCTGGCGGGCGTCTGCGGAACGTCATCAATGCAGGTCCAGCGGCACCGCGTGCGTACCCGGTGACAGGCGTCTCAGTTTGTCAGGCTGTCGGGCACAAAAAACCCGCCAATCCATAGCCGTGAGGGGAGGGAACAAACGGCGCAACAGCGATTGGCGGGTCGATTCCGATTGTCAACAAAGCGGTGCTGCTTTGCAACATTCGGTGGAGTCGGGGTGGGGCGGCAGTCAGGCGCCGCCCGGAGACTGGTGGCTGCCCGGAGCCGGGTCGGCATTGGGGGAGTTGTTGCGCGACTCGGCCCGGTTGACCCGCGCGTTCAGCGCATCGATCCGCGCATTGAGCGCGGCCACGTCTTCGGCCGTGGGGATGTGCAGGCGCTTCAGCACGCCCTGGACACGGTCGTCGAAGGCCTTCTCCACCTTGTCCCAGGTACCGGCGGCCTTTTCGCGCGCTTCGCCCAGGTGTTCTTCCACGTTATCGCGCCAGCGCGGCGCGTCGCCAGCTTCTTCGCGGTTGCGGGCCTCGATGGTCTCGCCTTCCTTCACCAGATTGTCGAAGAAGCGGCTGCCTTCGGCCTGGGCACGGCCAAAGGCGCCGAGCCCGGCCAGCCACACCTGCTGGGCCGAACCGGTCAGCTTGCGCGAGAAGCGTTCGGCCTGTTCCTGCAGCGAGGGCTTGTCGCCGGGGCTGCGCGTATCGCGGTCGTCGAAGTCGTCGTGTGCGGTCATGGGGCGATCCTGTTGATGGACACCCCGGATGCTAATCAGCGCCGGCTTTGCGCGGTGTGATGGCCGGCGCAGCGCGGCGGACGGGGTTCAGCCCAGCTTTTCCTGAAGCACGCGCTGGATCTCACTCTCCACCATGCCCTTCATCGCCGACAGCAGGAAGCCCAGTTTGGCGGTGACCCGCACGGCGCCCGGCTGCAGTTCGATCGCACCGTCCACGCCGGAACCGTTGAAATTCAGCACGTCACCCACCCAGCTGCTCTGCAGCCCGAAGCGCTCGGACAGCTTGGCGGCCACCTCTTCGATCGCCTGGCGCGCGCCATCGGCGGGCAGGGTGTGGGCGTGGCGGATATCGATGTTGGACATGAAGGCTCCTGGCGGGCGGCTGCGGGGAAGGGCGTGCATTGTGCGCATCCTTGCGCGCAACTCCAAGGTCTGCGTCACACTTCTTCTTCGATGACATGCAACCTGCTAGGCTTTCGCCGCGTGCAGAACCTGCTAGTTCACTTCACCCATCGCCAACAGCCCGACCAGCCCCTGCGGCCCGGGGTGCAACGCATCGTGCGCCACGCCTCGGGCAGTGTCCGCCTCAGCAACGACGCGGTCGGCAACCTGTTGCTGGCCCAGTTCTGCCTGGACGACCGCGGCCTGTGGCTGCAGGTGGCCAATGGCATCCGTGGCATCCACGTCAACGGGCGCCCGGTGCGGCGCATGGCGATGCTGCGGGCCGGTGATGCGGTCTACGCCGATGGCGTGGAGATGCTCATCCAGGGCGAATGCGAGGCGGCCAACCAGGCCCCCGTGCGCAGCGACGCCGGCAGCGAAGAGCAGCGCCTGCTACGCGGACTCGGAGGCCAGCACCACGGCCGCAGCTTCACCCTGGACCGCCCGCGCCTGATCGGCCGCAGCGCCGACGCGGACATCGTCGTCGACGATCCGGCCTTCGCCGAGCAGCATGCGCGGCTGGAACTGCACGGCGACCGCGTGCTGCTGCGTGACCTTGGGGCGGGTGAATCAACCCGGGTCAACGGCGTGGCGGTGCGGCATTGCTGGCTGCTGCCGGGCGACCAGCTGGTGTTCGATACCCAGCACCGCTTCGTGCTGGAAGTGCCGCACGACAGCCGCGTGCGCATCGTCAGCGAAGACGAGGATGACCTGCTCGACCTGCCGGCACCGACCGCCGTGCCGGTCAAGCCGCGACGCGTGAGCCGCTGGCCGTGGCTGCTGGCCAGTTCGCTGCTGTTGGCGGCCGTCATCAGCGGCCTGCTGTGGTTCGGGGCACGGTGACGCGTCTGCGGTAGGGCGGCTGTTGGGTGGCTCGGCGCGTGTCCGGCTGGGGGGGCATGGGTTGCCGGCCAGCGGCCGGCACTACCGGAAGGTGGTCGGATAGATTCGTTTGCAACCAAATTTGCCTTGTGCTGCAAGGCCGCAAGCCTGGTGCGCTGCGGCATACTAGGGGTCTTGCCCCATAGGTGTGACATGACGCGCGCGTTCAACTTCAGTGCCGGCCCTGCAACCCTGCCGGAATCGGTCCTGCGCAAGGCGCAGGAAGAGATGTTGGAATGGAATGGCGCTGGCGCCTCCATTGTCGAAATGAGCCACCGCGGCCCGGAGTTCATGGCTGTCGCCGCCCAGGCCGACGCCGATCTGCGCCGTCTGATCGGCATCCCCGATGACTACGCCGTGCTGTTCCTGGCCGGTGGCGCCACCACCCAGCAGGCCCTGCTCGCGCTCAACTTCGCCCAGCCCGGCCAGACGGTGGACTACGTGCTCACCGGGCACTGGGGCAAGACCGCGATCAAGCAGGTCAAGCCCTACGTCAACGTCCACATCGCCGCCAGCAGCGAAGCCAACGGCTTCCACGACATTCCCGCGCGCGACACCTGGCAGCTCTCGGCCGATGCGGCCTACGTGCACATCACCGCCAACGAGACCATCCACGGTGTCGAATTCCGCGATACCCCGGACGTCGGTCAGGTGCCGCTGTTCGCCGATTTCAGCTCGTCCATTGCCAGCGAACCGCTGGATGTCAGCAAATACGGGCTGATCTACGCCGGCGCGCAGAAGAACCTCGGGCCGGTCGGCGTGTCGGTGGTGATCGTGCGCCGCGACCTGCTCGAGCGCAGCGGCCAGCCGCGCGCGGACATCTTCGATTACCGCTCGCACGTGGGCCGCGATTCGATGCTCAACACCCCGCCCACCTGGAACTGGTACCTGGCCGGGCTGGTGTTCCAGTGGATGCTGGCTGAGGGTGGCGTGGAGGAGTTCGCCCGCCGCAACGCCGCCAAGGCCGCGCTGGTCTACGGCGCCATCGACGGCTCCGGCGGCTTCTACCGCAATGGCGTGGTGCCGGCTGCCCGCTCGCGCATGAACATCCCCTTCTTCCTGCCCGATGACACCCTCAACGCGCGCTTCGTCAGCGAGTCCAAGGCCGCCGGCCTGCTCGCGCTGAAGGGCCACGCCGCCGTCGGGGGCATCCGTGCCTCGCTGTACAACGCCATGCCGGTGGAGGGCGCGCAGGCGCTGGCCACCTTCATGGCCGAGTTCCAGCAACGCCACGGCTGAGTCATTCGTTTCGACCGGGGCGCGTGCCGCCCCACTGCACCTGGAATCCCTGATGGCCAAACAACCCGCCAAGCCCGTCGCCAAGGCCAAGCCCGCCACGCCGGCGTCGACCAAGACCAAGGCCACCGCCAAGGCCACGCCTGACGGCAAGCCCGCGTCCACGCCCGAGGCCGCGTTGCCCGCGCCGGTGCTGTCGGACGTGCGCGCCAAGATCGACCACATCGACCGCAGCATCCAGGCGCTGATCGCCGAGCGCGCCAACTTCGCCCACCAGGTCGGCAAGGCCAAGGGCAAGCTCGCCGCCGCGGTGGACTACTACCGTCCCGAGCGCGAAGCGCAGGTGCTGCGCATGGTGGTGGACCGCAACGAAGGCCCGCTCAGTGATGAAGTGCTGGTCCATGTGTATCGCGAAATCATGTCGGCCTGCCTGGCCCAGCAGGAGCCGTTGAAGATCGGCTACCTCGGTCCGGAAGGCACCTTCAGCCAGCAGGCCGTGCTCAAGCATTTCGGGCGCTCGGCGCTGGGCTTGCCGCTGGCCAGCATCGAAGAAGTGTTCCAGGAAGTAGAAGCGGGCAACGCCGATTTCGGCGTGGTGCCGGTGGAAAACTCGGGGCAGGGCACCATCCAGATCACGCTGGACATGTTCCTCACCTCCAACCTGAAGATCTGCGGCGAAGTGGAACTGCGCGTGCAGCAGTACCTGATGTCGCGCAGTGGCCGGCTGGAGGATGTCGAGCGCGTCTACGGCCACCCGCAGTCGTTCATGCAGACCTCCTCGTGGCTGCGCGCCCACCTGCCCAAGGCCGAGAAGATCCCGGTCTCCAGCAACGCCGAAGGCGCCCGCCGCGCGCGCAATGCCGATGACGCCGCCGCCATCGGTGGCGAGAGTGCCGGGCACGTGTACGGCCTGAAGAAGGTGGTGACCAAGCCGATCCAGAATGACGCGGACAACACCACGCGCTTCCTGGTCGTCGGCCGCAACATCTTCCCCAGCTCCGGCCACGACCGTACCTCGGTGCTGGTGTTCATCCACGACAAGCCCGGCGCGCTGTTCGACGTGCTCAGCCCGTTCGCCCGCCACGGCATCAGCATGAACCGCATCGAGTCGCGGCCCTCGCACAACGCCAAGTGGGAATACGGCTTCTTCATCGACCTGGCCGGCCATGTCGAGGACGACGCCATGCAGGCCGCGCTGGCCGAACTCAAGGCGCACTCGGCGCAGATCAAGATCCTTGGCTCTTATCCGGTTGCCATTCCTTGATCCCCGGGGCGTAGCCGCGATGCGCGCTACGCCCGGCCCGGCGCCCCTGCGGCTGCCCAGGCCACTCCCGCACACCGTTGCATCGCCGCCGTGGCGGCCCGTCCCCTAGGAATTTCGATGACTGCTTCTCCGTACTGGATCGCCCACAAGGGCCAGCCCCTGCAGGGCAGCCTGATCATTCCCGGCGACAAGTCCGTCTCGCACCGCTCGGTGATGTTCGCCGCGTTGGCTGATGGCATCTCGCATATCGATGGCTTCCTGGAAGGCGAAGACACCCGCGCCACCGCTGCCATCTTTTCGCAGATGGGCGTGCGCATCGACACCCCGTCGCCGTCGCAGCGCGTGGTGCATGGCGTCGGCGTGGATGGGCTGAAGGCACCGTCGGCGCCGCTGGACTGCGGCAACGCCGGCACCGGCATGCGCCTGCTCGCCGGCCTCCTGGCCGCCCAGCCGTTCGACAGCGTGATGGTGGGCGACGAGTCACTGTCGCGCCGGCCGATGCGCCGCGTCACCGGTCCATTGGCGCTGATGGGCGCGAAGATCGATACCGAAGCCGATGGCACGCCGCCGCTGCGCGTGCACGGCGGGCAGGCGCTCAAGGGCATCGAATTCGCCTCGCCGGTGGCCAGTGCCCAGGTCAAATCGGCCGTGCTGCTGGCCGGCCTGTACGCGGATGGCGAGACCTCGGTCAGCGAGCCGCACCCCACCCGCGACTACAGCGAGCGCATGCTGCGCGCCTTCGGCGTGGACATCGAGTTCTCGCCCGGCAAGGCCCGCCTGCGCGGCGGCCAGCGCCTGCGCGCCACCGATATCGTGGTGCCGGCCGATTTCTCTTCGGCCGCGTTCTTCCTGGTGGCCGCCAGCATCATTCCCGGTTCGGCACTGCGCCTGCGCGCGGTCGGCCTCAACCCGCGCCGCACCGGCCTGCTGGCCGCGTTGCGGCTGATGGGCGCGGATATCAGCGAAGAGAACCACGCCGAGCAGGGCGGTGAAGCCGTGGCCGATCTGGTCGTGCGATATGCCCCGCTGCACGGCGCGGAGATTCCCGAAGCGCTCGTGCCGGACATGATCGACGAGTTCCCCGCGCTGTTCGTCGCTGCCGCCGCTGCGCACGGCAACACCGTGGTGCGCGGTGCCGCCGAACTGCGGGTGAAGGAATCCGATCGCCTCGCGGCCATGGCCACGGGCCTGCGCACGCTGGGCGTGCAGGTGGACGAAACCGACGACGGCGCCACCATCCACGGCGGCGCCGTGCTCGGCAGCGGCACCCTTGAAAGCCATGGCGACCACCGCATCGCCATGGCGTTTGCCATTGCCGGCCAGCTCAGCAATGGCGAGGTGCGCGTGAATGACATCGCCAACGTGGCAACCTCGTTCCCGGATTTCGATGGCCTGGCCACAGGGGCAGGATTCGGACTCCGCCAAGGCTGATCGAGGGAAGGCAGGGTGGAGCCGAGCCATGCTCGGCTGCTCTTCCGCTCTTCCGCTCTTCCGCTCCTCCGCTCCTCCGCTCCGTTTCGTGCGTCGCCTGGCTGCCGAGCATGGCTCGGCACTACCGGTGCTTTGCACCGCATGCGAATTGCCAACGAAAAAGGGAGGCCAATGGCCTCCCTTTTCGTTACGCGTCAACGCAACCGCTTAACGCTCGGTGCGGAAATCCACCGGCACGCGCACCACGCTGGCCACGGCACGACCATTGCTCATGGCCGGCTCGAACTGCCACTGACGCACGGTGTTCAACACCGAACGGTCCAGATCGCGATCGCGCGAACCGGTGCGCTGCACGATATTGGCATCGGTGACATGGCCGCGCGGGTCCACGTTCAAGCTGGCCACCACGCTGCCCTGCACGCCATTACGCAGCGCGGAGGCCGGATAGGTCGGCTTGGTGTTGCTGGCCAGCGGGCGTGCCTCGCGGTTGCGCGCCACCGGCGTGGCCTTGCGCTGGGCGGTAGTGGCCGGGGTGGCCTGTCGTGCAGCCGGTGCCGGCGCAGTCGTGGCTACCGGGGTCTGCGTCGCCGGCAGCATGCGCTCGCCGACCGGTGCAGTGCTGGTGTCATCAGGGTTGGCGTAACGCAGCCAGACCAGCGCGGCGGCAAACATCGCCACGATCAACGCCATCCACATCCACGGCGAAGTGCCGCGACGGGCGGGTTCATCGGTCGCATCGCGCTGGTGCTGCGGCGAGGCGTGCATGTCGTGGGCATGGGTAACACTCATGGCGGACTCCTGGTGTCGTTGTGACAGCCGCAGTCTTGCCCGTGAACGGTTGCGGATGTGTCACCGCAACGTCAACGCGGCGACTGCATTCCCGACGAGGTTCAGCTTGATGAGTCGTTGCCAAATCGCCGCGCGTGACAGCCGCGCGAACGAGGATGGTTGCAGCGCATTACTGCGGCTTGAAGTCGAACGGCACTTCAATGCTTCCCGGCACGGCCTGGCCATTGCTGTGCGCCGGGGTGAAGCGCCAGCGACGCACGGCATCGGAGGCGGCACGATCAAGATCGCGTGAACCGCTGCGCTCGATCACCGTGACATTGGACGGATAGCCCGTGGCATCCACCTCCACGCGCACCACCACCGTACCGGTATCACCGCGACGCAGTGCGGCCGGCGGGTAGCTTGGCGGCGGCGACTGATCGGCGATCGGCTGTGGACGCTCGCCGCCAGCGGCGGGCGCGGCAGGGGCGGCGTCGGCAGGCGGGGCGGCGGCAGCGGCCGGCGGCGGGGGCGGCGCGGTTTCCACCAGCTGCGGCTTCTCCGCATTGGCCGGGAGCGCCTTCGCATCGGGCATGTCGCTGGAGCCGGCCGCGGCGGGCAGGGGCTCGGGCAGCGGCTCGATCTCGGCCACCTGCTGCGGCGTCGCCGCCGGGCCGGCCTTGTAGAACTCGTCGTTGCGGCTGCTCAGCCACACCACCAGAAACAGGAGGATGCCGACGCCAAAGGCGATACCGGCGATCATCAGGCTGCGGCGGGGCAGGTGGAAGGTGATGTTCTTGCCAGACGTAGAGCGGGAAGCGGACATGAGCCATACCGTTGTGAACAGCCCGATTCTGCCACGCCGGCAATGACTGAGGGGTACATGGCGGCGCGCGGGCGGCAGAAATCCGCGTAACAGGCGATAATCCCCCTCCGTACCCGAACCCACCTGCCACCGCCATGCTTGATCCAGCCCTGCTTCGCCAACATCCCGCCGACCTTGCCGAACGCCTGCGCACCTCGCGGGGTTTCGAGCTGGATGTGTCCGGGCTGGAGTCGCTGGAAGCGGACCGCAAGCGCATCCAGGTGCGTACCCAGGAACTGCAGAGCCTGCGCAACAGCCGCTCCAAGGCCATCGGCCAGGCCAAGGCCAAGGGCGAAGACGTCTCGGCGATCATGGCCGAAGTGGCCGCCTTCGCCGATGAGCTCAAGGCCTCGGAAGTGGCCCTGGACGAACTGCGCGACAAGATCGAAGCCATCGCCCTGGGCATCCCCAACCTGCCGGCCGACGACGTGCCCGCCGGCAAGGATGAGACCGAGAACGTAGAACAGAAGCGCTGGGGCACCCCGCGCGCGTTCGACTTCCCCGTGCTCGACCACGTCGAACTCGGCGCCCGCAACCGCTGGCTCGATGGTGAGACCGCCGCCAAGCTGTCCGGTTCGCGCTTCACCGTGCTGCGCGGCCCGATCGCGCGCCTGCACCGCGCGCTGGCGCAGTTCATGCTGGACCTGCACACCGGCGAGCACGGCTATGAAGAAACGAACGTTCCGGCGCTGGTCAACGCCGAGTCGCTGCGCGGTACCAGCCAGCTGCCCAAGTTCGAGGACGACCTGTTCAAGACCGCCGTGGGCGAGTCCACGCGCTACCTGATCCCGACCTCGGAAGTGCCGCTGACCAACATCGTGCGCGATGACATCGTCGACGCCGACCAGCTGCCGCTGCGCATGACCGCCCACTCGCTGTGCTTCCGCGCCGAAGCCGGCAGCGGCGGCCGCGACGTGCGCGGCATGATCCGCCAGCACCAGTTCGAGAAGGTCGAACTGGTGGCCGCCTGCACCCCGGCGCAGAGCGACGAAGAACACCAGCGCATGACCCGCTGCGCCGAAGTGGTGCTGGAGAAGCTGGGCCTGCCGTACCGCAAGGTGCTGCTGTGCACCGGCGACATGGGCTTCTCGGCGATCAAGACCTACGACCTGGAAGTGTGGCTGCCCTCGCAGGACACCTACCGCGAGATCTCCTCGTGCTCCAACTGTGGCGATTTCCAGGCCCGCCGCATGCAGGCCCGCTGGCGCAACCCGGAAACCGGCAAGCCCGAACTGCTGCACACCCTCAACGGCTCCGGCGTGGCCGTGGGCCGGGCGATGATCGCGGTGATGGAGAACTACCAGAACGCCGACGGCAGCATCACCGTGCCGGACGCGCTCAAGCCCTACATGGGCGGCATCGAGACCATCGCCTGAAACGAAAAACCCGCCGAAATGCGGGTTTTTTGCACCCAGGAGGTAGAGCCACCCCATGGGTGGCTGCCGTACCGTTCGGGCACCACGTGCAGCCACCCATGGGGTGGCTCTACCCCCGTTGTTCCTGGGCGGGTAGGCCACGCCCTGCGTGGCTGACGCTTTCCACGTTGATTCAACGCGAGCCAACCGCGGCCAAGTGCATACCCGCGATCTCAAAAAGATGGCCCCAAAAGGGGCCATCAGGCGCAACACCGGCAAGGGAGAGAAAACCGGCGCCGCGCACCACGCCACCACGACGAGGGGGAGGGAGTGGCGTGGGGTTACACCTCAGGCAGCGGCCAGCTCACGCGGCTGCGGCAGCGCGGCCAGCGCCTGAGCGATCGCGTCGGTGCGGTGCTGCGGCGAGTAGGCGATGCCCTCGGCGCGCACGAATTCCACCTCGTCGATCCCGAAGAACGCGAACACCTGGCGCAGGTACGGGTCCTGGAAGTCGGTCGGGGCACCGGTGTGCAGGCCGCCGCGGCTGCTGGCCACGATCACGCGCTTGCCGCCGGCCAGGCCCACCGGGCCGGTATCGGTGTACTTGAAGGTCTTGCCAGCCACCGCCAGGCGGTCGATCCACGCCTTGAGGGTGGAGGCCACGCTGAAGTTGTACATTGGGGAGCCGATGACCACCACGTCGGCGGCCAGGAACTGCTCCAGCACCAGCGCCGCGTCGGCCACTTCGGCCGCGTCGGTCTGGGCCAGCGAACTGCTGCGCAGGTGCGCAACGGGCTGGGCGTCCAGGTCGCGGTAGGTGACCTCCAGGCCCGGCACCTGGTCACGCCACTGCTGGACCACGGCAGCCGAGAGCTGGCGGGAAACCGAGTTGTCGCCAAGGACGCTGGCATCGATGTGAAGAAGCTTCATGGCAATCACCTGTTATCTGGGAGGGGCGGGCAAGGCGCCGCCGACGGAAAACAGGTTAGGTTGTTGCTTGGTTGGAATAAAGGTGGTTGAATACCATGTATTGTTCTATATCTGGAACTTCGGTATGCAAGACCTCAACGATCTCTACTACTTCGCCATGGTGGTCGACCACGGTGGTTTCGCCGCCGCCGAACGCGCCCTGGGCATCCCCAAATCGCGTCTGAGCCGCCGCATCAGCCAGCTGGAAACCGACCTGGGCGTACGCCTGCTGCAGCGCTCCACGCGCCGCTTCGCGGTGACCGACGTGGGCACCAGCGTGCACCGCCACGCCCAGACCATGCTCGCCGAGGCCCAGGCCGCGCGCGAAGTGGTGGACCGGCTGAGCGCCGAGCCACGCGGCCTGGTGCGCGCCAGCGTACCGGTGTCGCTGGCGCAGATGCAGCTGCCCAAGCTGCTGCCCAAGTTCCTGGCCCAGTACCCCAAGGTGCGGCTGCAGCTGAACATCAGCAACCGCCGCGTGGACATCATCAACGAAGGCTACGACGTCGCCCTGCGCGTGCGCTCGCGGCTGGACGATGACGGCAGCCTGGTCATGCGCAGCTTCGGCCAGGTGCAGGAACTGCTGGTGGCGAGCCCGAAATACCTCGACCGTGCCGGCCGCCCCAAGGACCCGGACGAACTGGCCAACCACGTCACCCTGAGCATCAGCGAAGACGAAGCCCGCCAGCGTTGGGAACTGCACGGCCCCGAAGGCGCGGTACGCCGCGTGGACCTGCAGCCACGCGTGGCCGGTTTCGATTTCCCGCTGCTGCAAAGCATGGTCAAGGACGGCTTCGGCATCACCATGCTGCCCGAGACCGTCTGCGCCGATGCCGTGCGCAGCGGCGAGCTGGAAGTGGTGCTGCCGGAATGGTCGCTGCCGCAGGGCGTGTGCCACGCCGTGTTCGCCTCGCGCCGCGGCCTGCTGCCGGCGGTGCGGGTGTTCATCGACTTCCTGGCCGAACACCTGCCGCCACAACTGGAGGCCTCGCGCCTGGATTGCGGTGGCGCGTGCGAGCGGGCCAAGGAGAAGATCAAGGCCAGCGCGCTGGGTGCGTTGGCGGTGGATGCGGGCTGAGCCCGGCACCGGCCGGGTGGGCAAACCCCACCTGAAATGCGAGAATGCGACCCCCGGCTTCGTGCCGGGGAGCCATGCTGGTCGGGGCGATGCCCCGGCTGGATGTCTGGGTTGCAATGACCTGGGCACGCGGTGCGCGGACAGCGCTACCGATACGGAGAGATGGCCGAGCGGTTTAAGGCACCGGTCTTGAAAACCGGCGAAGGGTCAAACCTTCCGTGGGTTCGAATCCCACTCTCTCCGCCAATATTCATCTAAGTTATTGAGTTTATGTAACTTACTTCGAATGCCTGGGTCTGCCAGCGGGACACGGATCGGGACACATCTCCCGAATGCGCATCCCCCATCACCTCATCCGCACCCCCTTCCGGCACCTACGCCTCTCGTCAGTGTGTTCCCAGCGACTTGCAGGTTGTCATCGAACGCAAGCGGCGGCCGGCACGATCACGGAACGCTGGCAGATCGACAGCAAAGACGATGTCCGTCTCTTCATTGGTGCTGTGGGATGGGGCGTACGGAGGCGTGTCGTTGGGTCCGATGACCTGGATGATGAATGCCGTCACCCGGGCCATGGAGGTTGCCGGATCGCTGCATGCGGGCGTGTTCAATGTCGGCATTGCAACCGGGGACTGGGGCGGGCGGCTGGCTGCTTGATAGGCGGACAAAGCGAGGTTGCTATAGGTTGAGAGCGAACCTGCCATGGCGCGCATCACATCGTCCAGGGGATGTCGGCCTCGCGTAGCGCGCACTCGAACTGCGGACGGCCGAACCAGTAGCCTTGCATCAGGCTGATGCCGAGATCTGACAGGCAGTGCGCCTCATCAATGGTCTCTATGCCTTCGGCAATCACATCAATAGCCAGCTGCTCGCACATGGATACCACGCCAGCCACGATCGCACGTCGTGACAGGCTATGGTCGATGTCCCGGATCAACGCCATATCCAGCTTGACCATGTCCGGTTGGAAATCTGCCAAGAGGTTCAGGCCAGCAAAACCGGCACCGAAATCATCAATTGCGGTCTTGAAGCCGATACGTTTGTACTCACTCAGGATCTCAGCCAGCCATTTTCCATCGCTGACTTGCTCCCCCTCGACGGTTTCAAAGATTATTCTCTCAACCGGAAAGCCATGTCGCTCTGCAGCTTGAAGCGTAGAACGTATGCACACCTCCGGCCGGTAGATCGCATTGGGCAAAAAGTTGATTGAAAGATGGGAGCGCAAGTCCAACGAAGCCGCGATCCGGATGGCCTTCTCACGACAGGCTTGGTCGAACGAATAGCGATTCTCCGCTGTGATACGTGACAGTACGGAACTTGCAGGTTCGCCGGCCGGACCGCGCACCAGCGCTTCATGCGCGAACACCTTGCGTGCGCGCACATCGACGATAGGCTGGAATGCATAAGTGAATTCGAACTGCAGCGGATCCGCATCGCGGCATATCGCACATCCAGCGGGCTTGTCGATGGAAGGCATGCGCTTGATTCCGTGTTCGGCTAAGGCAAAGAATAACCGACGCCCATCACGGCCATGTCTACGCCGCCGGGGCGGGTGCCGCTAACAGCCTGCAGGGTTGCACGCAGGCTGGACCACCAGCGCCTCTGCGTGAACTGACTACCGGTCGCCATCGGCTGAGTCAAGTTGCCAAGGAAGTAGCGGGCAGCCCTGGGTGTTGCTTGGTTCTTTGCCGGAAGCCAGTGCGGTGCTGCAGGCGCACCCGGTCTGAGGGGCATGGCGGCATTGATCCGTCGCCAATCAGTGGCTATGCATGGGTGCAGCCCCTTGGAAGGGAAGGGGGGGGCGGCGGCGGTTCGGCATGGAAATTGACTCTATCTGGGCGCGGGGACCGAGGGGTCACATAGAGTTACGACGTGTAAGGCGCTGGAAGCGCGTGGACAACTCACTTGCAATCCGGCGGTGCTGTTTGCCGTGGGCCACCGCGGGCCCGTCCGGCAGCGGCACTTTGCGCAGAAACGACCTCTTCGGCTGCACGGTGCCCGCAAGATGGACGTGCTCATCGACCGTCTCGAAAAGCTCGGCTACCTTGGAGGCGGGCGCAGGAATGGCGAGCAGGTATCCCTGTATTTGATCGAAGCCCAAGCGCTTCAGGACATCGAGCTGATCGCGGTGTTCCACGCCTTCAGCCACCGTGAGGTAACCGAGTTCGTGCGCTAGCTGGTGGATGGCTGAGACCCTTGCTCTTGAGCGGGGGTCTTTAGCGACGCCATCGATCAGTGATTTGTCGAGTTTGATGGTGTGGATGGGAAGGTCGGAAAGATAGCTGAAGTTACTGTAGCCACTGCCAACGTCATCGATTGAGATCCTGACGCCAGCGCGTGTCATGGCGACAATCTGCCTGGCCGCAGTCGAGTTGGGGCCAAGCCACTCACCCTAGGTGATTTCAAACTCGATCATCGAAAGAGGTGTAGACCTAAGGGAGAGCTTTTCGCGGATGGCGTGCCAAGCGGTAAGGCGGGAGAGAAAACCACTGGAGAGATTGATGGACAGAGGAATCTGTCGCCTTTGCGCCGTGAACTCGCTCGTCTCGATCTGCGGAGTACCAGAGAAACGCTGCGCGGGTATCGAGCGCCCCATAGGTGCTAACCAGCAGGTTGTGACTGCTTTCATCTTCATCGAAAACAGTGCAGATGCCTGCGTGGAGGCTTGGTGAGATAGGGAACGAGACGGCCATCAGAGGGCGGAGCATCTTGGTCCTCAGTTCCATGGTCAAGCGTTCGAGTTGTTGGGCGGAGGGCATGTCGACCAAGAACGCGAACCGCGTTGCCTCCACGTGGTAGATCGTGGCAATCCCCTCTAGGGCAGTGCGAAGCCGAACACCGGCGCGCCTGATCAGGACTTCCAGAGGCTGTGTAGTCCTCAATCTTCAATCACAAAGCCCTCGTTCAACCCAGGTGCTCTCTTATGCCTGCATGTCAGCCATAGAAACCAACGTTGAAGTGCTCTCATGCGGCCTCCTGTTGTCTCACTCGGCCAGAGCCTGCGCCGGAATAGGCACCATTCCATTCCCGGTCCCACGCCTGAAACATCAATATTGGCCACAGGTGCGTGTGGAATTTACGATTCCCATCCAGGAACGACCGCCACACTCCAGAAACCACCTCTTCATTGAGGATTCCCCTGTTCCTGATGGCAATCGGATCCAGCAGGTCTTCGGCCCAGTCACGCAGCGGTCCATTGAGCCATCGAGCAATGGGGGCGCCGAATCCTTTCTTGGGTCTGCGACTGTGTTGCTCGGGAAGGAAGCGGTCCAGCGCACGTTTGAGCACAACTTTGGTCTCGCCATCCCGGAACTTGTGTTCGAAGGGGAGGCGCCATGCTAGGCCCACCACCTGGTCATCAAGGAAGGGATTGCGTGCCTTAACTCCGTACGCGCCAAACGCTCGATCTGACTTGGTCAACAGCCCGTCGGGAAGCTCGTTGGTCTGATCCAAATAGAGGAGAAGCTCACCTGGATGCCCGTTTCGCAGGTGCCTCGTGGCATTGAGCAGCGGGGAAGTCGAGCTGGCAGCAAACCTCAACGCGCCGGCTGGATTTCTCCACCTTGAGGCACGCGTTTGGTAAATCTCAGCCAATGACTCGCATTGAGCTTCAGACAGCAGCGCGGCAATACCGCCCAGCCTGGCGCTTTCCGGAGCGCGAGACATGTAGCCGCGTGATGCTCTCCGTAGCCAACGTGGAACGTGGCGGACGAGGTTGTGATTTCTCAGCGATTTGACGTACGCGCCGTGACCAAAGAAGAGCTCGTCGCCCCCGTCGCCGGTGAGCACCGTGTTGAAGCCGCTGGTCGCCTCTGCGGCCAGAAGTGCTGGAATGGCAGAAGAGTCTGCGTAGGGCTCACTGAACACCCTGGCGGCCGTTTCAACCAGGCGCAGGGCGTCACTGTCAGCCATGACCAGGCGCGTGTTCTTTGCACCCAGGTGCGTTGCAACTTCCGCTGCCCATCGGGCCTCGTCATGACCCGGATCATCGAATCCGACGGATATTGTCTCTATGGGCGCAACGCTCTGACGCTGAAGCAACGCAGCAATCAAGCTGGAGTCAACTCCTCCAGACAGCAACGTAGCGCTAGACTGGTTGGCAGTGCGGGAAATGGCCTCGTCGAGTGCATTTATCACGGCATCGATGGAAGATGTCAGAGAGCCCGTGCGCTTGCACGCTATGTTTCGCTCTGCCTGTTCACGCAGGTCCCAGTGGGGGATGAACGGACCAGGGGACGCATGGATTGACTGCCATTGGCGGACATCGGACAAGTGAAACGTTCGAGTAGACCCAGCCGGCAATTTGAAGACGCCGCGATACGCGGTGAAAGGGGCGGGGATGTAGCCAAGGCGAAATAGGTGTGAAAGCGAATCCGTATCAACGTCCTGGGAGCCGGCCGATTCATCTGCCAGCGTCTTGAGATCTGTCGCGAAGGTCAGCCCAAACGCATTGCAACTGTAGTAGAGATCCGTTTGGCCCATACGATCGCGCATCAACGTCAGTGTCTTCTCCTGCCCGTCCCAGATGGCCACGCTGACAGGCTCTGAAACCAGTTGCAGGGAACCCATAACGCCAAGCCCAGGCAATCTGGTTGCGATCAGCTGAGCAACCGTCGTGCAGTTCCCCAGTGGCCGTGGTGTTGAGAAATCTGTTGCCGCCACGACATAGCGTCCGTCCAGGCTTGCCGCGAGACCGGATGCGCCCTCGTCAGATGACACTGTCGCCAATGCAGGCGCGCAGGAGCCTCCGGTCCAGTCATGTGAGTGGCTACCTCTATGCGAAAGCGAGTGCGCCAATCGCCTCGCCGTGCTATTGAGCTCCTCGGCACACGACGTTCGATGCGCAACCCACTTGCCAGCGATTCCAGACACGTTCACTCCAATGCCGCCGGCCAACGACGGGGATAAGACGCCTCGCGTTCCTTGTCCACGTGGGATGGCACGAGGCAAAGTATGAAAGCGGCTCCACAGAGCCGATCTTGGTCAAGTGGACTACTCGCTGGAAAGCGCGTACCCACGGCCGCGACGGGCAATGACCAGATTCATTTGTTGAGCGTCAGGAAGTTGTCAGGATTCGATTGAGATTGCCCTTGCTGGACAACCATCCGGTTGCTCTGATCAACACGCCAAGTACCGGTATCCCACGAGCTCGCCTACATCCAGCCTGATCACCTGGGCACGCCTCGTGTGGTGATCGACCCGGTGCGGGATGTTGCGATCTGGCATTGGAGCAATAAGAGCGAGGTGTTCGGCGACCAGATCCCGAGTGCGGATCCGGATGGTGATGGCGTGGCTTATGATCTATCGCTGCGCTTCCCGGGTCAGCAAGCCACGGCCGCGAGCGGGTTGTTCTATAACTATCAGCGCGAGTACGACCCATCGGTGGGTAGGTACTCTCAGAGTGATCCGATTGGGCTTTCAGGTGGAATGAGCGCATGTTCTTACGCTGAGGGAAACCCCTTAGGTGCCGTTGATCCCTTGGGCTTGCAGGCCTACTCCGGCCAAAGTCCTCCAACCGGGATTCCAGGGGGCCGTGGTCCCCGGCACCAGGTCAAGCCCCTGGAAAATTCATGAGTCCTGCAAATGGCGCCAACTGACAGGTGTGCAGATACGTGCCTGATGCTAAAAATGGTGGGCCCGCTTCTGCCACAAATGGAGGGTGCTGGAAGGCGAAATCCCCGACGGAGAAGGGCTGGCGGCGCTACAGTCCAACAGGATCTCCGCTGACGCCTCAGATGGCTCATCCTTGCCCCAGCAGGGCGCCAAGTTTATTCGGTTGGCTGGCGCCACCTCCGGTTGGGGTCTCGTCTTCGCTCTGTCGAGCTACTCGGCGCCTCTTGGGGAAAGCGAACAACAAACAATTGATATTAGGGGCGAAAATGAAGAGCCGTACTGAAGAAGGAAATGTGATCTCTTTAGATGAATCTATGGCCACTTGCCTTCTCTATTTCGAGGATGCAGTTCGATCTATGGCGAAGCCCATTGAGGAGTTGTTCGCAGACTTTGATGGACATCCTGGCGTAGCTTGGGAGTTGAGGCAGGAAATTCTTGCTGGTAAGCCCCTGGTTCAATGGGATCAGATTTCCAGTGAGGCAAAGGCAATGATCAATGCAGTTGTGATTGCGGAAGAAGAAATGCCGACTGATGCTTACGCTGGAGATGGTATTGAGGATCTCAGGAAGCCGGCGTGGGTTGAGCTCAGGAAGCTTGCATTTGCTTTCGCGCAGAGAACTCAGTGAGCAGGCAGATCCGCCTAAGCCAGCACACACCGGTCGGTACTCGCTCTTCACCTACATCCGCCCCACGTTGGGGAGCCTGGGGCAGATGAGCGTTGATGACCTGGCGCTGATCCTGCTCGGGTTCGGTGTCGCGAATTCTGTCGGCACATTACTGGCCGGTTGCCTTATGGAGCGCAGTTTGAAAGTCACGTTGGTGATCATGCCTGCGTTGGTGGGCGTAGCCGCTCTGGGCATGCTCCTGTTGCCGGTGGGTGTTGGCGGGCTATCGATCCTGGTTGCGCTCTGGTGCGTGACCTTCGGTGGCGTGCCCGTCGCTTGGTCCAGCGGGGTCGCGCGTGCGGTGCCCGATCAGGCCGAGAGTGCTGGCGGGATGGTGGTCGCAGCGTTGCAGTCTTCCATCGCAGCGGGAGCCGCATTGGGCGGCCTGGTGTTCAGGCTTGGGGCATCGTTGCGGCCCTCACCATTGCTGCGGCGGTAAGCACTCGCCAAGGCGTTCCTTATTGGGCTATGGCTTGCTCTTGCATTCTGTCTAGGGGAGTAGAAAATGGCCCGGATGATTCGATGCCCGCAGCTCCTTTGATCAAGTCGAACACCACCTCTGCGCCTTTAAGCGCCCGGATGACGGGCAATTGGTCCATCGTGAGAGTTCGATGGCAGTGGGTTGGGCTGTCTTGGCTCGTGCTCGCGTTCGCCTACACACCTGCCGTCGTCTTGACGGCCCCCTCAGCGGGCGCGCCGGAGGCTTCGGATTTCCTGCATGCCTTCTTGTTTCTCGTCGGCAGCTACACGCCATGGGCATTGGCGACCCCCATGCTGCTCCGTCTCTCAGGACGATGGATCATCGGAGGTGGCCGGTCTGCCTACCACCTGATTTGGGTCGTATTGTTCGGTCTTCCAGCGATTCCCCTTCTAACAGGGGCGGGCTGGGGATTGGGGCATGGCATCTTGAATATGTTCGGACTTGCTGGGCAAGGGCAGTCGGATCTGAACAGCAGTCAGCGTGCTTTGGTGGCCACCGCTCTATTTGCCATACCGCTTTACGTCGCTGTGATGGGGGTAGGGCAGCTGTTGGCGCATACTGCCCTGAAAAGCGAACGAGAGACGCTTCTGGCGCGTTTGAACGAAGAAGCACTGCGATCACGGCTACACCAACACTTCATCTTCAACGCGCTCAATGCCATCGGCGAGCTTGGATATCGTGATGCTCCCAAAGCTGATCGGGCCTTAGGGCATGTCGCAAACTTGCTTCGAGCGTTGCTGGAAAGCGCTCCTGCGGTGGCTTTGAGGGACGAAATTGGGGCATGCGCTGAGTTCATCGAGTTGCATCAGGTGCTGTCCGGCAACATTACGTTCGTTGCGGAGATCGAGCCCGGTGCCTGGGATGCATCCGTCCCTTCGATGGTGTTGCAACCGCTTTTGGAAAATGCCATCCAGCACGGCGCGGATACTGACGGGGCAGTCGAAATCAAAATTGGCGCCACCCTTCAAGACGGGGATCTTGTCATTAGTGTGGTGAACTCGGTCAATGGGCGCTCATCAGGCGGTCTGGGGATTGGCTTGGACCACCTCAGGAAGAGATTGGTACTGGCGCATGGGGCTGGGGCATCGTTGACGACCCAGTGTGAGAAGAAACGGTTTATTGCTTCAATCCGTCTCCCGCTGATGGAACGCGATCAACCATGATTCGCACGTTGATTGTTGACGACATTTCTCTTGCGCGAGCGCGACTCACTCGTTTGCTGGCAAGCGAGCCTGACGTCACGGTCGTAGGGGAGGCATCAACATTGGAGGCTGCGCTTGAGCGCGCGAAGGTTGGGGATGTTGATCTCGTTCTTCTCGATATCGGGCTGCCGGACGGCAGCGGCTTGGATCTCGTGCAGCATCTTGAGGAACTGGTGCCGCACATCGTCTTCATCACCGCTTACAGTGCACACGCCGTTCGCGCCTTCGAGACCGGGGCGTTGGATTACTTGCTCAAACCGGTGGATCCACACCGGTTGCAGTTGGCCATGCGACGTGTCCGGGAGCGCCTGGATGGAAAGGTCGAACGCACCGTGCGAATAGCGGTTCAATCGGGCGATCGGACGGTCTATCTGTCGCCGGCAGACATTGACTATGTTGACGTGGCTGGCCATTACGTTTGCATCCATGTGGGAAAGGACACGTATCTGCGCCGCGATAGCATGGCAAGTCTTGCGGAGGCGTTGGAGCCGAGCGGATTTATCCGTATCCACCGATCCTCATTGGTGAATGTAAGGCGTATCGCAGCACTTCGTTCCGCGCGAAACCAGGACGCTCTATTGGAACTCATTGACGGCACGATCCTCCGGGTCAGCCGACAGTTCCGAACACAACTCGAAGCCAGTTTGCCGCGATTGCCGTAGATGTCTGCACGATTGGTGCCACGTAGAGCACGGCTCACGCCAAAGCCCGTCTCAGGCATGCGTCCTGCTCGCAAGCTCTGAGGTCACCCTCAGAGTGCCCCCTGAATGCGTCGATTCGCCCTCTTATTGCTTCTTCTGGCTTGCGCCAATAGTTATGCCGCGACACTGAACATCGTCTCGGTAGACAGTCGGGCTGACGCGCCACTGGGGGTGTCTATCTCAGGCATGCGGCCTACGGATGTCGTTGAGCTTCGGCTGGCCATGCGGGACTCCAAGGGCACCAGCTGGCGCTCCAACGCGGTCTATCGAGCAGATCTGGAAGGCAGGGTTGACCCCACGACGACGGCCGCCGAGGCGGGCAGCTATACGGGAGTCGATCAGACGGGACTGTTCTGGTCGATGAAACCGGACGGTCCAGGAAGGCCGTCGCCTTTCCCCATCAAAAGGAGAGAGGGAGACTTGCGATTCGAGCCTGCGATTTTCACGCTCGAACTGGTTATTGAAGGAAACGTCGCGGAAACCGTCCAACTCCGCCGCTGGATCGACGGCGAAGACGTCTCGGCGTTCACTGTGGAGTCTCCTGGCTTGATCGCCAACATCTACGCACCCAGGAGAGTGCTGACAGACGGTCGCCGTCATCCCGTCGTCATTACGCTCGGTGGCTCCGAGGGTGGCATTGAGAGCGCAAACATGTACGCCGCGTGGCTTGCCTCTCATGGGTTCCTGGCCATGTCAGTGGCTTACTACCGCATGCCTGGCTTGCCCAAGGACCTCGTGCGGGTTCCGATTGATCCCGTTTCGGTGGCGGTGGATTGGCTGCAAGAGCAAAGCTACGTGGACGCGTCTGGAATAGGCGTGTTGGGAGGGTCCTGGGGCGGCACGATTGCGATGGCCGCCGCGTCGCATGACCAGCGCCTGCGCGCCGTGGTCTCGATAGTGGGAAGTCCAGCGCCCTTCCGAGGCATACGGCGAGATATCGCACCAGCCGATTTCCGTGCGGTCGATGAGCCCGGTCTGACCTTGAAGGGGAAAGATCTGCCCTTCCTGCCGTATATGGAGGATTCGCGATGGTTTGATGAGGAAGACGCTACGGCACAGTCAGCGTTGAAATCTGCCATGTTGCCGATCGAGAAGATCAACGGCCCGCTCATGCTCGTAGCAGCGGGAGACGATCAGCTTGGTCTCTCTGGTGAGATGGCGGCGGTGGCGAGTGGCTATCTGGCGAATCATCATCGTGATAAGCCGGACGAGATCGTCTATTTCAGTGATGCCGGGCACTTGATCTCCCTGTTCTGGCAGCCAACCACGTATCGACACGACCTAGGTCCTCACCTCCAAGTGGGCGGCACTCCCAAGGGCTATGCGCGCGCGGACCGCGAGGGTGGTGTGGCTGTCATCCGGTTCCTGCGAGCGGCACTGAAAAGTGAACGTGACTCGCTCCCCTCGTCGAAGTGAACGAATAGGCAGTTCACCCTGCGAACGCCTAGCGCTAAGCTCTCCGCCTCTGCGGTTGACCGGGTTTTGGAGGAACACGTGATCCCCAACGTTTTGAGCATTGCAGGAACAGACCCCACCGGCGGCGCCGGCATTCAAGCAGACCTTAAAGCGTTCTCAGCGCTGGGTGCGTATGGCATGACTGTCATTGCTGCGGTTGTCGCCCAAAACACCCAAGGTGTCCGGCGATTTGTAGCGCTTGACCCCGATTTCGTGCAGGCACAGCTTGAGGCTGTCTTCGATGACGTGCGCGTGGATGCAATCAAAATTGGCATGGTTGCCAACGCGGGCGTTGCCCGAGCCATCGCCAAGACGCTACGCGAGCGTGCCACGTGCCCTATTGTTCTGGATCCAGTGATGGTGGCCAAAAGTGGTGACCGCCTCTTGGAGGAAGACGCGGTTGCGGTGCTGAGAGATGAGCTGCTCCCGCTATGCACGATCGTCACTCCCAACTTGCCCGAGGCCAGCGATTTGCTTGGTGTGCCGGAGGCCGCCAGCATTGAGCAGATGCATCAAACCCTGGATGCAATGGTGAATCTTGGGAGCGAGTGGGTGCTGTTGAAGGGCGGACACCTGAAGGGTGATGAGAGCACTGACCTGCTGGCCGGACATGGAGGGAGGTGGACCTTCAACGCACCGAGGATCGCCACGCGCAACACGCATGGAACCGGCTGCACGCTATCGGCGGCACTTGCCGCGTTGATTCCCAAAATGCCCGTAGCCGATGCAGTTGGGGAGGCGAAGGCCTATCTAAGCGGTGCGATAAGCGCAGCTGAGAAGCTTGACGTAGGCCATGGTCAGGGTCCTGTCCACCACTTCCACGCCTTGTGGCGTTAGTCGCTGCAAGGGACTCAGACCGCTCCCAAAGTGATGGCTGAACTTTGACACCAGGAATTCCCTATGCAGACCAACTCTGACTCGACAGTGCCCTCACGCCCGCACGTCCGGATAGCGATGCCCATCAGGCTGCTGCTGGTGGCATGTGTGCTTGCATTGGCATATTTTCCATGGCTCCCATTCCCTTGGCGCATGCCCCTGGTCGGTCTGCTGGGCATGACGTTCGTTTGGATGGAGATGCGCTCACCGTCGTATTGCGGGCTGCAACGGCGATCACTCGGCCAGACGCTGGCGTGGACGGCCCTGGTGGTCGGGATTGTCGTGGGCCTTGTCGACCCGCTCATTCAACCCCTCGTGGATCATCTGACGAACACGAAGGCCGACTACAGCGGCTACGGACCGTTGCTTGGCAATTTGCCTGCTGCACTGACGCTTGTTGCCGGCGCTTGGCTTAGTGCGGCAATCGGCGAGGAACTCGTCTTTCGCGCGTTCCTCATGCACCAGCTTCACGCGCTATTCGGTGGGGTGCCTGGTCGCATCTATCCCGCGTCGTTGACGGGCGGACTGGTCTTCGGCCTCATGCATGCAAATCAAGGGCTGTCGGGGATCGTCGTGACGGGTCTGGTCGGTGCACTTTTTGGGTTTGCCTACCTCCGATCTGGGCGCAACCTCTGGTCGCTCGTGTTGGCGCACGGCTTGATCGATACGTGGGGAGTGGCGACGCTCTACCTTGGTTGGTATTGATCAAGTTGACTATTGTTGGCCGAGGCACCGCGTTCGGATGGCACGCTTTGACAGGTGCGTTTGGCTATTGATGGCCGTCTTCCGGATTCGGAATGGGGCAGGGCTCCCTGAAGTCACGGGACGGCGTGCAGGGGTCAGAGGGGATGCCGACGGTTGAGATGGAACTCGGGGGTTTTTGCATCCCGTGGCTCTCCTCAGGCGACGGCATGGTGCCCGATTGAAGTCTATGTGCCTGAAGCAGGATCAGGCGCAGCAGCGGCCGGCCTCGGTCTGCGGCTGCCCCAAGCTCAAGGCGGGCAAAGTACCGACCTTGCAGCGGCGATAAGCCGCGAAGGGCGAGGCGATTGTTCGAAGGCAGGACTGGCTCCCCCTATGCCGAGGCCAAGGCGCGCCCGCGCCGAGTCGCGCCAGGAGAGTGCCCCATGACGCGCTTGTAGGCACGACTGAACGCTGCCTGCGAGGCGTAGCCCAGGCGCTCTGCCACGACCTCGATGGACAGGCTCTGGTGGGTCAGCCATTGACTTGCCAACTGCATTCGCAGCTCAGTCACGTACCGCAGGGGCGCGGTTCCAATGACGGTCTGGAACCGGTCTGCAAAGACAGAACGTGAGATGTTGGATTCTGCAGCGAGCGCTTCAACGGTCCAGTCACGCCCAGGGTCTCTGTGCAGGGCAAGCAACGACAGCGATAGGCGCGGGTCGCGCATGGCCATGACCAGGCCGGATGCGCCGTCGCAACCGCGCTCGACCCAGTCACGCACGATCATGGCGGCCACTGCATCCGCCAGCCGGGCGAGTATTCCTGCAAATCCGATGCGACCGGAACACACCTCGCGCTTCATCGCGTCGACGATCGGCAACAGCCCAGGAAAGTGAGCGGCGTTGCCATCGGCCAACATCACCGCCGGCATCAACTTGCTCAACCCTTGCATGCCGCCCAGATCGAACACCATGCATCCGTGGAAGAGCACCGCGCTTGGCACGGCATGGGTGCTCGGGCACGTGTCTATGCCACTCACCGTGTCGCCTAGTGGGGCGGCGTCTATCGTTTCCAGGCACTGGACCGGATGGTCCTCGCCAGACAACAACGCGTGGCCTTCTCCGCGGGGAAGAAGCACGACGTCCCCGGCAGAGAGAAGGTGTTGGCTGCCGTCCGCGCCACGCAGAATCGCGGTGCCCACTGCCAGGTAATGGAAATAGGCATGGCCTGGCTTTGGCGGAAATCCAAGACCAAAGGTCGGCCCGGTCTGAATGCGCCGGTATTGGACGCCATGCAGCCGCATGCCGGTCAGCAGCTCGTTGATCAGATCCGTGGGCTGGGGTGTAGCGTGGCTCATGAGACGGCTCGGGGGTTCGATCAAAAATACAGGTTGGACAATCATAGATCATCCTGGCATGGCTCCCTAAACTCTCGGCTGCACGAATGCACTGGGATCTTTGATGAGCAATAACGTAGTTGATGCTGCAGGCGCGCGTGATTCTGTGGCCACGGATAGCGCGGAGCCGTCTTCATCGGCATGGGTGGCCGTGTTTTCGCTGGCCATGGGTGTTTTCGGGCTGCTCACGGCCGAATATCTGCCTGCCAGCCTGTTGACGCCGATGGCGGCGGACCTGGGGGTGTCGGAGGCGCTGGCCGGTCAAGCCGTGACGGTTACTGCGGTCGTGGCCTTGTTCGCTGGCCTGCTTGTGCCGCGACTGACCCGCTCGATAGACAGGCGGCTGGTGCTGTTGAGTTTCACGGCTCTGATGATCCTCTCCAACGCCTTGGTGGCATTGTCGTCCAGCATGGGCGTCCTGCTGGTGATGCGCGTCCTTCTGGGCGTCGCGCTGGGCGGTTTCTGGAGCATGGCAGCGGCCGTGGCCATGCGGTTGGTGCCGCCGCAGCGCGTGCCTCGCGCGCTGTCCATCATCTTCAGCGGGATTGCGGTCGGCACGGTGGTTTCCGTTCCTTTGGGGAGCTACCTGGGCGGGCTGCTGGGCTGGCGCAGCGCCTTCTGGGCGGCGACGGCGGTAGGTGGACTCACGTTTGCGTTCCAGTGGTTCACGCTGCCCCGCATGGCCCCGCGCAAGGCGGCAGTCCCCGACTCGGTGGTGGGGCTCCTGCGCCGGCCAGGCATTGCAATCGGCATGCTGGGCTGCGTTCTGGCACACACCGGTCAGTACTCGCTCTTCACCTACATCCGCCCCACGTTGGAGAGCCTGGGGCAGATGAGCGCTGATGGCCTGGCGCTGATCCTGCTCGGGTTCGGTGTGGCGAATTTTGTCGGCACATTACTGGCCGGTTGGCTTATGGAGCGCAGTTTGAAAGTCACGTTGGTGATCATGCCCGCCTTGGTGGGCGTAGCCGCTCTGGGCATGCTCCTGTTGCCGGTGGGCGTTGGCGGGCTATCGATCCTGGTTGCGCTCTGGGGCCTGGCCTTCGGTGGCGTGCCCGTTGCCTGGTCGAGCTGGGTCGCGCGTGCGGTGCCCGATCAGGCCGAGAGTGCCGGCGGGATGGTGGTCGCAGCGGTGCAGTCCTCCATCGCTGCGGGAGCCGCATTGGGCGGCCTGGTGTTCGGGCTGGGGGGCATCGTTGCAGTCCTCACCGTCGCTGCCGCAGTAATGCTCCTTGCCAGCCTGCTCATCGCGTTGCGAGTCAGGGTGAACGCGCCGACGTTGTCGGCAGGTCCGGCGTTTCATATTTAGTCGACATCCGCCCCAGGCTGTCCTCGTGATCGCTAAACACGCCTTGGATCTATTTTGTCGTAGAGGAGACCGGCGGCGACCACGCCAGGAACGCAAGCAGGGATTGAAGGACTCTCGATGTAATCGGCGTCCCTGTTCCACTTCCGTTAAAGTGTGCGCCCGTGTTTGTACTCGCGCTCGCACCGAGCATGCGCTTAGAGGATGTCGTTGTTGATGGTGTTGAAAGGTATGGTGGGTTTGTTGTTGGTTTTTGCTTCGGTTCCTGGTGTCGCAGCAGAGCTGGTCGGCCGCGCGACGGTCACGGATGGGGACACCGTCACCGTGGCCAAGCAGCGCATCCGCCTGTGGGGAGTCGATGCCCCGGAAAGCGCGCAGCAATGCACCACCAAAAATGGGCGCGCTTGGCCCTGTGGCCGGCGGTCCGCCGCCGCGCTGGACGGCTATCTGCTGGACCAGACCGTTCGTTGCCTGCCCAAGGACACGGACCGCTACGGCAGGGTGGTGGCGGAGTGCTTTGTTCGGGGTGAGTCGGTCAATCGGTGGATGGTGCGCTCCGGTTGGGCGGTCGCCTATCGCCAATACGCGACGGCATTCATCGCAGACGAAGCCGACGCGCGCCAGCACCGGCAAAACCTCTGGCAGGGGCCGTTTCAGATGCCCGCTGACTACCGTCGCAGCAAGCGTGACCAGACGGTACGATCAGCCCCGGTGGCCGCGCAGCCGGCGCCGGGCGGATGCCGCATCAAGGGCAACATCTCCCGCGAGGGCAAGAAGATCTACCACGTGCCGGGCCAGCGGGACTACGCGCGCACGCGCATCGACTTGAGCCGCGGCGAGCGCATGTTCTGCAGCCCTTCGGATGCAATGCGAGCAGGGTGGCAGCCGGCGAGGCGCTGAGCGCCCTTGCTGCGTAATCACGACTAGCGCGGCGTTGGGCGCGTGCCTCTCAAGCCATCCCATGCAGGTGGCGACGGAGCGCCCCGGCCGCCGCCGCGATAGCCATCGCAGGCACCGCCAGCACCAGTGCGTATACCAGTCCGGCCAGCAACAACGGGCCAAAGCCAGACGTCACGGCCACCACCGGCACCTGCAGCACCATGAGCAGCAGTCCCCACAGCCACGCCTGCCGGGGGAAACAGGCACCCAGCACTGCGGCGATGCCCAATGCGATGGGATAGACGACCGTCCAGAACGCAGGCGCATCCCACGGCTCGCCCCCCGGTGTCCGCCAGGCCACCAGCACCCAGAACACCACGCCGACCTTCAGCGTGACAGCGCTCGCTGCAAGAATATTTCCCGTTATCCGCATCGTTGATCTCCCGCACGAACATGCAGCATGCCACTGTCGCCTTGACGATGTATGACCAGCACCGGCATGGCCACTCGACGTCATGGGCTGGCCAAACGCGCAATCGATCCACGTTGTGCTGGACGTAGTTAATTCAGCTCGTCCAGACGGGTGAGGCCCCGCTACTTCATGGCCTCCAGCGGCACCAGCGACGCCCACACCAGCAGCAGGGCCAGCCACAGCCATCGCCAACGTCCCATGCCGTGCCACGCCGCGCGCCAAGGGCCGGGCAGTTTTTCATGACTCATGTCTGCCGCCTTTTGGCTGCTGATCGCAGCGAATCCACTGTGCGAAGTCCGTAGAGATACACGCCGGTGAAGCACAGCCCGGTCAACAGCGTGCCGGCCAGCAACCACAGGAGTCGGATGGGCCAACCGCCGAAGCTGCCGAAGTGCAGGGGGTCGGCCATTTCGGCGATGCGCTGATGGACCCCCAGCGCACGGCCGTCATGCATGCCGATCACGTGCCCGGTGCGCAGGTCCACGGCGATGTTGTTGGCCCGCTCCCGCACCAGCCAGGCGTCGGCCTCCCCCAGGAACAGGATGCTCCCGCCATCGCGTGCGGGAATGGCGCCGAGGATGTGAAGGCGGGGCCATTGCTGGCGGACGGTCTGCACAGCGGCGTCGACGGCGGCCGGGTCGACGGCGGCAACGCGGTCATCGCCCTTGGCCAGTCGCATGGTCGGCGCGGCCGGTGCATCGCCGCCAAGGGATTCGATCAGATACCACGCCCCGGTCAACCCGATCAGCAGCAGAAACCAGAGTGACCACACCCCGGCCAAGCGGTGGACATCGCCCCACAGGCGGCGCGGTCGTGAGGGGTCGGGCCGTTTGAAGAAACCGCGCCACCACTTCTTGTAGATGTACAGGCTGCTCAACAGCGACAGCAGCAACGGGATGGACAGCGCCGCCACCAGTGGCACGCCCCAGGCCACCGGCAGCATCAGGTGGCGGTGGGTGTTGCGCAGCAGCCGCTGCGTATTGAACCAGCCCGTGTCGCCGGTCACCTGCGCGGTATACGGGTTGACCCACACAAAGCGTCGTTTGCCATCGGGCAGGCGCATCTGCGCGCGCGCCGCGAACAGGCGTGTGTGGCCGGCGGAGATGCCTTCCAGCTCCCAGTCCGGATGTGCCGCCTGCGCGGCATGGATGACCGGCCCCCAGCCGGCCTGCTCACCCCCATCGGCCACGCGCATGGGGGCGTGCAGCAGCCAGTCGATCTCCTGCGAGAACACCGCCAGCGTGCCGGTGAGGCAGACAAAGCCCATGAACAGGCAGAGCTTCAGGCCGAGCCAGCTGTGCAGGTCGAACCACAGCCGGCGCCCACTCCCGCTGCGTGCAGGGCGGTTGGGGGGCGCTGGCGTAGGCTGGCGCATGGGCGGGCTCAGAAGGCGTACGCCGCTTGCACGTACACGCGGCGTGGCTCACCCGGGAAGTGGCCGGTGCGCTCGGTGAAGCCACTGGCCGCATAGACCTTGTCGAACAGGTTTTTGACGTTGGCCTGGAACTGCCACTGCTGCCACTGCGTCTTCCAGCTCATGTCGAACACGGTGTACGGCTTGACCCGTTGGCCATCCAGGCTGACGCGCTCATCCACGTAGTCGGCGCCAAAGCCGATGGCGGAGTTGATCGCCGGCAGGTCGTAGCGCGTCCACAGACCGAGCTTGTTCTGCGGCGCATTGGCGAAGCGATCGCCGGAGGCATTGGTGATGCCGTTGCTGCCGGCATCCTTCACCCGCGCATCGTTGTAGGCGTAGGTCAGGTTGAGCACCCAGCGGTCGGTGACATCGGCCAGCAGATCCAGCTCCATGCCCGTACTGCGCACCAGGCCCAGGGCGGCCAGCTGGTTGACGCCGTCCACGATCTCGCCGGTGGCCTGCACGATATTGCTGCGGTCGATCCGGTACGCGGCCAGGTTAAGAGTGACGCGCTCGGCCAGCAGGGATTTCAACCCGACTTCCCATTGTTTGCTGCGCTCGGCATCGAACGGGCCGCCCGCCTCGGCGCTCTGGTTGGCCGCGCTCTGGGGCATGAAGCCGCTGGCGATGTTGGCGTAGACATTCACGCCTTCCCGCACGGTATACGTGCTGCCCAGACGCCAGCTGATGTCGTTGCCGTCCACGCGGGTGCCGGCAACGCGGTCATCGTCCTTGAAGCCATCCCAGCGCAGTCCGGCCAGCACATGCCAGCGCGGGGTCAGCGTCAGCTCGTCCTGCAGGTAACCGCCATAGCGCTTGCTGCGCGTGCTCGTACTGCGCCAGGGCAGGGCGGCCAGGTTGTAGTCGCGCCACGAACTTGCGCCATACACCGGGTTGAACAGGTCGATGCCCGGCACCGGGCCAGCACCCCGCGCCAGATCCGCGCTGTTGGCGGTCTGCGCGGTGAAGTCGGCATCCTGCTGGTACACATCGGCACCGAACAGCACCTTGTGCTCGATGCTGCCGGTGCTGACGCGCCACACCGCATTGGCGTTGGCGGTGAATGCATCGTTGTCGCGGATCTGGTTGCGCAGCTGGCGGGTCATCCACTCGGGCACGCCGTCGCGGTTGCGGTCGATCAGCCCCATCGGCTCGTGGTAAATCTGATGTTCGTTGTTCTCGAACCAGCGTGCACCCACATCCACGTCCAGGTTGGTGCTGGGCGAGAAGCGGTACTGCGCCAGCGCAACCTTGGCGCGCATGTCGAGAAAGTCGCTGGCTTCGTTGTGGTTCCAGCGACGGTCGGTGAGAAAACTGCCGTTGTCGTCCACCGGCACGCCACGCAGGCGGTTGCCGCCCAGGTTCTGGGTGATGTCGGTGAACTGCAGGGTCAACTCGCCGGTGTCGCCCACGTCGAAGGCCAGCGACGCATCACCGATCACGCTTTCGCTGTCCGCGTTCCAGCGCACGCCCTGTTCGGTGTCGCCATACAGCCCGGCGCGGTAGCGCACGCTGCCGGCGGTGTTCAGCGGCCCGGTGGCCTCGATCGACGCAGCCCGGAAATCGTTGTTGCCGGCCTGCAGTTCGATGCGGCGCTCGGGCGTGGCTTTGGGCTTGCGCGTCACGTAGTTGATGACGCCCCCGGCATCACCGCCGCCGTACAGGGCCCCGGCCGGTCCCTTCAGGACTTCCACGCGCTCGATGTTGAACAGCTGCGGCACCGAAAAGCCGGCATAGGGGTCGCCGCGCAGGCCGTCATACAGCACGTTTTCCTGGCGGAAACCGCGCAGGGTCACGCCGGCATAGCTGAAGAAGCTGATCCCGCTGATGCTGCGGTACAAATCGGTGATCTGGCGGGCCGCCTGGTCTTCAATCAGCTCACGCGGTACCACCTGGATGGACTGCGGCACCAGCGCCAGCGGCGTGTCCGTCCGCGTGCCCACCGTGGCGTCGTCCACCCGGTAGAGGGTCTGGGCGCGGCCGAGCACCTGCACTGCGTCAAGCTGCTGCACATCGGTGGAGGAGGGGGGAGCGGCGTGGGCCGAAAGGCAGGCGAGGGTCAGGGACAGGCCCAGGGCGGAGGGGCGAAGTGGTGGGCGGGTCATTGGGGGCGGGGAGGCGATAGGTGCGAATGAGAAAGGTTAACATGTACGAGGGTGGGTATTGGTGGCTGCGCATGAGATCCCGCCTGCTTCTCACAACCGCGTTGCCGCCTCCAGTCCAATCTGTGTGGGGCGTATCTCGCCTTGCCCCGTGGCGCACCGTTATGGTGCGAGCATCCTGAGGGACCGCATCAACCGCACTCAAGACTGGCTTTGATCGAAGAAGCATCCAAAGGAAGCCTGCCAGCAGGCGCTCTGGAAGGGATGGAGCTGGTTGGATCGGTCGCGATCCAATCCCACTCTCATCCAGTTATTCAAGATGTTGCGATGCATCGAGGATCATCCCTTCTTTGAGCATGGGCGCCGTGAGATTTGCACCTCAGGTCTGATCGGCTGATTCCATGCTATGTTCGGCATTTATATTCATCTGGCAAATCCCATGGGCGATGATCCAAGGTTTAAGTGCTTTGAGAACAAGGCCGCGGTTCGGATGTTCGATGAGTCAGTGAGTCGCCTTTTAAGAGATATGCAGGCAGAAGCTCGCGATAAATATGTATCGAAGGATAACATCCTCCGAATGAATCACGGCGGTTCTTGGATGCATGCTGCGCGCGAGGATGAAGTGGTGGACTCCACTCGAGTAATTTCTACCGAGTGGACTATTCCATTCAAGGAGATTTCCGAAATTGATTTGGGTCTGATTGCCAGAACTATATCTCCCGTCAATGAGGAGATGGAGCGTCAGTTTGCTGTAAACATGTATGAGGTTATCGGTGCGTCCGTTGAGAAGATCGGTAATGTCGTGGATGCTGGTGAGGGAGTATCCATCGGTGAGAAAATAATTGAGATGTTGAGGAGGGTAGAGTTTGGGGTTGATCGTACTGGCAATGTGAGTCTTCCTCAGCTTCATGTTTCTCCTGAGATGGCGAAGCGGCTCTCGGATGAATGGCGGAAAGTTTCTCCGGAAACGGAGGCGGAAATCGAGAAGATCAAGTTGAGAAAGACCGAGGAAGCTCTATTAAGAGAGGCTGAAAGGAAGGCGAGATTCAGGAGGCTCGATCATGGCTAGTCGATCGTTGCTCGCTATCGGCTGTGATGATTATGAAGGGATGAGTTCCCTTGCAGGAGCAGAATCAGACGCTCGGGCCATATTTCAGTTGCTTATCCAGCCTGATATCGGTGAGTACTGTCTCTCAAGATCAGAACTCCTTTGTTCGCCCACGTTAGCCCAAGTGCGAGACTCACTTACGAAGATGCTTTTTGATCAAGGCCCTGTTGACACCTTGACGATTAGCTTCGCTGGGCACGGCGGGATTAGTGGGGGGAGCTTTTACATGGCGCTTCGCGATTCGCGTGCCAATGCGCTTTCTGCTACTGCTTTGTCTCTGGCGGATTTGCTCAGAATGATTGGCGAGGCGTCTCCGCGTCAGACATATTTGGTGATTGATGCCTGTCAGTCGGGAGGGGTGATATCAGACCTTAATGTTATTCTAAAGTCTGAGTTGATGGGTAAAGGTGGGACGCCCGGAATAACAATACTGGCAACTGCTGCCTCTGATCAGGCGGCCCTTGAGACGGGCGGGCAGGGAGTGGGGACTTCTGCCTTAGTGTCGTGCATCAACGGGGATGAGTTTCTGCAAGACTCCTCGGCCACGCTTGATCTAATAGAGATTGGTAGGCTTGTATCTGAAAGGGTGAGTAAAGCGGGTGGGCAGACGCCAGTAGTTTGGGGGTTGAATTTGTACGGGCCGGCTGGATTCTGTAAGAATCCGCACGCTGGTGTTGGTGATTCGCCGTTGAGAAGTATCTTGCACGGTTGGCAAGACGCTTCAGTGGCCTCTTCGGTTAAGATTAATATAAAGAAACTTTGGGGGCCGTATGTATCTATTGAGACAAAATGGGACGTGCGACATTTCTATGAATCGCTGAAGCCAGTTTTGCACGATTTGCATGCTCGCCCCGAGATGCAAGTGGATCTGGTTCGTAGAATTTGTGAAGCCTGTGCGGCCCAGTGCCTCCACGCGGAAGACCGGTTTAGAGAGGTTGAGGTTCGGGCGGTTTGCGCCGTCTCGATGTTACGATACTCGGACGATATCCACGTTAGAGGATACTTGAACGAGTCGTCCTTGGCGGTTGCCGCACTGGTAGAGTCGGCCGTCTCTTCTGCAATAGATGCCATGCGTTCATATCAGTACGCTCTGCTGACTGGTGGGATGAGTGATCTATATTACCTTCCTATCCGTATTTCCAAAATACTTGGATGGATGGGATTTTCTGTGATCCTGGCGAGGACGATGTCGCAGGACTCCGAAGAGTCGTCGCGAATACTTGGTGAGTTGTTTAGAGAATTATTTGATAATTATCCGCTATCCATAGTGGCGATGAGTGACTCCCAGGCCCCATATGTGACTTCGGCTGTAGTTGCAGCGTTTGATTCGGGTCTTGAAGACGAGGCTGAGCGTCTGCTAAGCCAGTTGTTTCTTTCAGTGCTTGACTGCAAAGCACAGCTTTCGAGAGGGGATCTCGGGGCGGACGAAGTGCTTGATTACCTGAGGGCACGGGCTGATGGGGACGGCGCTGTTCCCGCAGAAATGATCGCTAGGCCAACAGAGTTGGTACTGGCGCTACTGCGCCTTGCGCGATTGTCTGGCCTCGATGAAGAATTTGATCTCGCTCTTTGCGATCTCGATCATCTTGACGTCTTTGGCTACTTGCCTGGCGGATTTCAAGAATTCGGTGAGGAACATATGGATGGCGGGCTGAATTTGGTTTACAGGATTGGTCATGACGTGTGGTCGGTGTCAGATGTTGAAAAGGCTTGGCCGATTCAACCCGTTGTCGAGGACCGAGGTGTTCGCATGGCCGCCCTGATGGCCTGCTTGGTATTCCCGGACAGGACCCCTTGGTTCTTACTCGACAAGGCGTAAGCCGGTATTACGCAGCAGTTGATGGCCTTGCCGCGGTGCTCGTCGCATCGGATCAAGGTACTTTAGGCGTGGTCCATCGGAGGCGGCCAAGTGGAAGTTACAAGCGATTTCCTATTCCGCTCATCAACATGCATGGTGTGCCTAGGAGACTAGAAACTCCCCACACAGATGAAGCATGTGCACTCCTACGTCGGGAGGGTGGCTAATACAACACCCTCGTGGGAATACGCCCGCCGTCTGTGTGCGGTTTCTAGCCTCCCGACACCCTCGCCATCCCGGCGAGGGCGCTCCCTACAGGAGGTCCAACATGCACAGGTCCTGGGTGTCACCGCCCGAATTCGTACCGCCCAAACGCAAGCCCTACGCTCGCCCAGCCCCCACCTGCAAAGTGGGCGCGCAGCACTACCCGACCCGCGAGGAATACGGCACCGATGAGGTCATTCCCTACGTGCGCCTGCGCGGCCGCTGGCTGGACAAGCTCGGCTTCGACGTAGGCGCACGCCTGAAGATTGAAACCAGCCCCGGCTGCATCACGCTCACGGTGGTGGAGCGCCCGGTGGTGGTGCCGAAGAAGACCCCCAGGAAGCTGCAGCGCACCGCCGGCTGATCGGGATGTGCCGCCAGCAGGCAGGCACAGCACGGCACTGCCGTGCGGACTGCATCTTTTTTCACTATCCAGCAGTAGGAGGAACTCATGAACGAGAGTGTCTTCATGCAGGTAACGATGGACGCCGGCTTACGCGCCCGCTTCCAGCAAGCGGCGGCACGCGAGCGTCGCCCCGCCACACAGGTGCTGCAAGCGTTGATGCGGGAGTATGTGACGCGTCATTCGGGGGCAGGGGAGGTGCTGGACGCTGCAGGCGCAGACCGGGATCTGGAGGAGATGGCGCACCGGCAGCAGGGGTGGCACTGCTGTCCGTTTGGCACGGGGTGAGCGCGGCACCGTCGCAAAGGTGCCGGGGAACACGGGAATTACGAGGCAATGCGCTGGCTTATGTGACGCATCTGGCCTTGGTGTTCCGCATACGCTGAACGTAATTTACGTTCAGCGTAGCGCTGGGTCATGCTTGTTTGCATGACCCGCACACCTACGTCCATCCGCTCTGTGTTCGCCCGCCGCCTTCGCGCGTGCCGGGTCGAGCAGGGCCTGACTCAACGCGCGTTGGGGGTGCTTGTGGGATTGCCAGAAGACGTTGCAGGCGTTCGCATCAACCGGTACGAGCGGGCCGTGCACAATTGCGATATCGAAACGGCGCAGAAGATTGCGCGCACCCTGGGCGTTTCCGTTGCCTATCTGTTTGCGGAAACGGACCAGCTTGCCGAGCTCATCGATGAGTTCGGCAAGCTGTCCGGAAAGGCGCAGGACGCATTGCTTCTGGAAGTGCGGCGCAAAGCGACCAGATAGCGCGCCTGCCCAGATCTGGCACCGCTTCCCACGCGTCCATAACTGCATTACCGATCAACCCATAGCCGTTGATCTGAGCTGGGCGGTCAGCAGGCGCGTCAGGCTGCGGCGCGCAAAGTACCCCTGCAGCTGCCTGGCCTTGATGGTCGTTGCCCTCAGCCGAGGGCGGCCATCGGTACCGTGGTCGATCCGGTAGCAGCGCGACGCCCCGCACAGCTCTGCCTGGCTCGCGGTGACCGTGACCACGGTCACCTCCAGACTGGTGAAGTCCGCATCAGACGCGATCTCCGGATTCTCCTTGCTGGCGCGCTCGATAAGCGTACGGAACCGGCCCAGATCTCGTTCGCCGCCGCTGGTTAGCGAGCCCACGTTGGTCGCACGGCGGACATCATCGTCGTCGCCGGGAACATCCTGGCTCCAGCGTTCAGTGCGCTCGGGTATGACCGCGCGAACGACCTTGCCATCCGGCTCAATCAGGTCGATGACCACGTCAAGCAGATACACCGGTTCCAATCCCAGATTGGTCACGAAGCAATGCGCGTCCAGATCCTTGCCGGCGCCTGAGGTGATCAGAATGGACGGTCGCTGCTGACGTCGGTAGCTGCGCAGGAAAAAGCTCAGGTAAACCACCCAGATCAGCGCCGTCACGCAGGTCATGGCGGCGGTTATCAGCGGGGCGAAATGAAGCAGGTTCTGAAGCACGATGGGCTGGATTCCGTAGGGCCGACGCAGGGGCACGCGTTGGCTGCCATGATCGCCATTGAACCGCTTGGATCCTGTGAAACGCCCGGCGCCGATCGCGCAGGAGAATAGCGCGCGGCTCCAAAATGGGGATGGCCCGCAACGCAGGCGGCCTACGGGCAGTGGCAGGCCAATGGCCAGGCGACAGTCAAGGGACCGCGAGAGATGCGTCTCGATTCAACGTCCCGAACACGTGTCAGCCGCTGCGGTCTGGATCACTGCGGCGGTGCATCCGGGGACGCAGGGCCGGCAGCGGACCGTTGCGAAAACTCCACGAAACGCGCCGCCGAGATCGCCTGACGGCTGCCGCACGCTGGGCACTCCAGCACCGCGCCTCCGCCCGGTATGTTCGCAAGGCTTGGCGGGGCAGCGGCAGTGGTGACGTGATGGCAGGAAAGACATTCGGCCTGGACACTGAGCACTTTGGGCTCCTCGTCCGTGTCCGGCCGACCTGGCTGCACGTTCACTTCAAACAGATAGAACCGCCCTGTATTTGGCATGCTCACGCGTTCGCATTGAGGGCCCCTGGGGTGACGGCGCGGGCCTGGGTCTGGATTTCATCATAGGCCGCCGCGACGGCCGGAGCCAGAGCGCCCGTGTCCCCGCCTGGCTTTGCCGGGGCCGGAGGGGCAGGGAGGGGCGTGAGAAGAGAGCCGCGATCGCCGGTCCCCCTGACCGGCATCTCCGGGCTGGATGGCACGTGCAGCGGGGGGCAATCGAACTACGGCAGTTCCACCACCACTTTTCCCTTCGCGCGCCCGCTTTCCACATGGGCCAGCGCGCCTTGGGTGTCCTCGAACGGGAACACCCGATCAATGACCGGGACGATTGCGCCGGACTCGACAAGCGATGTGATGTCGCTCAGTTGCGCCCCATCGGCCCGCATGAAGACGAAGGAATACGTCACCCCCTTCCTCTCGGCCTTGCTGCGGATGCCGCGGCTGAGCAGGCGCATGACCTGCTTGAGCGGCCAGGCCAACCCGCGCGCGGTCGTAAAGGTGGGCGTGGGCGGGCCCGAGATGGAGATGAGATGGCCACCCGGCTTGAGGATCTGCAGCGAGCGCTCCAGTTCCTCCTTGCCCAGGCTGTTGAGCACCACATCGTAGTCGCGCAGTGCCGTGGCGAAATCCTGTTGCCTGTAATCGATGACCACATCCGCGCCCAGGTCCTTCACCCACGCCACGTTGGGCGTGCTGGTGGTGGTGGCCACGAACGCGCCAAGGTGTTTGGCCAGCTGGATCGCCACGGTGCCGACGCCGCCGGAGCCGGCCTGGATGAAGACCTTCTGCCCCGGTTTCAGCTGGGCGGTTTCGACCAGGGCTTGCCACGCGGTAAGCGCGACCAGCGGCAGCGAGGCGGCCTCCACCATGGTGAGGTTGCGGGGTTTGAGTGCCACGCATGCGGCGCTGACGGCGATGAACTCGGCGAACGTCCCGATGCGATCATCGTCGGGACGTGCATACACCTCATCGCCCGGTTTGAACTGGCGCACCCCGGCACCGACACGCTCCACCGTACCGGCCAGGTCGTTGCCCAGAATCAGCGGCAGGCGATACGGCAGGATCACCTTGAACTCGCCCCGCCGGATCTTCGTGTCCAGCGCGTTGACGCTGGCCGCATGCACGCGGATCAGTACATCGTCGTCGCGCAGCGCTGGCGTTGGCACGTCATCGATGTGCCCCGTTTCGTTCTTGCCGTACCGGTCGATGAGGAAGGCTCTCATGCGCGATAGCGCTCCGCAGCCTGCGCCTGCCGGACGTCCGAGAGCAGGCCCTGGCGCGATGCCTCCAGCGAGTCCCAGCGTGCGGCCACATGCAGCGGCGGAATGGTCACGGTTTCGCGACGATCAAAACCGACCAGGGCGGCGTCCACCAGCTCGCCGACATCCATTACCTCCGGCAACGTGTTGATGTCGATGCCGGCGCGCTCCCAGATCTCGGTGCGCGTGGCGGCGGGCAGCACGGCCTGCACGTAGACACCCTTGGGCGACAGCTCCAGGCTGAGTCCCTGCGACAGGAACAGCACAAAGGCTTTGGTTGCACCGTAGACGGACATGCCGAACTCGGGCGCCAGGCCCACCACCGAGCCGATGTTGACGATGGCGCCTTCGCCGGCGTTGGCCAGGCGGGGTGCAACGGCCGCGGCCAGGCGCGTCAGGGCGAGGGTGTTCAGTGTCACCAGCTGGTCGATGCTGTCGGCCGATTGCGCGGTGAAGCCACCGGACTGGGCGATGCCCGCGTTGTTGATCAGGATGCCGATACGCGCATCGTCGCGCAGGCGGGTTTCCACGTTGGCCAGATCGGTGGGCTGGGTGAGGTCGGCTGGCAGGACGTCTACGGCGACTCCGGTGTCCTGGCGCAGGCGGGCGGCCAGCGTGTCCAGGCGCGTCTTGTCGCGCGCGACCAGTACGAGGTCGTGGCCGCGGCGTGCGAAGCGTTCGGCGTAAACGGTGCCGATGCCGCTGGAGGCGCCGGTGATGAGGACGGTGGGAAGCAGGCTCATGGTGTGTCTCTTGGCATTGGGTGGGCGAGAAGGGGGGGGGGGCAGCGCGGCGCTGTCGAACGGATTACTGCGGCGTCGTATCGGTCAATGCGGGGTAGTCGGTGTAGCCCTCCGCGCCGCCGCCGTACAACGTGGCGGGGTTCAATGCGTTCAAGGGCGCGCCGGTCTTCAGGCGTTCCACCAGATCCGGATTGCTGATGAAGGCACGGCCAAACGCGATGAGGTCTGCCTTGCCTTCGGCGAGGTGTGCGCTGGCCAGGTCCAGGTCGTAGCCGTTGTTGGCCAGGTAGGTGCCCTTGAAACGACCGCGCAGCCCATCGAAGTCGAAGGGCGCCACGTCACGTGGGCCGCCCGTCGCGCCTTCAACCACATGCAGGTAAACGATGCCCAGCGCGCTGAGCTGGTCGACGATGTAGTCGTACTGCGGCTGCGGGTCGCTGACCGTGGCGATGGCGTTGGCCGGCGAAACGGGCGAGATGCGCACGCCGGTGCGATCCGCGCCGATCTCTTCGGCCACGGCGGCGGTGACCTCCAGCAGCAGGCGCGCGCGGTTCTCGATGGAGCCGCCGTAGGCGTCGGTGCGCTGGTTGGCGCCGTCCTTGATGAACTGTTCCAGCAGGTAGCCGTTGGCACCGTGGATTTCCACGCCGTCGAAACCGGCGGCGATGGCATTGGCAGCGGCTTGGCGGAAGTCGTTGACGATGGCCGGCAGCTCGTCGATCGCCAATGCACGCGGTTCGGACACATCGACAAAACCGTTGTGCACGAAGGTCTTGGTCTGCGCGCGGATGGCCGAGGCGGAGACGGGTGCGGCATTGCCGGGCTGCAGATCCACGTGCGAGATGCGGCCCACGTGCCACAGCTGCACGAAGATGCGTCCGCCGCGGGCATGCACGGCATCTGTGACCGCGCGCCAGCCGTCGATCTGGTCCTGTGTGTAAAGCCCCGGCGTGTCCTGGTAGCCCTGGGCCTGGGCCGAGATCTGGGTGGCCTCGGTGATGATCAGGCCGGCCGAGGCGCGCTGGGCGTAGTAGGTGGCGGCCAGCGGGCTGGGCACCAGACCGGCGCCGGCGCGGTTGCGCGTCAGCGGGGCCATCACGATGCGGTTGGACAGCGTTGTCGGGCCAAGGGGGTAGGGATGGAAGAGCGTCGGGGTCGTCATGGGGTCTGCGGTCGTGATCGTTGAGGGGGGCGTTGCGGAGGGGCGGAAGCCCGCTCCGGGGTAGGGGTGGCGCAATAATGATGACCGTAATCTTAGATGTCAATGGTTTGATGATGCACGTAATCTAAGTGTGGTAAAGTGCCGTACTTCCGCAGCACAGCGTTGCAGGGCATCGTTCATGAAGGTCACCAAGGCACAGGCGCAGGCCAACCGGGCGCACATCGTCGAAACCGCCTCCACCCTGTTCCGGGAGCGGGGATACGACGGCGTGGGCGTGGCAGACCTGATGGGGGCCGCGGGCTTTACGCACGGCGGCTTCTATAAGCACTTCGGGTCGAAGGCCGACCTGATGGCGGAAGCGGCCGCCTGTGGCTTTGCGACATCCGCCGAGGCATTGGCCGGGACCGATCTGCGTGCCTTCCTGACCTACTACCTGTCCCGCGAACACCGGGATACGCCGGGGCAAGGCTGCACGATGGCGGCGCTGTGCACGGATGCCGCGCGTCAGCCGGCGTCGGTCAAGGCTGCGTTTGCAACCGGTATCGAAGCGCAGCTGGAAGACGGCTCAGGTCGCGATGGCCAGATTGATGCTGCCGCCGCCGAGCGCAGCCGTGCGCGGCGGATCGCGCTGATTGCGCAGGCGGTGGGCGCGGTGGTGTTGTCGCGGTCCTGCCCGGACGATGCGGCACTGGCCGACGAGATCCTGGACGCCTGTCGGGACGACATACTGGCGCGGCTGCCGGATGCACCTGCGGCTTGAGGCCGTGCTTCAGGCGTGAGCTGCGCACGTAAGCGCGCGGCCCCTGTGGGGATGGCGACTTGAGAAGCCGCACGGGAATCAACAACAGCCGTGGGTGAACTCATACCCGATTGGTCACTATTTGCCCGCGTCACCGCGCAGCGCTACGCTTCACCGATGTCTACTTCATCCTCCGCAGCGCTCGACGCCGGGCGCGGCCCCGCTGAGCACGACGTGCGCACGCAGATCATCGAGGCGGCCACGGCGCACTTCAGTCACTACGGCTACGACAAGACCACGGTGTCTGACCTGGCCAAGGCCATCGGCTTCTCCAAGGCCTACATCTACAAGTTTTTTGCCTCCAAGCAGGCCATCGGGGAGGTCATCTGTACCAATTGCCTGGCGCAGATCGAAGGCGAGGTGCATGCGGCCCTGGAGGGGGTTGAAGCGCCGTCTGACAGGCTGCGGGTGCTGTTTACCGTGATCGTGGAGGCCAGTCTTCGCCTGTTCCTCCAGGATCGCCGCCTCTATGAAATCGCCGTGGCGGCCGCGACGGATCAATGGCCCTCGACCCAAGCCTACAAAGGCCGCATCCGGCAGCTGGTGGAAGAGATCCTGAAAGAGGGACGCGCGTCCGGCGTGTTTGAGCGCGCGACGCCGCTCGATGCGACCAGCCATGCGGTCTACCAGGTCCTGGTTCCCTATCTGAACCCAGTGACGCTTCCACACCTGGCGGCTCTGCATGCGGAAGCGCCTACGGCCTTGCAGGAGCTTGTGCTCAGGAGTCTTGCCCCGCAACGAAAGTGACTATTGACGAAAAAGGTCACTAGGAACAGAATGCCTCCGGATACCCCACTCCGGAAGACCGTATGCGGCGCCGTTTTGTACTCACAGCCATCTCCTGTGTTGTTCCGTTGTTCCTTGCGGCCTGCGGAACGTCGGATGACATCGACCCCCGGACCGCGCCGCCCATCGTCCGGGTTGCCCATGTGCAACCGGGCGCGGGAAACGCACGCACGTTTACGGGCACCATCGCCGCAAAGGTGCAGAGCGATCTGGCCTTCCGGGTCGGCGGCAAGGTCACTGAGCGCCTGGTCGAAACCGGTCAGACGGTCAAACGCGGCGATGTGCTCTACCGAATCGATCCCAACGACCTGAACCTGGCCGCGGCGTCCCAGCAGCAGGCGGTCATCGCGGCCCGTGCGCAAAGCGTGCAGGCCACGGCGGATGAAGCGCGGTATCGCGATCTGGCCGCCAAGGGCGTGGTGTCACGGTCGTCCTACGACCAGATCAAAGCGGCGGCAGACGCGGCGGCAGCAACACTCAGAGCCGCCGAATCCCAGGCCCGGGTTGCGCGCAATGCCAGCCACTACACCGCGCTCGTTGCCGATGCCGACGGGGTGGTCATGACCATCTCTGCTGAGCCCGGCCAGGTTGTGGCGGCGGGGCAGGTGGTTGCCCGGCTTGCCCGTGCGGGCAGCCGAGAGGCGGTCGTCCAGTTGCCCGAGACGCTTCGTCCTCAGATCGGTTCGGTGGCCCTGGCGTCGTCGTTCGGCGGAAGCGGCACGATCCCCGCGCGGTTGCGCGTGCTCTCTGAATCGGCCGACCCCGCAACCCGGACCTTTGAAGCCCGCTACACCCTGGAAGAGGGCAGCACGGCGCTGCCGCTGGGTTCAACGGTGACGGTTGAACTTGGCGGTGCAGCAGCTACCGGTGCGTCGGCAGGCGTGGACGTTCCGTTGGGCGCCCTGTTCGATCCTGGCACCGGACCCGGTGTCTGGGTGATCGGGGGTGAGCCGCTCAAGGCCAAGTGGACGCCGGTAGCCGTCAAGCAACTGGGCGATGACAAGGCGTTGGTTGAGGGGGCTTTTAAGGCATCGGATCGCGTGGCGGCCCTTGGCGCACATCTGCTCCGCGAAGGGCAGGTGGTTCGTCTGGCCGACACGGCCAAGCGCGCCGTGGCAACCGGAGCCCAGCGGTGAGTGGGTTCAATCTCTCGGCGCTTGCCGTGCGCGAGCGCGCCATCACCGTCTTCCTGATCTTCCTGATCTCGGTTGCCGGCATCGTGTCGTTCTTCCAGCTTGGCAGGGCAGAGGACCCCGCGTTCACCGTCAAAGTCATGACCATCGTGACGGCGTGGCCTGGCGCTACGCCCACGGAAATGCAGGACCAGGTCGCCGAGAAGCTGGAAAAGCGCCTGCAGGAGCTGCGCTGGTATGACCGCAGCGAAACCTACACCCGGCCTGGCTTGTCCTTCACCACACTGACGTTGCAGGACGGCACGCCGCCGTCGCAGGTGCAGGAAGAGTTCTACCAGGCGCGCAAGAAGATGGCGGACGAGGCCGCAAGCCTGCCCGCAGGCGTGATCGGCCCGATGGTCAACGACGAGTACGCGGATGTCACGTTTGCGCTGTTTGCGTTGAAAGCGAAGGGCGAGCCCTTCCGCACGTTGGCGCGCGATGCCGAAACCCTGCGCCAGCGCCTGCTGCACGTGCCTGGGGTAAAGAAGGTCAACATCATCGGTGAGCAGTCCGAGCGCATCTATGTGGAGCTGTCACACGAACGGCTGTCGAACCTGGGCATAACACCGCAGGACGTGTTCGGGGCGCTGAACGGACAGAACGCGTTGACCCCGGCAGGCTCGGTCGAGGCCAAGGGCCCGCAGATTTTCATTCGGCTGGACGGCGCGCTGGATCAGCTGGAAAAGATCCGCGATACGCCCATCGTCGCGCAGGGCAAGACCCTGAAACTGCAGGACATCGCCACCGTGAAGCGTGGCTATGAAGATCCCTCGACCTTCATGATCCGCAACGGTGGCGAGCCTGCCATGCTGCTGGGCATTGTCATGCGGGACGGCTGGAACGGCCTGGACCTTGGCGCCTCACTCGACGCGGAGGTCCAGAAGATCAATCAGGGGCTGCCGGTCGGGATGGCACTGGACAAGGTGACCGATCAGGCGGTGAACATCAGCGCGTCGGTCGACGAGTTCATGATGAAGTTCTTCGCCGCGCTGCTGGTGGTGATGCTGGTGTGCTTTGTCAGCATGGGCTGGCGCGTGGGTGTGGTGGTGGCGGCCGCCGTGCCGCTGACGCTGGCTGCTGTATTCATGGTGATGGCCGCAACCGGCAAGAACTTTGACCGCATCACGCTCGGCTCGCTGATCCTGGCGCTCGGCCTGCTGGTGGACGACGCCATCATCGCCATCGAAATGATGGTGGTGAAGATGGAAGAGGGCTATAGCCGGGTCAAGGCATCGGCCTACGCATGGAGCCATACGGCAGCGCCCATGCTGGCCGGCACCCTGGTGACTGCGGTGGGCTTCATGCCCAATGGCTTTGCCCGGTCCACTGCCGGCGAATACACCAGCAACATGTTCTGGATCGTGGGCATCGCGCTGATCGTGTCGTGGGTGGTCGCGGTGTTCTTTACGCCCTACCTGGGTGTGAAGCTTCTCCCTGAACTCAAGACTGTGGAAGGCGGTCACAGCAGTCTTTACGACACGCCGCGCTACAACCGATTCCGGTCGATCCTGGCGCGGGTGATCGCGCGCAAGTGGCTTGCGGCGGGTTCGGTGATCGGCCTGTTCGTGCTTGCTGTGGTGGGCATGGGGCTGGTGAAAAAGCAGTTCTTCCCCATTTCCGATCGCCCGGAAGTGCTGGTCGAAGTGCAGATGCCCTACGGCACGGCCATCGAACAGACCAACCTGGCCACCAGGAAGGTGGAGCAGTGGCTCGCTGGGCAGGAAGAAGCGAAGATCGTCACGGCTTACATCGGTCAGGGCGCACCCCGGTTCTACCTCGCCATTTCCCCGGAACTGCCCGATCCGGCGTTCGCCAAGATCGTGGTGCGTACCGACAGCCAGGAACAGCGCGATGCCCTGAAAGCACGACTGCGTCAGGCGGTGGCAGAGGGCTTGGCGCCCGAGGCGCGGGTGCGCGTGACCCAGCTGGTGTTTGGGCCTTACTCGCCTTACCCGGTGGCCTATCGGGTCAGCGGGCCGGACCCGGATGTCATTCGTGGCATTGCGGCAAAGGTTGAGCAGACCCTGCACGCCAGCCCGATGATGCGCACGGTCAATACTGATTGGGGCGTGCGCACGCCGACGCTGCACTTCACGCTGGATCAGGACCGCCTGCAAGCGATGGGAATGACGTCGGCCTCTGTCTCGCAGCAGTTGCAGTTCTTCCTGAGCGGGGTGCCGGTCACTGCCGTGCGCGAGGACATCCGCACTGTCGAGGTTGTCGCTCGGTCAGGCGGGGACACGCGCCTGGATCCTGCGCGGATTGCGGACTTCACGTTGGTCGGTGCTGCCGGCCAGCGCGTGCCGCTGTCCCAGATCGGCTCGGTCGAGGTGCGAATGGAAGAGCCGGTCCTGCGCCGTCGTGATCGGGTGCCCACCATCACCGTGCGCGGTGATATTGACGACGCATTGCAGCCACCGGACGTATCCGCCGCGATCAGCAAGCAGCTTCAGCCCCTGATTGCCTCGCTGCCCGAGGGCTACGCCATTGCCCAGGCCGGCTCCATCGAGGAATCGGGCAAGGCAATGAGCGCCATGCTGCCGCTGTTCCCGATCATGCTGGCGGTGACCCTGCTGATCATCATTCTGCAGGTGCGGTCCATCTCCGCGATGATCATGGTCTTCATGACCAGTCCGTTGGGGCTGATTGGCGTGGTGCCAACCTTGCTGCTGTTCCAGCAGCCGTTCGGCATCAACGCGCTGGTGGGGTTGATTGCGTTGTCGGGCATCCTGATGCGCAACACGCTCATCCTCATCGGTCAGATCCACGAGAACGAAGAAGCAGGCATGGAGACCTTCCACGCCATCATCGAAGCGACCGTTCATCGTGCGCGCCCGGTGATCCTGACCTCCCTGGCAGCGGTGCTTGCGTTCATTCCGCTGACCCATTCGGTGTTCTGGGGAACGCTTGCCTACACGCTGATCGGCGGCACCATCGCCGGCACCGTGATGACGCTGGTGTTCCTGCCGGCGATGTACGCCATCTGGTTCAAGGTCCGAGCGGAAAAGACCCCCGTTGCCTGACATTGGCGCGGACCTCTTTTATATGGGAAGTGATGTATGAGCAGTGCCGACAAAGATCGCATCGTGGTGACCGGAATGGGCGTGGTGAGTCCACTCGGCTGCGGGGTTGAAACCGTCTGGTCGCGCCTCCTGGCCGGGCGCTCCGGCATCGGATCGCTGGGCGCCGAGCTTGCGGCGGGCACCGGCTGTGAAGTGGGTGGCCGCGTGCCTGACCGCATTCAAGACCCGGAGGCTGGCTTTGATTCCACCGGGATCATCGCGCCGAAAGATCTCAAGAAGATGGACCGGTTCGTGGAGTTCGCGTTGGTCGCCGCCCACGAAGCGCTTGAGCAGGCGGGGTGGCAGGACGCCGATGCCCGCGGGCTGCTGCGAACGGCGACCGTGATTGCCACCGGGATCGGCGGGTTTGGATCCATCGTCAATGCGGTCCACACCACCGACAGCCGCGGGCCTGGCCGGCTGTCGCCGTTCACTGCGCCGACCTTCCTGGCCAACATGGCGGCGGGGCAGGCGTCGATCCGGTACGGGTTCAAGGGCCCGCAGGGCGCGCCCGTCACGGCCTGCGCGGCGGGTGTGCAAGCCATTGGTGATGCGGCGCGTCTCATTCGCTCCGGTGAGGCGGACATCGCGCTGTGCGGTGGGGCCGAGGCGGCGATGCATCGGGTCAGCCTGGGTGGATTCGCAGCGGCCAAGGCGCTCAGCACGTCGTTCAACGACACACCGCAGGCAGCCTCTCGCCCGTTTGATGAGCAGCGGGACGGGTTTGTCATGTCCGAAGGGGCAGGGTTGCTGGTGATCGAGCGCCTGGACCACGCCTTGGCGCGTGGCGCCACGCCGCTGGCCGAGTTGGTTGGCTACGGGACGACCTCCGATGCCTACCACCTGACGGCCGGGCCCGAGGATGGCAGCGGGGCGCGGCGGGCGATGGAGATCGCGCTGGCACAGGCAGGCATTACGCCGGCGCAGGTCGATCACATCAACGCGCATGCCACCTCCACCCAGGTGGGTGACCGGGCAGAGCTTGCGGCGATGCGCGCGCTGTTTGGTACCCGACCTGATCTTCTGATCTCTGCCACCAAGTCAAGCACGGGGCATCTGCTCGGGGCAGCGGGTGGCATCGAAGCCATTTTCACCGTGCTCGCTCTGCGTGATCAGATCGCGCCGGCGACGCTCAATCTGATGCGCCCGGATCCGTTGGCCGAGGGACTGTCGATCGTAGGCGGCGTACCGCGGAAAGCGGACATCGCGTTCGCCCTGACCAACGGGTTCGGGTTTGGCGGCGTGAACGCCAGCGCGCTGTTCCGGCGCCTGTGAACACTGCGGCCTCCACCCGTTGCGCAAGCAAAACCAGCCTGCGCTGGGAGAGGGCGAGGGAGCGCGCCAGGCGGTGCATCCGCGAAGCCGCCGCCACTGTCTTTGCGGAGGAGGGCTTTGAGCGGGCGACGATGAGCCGCATCGCGGCGGCCTGTGGCGTCACGAAGGTCACCCTGTACGCGCACTACCGCGACAAGGAGCGGCTTTACAGGTCGGTCATGGACGGCCACCTGGCATCGATGCCGTCAGACGCGCTGGACATGCACGGGGTTGCCGATCTGGGCGACGCGCTGATGCGTATCACGCAGGGCATCGGGCGATTGGCGGCAGATGCGTCGTGCCAGGCATTCTGCCGGGCGTTGTCGCACTCTGGTCCGGCCAGTAATGTCTACAGGGAACACTGGAACGCGATGCTTGCACCGTATTTCAGGCTTGCAGAAGACGCATTCACGAAGGCCTCGAGCCGCCCGACCAACGCCGCAGACAGCGAGAAGTTCCTGAGGCTGCTCCTCACAGAACACGGCTTGCCCGAAGGGGCCAGGCCGGCATCCGGGCCCGATGCAACCATCGCGCTATTCCTGCGGGCCTACGCGGCGCCGCTGCCAGGCGCGGGCGAATTTTGACGCGGTCTTGGCGCGTGCTGCGGATACTTCTCCGTCATTGTTCCAGAGGAGAAGGGCAATGGCCGCCAGACAGAAAAACCCGTCAAGCCCCAAGGTGCTGAGGATTGAAGCGATGCCGCTGGACTTCGGCGAAGCCGCCATCGTGATCGAGCTGGACGCCGAGCCGCCCAAGCGCTGGTTCAAGGCGCTCAAACGCGAGATGACCTACTCAGAGGGCCTCGAGACCGCGTCGGCGAAGTTCGACGGCTGCTTCGTTTACCTTGTGGGGCTGGAACCGGCCCTCGGGAGCGCCGTTCGCTGTGCGAGCCGGCTGCTTGCAGCGGTGCAGGAGGGCCTTGAACAGAAAGGCACTGGTTCTCCCGAAAGTGACCCGGCCGCTGACGATGCTCTGCATGTGGCTGCTTCCCTGCACGTGCCGCTTTCAGCGAGAGGCGAGATGAGGCCCTGATGGAGATGAGCGGCAGGGTGTGACGCGCACATCCAGGAATGTTGTCATCATGATGGCCCGGCGTGATGTCGGGCCATCGTCGTTCCCGGGGCTGGAAGGCATCGGAGTATCCTTCTCGACACCAGTCCGGTGCCGTGCAAAATGTGGTGAAGGAGCGGCGGTCCATGCCGCTCCTATGTGCAGCCACTTCAGCTCGCCGGAAATGGGACCTCCGGCAGAAAGTCTCCGTCCCTATTGATCGCTACGGGTCTCAGGCGGCCTTCGCGGCCTTGGCGTTGCCGCCGGCCTTGGCCAGGAGCGTCAGCTTCTCATCGGTTGCCTTTTCTTCTTCCAGGGTTTCCAGCAGGAGCGGCAGCGCGTCCTTGTAACCCAGCTGCTTGGCTAGGGCAGCGATGGTGCCGTAGGACGCGATCTCGTAGTGTTCAACCTTCTGGGCACCGCCGATAAGCGCGGCATCGCGCACTGGGCCTTCCTCGATGCTGTCGATGGCTTCCTTTCCTTCTTCAACCAACCCCTCCATGGCAGCGCATTTGATGCGCTTGAGCCGAATACCCAGCAGCTCGACCACCTGGTCGATGCGCTCGATCTGGCCCTGGGTCTCCTCAAGATGGGTTTCGAAGGCGGCGGCCAGGTCCGGGTCGGTGGCGGCGCGCGCAAGGCGGGGAAGCGCCTTGGCCATCTGCTTCTCCGCGCTGTAAATGTCCGACAGTTCGTGGATGAACAGGTCTTCTGCGGTCTTGATCGCCATGAGGATTCTCCGGGTTGGTGGTGGGTGGAGCGCTGAAGCTAGGCGCACTCTCGTTAGGCGCGTGCGCAGATCCGTGAAGGTCTGCTACACGCGTGCCACGTCCCACTGGCGCACGGCACGCACATCCCTTTCCTTTCGTCGTTCAGGTGTCGGTGACCGGCTCGCACGCGTGGCGGAACCCGCTCACGCGCTTGGCCCAGAGGCCGCAATTCAGGATGGAAGGCGTGAAGGGGGATGCAATGCATGTTCACGGGCGCCCCACCGTTGGGAGGCTAGAAAGAGGTCCAGTAGTGGACCAAGGCCTTGGGCGTGACCGCTGCCCAACTCAAGGACGCGGTCAAGGCCGTGGGCCCGACCTCGGTAGCGGTTCGCAAGCATCTGGGCAAGTGACGGTCGGTGGGGATGTTCCGCACTGAACATAGCCGCACGTCCAGCATCTGGAACGCAAAGTCGGATCGCTTGTGACGTTCAGAAGGAGCCGCAATGCATCGAGCCGTCGTATGTGTCGCTGTCATCTTCGCCTTGTCCGGGTGTGGTGGCGGGAATACAGCATCCAGCGTCCAAGCGCCCGGGGCCGAAGAAACCGCGAAGACCAAAGCGCTCGAGATCGGGGCAGCCCTCCTGCAGGACCGACCGCCGGTCGATGCCATCAACGCCTATCTGGATGGGTTCCATTTCTACAACGGTCAGATGCAGGTCCAGATGGAAGCCCATCACTACTGCGCCATCCTCAACGAGGATGTCATCCAGTGCACGATCTACGACGGCAACGTGAAAGACGCCAAGTTGATGGGGGTGGAGTACATCATCAGTGAGACGCTCTTTGCAGGCCTTCCTGAGCAGGAAAAGGCGCTATGGCACAGCCACGTTCAAGAGGTGAAATCCGGTCAGCTCATCGCGCCAGGGATTCCCGAGGTGGCCGAGCATGCGCTGATGGGGAAGCTCATCCATACGTACGGAAAGACCTGGCACACCTGGCACACAGACCTGGACAAAGACCTGCCCCGAGGCATGCCGCAGCTGATGATGGGATTCACCGCAGATGGCCAGGCGGACCCGGCCATGGTTGCTGCCCGTGACGCCCGGCTCGGGGTCAGTAGTGAGGACAAGCGAAAGCGCCGTGCCGACATCGCCGCGCCTCCAATCGATGCAGGCGCCGATGCGTGGCAGAAGGGGAAGGTCATCCAGATAGAGGACCCGACGGGTGGACATGCTCACGCCGGGAAGGAAGACGCCGACGCGCGGTCCGACAGGGACAAGAATGCGACGTCCAAGGGCAGCTCATCAGGACGGTGAGAGTGGACGTCGAGGCCAAGGCCAGGACGTCCGCCGGCTACTATCTCGTTTCGATGGCAAGGGCCCGATGGAACACTGGCAGCATTGGGTTGCGCTGTATTTCCCGTGCCAACGCGTGCTCCGAAGAACGCCTGGAAGGCTCGCCAATAGCCGAGAGCCGCGCGTTGCTGACGGCGTGATGCGAGCCGCACTGCCCACAGCGAAAAAGCGCACCACCTGGAAGCTCCATCAGAGAGCCAAGGGTTGAGGCCGTGGTTGTACTGCAATGGCCGCATTCCACGGTCAGCGCCAGAATGCGCTCTACTTCGCCGGAAGAGGCATAGCTCGCTTCAAAGGAGCGAATGACAAAAGATGCTGAGGTGGGCATCGTTGCTCCTGAACAGGGGGAATGAGCAGAGCATCTCCGGAAACCCGTGACGGGATTGTCGTGATGGGCCGCCGTGTTGTTCCGTCACCACTGCCGTGCCGATTGACACCCACGCCGGTGGCCGCCTGGGATCGCCCAGGCCGCGTGCTGTGTCATCCTCCGGTGTAGCTCGTGTCTACCTGCCCACGTCCATGGCGCAGGTGATCGCCCGGTTCGCCTCCAGCTCTGCCAGCCGTTCGCGCAACGCCGCATGCACCCGCGTATACGCACTGCTTCCGAGCAACAGCCGCCGCGGCGCCACTGCGGCGTCGGCGCACGCGATGATCGCGGCCACCATCTTCTCCACGTCCCCATCGATCGAGAACGCGCCCGCGTTCTCGCCAAACAACGCGCTGCGGATGGCACCGCTGGGGGTATCGGCGTAGGCGGGCAGGGCGTCGGCCTGGTCCAGCGCACCGCCAAAGCCCGTGGCCGTCGGGCCCGGCTCGATCAGCGTCATCTGGATGCCAAAAGGCGCCACTTCCTGCGCCACTGCTTCCACGAACACTCTGCTGGCACTGATTCGTGGAAGGCAGTAAGCCCGTGCCGCTTACCCACGTCGGCTTGCGATCATGCGCGCCGCATCCTGCGAGGGTGGCAGACCGAAGGCACGCGCGTATTCGCGGGTGAACTGGGTGGGACTCTCATAGCCGACATCAAGAGCGGCTGCGGTAACGCTTGTTCCCCGCGTCGACAGAATTTGACGGGCCTGCAGCAGGCGCAGCTGTTTCTGGTACTGAAGCGGACTCAGTGCGGTGGCGGACTTGAAGTGCCGGTGGAAGGCCGACTCGCTCATTGCCACCTGTTCGGCCAAGGCGGCGATTCGAAGCGGTTTGGCGTAGTCGCTACGGATGCGCTGGATCGCGCTGCTGATACGCGCCAGCGCCGAATCCGGTGTGGCCAACTGCCGCAGCATGCAGCCGCGTGGCCCCTGCAGCACGCGGTACAGGATCTCGCGCTCGTACGCCGGCGCCAGCGCGGGTATCTCGCCGGGGCGTTCCATCAGGCGCAGCATGCGCACCCACGCATCCATCAGCTCCGGGGTGACGGCAGCGACGCTGAAGGCCTCGGTCTGGGTGGAGGGCTCGCCGCGCCCGGTGGCGGCATCGGTGGTATCGCACAAAAGCGCTGCGATGATGCCAAGGTCCAGCGTGAGGCTCACCGCCAGGTACGGCTCGCCGGTGCTGGCCGGGTGCACGGCACCCACCGCCGGCAGGTCCACGGACATGATGAAGTACGTGGCCGGGTCGTATTCGAGGGTCTTCTCACCCACCGTCATGGATTTGCTTCCCTGCAGGATCAGGTTGATCATCGGCTCGTATACGGCCGCCAGGGCATGCTCCGGGATCTCGCCTTGCACCATGGCAACGCGGGGAATACCCGTATCGGTACGGCGATTTTCGGCATGCGCCGCGAGGCGGCGCAGTTCTTCCAGTGCGTTATCCATGACAGCATTGGACACCCGCCGCAGGGGGCTGGCAAGGCGGAAAGCAGGAATAGGCAGGAATTGGCGAGGATCAGGTCGGCGCGCCGCAGTCGGCGACCCTAGCCTGTGCATCTCCCCTCACTGCACAGGACCACCTGCATGAAACACGTACTGATCACCGGCGGCAGCCGCGGCATTGGTGCCAGCGCCGCGTTGCACTGCGCGCAGCGCGGCATGGGCGTCATCCTCACCTACAACGCCCAGCCCCATGCTGCCCGGCTGGTAGTGGAGCGCATCCAGGCAGAAGGCGGCACGGCAGTGGCCCTGCAGCTGGATGTGGGCAACACCGGCAGCTTTGCGGCATTTGCCGCGAAGGTGAAGGACACCTTGCAGGGTACCTGGGGCGCCTCCGCGCTGGCTGGCCTGGTGAACAACGCCGGGTTTGGGCTGTTCAATCCGATCGAGACCGTGACCGAGGAACAGTTCGACGGTCTGTTCAATGTGCACCTGAAGGGGCCGTTTTTCCTTACCCAGGCACTGCTGCCGCTGCTGGGTACTGGCGCGAGCATCGTCAACGTCACCAGTGCCACCACGCGTGTGGCCACCGCCGGGGTGGCGCCATACGCTGCCGTCAAGGGTGGGCTGGAGGTGCTTACCCGCTACATGGCCAAGGAGTTCGGCGAGCGCCGCATCCGCGTCAATGCCGTCGCACCCGGGGCGATCCGTACCGAACTGGGCGGCGGCCTCAATGATGAATTCGAAGCCCTGCTGGCCGCCCAGACGGCACTGGGCCGGGTAGGTGAGCCGGACGACGTAGGCCGCGTCATTGCCGGGCTGCTCGGTGATGAGCAGGCGTGGGTCAATGCGCAGACCATTGAGGTTGCAGGCGGCTACAACATCTAGTTCGCAACGGGAGTACGACATGCTCGACCACATTTTCCTCACTGTCACCGACACCACCCGCTCGGTCGCGTTCTACACGGCCGCGCTGGCCCCGCTGGGCATCGTCAACCGGCTCGACTACGACGGTCGGCAGGGGCCTCCCGGCCACCCGGACCTGAAAGGCTTCGGCGCAGGCGGCCGGGTCTTCTTCTGGCTGCGGCAGGGCGTGGCGGCGGCGCAGGCGGCACACGTTGGCTTCGTGGCAGACTCCAGCGCGATGGTCGATGCAGCGCATGCCGCCGCGATGGCCGCCGGCGCCAGCGAGATCCACCCGCCTGGCCCGCAGTTGCACTACGACCCGCGCTACTACGCCGCGCAGGTGCGCGATCCGGATGGCTACAGCCTGGAGTTCGTCTACAAAAGCTGGCAGCACGGCCATGAATGACGCCGCCGCATCGCACCCCGTGCAGGCCACGGTGGTTGACTTCATCAACGCCACGAACGCCTTCGATATCGAACGGGCCTTGGCCTTGTTCAGCACGACGGCAGTGATCGATGACCCGTCCACCGGATGCACCTTCAACGAGCACGCCGGTGTGCGTGACTATCTGAAAAAGTACTTCCTGGGTTACCACACGGTTACCCGGCTGCTGTCGCTGGAAGGTCTTGGCGATGTACGTGCAAGAGCCCGGGTCGATTTCACTGGCGATTTCGGTCACGAGATCGGATTGCTTCTAGTGGCCGTGGATCCCGCAGGCCTTATTTCTCGCATTGACGCCGCACTCGAGTAGGGTGGCGAGGAACACATCATGAAGACATTGATGATCTACGGTGCATCCGGCTACACCGGGCGCATGGCTGCCGCGCACGCGGAAGAAGCTGGGCTGAAGCTGGTACTGGCGGGGCGCGACGAAGCTCCGCTGCAGGCGCTGGCCAAGCGCCTTGGCGTGGAGTACCGCGTGTTCGCGCTGGATAACGCTGGCGATGTGGACTACGGGCTGCAGGACATCACGGTGCTGCTCAACTGCGCTGGGCCGTTCGCGCACACCGCGGGTGCGCTGATGGAGGCTTGCCTTCGTGGGGGCGTCCACTACCTGGATATTGCCGCCGAGCTGGACAGCTACCAACTGGCCGAGCGCCATGACCTGACCGCCACTGAGGCGGGGGTGATGCTGCTGCCGGGTAGCGGGGGTAGCGTGGCGATGCTTGGCAGCCTGGCCGCGCGTGCCGTTGAGCGTGTGCCGTCACCGGTGTCCATCCGTATCGCGTTGCACGTAACGGGGTCGATGTCGCGCGGATCGGCGATCAGTGCCAGCCAGCACGTAACTGCACAGTGTCTGATGCGCAGAGATGATGTGCTCACGGCGCACGCGCCGGACGCGCTGCAGGACCTCGATTTCGGCAATGGGCTGGTGAGCTGTTTCCCGGTGACGCTGCCTGACCTGATCACCATCGCCAGGCAGACCGGGGTTGGCGATATCGAAACCTACGTGCATGTGTCTGGCAGCGCGTTCCCCGAAGGCGGCATCGATGCACTGCCGGATGGACCCACCGCGCAGGAGCGCGCCGACAACCGGTACCAGGCAGCGGTAGAGGTGCTAGGCGCCGACGGTGCCATCACCCGCGCGGTGCTGGATACCGTGAACGGCTACAGCTTCACGCCCCTGGCCGCGGTCGTGGCTGCGCGCCGTGTGCTGGCAGGGGAAGCGCGTCCAGGCTTCCACACGCCTGTAGGTGTATTCGGCAGCGACTTCGCAGAGACCATCGCCGACACCCGTATCACCTTCATTGACCCAGCCCCTTCCACACCTCACTAAGGAATCCACCCCATGTCACTGCACCTCAACTCCGCCGATATCCGTCATGACACACATGCCGTGGTCGAAACGCTGTGCCGCTTCGCCGCAGGTATCGACCTGCGCGACCGCGCGCTACTCTCTTCGGCCTTTACAGAGGACGCCATCTCCGATTTCCGCCCCGCCGGTGCAAAGGCGGGCTTCGAGTACCCGGTGCTGCAGGGGCGGGAACCGCTATGACGTTGTGTTGTCACGCTGTGACGCGGGGTGGGAGATCAAGCGCGTGGTAGTGGACAACGTCTGGAGGACGGGTGATCCGAGCGTGCTCGCCGGAATCTGAGCAGATTGGGCGGTCAATGGCCCGCTTCTGGCCGGAAGCGGACCTCGGGACCGCCATGGCAGCGCTCAAGCCAAGGCAGATGCCTGAAGACCATGCCGACCCCGGAAAGCAGAAGCGCGAGTCCCGTGGCTGACGCGCCCTGGATAGACTTGGGTGGGTGCATGGCAGAGTGGGGGGGCGTTGAGATCGCGAACGCGTCGGCGCCCCAGGCGCAGTGATTTGCTATGTTGACCACGCCCAATCCAGGGGAAACAAGAGGTGTGGCGTTTCAGTGATAGAGACCCGCCTGCTCCAACAGTTCGTTGCCGTTGCTGAAGAGCTGCATTTCAATCGTGCCGCCGAGCGGCTGCACATGGCCCAGCCTCCGCTGAGCCAGGCGATCCGCAAGCTTGAGAGCGCCGTCGGTGCGCCTCTGTTCGTGCGCACCAATCGCAGTGTGGCACTGACCGCGGCCGGCGCGGCGTTCCTTGTCACTGCGCGCAGCACCTTGCGCGCGTTGGCGGAGGGCGTGGCGCAGACGCGACGGGTGGCGGAAGGGATTGAGGGCCACCTTACGCTGACCTTCATCAACATCGCGCCCTATGCCCCTCTGCTTCGCGCGCTTCGCGGTTTCCGACATGCTTCCCCCGGCATTTCGTTCACCATGGTGGAAGCCACAACCCAGGAGCAGGTGATCGCGCTGGAGCAGGGCAGGGCGGATATTGGGTTCATGCGGTCGCCCGGAACGTCTGTCCCGCACCTGCGTCTGGCCACCGTGTCGAGCGAACCGATTGTCGTCGCGCTGCCTGCCGGCCATCGGCTGGAAGCGGCCCCGACCATCGCGCTGCAACTGCTTAAGAACGACGCGTTCGTCGCCTCACCGCGGACGCTCGGCAAGGGCTTCCATGACCAGCTTCTCAGCCTGTGCCACGCGGCGGGGTTTGTTCCCGACATCGTGCAGCACGGCCGACAGATGCAGACCCTGATCGCCCTGGTGGCCGCTGGGTTCGGCGTCGCGCTACTGCCCGCGTCCCTCGCCACAAATGCGCGAACGGACGTGGTGTTCCGCCCGCTCCAGGTGGACGCTTCCGATGCGCTGTCCCGCCTGGACCTGTTCATGGCCTGGAACGAGACCCGGGCATCGGCGATCCGCGACCGGTTGATAGAGGCGGTCCTGGAGACCTTGTCACCGCCCTGATCGGATGAGACGCGCCGCGTCTTGGTGCGGTATGCAGACAGTCCTTCACCCACACCAGGCAAGCCACTAGTCTTCGGCGGCCCCGCTGCTGAGGATCTGCAATGCCCGCCGCCATCTATGTATTTTCGCTGTGCGCATTCGCGTTCGGTCTTTCCGAGTTCGTCGTCGCGGGGCTGTTGACCGCCATTGCCGACGATCTTGATGCGCCCATTTCCCTCGTCGGTACGGCCATTGCCGCTTACGCACTGGGTGCCGCCATCGGGGCACCGTTCATCACCGCGCTGGTCGCCCACTGGCGGGACAGGCATATCCTGTTGCTGGCTACGGCCTTGCTTGGGGTGGGCAGCCTGCTGATGAGTGCGTCGCCCAATCTGGTGGTTCTGCTGGCTGTCCGCTTCGTGGTCGGCCTGGGCCACGGCGTGTTCATGGCGGTGGCCTCCGACGCGGCCACCCGGCTGGTGGATCCACAGCGATCCGGTCGGGCGCTGTCGGTGGTGTGGATCGGGCTGACGCTCGCACTGGCCATCGGTGTTCCGCTCGGCACCTATCTGGGAAGCCTGTGGTCCTGGCGCGTGATTTTCATGGCGATTGGCGTGCTCAGTGCGGGGGGCATGCTTGGCCTGGCGCTCTGCATGCCACGCGGTGAGGCGGAAGCGGGTTCAACCGGCGGTGGCGCGTGGAAGGGCATCAAGGCCATCGCCCATCCGCAGCTGCTGATCACCGCCGGTATCGGCGCGCTCGTCAGCGTTGCCACGTTTTCGTTCTTTACGTTCGTCTCGCCGTATCTGCAGCAGGTCACTGCGGTGGGCGTGCAGTGGCTGAGCCTGGGGATGCTGTTGTTCGGCATCTGCGCGATCGCCGGCAATCTTCTGGGAGGCTTCCTTGCCGACGCGACGGACGTGGATCGCAGCATCCGGTTGGCGTTGGTCGCGTTGGCGCTGAATCTGCTCGGCCTGTACGGCGTGGCAAGCTTGCCGGTGCCGATGATGCTTCTGATCGGCACGCTGGGCATCTGCTTCTTCGCCATCGTGACCCTGCTGACGCTGCGGCTGCTCAGGCAGGCCCAGCGCTTCATTCCCGCCTACAGTTCGGTGGCGGCGGGGTTGAACATTGCCTCTTTCAATCTGGGGACTGCGCTGGGCGGCGCATTGGGCGGCCTTACGATCAGTTATGCGTCATTGGCGTCCATCCCGCTGACGGGCGCGTCGGCCGCGGTGATTGCTGTGATGGCGTTGTACCTGCAAATGCGGCGCCAGGGAGAGCTGGAGTCTTCGGTTCCCTGATCGGCACCGACGCGTTGGATGGCACACGCCTTGGTCGGCCGAGGCGGGCACAAGGCGGCGCGTCCCGGCAGGTCCTCTGCGAGGCAAGGGTTGATGTCCACCGCAGCTGTGGGCGTGGGGCCACCAGAGGGTGCAGGCAACGCAGGAGCCCCGGACTATCCAGGGCTCTTGTGCTTTTCTATCGGTTGGCCAGGTCTGCCCGGGTCACTCAACCCGCCTGACCCAGCCGCACCTTCAGCTGATCGATTTCCGCCTCGCTCACGCCGATGGACTTCAGATAGCCCTCTGCACCGCCGTACTGCTTATGCAGCGCTGCCAGGAACATGTCCATGTTCTCCGGTGCCGTGCCGGCCATACCGGCCATCTTCCTGCCGATCTCCGGGTTCTGCTTGATCAGTTCCATGATCTGCGCGTTCATCGCGCTGTCCTTGGGCTGCCCCTCCAGGTAGTGCGCGGAGATGGCGTAGTTGTGCACGATGTCCGCGCGCGAGACCCCGGCCAGGTCGAGCAGCAGCCCGGCGATGATGCCGGTGCGGTCCTTGCCGGCGGTGCAGTGGAACAGCACGGTGCCGTCGCGCTCGGCCGCGATGCGCTGGAAGACCTGTTTGAACTGCGGCTGGCTGTGGTCCAGCCACTGCACGTAAGCGGCGCCCAGCGAATCGGGGAACGTGGTCATCATCTTCTGCAGGTCCATCTTCTCGGTGCCCATCAGCGAGGTCCGCTGGTAGGCAAAGCGCGCATCGGTGGCCAGCAGGTCCGGCGACTGCGCCTGCTCATCGGCGGTGCGCAGGTCGATGTCCAGGGTGACGCCGGCGGCGGCCAGCGCGTCGCGGTCGGCGGCGGTCAGGCGGCCCAGGTCCGAGGTGCGCACGAACGCGCTGGCCGGGATGGGGCCCTGGCTGCCGTGCAGGCCGGCGAAGGTGCGGGTGTTCCATGCGCCCTGCAGCGGGATGACGCGCTGTGCATCGGCGGCGACCGGCTGCACGTTGGCGGTACGCAGGGCGGCGCTGGTGGTGTCGGCGGCGGGCGCGCGTGCGAGCGCTGCGCCTGCGCCGCTGATCAGGGGCAGGCTCAGGGCAACGGCGAGGGCGAGTGGGGCGGTTCGGTTCTTCATCGGGTTCTCCAGGCGGTCAGAAGTTGACGGTGACGTCCAGGCCGTAGGTGCGCGGATCATTGAAGATGCCGCTCTGGCCAAGCGAGGCGTTGTTGAGCTTGTAGAACAGGTGTTCTTCGTCGAGCAGGTTGCGCGCCCACAGTGAAATGGCCATGGTCGAGCCGGTGCTGTTGAGGGGGACGTCGATCAGGGCCACGCGTGCGTTGACGATGAAGGAGCTGTCGGTGAGCATCTGGTCGTATTCGCTGGTGTAGTAGCCGTCGGACCAGTTGCCGTCCAGGTGGAACTTGAGCGCGGCGAAATTGGCGAACGGCACCAGGTAGTCCAGCGACAGGCTGCCGGCGTTCTTCGGCGCCAGCAGCGGTTGCACGGTGACCTGTACGCCCGCGCCGAACGGGTCGACGGCGCGCTGTGCGTCGATCTTGGTGTAGGCGTAGTTCAGGCCGACGGTGAGGTTGTCCACCGGCACCACGTTGAACTCCAGCTCGGCACCGCGCGAGCTGCCGTTGCTGAGCGCGTTGGTGGTGACCATGGTGGTACGGGTTTCGCCGCTGTTGGGGTCGAAGGGCAGCGAGAAGTCCATCTGCTTGTGTTCGATCTTCGAATCGAACAGGGCCAGATTGAGGCGCGCGCGGTTGTCCCAGAACTGCGACTTGAAGCCGAGCTCGATGGCGGTTACTTCTTCCGGGGCAAAGGCGGTGAACGTGGTGGAGCGCGAGTTGGCGCCGCCGGCCTTGAAGCCGGTGCTGTACTTGGCGTACACCATTGCGCTTTCGCCCAGGTCGTAGGCGATGTTCACCATGGGATCGAAGCGGCCCCAGGCATCGTCGAAGGCCAGCTGGGTGGCCGCACCGTTGACGATATACAGGCTGCCTTTCTTGTCATCGCGGGTGTAGCGGCCGCCGGCGGTGAGGTGCAGGCGCTCGAGCGAAGCCGGCGTCCAGGTGGCCTGGCCGAAGAGGCCCAGGCTGTCGGTCCACGCCTTGCTGGCGCGGTCGATGCGCACGTTGGCGAGGTTCAACGGGTTGGTGGCCGGGTTGAGCGTGTAGCTGTTGCCGCCCGGCCCCCACAGCAGCATGTTGGGCGTCTGCGCGTTGTCGCCGGCGGTTTCGTGATAGTAGAAGGCACCGGCCAGGAACTGCACCTGCGAGGTGGTGCCGATCAGCTGGAATTCCTGGCTGTACTGGTGCTGGTAGACCTGGGCAAGGCTGTAGCGGGCGAAGGGAGTGTTCGGACCGCCGTACGCGGAGATCGCGTCGACCAGGCCCATGTCGAACTGGCCCTGGGTGAGCTCGCGGTAGGAGCTGATCGACTTCAGTTCGAGGGTGTCGCTCAGGGTCCAGCCGAGGTTGAGCAGGTGGCCGCTGGTGCGGCCGATGTTGTCTTCCTGCGGGCCGCCGAGGATGGACGAATCGCGGCGATCCTCGCTGGCACCGGCTTTCTGCAGCGGGCTCACGAAGGCACCCGGTACCAGCAGTTGGGTGTGGTACGGCGTGGTGGCGTCATAGGAGGTGTCGAAGGCATACAGCGCGGAGAAGGTGTCGCTGGGCTGCCACAGTGCGCTGATGCGGGCGCCGCGCTTGTCATAGCTGTTGAAGTCGCGCTCGCCACGCATCGGGTTGTCGGTGGTGCCGCCGCGCTTGGCCTGCACCGCGTCGATCTTGACGCTCACATCGCCCACCTTGGGCAGGTCCAGGTGCAGGCCGGTGGTGTAGCCGCTGTAGTTGGACACGCCCGCGCTGACGCTGCCGCCGAACTCGCCGGTGGGCTGTTTGGTGACGATGCTGAGTGCGCCGCCTTCGGTGTTGCGGCCGAACAGGGTGCCTTGCGGCCCCTTCAATACCTCGATGCGCTCCACGTCATACAGCATGCTGCCCAGGCCCTGCGCGCGGCCCATGAACACGCCATCGACGTAAACGCCCACACCGGCGTCTCGCGCGGGCTGGTTGGCATCGCCGGACGCGCCGATGCCGCGGATGCCGATGTTCAGTGCCGAGCTGCGGGTGGCGAACGGGGTGACGCGCAGCGAGGGGATCGAGCCATCGGCGAGGCTGCCGATGGAGATGGCGCTGCGGTCCTTCAGTGCTTCGGCATCCACCACGGAGACGGAGATGGGCGTCTCCTGCAGGTTGGTGGCGCGCTTCTGCGCCGTGACCACCACCTGGTCCAGCGCGACCACGTCGCGGGCGGCGGTGTCTGCGTTGGCGGCGGGTTCGGCGTCGTTGGCCAGGGCAATGCCGGGCAGGGCGGTGGCGATGGCAAGGGCTAACAGGTGGCGGTGCAGCGGGGCGTGGCGCATCGGATGGGTTCGCGGGAGGGGGAAGGCCGGCGCAGTCTGGACGCGTGGAATGACAGATGAATGACCGTTCATTCACCTTTCGAATGCCGTAACATCCGTCATCAACTGGACGCCCTCTACGACGAGCAATGACGCTTACTCCCCTTGCCGGCGCACCCGCCGAAGACGCCGCTGCGGCCCGTGCCGACGCCCAGCGCCAGCGGATCCTCGACGCGGCGCAACGCTGCTTCATCGCCCGTGGCTTCCATGCCGGCTCGATCAGCGAGATCGCCGCCGAGGCGGAGATCAGCCAGGGGCTGATGTATCGCTACTTCGCCAACAAGCGGGCGCTGATCCTGGCGCTGATCGAGCGGCAGCTCGCCCACGACCAGGCGTCCATCGGCCAGATGCCGGAAGCGGCGGACCTGGTGGAAGGGCTGCTGCGTTGCTACGACGTGTGGGCGCAGGGGGAGACGTTGGAGACCGCTGGCAATGCCATTGCCAACGTGGCGCTGTATGCGGAAATCACCGCTGAAGCCCACCGTGATCCGGTGGTGGCCGAGGTGCTGCGGCGACATGATCGACAGACAAGCGCGGCGATCGGCGCCTGGTTGCGTCATCACGACATCGCGCGTGGTCGCAGCCCGGACGAGGGAGAGATCGACGAGCGCACCTTGCTGCTGCGGCTACTGGTGGAGGGCCTGGCGATGCGTGCCGTGCGCGACCCCGGGCTGGCGAAGGAGACCCTGGCCAGACTGTTGAGGGCCGCGATCTCACGCGTGCTGGGGGAGTGACCTGACCGGACGCAATTTGCGTCAACGCGCTGCGCGGCGAACTCGAACAGGCCAGCCTGCAAGGCGGGGAAGAGGCCAAAGATGGCCAGCCGCTGCTGGTGACGGGGAGGCTGGCCAGCGTGTCGGACAAGCGGAAGTAGATACGTGCGGGGCTTTCGGCCCGGTGGGCGTCACTTGGCGTCGAGGGATGCCTGGAGCGCTGCAGCCAGCGCCGCGTCGCCGTTGACCAGCTCGGTCCACTGCAGTTCCAACCCGTTTCTACGCCCCTTCAACACGAGCTTGAGGCCGGTGGGGTCGATGGTCAGGGTGTAGGTTTCCTCTCCAACCTGAACTTCTCTGCGGATGGCTTTGTCGAGAGGCGTCATGTCCTGTCTGTTGCCGTGGGAAGTAATGAAGAGAAGAGACTAGTGCCGTTCCAGCCGAGGCGCGCGTGCACGCTGCGGCTGAGGTCCGTGGGCGGGCCACGGAGGGTGTCGGGTGCAGTACCCCTCATGCCGCGTCCGCAAGGATGACGCGCAAAGAACACCGGGCGTGTGGGTGGGGCCGCAAGTCGGGCACTGGCAGGCGCCGTCGTCTACGGCGAGCTTGCCGCGTCGCCAGAGGCGGCCCTGTATTCCTCGCAATTGCCGCTTGGGAAGCGTTCCATGTATTCAGCAAATCGCGCCCCCGAGATCGCTTGCCTGGTTCCGCATTTGGGACACGTGATAGCCGCCCCTCCGGCGTTGAACGCTTCCAGGATCGGTGGTTCGGTTGCCCTGAAGATGTGCCGGCACGAGTTGCACTGGACCCGTATGAACTCGATCTCAGGGAAGGCATGTTGAGCGGTTTTCGTTGGGCTACAGCACACTTCAAACAGGTAGAACAGGCCAGTGTCTGGCATAGGTGTGTCCTTGACGACGACGAATCACGGTGGAGCGAAGGACGGTCTGGTCGGCGCATGGTCTCACAGGGGCCGGTGCTGAATACGGCTCCCTGGTCCCAGCGGTAGCCAGGCGAATGTAGGTATGGGCGGAAATCAACGCCGGGGCCCGCTTATGGCTGAGGTCCTGAAGCGGGATGGCACACAAACAGGCCCTTATCGCGATCGGCGCTTGGCTGCGGCTTCACGTCATTGGGCGCGTGCCTACGCCCAGCAGGGCAACGGGGTTGTAAAATGCCCTCCCGTTGATGCGTGACCGAGGCTCATCGCAATGCCCTATACCAATAGCGACGCGATAGATCGGTTGCGCGAGCAGATCCCTTCCTTCCGTTGCATCGTCGGCTGCCACGACTGCTGTGGCCCGGTCACGGTGTCGAGCGAGGAGATGGCGCGCCTGCCCGTCAAGAGCGACGCCGAGCGTGATGCTGCCTTGGCCGAGCTCAGTTGCCCCTACCTGGGAAAGCAGGGGTGCGAAATCTACGCGGAGCGCCCGCTGATTTGCCGCTTGTTCGGGACCACCCCGCGTCTGCGCTGCCCCAATGGCCAGCGGCCGGTCTATATGATCGATGAGGCAGTGGAAGACGAGATCCATCGCTTTCTTCGCAGCACGCGGCAGGTGCTGCTTTAGCTTGGCCGGCTGCTGGCGATTGGTGTGAGCGGACATTCGCCCAACACGGTAGAGGTGGCCCCGGCAACTTTCTCCAGGGCGGACGCGCTGGCCACTTACGGCGAGGCCGGTGGGGCGATGTAGCGCTCCCAGTAGCCGGCAAGCTGGGCCTTCTTCCGCTCGCCGAGTTCGCTGCCGAGGGTCTGCTGTATCCCGGCCGCCTCTTCGCTACGCCCGGCACGGTGCAGCTCACGTGCCGTTTCGATCAAGGCCCGTTGGCGCACGGTGAGGTTGCCGAAGGGATCGAAGTACGAATCAAGGCGCGCGGCGTCGGTTACGCCGGTCCAGGTAAAGCGCGCATCGCCGGCGTCTGAGGCGATGCGGCGATAGCGGTCCACCGCAGCGGCGGGTGTGATGCGCTCTTCCAGCAGGTCCAGGCGGGTTTCCATCAGCCTGACGTCGGGGGAGTTCTGTTCCGCCTTGAGTGCCTGTACGGTCTCGCGGACGAATGCGCGATCGATGTTACCGGTGGCGGACTGGACGCCCAGAAGGTTGAAGCTGGCCACAGCCACGCGATACTCACGGCGCTCATGCTGGCGCACCTGCGCCTCGGTGGGCTTGCCGAGGCTGGAGGGCTGGACGATGCGCACGTCGGCGGCATCGGCCAGGATCGCTTCGATATCGCGCTTGTGGAACTCGCCGACCACCACGACAACCGTGCCACCTGGATGTGCCTTCGCCGCCGCCGCCACCCGCTGGGCCTGCAGGTAAGTGCGATAGAGATACAGCCTGCGCGGCAGATCATCGGTTGCGCGCTTGGCCGGGGTTGCGGCCCACTGCGCGATGCGCGCGACGTTCTTTGCTTCGTCGGCGTGGAAAAGATCCCGGGTGAGGTGGCTCGGGGCAGGGAACGACAGGAACTGCTGGAATCCACTCGCTGGGCGCAGTTCCGGCGCGGCGCCCAGGTCCACGCCGAAGCCGAGCCGGGCATCGTCCACCGGCGGCTCCCAGTCGATGGGGCACAGCGCGATGCCGTTGCGCCGGGCGAAGGGGACCACGACGTCCTGGACTTCGTAGGTGAATTCGTAATAGTCGTTGCGGGCGAAGGCCTCGGGCGAGCGCTCGATGCAGATGGCATCGGGCTTGGCATGTGCCAGGAACGCGGCAAGCAGGGCGGGGCGATCGTTGCGCGCCACCAGCTGGGCGGCGTGGTCGACGCCCAGCACGATGACGGTGGTTTTTCCGTCCACTGCCTTCGTCGCTGCGCCAGCCATTCCAGCCATCAGCAACAACGCCATCGAGAAAAACAGACGCTTCATACGCGGTCCTTCCATTCCATTTGGTCCAACGTAGCGCGCAAACGGCGCTGGCTTCCTGTGCCATTGGTTGTAGTCACGTCGGCCGACACAATGCGGCAATGACGTGATTACAGAAGCCAGAGCGCGGCAAGCAAGGCCGGCGGCATCACCAGGATGCCCAGGCGCAGGAAGGTCAGTGCACTGACGTGCTCGCCTTCGCGACGCAGCGCCACCAACCAGAGCATGGTCGCCAGCGAGCCGGTCACCGACAGGTTGGGGCCGAGGTCCACACCAATCAGCAGGGCGGCGCGGGTCTGCGTGGGCAGGTCGGCCATCTGGCCCAGCGAGCCGGCCACCAGGCCGATCGGCAGGTTGTTGGCGAGGTTGCTCAGTACGGCGGCCGCGCCACCGGCCAGCCAGCTGGCTTCGCTGGGCGATGTACGGGCAAAGGCCTCCAGTGCGTCGGCGGCGATGCGGATCACGCCGGTGTGCGCCACCGCCTCGACCAGCACGAAGAGCCCGGCAACCAACGGCAGCACGCCCCACGAGACATGCCGCAGGATCGGCATCGGGCTGCGGCGCTGGCGCAGGCGGATGGTGGCCAGGGTAGCGGCACCGGCGCAGAACGTGGTCAGACCCAGCGGCCCGTTCATCGCCGAGGTCACCAACAGCACGCTGCCGGTGACACCGACGCCGATCGCGCACAGGCGCCCGCCCTCGGACAGCGGCCGTTGCTCGGCCACCGCCACCAGGGGCGGTGCGATCTGGCGGCGATGGGCCAGCCGCAGCACCAGGTAGGTCATTCCGATGGCGGCCAGCGAGGGCAGGGTGAACTGCCGCAGCCATTGGGCCAGGGAGGGCATGTGATCGCCGAAGACCACCAGGTTGGCCGGATTGGAAATGGGCAGCACGAAGCTCGCCGCGTTGGCCACGAAGGCACAGACGAACAGATACGGCAGCGGGTTGGCCCGGGCGGCCTTGCAGGCGGCGTAGACCGCCGGCGTGAGCACGACGGCCGTGGCGTCGTTGGACAGGAAGATCGTGACCAGCGTGCCCACCAGGAACACCAAATCAAACAGGCGTTGTCCCGAGCCCTTGGCGTGCTGCACCGCATACGCGGCCAACCAGTCGAACAGCCCTTCCTGCCGTGCCAGTTCGGCCAGCACCATCATGCCGATCAGGAAGAGGTAGACATCGCCGCCTTCGGCCACGGCGGCCATGGCCGCATTCAAAGGCAGCAGCCCGGTAACGGTCAGCAGCGCGGCCGCGCCCAGTGCCCAGGCGTACTCGGGAACGCGCCACGGGCGAAAGATGACACCGCAGGTGGCGACGGCGGTTACCGTCCAGATGATCAGGGACGTGGTTGGAATGTGCATCAATGGCTCGGGAAAAACTCAAAGGCGGGCGTTGGATGCCGTTGTTGCAGGTTCGGCGGTGGTATCGCTGGCCTGGGGCCGGGTCTCCGGCATGGCCATGGCCAGGACGAAGGCGAGGGCAGCGATGGCCGCCAGGGTCAGGAACGCGACATCATACCCAGCGAACTGCACGATCAACCCGGCCAGCCCAGGACTGAAGGCGGCGCCCAGCCCGAAGGCGGTGGACACCGCCCCCAGCGTGACGTTGAAGCGACCGGTCCCCTGGGTCAGGTCACTGACGATGACCGGCAGCAGGGCGCCGAAGATGCCGGCACCGATGCCGTCGAGCAGCTGCACGCCGAGCAGCCAGGCAGGCGCGTCGGACAGGGGATACAGCACGCCGCGGATCGGCAGGATGAGGAAGGCGGCCAGCAGCAGCGGCCTGCGTCCCCAGGCGTCGGCCCGGTTTCCGACCAGCAGTGCGGCCGGCACCATGACCAGCTGTGCCGCCACGATGCAGGCGGCGGTGAGCGTGGTGGCCAGCTCGGGGCTGGTCTGGGACAGCTTCTGGCCCACCAGGGGAAGCATCGCCGCATTGGCCAGGTGGAACAGCGCACAGCAGGCCGCCAGGATCATCAACGTTCTGTCGTGCAACAGCCGCAGGACCGAGGTCGGCGCGGGCGCGTCCTGGCGCGGGGAGGGCAATCCACGCGCGCGCTCGTGGTCGATGGCCGCTGCCGGAATCATCAGCACGGCGGCGATGCTGGCCAGCGTCATGGCCGCCATCAGGTAGAACACCACGACCGGGCCGCCCACATACGCCAGCCCGCCCGCCAGCACTGCGGCGACGGCGTTGCCCGCATGGTTGAAGGTTTCGTTGCGGCCCATGCGTCGTGCGAACACCCGCGGCCCGCCAATGCCCAGCGATATGGCCGCGATGGCCGGGGCAAAGACCGTGCCGGCGATGGCACTCACCGCCTGGGTGATGGCCACGAGGGTGAACGAGGTGGTCCAGGGCAGGACCAGGCAGCTGACGGTGACCAGTATCGCGGCGATCACGACCGTCGCGCGCTTGGCGTTCACCCGGTCGATCAAGGCGCCTGCCGGTGTCTGCGCGACCAGGGCGGTGAGCCCGGCCACGGTCATGACCGCGCCGATGCTGGCCGGTTCCCACTTGTGGACCGCCAGCAGGTAGATCGCCAGGTAGGGGCCCAATCCGTCGCGCACATCGGCCAGGAAGAAGTTGACCCCGTCGAGCGCGCGATCAGGCGAGCGGGACGGCTGCAGGGCGGGGGGCGGTGGATTCACGTGCGCAGGCTCGATGGTCGGGACGATCTACCCCCATGCTCGCGGGGTGCGCACGTTATGCGCGCGCGTCCGTGACGGCCGTGTGGCGCCGGGGAGCGTCCTCGCTTACCGCCTTGAGCCCGAACAACGGCCGGAGCCAGCGCACACGACGAATCAGGCACTCGTGCAGCAGCAGGCAGCCGACCACCGTTGCCATCAATACCAGCAGCGGCTCAAGCACGGGCCCAAGCTGCAGCGGCTTCAACCAATACAGCGCCGCGATGAGCAGGCTCTGGTGGAGGATGTACCACGGGTAGACGGCCTCGGTGCAATAGGGCAGCCAGCGGAAGGGTCGATCCAGATAGCGCCTGGCCCAGCCCAGGAGGGTCAGCAGGACGCCCCACACGTAGAGCATCTCGCAGAATTTCGACTGCACGCTCCAGAACGATGCGGGCCAGCGACGTAATACCGCGTCGGCCGGCAGCCACTGGCCCAGTGCTTCCAGCAGGAAATACCAGCAGACCGCGCAACCCACGGCGGCCAGGCTGGTCCAGCGCAGGGCAACCGCACGCTCCCAGAAGGCAGGCTCCCTGCCAAGCAGATACCCGATCAGGAAGACGGTCAGGTACTTGGCATGCTGATACGTGTCGTTCACCAGCGTATTGGTGGCTGGATGCGCGGGTGCCAGCCACACTAGCCACAGCAGCAGGATCCCCGCGGGCAGGAACAGGAGCAGCAGCCCGGGAGCGCCCGCAAACCGTGCGGTGGCGCGGCGGACCGGTGCCGAATCCAGCAGTGGCTTGAGCAGCACCAGCAGCATGCTGTAGCACCACAGGTAGGCCAGGTACCAGAGATGGTTCCAGGTGATGCCAAACGGTGCGCCGGCAAAGCTGCCGGGCGGCCAGGGCCGGACCTGCCAGTAGCGCAGAAGGAAAGCCCCGAACCCGGGCGAGGCAGCGCCATTGCTGACCGCCTCGCAGTAGGGCTGGATGGGGACCACCACGAGCATGCCAAACAGCAGGGGCAGCAGCAGCCGCCAGCTCCGCACGGCCGCGAATCGACCGCGCCGCAGGCCGGGGCCCAGCAGCGCGATGGCCACGCCGGAAATCAGGAACAGCAGGGACATCCGCCAGCCGTTGAGCAGGCGCATGGGCCACTGCAGGTCGGGCGTGGTGTGGGTGCTCTTCAGATGGAAGCCCCAGCCGTCCACGTAGGCCATGGCGAGGTGATAGAGGATGAGCAGCGCGAAGGCGATGACGCGCAGGGCGTCGATATCGTGTCGTCGGATCATGCGAGCAGGACGGATAAGGGAGCCGCAGCATGCGGGGCCGTAGCGCCGATGGCACGCGGAAAGGGACGGCGGCACAAGGGTTTGGGGCCAATGGCGGGGCCTGAGGGACGAGCGGGACGGCGCACGCCCCGCGGGTGAGGCGATGCCGTGGAGCGGTCAGCCTGGCGCCGGGGCGCGGCACCCGGCGAACAGGTCCAGCCCCTTCTGATACACGCCGCTTTCCACATCGAACAGCCCGAGGAGCGAGTGGTAGAGGTTGTCGTGGCTGTAGCGCTCACCCTGGGCGTTGCCGCGCAGGCAGGCGAGATCCAGGCCGGCATGCCGAGCGAAGGACGGGGAGAACCACATCAGCATGGGCACGCTCGTCTGCTCAGGGGGCGCAATGACGTACGGCGTGCCGTGCAGGTACATCCCGCGTTCGCCCAGCGATTCACCATGGTCGGACACGTAGATCATGGCCACGTCGCGCTGGTCCGCGTACCCCTCCAGCAGGGCGATGGTCTTGCCGAGCACCTGGTCGGTGTAGACCAGCGTGTTGTCGTAGGTGTTGGTCAGCGCCTCGTTGGTGCAGGTCTGGATCTGGTTGCTGTTGCAGGTCGGGCGGAACACGGTGGCCTGTTCGGGATAGCGCTCGAAGTAGGTCGGCCCATGGCTGCCGATCTGATGCAGCACGATCAGGGCATCGCCCTTCATGGCATCGATGCGGGCACCGAGCTGGTGCAGCAGCACCTCGTCGTGGCAGGTGCCGTCCTTGTTCACGCACTGACCCGCCACCTTGAGGGCCGGCATGTCGTCGGTGGGCACGCGCTGGCATACCCCTTTGCAGCCGCCGTTGTTGTTGTTGCGCCAGAGGATGTCCACGCCGGTGCGCTGCAGGATGTCCAGCAGGTTCTCTTCGGTTGCGGCTTGAACGTCGTCATAGTGCCTGCGCGCCATGCGGGAGAACATGCAGGGCAGTGAGATCGCCGTGGCCGTACCGCACGATGCGACGTTCTGGAAGGCGATGACGTCCCCGCGCCGGGACAGGACCGGATTGGTCGCGCGCGGGTAGCCATTGAGCTGGAAGTTCCGCGCGCGCGCGGTCTCGCCTACGACGGCGATGATCAGCCGGGGTCGCTGGCCTGCAACCGTTGCAGGGCGGGTGGCGTCCTCGGCGACGGTCCGCAGGGGGCGCGAGACGGCCATGTACCTGCGTTTGAGATAGCCGTTGGCATTGCGCACGACGGCAATGGGCAGCACCTGGTCCTTCAGCTGCCGGTTGTTGCGAAGCAGGGAGGCGTAGTCCTTGTAGAAGGCCAGAGACACCACAGTGAAGACCACCAGCGACGCCACGACATTGACCACCCATCCGCACGCGGTCCGCCATTTTCCCGCCGTGTATCGAACCGGCAAGGACACCATCGCGGTGGCAGGCAGCACACCCAGCATCAAGAGCGTAAGCAGCAAGGGCGCGGAGACGTAGGAGGCGAGTTCGGCCTGGTTGGTCTCCAACGCGTTCTGCACCATGCTGCGATCGATCAGCACGCCGTAGTGGAGCATGAAGTAGGTGCACGCCGCGCTGATGATGACCAGCAGTGCCAGCAGCGGCTTGCGCAGGTAGGGCAGCGCCAGCAACGGCGTGAGCAGGATGTTGAACGCACAGAAGAGGAAGATCGGCAGGCTGATCAGGAACAGCACGCTGCGCGGCGTGTCCAGCGACAGGTGGTTCCATAGCGTTTGCCACAGTGCGATGTTCCCCGCGGTGGTGAAGAACAGCGCGGCGATCCAGGTCAATTGCACTGGGGTGGGCCGAATCGAGGTCAGACGTTGAAGCACGCGCATTCTTCCATGAAGTGAAAAGTGCGCGCAGTATCGAAACGGGTGTATCAGGAAGTTGTCAGGGACGTGCTTCTGTCTTGCCTATGCCAACAGGATCACCGCCCAGACAGCACCGACCATCAGCAACGCCGTGGTCTGCGCGGCACTGCCCATGTCCTTGGCGTTCTTGGAGAGTGGGTGGAGATCGAGCGAGATACGATCGACCACGGCCTCGATGGCGGAGTTGAGAAGCTCGACCAGCAGGCTGATGAAGCTGACCGCCAGCATCAACGCACGTTCGGCCGGGCTGAGATCAAGCACGAATGTGGTCGCGATCAGCAGGCCATGCAGGACCAGCAGCTGCCGGAACGCCGCTTCGCTGCGGATGGTGGCCAGGAAGCCGTCACGGGAATGGATCAGCGTATGAAACACCCGGTTCAACCCGGTTTTGCCATGGGGATACTTGCCGGTTCCGGTGGGGCCTGACGATTGCATCTGCATCTCACAAAGGGCTTGGTCTCTGTGGAGGATTGAGAAAGCCGTGTCAGAAAGCCGTCAGGATGGCGCCACTACGGCGCGCTGCACGTGTTCATGCCGTGCCAGGCATGTCGAGCGTGAACCGGCAACCGTTGGCCGAGCTTGCTACGGCCATCCGCCAGCCCAGGTGATCCACGATGCGTTGCACGATGGACAGGCCCAGCCCTTCGCCGCTGTGGCGCAGGCTGGGCTGGAAGCGCTGGAACTGCTGCGGATCGACGCTGGGCGGCAGGCCGGGGCCGGTGTCGGCGATGATCAGCGTGGTGCCCTGCACGATGATGCGTATTTCGCCTTCATCGGTGTACTGGCATGCATTGCGCAGCAGGTTCCAGACCACGCTGCGCGCCAGCTCGGCGTTGGTGTGGAGGCGCGGGTCCTGCGGCGCTTCCAGGTGCAGGACCACTGGCTTGCGTGCCAACCAGGGCTCGCAGCGGGCCATGCAGTCTTCAATCAGGGGGCGCAGCGGAACGTCTTCCCTGGCCAGCCGCTGCGGATCACGCGAGAGGAGCAGCAGGCAGGTCAGTTGGCGCTGCATTTCCTGGGTGGTGCGCAGGATGCGCTCGCCGCTGGCCCGCAGGGGACTGTCGGCGGGCAACTGGTGAGCGATGGTTTCCGCCGCGCCGGCAATGATGGCCAGTGGCGTGCGCAGTTCATGGCTGGCATCGCCCACGAAGCACCGCTCGCGCTGCAGGAACTGTTCGGCTTCATCGCTGTGCTGCGCGAACGCGCGTGCCAGTACGCCTATCTCGTCACGCGCATCCTGGAACGGAAACGGCATCTCCTTGCGTTCCACGGCGTCGGCCAGGCGGGTGATGGGGGCGATGACACGGGCCGAGGTGAGTCGTCCGATCCAGAACGCGAAGAGGATGCATAGCAGGATGACCAGCAGCGCGTAGCCGTCGATGACGTGCTCGAGATACTGGTAACGCTCTGCATCCTGGCGAAGGTAGTAGCGTTGCCCGTCGACGTCGAACACCAGCAGGTGCCAGACGTCGGGCTTGCCGACGCTGTAGTAGCCCGGCGCGTAGGTCCGCAGCGCTTGCGGCGCGGTGTGCGCGTCGTAAAACTGGCTGCCATTGGCCATGACCGGCGTGGCGCCGTTGGCTATGTCCGCTTTCAGCCGATGCATCTCGCTGTGCAGGCTTCTGGAAATGACGTATGCGCGCAGCTCGTCGTAGTCGAGCTGCTCGGCGGCGACCACAAAGCCCATGACCGCCACCATCAGGAGCACGAAGGACACCGTAATGCGTGTCCGGAGCATCATCGGCCGGTACATTGATTTCACTGCCCGGTCGCCTCCGCAGGGCGCTGCATGCGCCATCCCACGCCATGCACTGTCTCGATCAGTGGCGATGCGAAGTTCTTGTCGGTGTGCTGGCGCAGCTCGTGGATGTGCGTGCGCAAGGCGCCGCTTTCTGGCGGATGGTCGCCCCACAGCAGGTACTCCATCTCCTGCTTCCTGACCACGGCAGGCGCGGCGCGCACCAGACACAGCAGCAGCTTGTGTGTACTGGGGGTCAGATTGATGGCCTGGCCTTGCCGCCACGCCTGTGGCGCACGGGTATCCACCTTGAGATCTTCCCAGGCCAGGGTGCCTTGCACGTGTCTGCCCTGGGCGCGGCGCACCAGGGCCCGGATGCGGGCATCCAGCTCCCTGAGCGAAAAGGGCTTGACCAGATAATCGTCCGCGCCCAGCGCCAGGCCCTGCACGCGGTCATCGACCGGGTCGCGCGCGGTCAACATCAGGATGGGCACCGGATTCTGGAACTCTTCGCGGAGCTTGTGGCACAGCGTCATCCCGTCCAGCCGCGGCAGCATCAGATCCAGCAGGATGGCGTCGTAATCGTTCTGCGTGGCCAGCCGCAGCCCGGTGGCGCCATCCCGTGCATCGTCCAGCACATAGCCCAGCGGCTCGAAGAAGGCGTACAGGTTTGCGACCAACTCGGGGTTGTCTTCAATGATGAGCAGGCGGGTCATGGATCGTTGGCATCATGGAGCGTGTGAGGGACTTTGAAGGATTGCTGCGCCATTGCCAAGGCGCAGCGGGCGGACGCGCCACGCAGGCGTTGTTCTTTGCGGAGAGACGGTCGCGCCCTTCCGACGCATCGGGCCGATCTTGACACGCTGCGAACCCCGGCTTCACTCTCCTTGCAGGATCGCATCGGGATCATGCCTATCCATCCTTCAAATCGCAGTCGGTTGGCCACCCGCAGGGCAGGCGGTGGCATGCGCCATGAAGGCTTCCCCCATGTTCATCCTCGTTGGCGCGCTTCTGATCACGGTCATATCAGTGACGAGGATGTCTAGTACGGAGTTTCCGATGACCGGCAAGTTTCTGATCCTGGGTGTTCGCGCCGAAATGGCCGACGCGCACACGATAAAAATGCTGCAACAACTGGATGTCCAGTGCCAATCGTGCATGCAGGAATGCAGGTTGTCCGAGGGGGAAGGGTTGGTGGACGTGCAGGGTGCGGGTCTGCTCAGCTGTCCCCACTGTGGCGAACACCAGGCCGTCAGCCGCGCGCGGTTCGAGCAGTTTCTGCAGGTGCAGGCGCTGAAGACCTGACGGATGTATCAGCGCCAGGCAGGACTGCTCTCGCGAAGGATGCTTGGCTGTCTTCCGGACAAGCGGTTGGGCGGTCATTTCAATCGCGTACCGGGCGCGCAGCGCGCCAGCCGCCGCTCACGATGAAGTCGAGCACGCCCACCACCAGCAGCGAGGCACCCACCAACGGGAACACCACCCCGCCAATGCACAGCAGCGTGAACACGATGGCCACCGTTCGCCGTTGCTTCGGCAGCGCAGGCACGCCCATCCCGCCGACCGGCCGCCGCTTCCACCACATCACCGCGCCGCTGATGCACAGCATGAGGATCGCGGCGCAGGCGGCGACCAGCAACAGGCGATTGAACGTGCCGTATTCCTGGCCCAGGTGCACATTGATGCCCCATTCCAGCCCACGACCCAGCGCGCCGTAATCGGCGTAGCCCATGTCCAGCAGCACCCGGCCGCTGTATTGGTCCAGGTGCGCCACGCGCTGGCCTGCCACGTCCTCGGGGTAGACCGAGGCGGTGTACACGCCCATCGGACCGCGCGGCAGCGCCACGCTGTAACCGGGTGCCAGGCCGAGGCCGTTGATGCGTTGCAGCGCGGCGTCGATGCCGATGCTGCCAGGTTGGGCGGCGAGATCGCCCAGTGCACCACTGCCGTGCCCCTCGTGCCCGGCATGGCTATCGGCAGGCGCGTGTTCGGCGTGGCGCAGGGATGACACCGGCACTTGCGCCTGCTGCATCGACCAGGTGGGCGTGGTGGTGTCGGTCAGCCGCTGGTGCGACATCGGCACCTGCACGCGGACGCCAGCCGGATAGCCGTAGTCCTGCCCGTTCGCCCACGCGTTGACCTGCTTGCCCCACACCACCGACCAGGGCATGCCGGTGACCGCCAGGAACAGCAGCGCCAGCCCCACCCAGACACCGGTCACCGCATGCAGGTCGCGCCAGAACAAACGCTGGCCCGGCCGGCCACGCACCGTGGTGACGCCACCGTTGCGCCCGCGCGGCCACCACAGGTAGACACCGGTCAACACCAGCAGGATGGCCCAGCCGGCAGCGATCTCGATCAGCGCACGGGCGTAGTCACCGAGCAGGTCCAGGCTGTGCAGCCGGCGGACGACACCGGAGAACGTGCCTTTTTCCGGCAGCTGCCCGAGGACGCGCGCCGAGGTCGGGTCGACGTAGTAGATCTCGCGCCGACCGTCGGCCTCCAGCACACCGATTTCCACGCTGCCATCGCTGCGCTCCGGGGTGGTGTAGCGGAACACCTCGCCAGGCGTGAGGGCGGTGACGGCGGCGATCTGGGCGCTGGGGAGTGTGCGAGCGTGCTGCGGGTTCTCCACGACCTTGAGGGCATGGTGGACCCACCGATCAATGGGCTTCTGGTACAGGTAGACCGCGCCGGTCAGTGCCAGCCAGGCAATGAAAGGCAGTACGAACAGACCGGCATAGAAGTGCCACCGCCACACCGCGCGGTAGAAGCGCCAGCGTTCGGTGGACGGCGGCGGGATGGCGGTATCCATATCAGAGCTCCCGGGTCCAGCTGAGGTAGAGGGCGCGGCCATCGCCGGGCGAGTAGCCGGATGCGCCGCTGTCATACCAGGCGTAGACGTAGAGGCGGTCCGTCGCGTTTTTCAGCTGCAGGGCCAGGCTGTTGCGCGGGTCCAGGCGGTAGGTGGCGCTCAGATTCAACAGCGCATAGCCACCGTAACGGCCCAGCGTGTTGGTGCGTTCCACGAAGTAGTCACCCTGGCCGTTGCTCCAGGCGCTGAAGGTCCAATCGGGGGTGGGCGTGTACTCCACGCCAGCGTTGGCCAGCCAGTTCGGCACGTTCTCGACCTGTCGCCCACGGGTCTGCGGTGCGCTGGGGTCGGGCGCCTTGATCACCGCCTTCTGCCGGGAATACGACGCCCACGCACGCCAGCGCGCGCTGGCCTGCCAGGTGAGCTGCGCGTCCCAGCCGCGGCGCAGGGTTTCCCCGACATTGCCCACTTCGTTGCTGCCCACGCTGCCGTTGACGCCGAGGATGGTGGCCACTTCGTTGGAGGCGCGTTGTTCCCAGTAGGCGATGCGGGCCTGCAGCCCTTGCACGGGTGCCCACTTGAGGCCGGTCTCCCAGCCTTCGTTGATCGACGGCGACAGATTGCCGGGCTGCGTGCGGTAGGCGCCGTTGCCGCTGCCGATCTGGAACGTGCGGCCCCAGTTGGCGTAGGCGACGGTGCGGCTGCCCAGGTCATAGGACACGCTCAGCTTGGGCTGCCTGATCAGGCCGTAGTCGTACACCGGTGCACGCGTGCCGGCGGCGACGTTGTGGAAATCGCCGTAGATGCGGTCCACGCGGTAGGCCGGCACGATTTTCAGCGCGTCGAAGGGGCGGATCACGGCCTGGATATACGCACCGCGGGTGTCGAGATCGAACGTCCAGTCGCGCAGTGTGGCCTGACGTTCGCGCGCGACGGCGCGGTAGCGGCGGGCGGTGTTGTCCTGCCATTGCCCATCCACGCCGGCATCGAGCACCAACTCGGCCAGAGTGGTGGTGGGGCGCCAGGTGGTGTTGAGGATCAGCCCACGGTGGGTTTCGTCATTGAAGCGCTCCTGCTGCGCGCCGCCTGCGGTGAAGGTCACCCAGCGCTGGTTGCGGTAGTCGTTCTGGTAGGCCTTGGCGTTCCAATGCCAGTCGCTGGCGAGGGCGCCATCGAGGTGCAGCGCGGTCTGCACGGTTTGCCGCTCACTGCGGTCGTCGCGGGCGTAATCGGGCGACTGCCCGGGATCGGCCTGCACTTGCGGGTAGCTGAGATAGCCAGCTTCCAGCGCGGCGTTCTTGTAGTAACGACTGGTCAGGCCGGCGCGCCAGCGGCCATCGGGATCGGTGTAGAACCACTTGCCGGCAAAGCTGCGCTGGGTGCCCTCGGCATGGTCGCGCTCACCGTCGGTGCCACGCCAGCCGATGAAATAGTTCTGCGACCAGGCACCGTTCTCGACGCCCTTGGCCAGTTGCACGTCCTGTGTGCCGAAGCTGCCGACGGTGACGCTGAGCTGGCCGTCGTTGCCGCCCTGACGGGTGAGCACGTTTACATCACCGGCGATGGCATGCAGGCCGTAGCGCGCGTCGTTGGTGCCGCGCACGATCTCCATCGCGCTGATGTCCAGCGGAAACACCGCATCCAGGTAGGGCATGCCGCCGGCGTTGTCGTTGCTTGGGACGCCGTCGATGAGCAGTTTGACCGCGTTGATGCGGCCTTCGCCGTTGAAACCACGGAAGGAGAAGCGGCCGGCATCGGTGCCCATCTTGAACTGGGTGACCTGCACGCCGGGGGCGTTCATCAGCAGCTCCCAGCTGTGATCCACCTTCTGCTGCTGCAGCAGGTCGCCACCGAGGATGTCCACGGAGGTGAATACCGACCGTGCCGACAGGTCGCGCTCGGCGCTGGCGCGGGCCTGCACGGTGCCCAGATTGAGCACGGTGCCCTCCTGGGCGGACGCCAGCGACGGGGCCAAGGCAGCGCTGGCGAGCGCAATCAGAATGGCCCTGGAAAGCGGGCGGGAAGCGGGAAGTCTGTTCATGGTCCACAAGATCGAGTTGCCGCGACCACCGCGTGGTCGAGACAGGCAAAAGAGCCGGCGGGTCAGCCGGACAGCGGAGGGGAAGGGCAGTATCCAGCGCGCGCGCATTCGGCCCGGCAGAGTTGCCGGGTGAGTGGGGCGGGTACGGACGGCCGGGCGCGATGCGCGCCTCAGGACGCAGGCTGGATCAGCAGGCGAGGGCGGGCGGCGGACCGCGGGCGCCGAGTGTGCCTGGCGGGGGCAATTGACGGGCAACGACCTGCCTCGCCAAAGCCGGGAAGACCGCGGGCCAGAGCGCAATGAGCAGAAGCAGGGCGACCAGCAGGCTGACCATCCGTGCGGCGATCAGGCAGTAGTCGCAGTCCACGCCCATGGCATGCTCGGCGTGGGGATCTGGAGACTTGGCCGGCGTGACGGCTGGCGATGCCGCCTGGCCATGCGCGCGCGGGGTCGCCATCGCCATCGCGTGATCCGTGCCATGCGCCGTATCGTGATGCATGGGGTGTGCGCCCACGGGGTCGGGGTCGAGCGCGGGGTGGTGTGCGCCATGGGCGTTCGGCGCCTGGGAAGCGTTTACCCCCGGGTGCGCCAACGCCCGGCTGACCAGCGGCGCGACCACCACCAGGAGCATGGCCAGGCAGGCCCAGGCATGAAGCCAGCGGTGGAGGGCAGGAGAGCGCACGGGGTTGATTCTAAGGGAGGCAGCGGCCGTGGCCGTGTGGAAGGCCCGCGCGCAGCCTGCGACCCGATGTCGCACCGTCCCGTGCCCATATTGACCCGTTGTTTACGCCACAGTGCCAGACTGCTCCTGATTCCGGTGTGCGGATCGGGCTTTGGCGGAAGTCGAGGGGGAAGTGTGCCGTTCTTGACGGATTCTGCGGAATTGGCGGTGGAAGGAATCGGCGCGGCCCGCCGCATTGGCTGGATGCGGTTTGTCGGCAACGGCCTTGCCGCCCTGCCGATTGCCTCGATCATCCTCGAGCGCAACGACGGTGTGGTGGCGTGGGTGCTGCTGCTGGTCAACGCGTTGCTATGGCCGGCCATTGCGCTGGCCTTGATTCACCGCGCCCAGAAACCGGCAGCGGCGCAGTTCCGCTGCATGGTCATCGACTCGTTGCTGGGCGGTGCATGGATTGCCTTCATGGCGCTCAGCATCGTGCCCAGTGCGTTGTTCGCAGCGCTGCTGGTGGCCGACAAGATCGCCGCAGGTGGGGTGAAGCTGGCGGCGCGGGCGACCCTGGCCCTGGTGGTGGGATTCGGCGTGGCCTGGCTGGCCCTTGGGTTGCCCGTTCAGCCGATGACCTCACAGCGCACGATTGCCCTCAGCCTGCCCTTCCTGTTCGTGTATGGCATCGGACTGAGTCTGCTCAGCTGGCAGCTGGCGCGCCGGGTGAAATCACAGAACCGTCAGTTGCAGCGCCTGAGCCGGATGGACCCGCTGGTGGACCTGGCCAACCGGGGCTTTCTGATCCAACGTGCCCAGCAGACGCTGGAGAGGTCGCACCGTCATGGCGGCGTTGCCTGCTTGTTGATGCTGGATGTGGACGACTTCAAGCGGATCAACGACGGGCACGGTCACCGGGCGGGTGACGAGGTGCTGCGCCACATTGCGGCGACGTTGAGGGACTTCATGCGGCCCGGCGATACGCCGGCGCGGCTGGGTGGGGATGAGTTTGCGGTGTTGCTGATGGAGTGCACGTCTGCCGAGGCCATGCAGGTGGCTGAACGGATCAAGGAACGATTGCAGGGCAACCTGCCCGCTGAAGCGCGTTCGATCCAGATCAGCGTGAGCATGGGCATTGCCGCAGCGCCGGGCGACGGCGCTGCCGAGGATTGGCTGGCGATGGCCGATCGGGCGCTTTATGTCGCCAAGCGACATGGCAAGAACACGGCAAGCTTCGCGGAGTGAGCGTCGTGCGTGGCGTCCATCCGTACGCAATTCCAACGCTGCTGCTCCCTCACCGAAGTGCGGGAGCAGCGCGCCGAATTCAGCGGCGGGCGTCGTCTTTTGCCTTGCCCACTTCGCTCTGCACCTTGCCTACGGTTTTCTGGGCCTTGCCTTCAAGCTCCTGGGCCTTGTCGCCGGTGACCTTGCCAGCCACTTCCTTCACGGTGCCCTTGACCTGGTTCTTGACACCTTCAGTACGGTTCTTGTCCATCTCAAATGCCTCGCGGTTCCGCCCGTCGGTGGGCCTGAGCATGCTGCTTTCCTGGAAGTGTCGCGGGAGTGAAATATGACGAAAGTCAGGCGACGCGATTCCGAATCATTCAGGGTTGAATGCGATGCGTAACGGCCCCTTCGCGCGGCAGGCATCGCATCTGCACCTGGGCTCCACACCGCGCTATCTACAGTCGCCTGCATTCCCTCGATGGCGCGCCCGCGTGAACCTGCAGACCTCCTCTCCCCATCCGCTGCCCCGGCGCGCGCTGCCCGATAGCTGCCACTTCGATCTGCTGGAGGTGAGCGCGTTGCAGGACCCCTGCAGTGGCCGCATCGTGCACCTGTATTCCATGGTGGCGCGCTGCCTGTCGTGCGAGGTCATCTTCAAGGCGCAGGAGGGGCAGGGCTTTGTCAGTACCTCGGTGGCGCGCGTGCTGCGCTGTCCGACCGGGTGCGGTGAGCAATCGCTCAGGGGGGCCGCGCTGCGTCGCTGGAGCCCGCAGGCGGCCTGACAAACAAAAAGAGCCCCGGGGAATTCCGGGGCTCTTTTGTTGTGTACTACCGGTCTTTCACGCAGGCAAGCCCCACTTTTCGTCATCGGCGGGTTTCTGCTTGTAGATGACGCCCGCAAAATCCACGTGAAGTTCGGTCCAGCCACCAGCATCGCGTGTGGCCAGGAGTTCAAAGTGCCTGGGCTTGCGGGCGGGTTCGCCTGAGACCTTCCAACCGGCTTTCTTCACAGCGGCCAGCACCGCACGCGGATCGGCCGGTGCATCGGAGGGGTGGTGCTTGGGGCCGTGATGCGGCTTTTTGTGTTCCACCTCTACGAAGGCGCCCCCCTTCCTGGCGATGCGTGCGACTTTGATTTCCGACGGGCGTTGTTCGCCCTCAAGCCGTACGGCAAGGCCCTGCTTGAGCGGGAACGCGTCTGCGCCTTTCGGCCCCAGATCCGCGAGATAGGTTTGATCGTCGCTGACCAGGGTGAATCGATGCGCGAAGACGTGCTCGATGACGCCAGCAACGGCGATTTTTTCATGGTGCGGCATGCATTTCTCCTGAGAGCGCCCAACCGCGGGCGCTCTCAGTCAATGCGGGCCATTGCACCGGTTTCAAGCAATGGCCCGACACTGCTGCTTAGCCGTTCATCATCGAAGGCAGGGTGGCAAGGCGGGGAGCAGCGACGGCGCGCGCGTGCAGGGGGCGCTCGCGGCGCACCGCCACCGGGTCAATCGTGAAGGCCGCGACGGCGTGCCGCAGCCCGGATGCCTGGACGTCGAGCTCGGCGGCGGCTGCGGCGGCCTCTTCAACCAGGGCGGCGTTCTGTTGTGTGGTCTCATCCATGCGACCGACCACCGCGTTGACCTGTTCGATGCTGGAGGATTGCTCGCGGGAGGCGGCAGCGATCTCCTGCATGATGTCCGTCACCCGCTGCACGCTCGAAACCACCTCCTGCATCGTGGCGCCGGCGGCGCGGACCTGCGTGGATCCCTCGGCGACCCTGGCGGCGGAGTCGTCGATGAGTTCCTTGATCTCCCTGGCCGAGCTGGCCGCGCGTTGCGCCAGGCTGCGCACCTCGGCGGCGACCACGGCAAAACCGCGGCCCTGGTCACCGGCGCGTGCGGCTTCCACCGCGGCATTCAGCGCGAGGATGTTGGTCTGGAAGGCAATGCCGTCGATCACGGTGGTGATGTCGGCGATGCGGCGGGAGGCGGTTTCGATGCCGTCCATGGTGCTGACCACCTCGTCCACGATCTCCCCACCGCGCCCGGCGACAGCGGCGGCGTCGATGGCCAGGCGATTGGCCTGGTCGGCCGAGGCGGCATTCTGCCGGACCGTGGAGGTCAGCTCCTCCATCGACGCGGCGGTTTCCTCCAGGCTGGCAGCCTGCTGTTCGGTACGCCTGGAGAGGTCCTGGTTGCCGTTGGACAACTCCGTGGCCGCGCCGGTAATGGACTCGGACGAGAGGTGGATGCGGCGGACGATATCGGCCAGGTTGGTGGCAGTCTTGTTGGCATCGGCGCCCATGGTGGCAAAGACGCCGCGGAAGTCGCCCTCCATGCGCGCGGCCAGGTTGCCCGATGCAACGTCATTGAGGAAGGTGGACAGTGCTGCGAGGTTCTGCTCGGCGGTGCCCATCAGGCCATTGAGGTTTTCCACCATGGCGCGGAAATCGTACTGATACGCCTGCGGCTCGCCGCGCGCGGAGAAGTTGCCCTCGGAGGCGGCCTGGGTGAGCTCGCGGATGTCACGGTTGATCGAGGACAGGTTGGCCTTCACCCGGTCCATGGTCTCGGTGATGATGGCCTTCTCGCCGGGCAGCCGTTGCATGTCCTCGGACAGGTCGCCCACCGCGTAGCGGCCGATCAGGTGGACCAACTGCATTTTGATGGCGATATGCGCCGCCACGATGTCATTGGTATCGCGCACCATGATGCCGAATTCACCCGGGTAGGCGGCCGCATCCATGCGGTAGCTGATCTGGCCACGCTCGTGCCGGGCCGTCATCTCGCCTAGCTCGGCAATGACGCGCCGGATGCGTTGGCGCATCTGCTCCATGGCCTCCAGCAGCTGGCCAGCCTCGTCGCCCCGATGTGCCACCAGAGCTGTATCCAGCTTGCCCTGGCTGACGTCGCGGGCGGCCTGCAGGGCAGTGCGCAGGGGGCCGACGACGCTGCGCGTAAGCGCGATGGCGATGACTGTTCCCAGCGCCAGTGCCAGCAGCGTTGCGCCGATCATGAGCATGGCAAAGCCGCGCGCGGTGGCCGTCAGCTGCTCGGCGGTGGCGGCGCTCTTGGCCTCCTGCCAGTCGATGAAGGCGTTGATCGAGGCCAGCCATGCCACGAAGGCCGGCTTGGCCTGGGTGAGCATCAGCGCTGTTGCCGCCTGGACATCGCCGGCCTCGCGTTGCTTGCTGACCTCGGCCAGCAAAGGGAGGGTGGCGGCCTCATTGGCGCCGATGGCCTTCAACATGCCGATCTCTTTGCTGTCCGTGCTCGCCGCGATCATCTCCGACAGGGGTTTGGCGGCCACCGCGTAGTCGCCGGCGAGTTTCTCGATCTGTTGCGTGGCCTCGGCCCGGGCCTGCGGGTCATCGGACAGGACCACGTCGCGCAGCGCGATCGCGCGGTCATGCACACTGCCCCTGAAGTTGATGGCCAGGCGCTGCTTGACCGCGTTGACGTCATTGATCGTGTGCAGGTCGTTCTCGATGAGGTGGACCCGATGGATGCCCACCAGAGTCAGGACGACCATCAGTCCTATGAGAGCGGAGAAGCCAACGCTCATGCGCTGGCCGACACGTAGATTCCTGACAAAGTGCATGGTGTGGATAGCCCGGTGGGATGCAGAGGGGAGGCGACGAGCCGGAGCTCAAGTTGCGCGGTGGAGAACCGATATCGGCGGCGCACCGCTTCGCTTCAAAGAGGTGCGGCGAAGCATTTAGGTGGCGATGCAATTTGTGACGCGAGGGTGATGAAGTTCATCCCAGGTAACTTGCAGCGACTGACCGACACGCGCGAACAACGCTGCAATCGTTGACGCGGGCGAAGGCGTGGCCAGCAGGTAACCCTGGACTTGATCCAGGCCGATATCGGCCAGCACGTCGAGCTGGTCCTGGTGTTCCACGCCCTCGGCCACGGTGAGGTAGCCAAGCTCGTGGGCCAGATGGTGGATCGCCGAGACCTTGGCTCTTGCGCGTGGGTCCGTGCCGATGCCGTCGATCAGCGACTTGTCCAGTTTGAGGGTGCGGATGGGCAGGTCGGACAGGTAGCTGAAGTTGCTGTAGCCACTGCCGAAGTCATCGATGGCGATCCGGATGCCCGCCTGCGCCATGGCGCAGATCTGCGCGATGGCGGTGGAGTCAGGGCCGAGCCACTCGCCCTCGGTGATCTCGAATTCAACCATCGAAAACGGGATGGCGCGCCGCGACAGCTTCGCGCTGATGACCTCCCAGGCGGTGGTGCTGGTGAGATAGCTGCTGGGCAGGTTGATGGACAGGGGAACGTCCACGCCCTGTGCCCGCCACGCCAGCAGCTGGTCCAGGGCCGCATCCAGCACCCAGTCGGTGACCAGTGCCATCAGCGCGGTCTGTTCGAAGACCGGGATGAACTCGAGCGGGCTGATGGGACCGAGGACCGGGTGGGTCCATCGGATCAGCGCTTCGGCAGAGACAGGGTTTCGCGTGGCGGCGTCGAATCGTGGCTGATACGCCAAGTGGAACTCGCCGTTGGCGATGCCGTGCTCGGCATCCGAGGCCAGGCGGTACGCGCGGTGCACGCTTTGGTCCCGCACTGCCGAGTACCAGCACAACGTTTGACCCGCGTCGAACGCATCGTGCAGGCCCACCAGGAGTCTACGAAGCAGTTCGTGACTGCCTTCGTCGCCTTCGACAGCGCAGACCCCTGCGTGGAACCGCGGCGACATGGGGACGGCGGCGGCCATCAGCGGACGCAGCATCCGGCCCTTCAATTCCATGACCAGGCTTTCCACCTGGCATGGGGTGGGCATGTCCACCAGGAAGGCGAAGCGCGTGACCCCCACGTGGTAGACCGTAGCGATGCCGCCCAATGCGGTGCGCAGGCGAACGCCGGCGCGCCGGATCAGCGCTTCCAGCGGTTGCAGCCCAAGTACCTGGCCCACTTGGCTGGCGCGGGGGATGTCGAGCACGTCGATGGCCACGGCGTAGCGCCTGCCGGTGGCGCTGCGGGCGACAATGCCGGGGAAATCGGCGTGGAGCTGGTGGCGGCTGGGGAGGCCACTGACCGGATCGAGCCGGCCGGACAGGTTGCGCAGCTCCAGCTGCCCCATCACCAGCTGAGCCAGGCTCGACAGCTGCTCGCGGTCGCTGTCCAGGAACTCGCGGGGCATGCTGTCCATGATGCAGAGGGCGCCGATGGCCACCCCGTTCCTGGCGACCAGCGGGGCACCTGCATAGAAGCGCAGGTGCGGAGCGCTGGCGACCAGGGGGTTGTCCTGGAAGCGCGGGTTGGCCGCCAGGTCGGTGACCACGAACACCCCGTTGGCGGTGATGGCGTGGGCACAGATGGAGGCGCGGAGGCACGTCGCCGCCACCGGCAGCCCGATCCGGGAGACAAAGCGCTGTTCCACATCGCCCAGGATCGAGACAAAGGCAACCGGGACATCGAAGGCGTAGCTGGCAAGACGGGTGATGTGGTCCAGCGAGGGGAGCGCGGCAACATCGGCGATCTGCATGGACCCAAGAACGGCCTTTCTTTCATCTTCCTGGGTGACTGGGGGACTCATTGCGCGTCGGTCGTGGGGTGGGGTCTGGCTATCTACGTGCGGGAGGCCCATTTGGATTCATGCTTCGGCGCAGGCAAATGAATAATTCAATGACACATTCAACCTGCGTTTCATCGGCGCGCGATGACTGTCGGAATGTTGACGGGATGCGTCAGAATGTTGACCGGCCGGGGCGCAATCTGACGTCCTGCGGCCAAACCGGTGCCTGATACGCATGGCCCGGCAAAAACCCCAAGGAGTGTGTGCGCGTGAGGAAGCTCGACAGGATCTACCACGATGGGCAGGCCTGGAATTTTTCCAGGTATTTTGACTACATCGATACAGTGGCGAGTGGGATGCCCGCGTCGCTGCGAGCTTTCGCCAGCGACATCGATAGCTACACTCTTGGCGGAAACAAGACGCTACACGATGCAAGGATCCTGTCTCTCCTTGTGTCCAAGCAGTACAAGGCCAGATTCTCCAATGGAGAGACGCTGATCGCGCTGAGCCTTATTGATCAGATGTTCGAGGGCACGACAACGCTACGCTATGGTGGCGTATCCAGTTTCCAGCTGTGCGAGCCCGCCCTGGAAGACAATGGGCATGCCGATCTTCTTCTGCACGAGTTCTCGATTGTCCGCCCCGGCGTTTACCGGCACCACATCATTCTGGACCACGATGGCGAACTGCAGATTGAGTTCGCGCACTTTTCCCATGAATGGACGCCGCTGCCCACTTAGTGCAGCGGCGTGCCGGGTGACTTACTTGCCCTGCGTAGCAAACCGCAGCCGGTTATGGTCCGGGTCCACCACCAGCATTTCCCGTCCGCCCCACGGCACATCCGCCGGCGCGCGGAACACCCCCGCGCCGGCGGCCACGAACGCGCGATGCAGTGCGTCCACGTCGGGCACGTGGAAGTAGACCGCGCCACCGGGCTCGCAATCGCCGGCATGTTCGGTCAGAAACAGCAGTTGGCCCTCGCGGCTGATCTGCACGAACAGTGGCATGCCCGGTTCGAAACGGTGCTCCCAGTCAATGGCAAAGCCCATGCGCTGGTAGAACGGCACGCTGACCGTGGCATCGGTCATGCGCAGTTGGGGGATGACGGTCTGTTGCATTGGGGCCTCCGGTGCCGGTGTGACGGGCCAGATTCTAGCGCCGTCGCGTCGGGGTTGACGGGGCGGCGGCGCGGCATCCACTCATGATCCGGCGTTCACGTTGCCCGAACTATCGTCTGCCTCTGCCCCAGGATCTACCGACGTGCCAGCCCGACAGGAACAAGACGCCGCCCGATGGCGCATCTACGAGGCCCTGCTGCAGGCCACCCCGGACCTTCTTTACGTGTTCGATACCCAGCACCGTTTCATCTACGCCAACGACGCCCTGCTGACGATGTGGGGCATGCGTTGGGAAGATGCCACGGGCAGAACCTGCCTTGAGCTGGGGTATGAGCCGTGGCACGCGGCGATGCACGACGAGGAAATAGACCGGGTGGTCGCCACTGGCCAGCCCATCCGGGGCGAAGTGCCGTTCCCGCACCAGACCAAGGGCACGCGCATCTACGAATACATCTTCACCCCCGTATTCGGGCTGGATGGAAAGGTGGAAGCCATTGCCGGCAGCACCCGCGATGTTACCGAGCGCAAGGAACATGAGCAGCACCTGGAACTGCTGATCAACGAGCTCAACCACCGGGTGAAGAATTCGCTGGTGATGGTGCAGTCGCTGACCCGCCAGTCGTTCAACAACGCCGTCAGCCTGGAGGACGCGCACGAGAAGATCGATTCGCGCCTGCTGGCACTGTCCACCGCGCATGACACCCTGACACGCGAGAACTGGCAAAGTGCCGACATCCTGGAGTTGGCGCGCGATGTCTCAGCGTTGTGCGAGCCCGATGCGAGCGGCCGCTTCGTGCTGGAAGGGCGGTCATGCCGGGTCGACCCGCGCCGCGCACTGGCGCTGTCGATGGCGCTGCACGAGTTGTGCACCAACGCGGTCAAATATGGCGCGCTCTCCTCGCCGCAGGGGAAGGTGCGCATCGCCTGGGTACGCAGCGTGGATGCCGATGGCGGGGATCTGCTTGAACTTGTGTGGCAGGAGAGTGGCGGACCGCCGGTGTCCCCGCCGGCGCGCAAGGGCTTCGGCTCCCGCCTGCTCGAGCGTGGATTGAAGCGCGATCTGGATGGCGACGTCGAACTGGCCTTCGACCCGGCCGGCGTGGCGTTCCGCGTGTCGATGCCGCTGCCGGCTACCGTGGCGGAGGTGACCCTGTGACCGCGCGCGTGCTTGTCGTCGAAGACGAATCGCTGGTGGCGATGGTGCTCGAGGACTGCCTGGAGGCGCTGGGCTACGAAGTGGCCGCGTCGGTGGCCAATGTGGATGCCGCTCTCGAGGTGGTGAGGGCCGGGGGTGTGGACCTGGCTGTGCTGGACGTCAATCTGGCGGGCAGCGCGTCCTACCCGGTGGCCGAGGCGCTGGATGCCCAGGGCGTGCCGTATATCTTCATCACCGGCTACGGGCAGGCCGCGATCGCAGAGAAGTTCCGCCATCGTTACGGTCTGCAGAAGCCGTTCCGCATGCGCGATCTGCAGGGCGCCCTGGCGACGATGCAGCCGAACGCCGGACAGCAGCCTGAGGCGATGTAGGGTCGTGTCCATGTCTGCACAAGCCCACCGCGATCAGCGTGCGTCGCCCGCCTCGTCGCGCGTGCGGGCAAGCGCCAGCAATACCAGCACCGCCATCCCGGTCGAGTAGCCCACCAGCGGCCAGGCGGAGTCTCCGCCCAGCAGCACCGCGGCTGTGCCCGCGATGGCCACCACCACGCTTTGCACGCAGAAGTACAGCGCCACCGCGCTGCCTGCCATGTCATCGAATCCCTTCAATGCCCCGTTGGCGGTTACCGCAACGGTCATCACGATGCCCGTTGCCGACACCCACATCGGCGCGATGAAGGCGATGAACGAGGGCGAGCCGAACACTTGCCCCAGCACCAGCAGCAGTGCGCCGGCGAGCAGCAGCGTCATGCCCCTGGCCAGGCAACCGGGGTCACTCCAGCGCGCCCGCCATCGCCCGACGCATCGTGTCATCAGCATCATCACCAGGGCCACGCTTGAGAACGCCAGGCTGAAGGCGAACGGTGAATAGCCGGCCAGGTCAATGAGTACCCGCGGTGCGGTGGAAAAGAACACGAAGAATGTGCCCATCGCCGCACTGAAGCCAAGGGTGTACGTCCAGAAGCGCCGGGCGCGCAGCGGCCGGCGCAGGTGGCAGAGGGGCGCACCTGTGCCAGGCAGCCGCGTCTCCTTCCATCCTGCGGTCGCGTTGAGCACCGCTGCGGCCGCTGCCACACCCAGCACGAGGAAGATCGCGCGCCATCCCCATGCTGCAGCCAGCAGGGCGCCGAGGATGGGCCCAAGGGCAGGCACGAACGCCAGGATCGCGCTGAACAGCGCGTAGATCGTCGTTCCTTCCGGGCGCTCGGCGTAGACATCGCGCACGGTGGCGAAGGTGGCAACCAATGCCGCCGACGCGCCCAGTGCCTGGAAGACACGGAACATGAGGAACATGCCGGGGCCATTGGACGCGGCAAGACCGAACGAGGCAATGACGAACATCGTGCCGCCGGCAATCACTATCGGGCGCCGACCGATGCGGTCTGCCAGCGGGCCAAACAGCAGTTGACCTGCGCCGAGCAGGACCATGTACAGGCTGAGCGTGAGTTGCACGACGGCAGGGGTGGTGCCAAGGATGCCGGGCATCGCCGGAACGACGGGCAGGTAAATGTCCATCGCCAGCGAGGCGAGGAGGTCGAACGGAACCATCAGCAGCAGGGCTGCCTTGAGGGAGTGGGGCCAGTTTTGGTTTCGTATGGGCATGAGAAAACGTCCGCGCAGGGAAAAACACTGTCGGCGTATGCCTTTCACATCACATCGATGTAGCCCGGCAGAGCGCCGCAACAACAACAGGTTGTTGCGGCTTACTCGTCGGAGGCCTTGCTGTTTCCCATGGTCTCTGGGCGTCCTGCGCGTCGAAATCAGCACTGGACTATAGCAAGTGACGACTTGCCGCGTTCGCCGCGGGCACGCTGAAGAAGGAATTCTGAATAATTCATTCGTCCCCATGAGTCAGCTGCAACTAGGTAGCTTGATAAGCACATGCTTTTTGAGCATGGGGGTTCACGCAACTGTCGTGCCAGGTTCACGGAGTATTGATTCAGCAGGGGTGTAGATTCAATTCACGCCCCAAGTAATGGCTGGGGTTCCCCCATCTTCGTAGTGCGCTCCTGACGATTGCTTGCGCCGGCCATTCCGGTTCGAGGTGGAGTCTGCTGCGTCGTGTTTTTCTGCCAGCGAGTCCCCCATGCCTACGCGACTTCTTCCCCTTGCGTCTTCCGCTGCCAGCGCAGAAGCCGTATCCCAGAGTGATCTCATTCGCGTGCGACGACATAGGCAAGCCGCGGTGCCGGTTGGCCTGTCAGGTTTCTCCAATCTTGCGACAGACACGGTGCGCCGCGTGCTGTTCGTGGTGTCGGAGATGGCCGATTTCGTGAAGGCCGGCGGACTCGGCGATGTGGCCGCAGCATTGCCACGCGCCCTGCGCGACCGCGCCGACATGCGCGTGCTGATTCCCGGCTACAGCGAGGTGCTTGCGCGCACCGGGCCCATCGAGGTGGTGGGGCAGACCGAAGCGCATGCGGCGTTGCCGGCGTGCGTGATCGCCCAGACGGTGCTCGAAGATGGCTTGCCCGTGTACGTGCTGATCTGCCCGGAGCTGTACGAACGGGAAGGATCGCCGTACGTGGACAACGCCGGCCATCCCTGGGCGGACAACGCCATTCGTTTTGCCACGTTGTCACGTGCGGCGGCGATGATCGCCTCGGGCGAGGTGGGCATGGAATGGCAGCCGGACCTGCTGCATCTGAATGATTGGCCGTGCGCGCTGGCAGCCGCGTACGTACGCTGGTCGGGCAGCACGGCGTCGTGCCTGCTGACCATCCACAACCTGGCCTACCAGGGTTTGTTCCCGAGCGCGCTGGCGGCCGATCTGGGCATCGACGAGGTGCAGCGCGAGGCGCTGGAATTCCATGGGCAGTTGTCGTTCCTGCGCGGCGGCATCGTACATGCCGACCAGGTCAACACGGTGAGCATCAGTTACGCGGCGCAGATCACCGCACCTGCCGAGGGCTGCGGGCTGGACCGGTTGCTGTCGCGACGCGCGGCGCTGGGTCACCTGAGCGGGATCGTCAACGGCATCGACGCCAGCTGGGACCCGAGCACCGACCGCCACCTGCCGGCGCACTTCGACGTGCGCAGCTTTGAAGGCCGCGACCATAACGCCCGCCACGTGCGCCGCGCCTTCGGGTTGCCGGAAAGCCGCGGGCCGTTGTTTGCGGTGGTGTCGCGGCTGGTGCACCAGAAGGGCCTGGACCTGACCTGCGATGTGGCGCCGCAGATCGTGGCGGCCGGTGGCCAGCTGGTGATCATCGGCGGCGGCGAGCCGGAGATCGAGGAGCAGGTGCGCGCATTGGCGCGGCGCTTCCCGGGCAGCGTGTCGGCCTACATTGGCTTCGATGAAACCCTGGCCCGGCGCATGTTTGCCGGCGCCGATTTCCTGCTGATGCCCTCACGGTTCGAGCCGTGCGGGTTGAGCCAGATGTATGCACAGCGCTTTGGTTGCCTGCCCATCGCGCACGCCACCGGCGGGCTGATCGATACGGTGGATGACGGCGTGACCGGCTTCCTGTTCAACGGGCCGGAGGCGGACATGTTGCGCCGCTGCGTGCAGCGTGCGTTCCGCACCTTCCGCCAGCCGCGCCTGATGGCCGCAATGCGTCGCGCGGCGATGCTGCGCCCCAGCGGCTGGGAAATTGCCGGCACGCATTACATCGACCTGTACCAGCGCACCGCCGAGGCGCGCGCATGACGGTGTCGTGCGAGGTGCAGGCCCCGATGCCGCAAGGTTGGGAGGGTGTACCGACGTCCTCGTCGGTTGACGAGCCCTTGTCGCCTGGTCTGGCCGCGCTGGCGGCGGGACAGCCGGGCGATCCGTTCGCGCTGCTGGGCCCGCACCAGGACGCGCAGGGCCGTTGGCGGCTGCGCGTGCTGTTCCCCGGTGCGCTGGCCGTGCAACGGCGCGACGCGAGCGGGCGCTGGCAGCCGATGGCGGCGCTGGGCGAAGGCCTGTTCGAATCCGCATGCGAAAGCGCTGCAGTGGCCTTGCTGCGGGTGGACTGGGGCACATCCACGCAGGAGATCGAAGATGTCTTCGGTTTTGGGCCGCAGCTGGATGCGGCACTGCTGGCGGGCATCCCCGCTGGCGACCCGCACAGCATCCGTTCCGGCCTGGGCGCGCAACGTGTCACCGACCAGGGCGTACACGGCGTGCGCTTTACGGTGTGGGCGCCGAACGCGCGTCGGGTGGCGGTGGTGGGCGAGTTCAACAGCTGGGACGGCCGACGCCATCCGATGCGGTTCCGCCATGAAGCCGGCGTCTGGGAAATCTTCGTGCCGCGCGTGGTCGCCGGTGCACGCTACAAGTTCGAAATCATCGCCGCCGACGGTTCGCACCTCACCGACAAGGCCGACCCGATGGCGCGGCAGTGCGAGCCGCTGCCGGGCACCGCCTCGGTGGTGGGCTCCGATGCGGGGCATGCCTGGCAGGACGGGGACTGGATGAACGCGCGCGCGGCCAACGCGGACGGTGCGATCTCCATCTATGAATTCCACGCCGGTTCCTGGCGCCGCGGCCCGGACGGCAGTGTGCTGGATTGGGACCAGTTGGCCGATGCGCTCATTCCGTATATCCAGCAACTTGGCTTCAGCCACGTCGAGCTGCTGCCGGTAAGCGAACATCCGTTTGGCGGCTCCTGGGGCTATCAACCGTTGGGGCTGTATGCGCCTACCGCGCGGCATGGTGACCCGGAAGGGTTCGCGCGTTTCGTGGACCGCTGCCACCAGCACGGCCTGGGCGTGATCGTGGACTGGGTGGGCGCGCATTTCCCGTCCGATGCGCACGGCATGCAGCGCTTCGACGGCACTGGTCTGTACGAACACGAAGATCCGCGCGAGGGCCTGCATCCGGACTGGGACACGCTGATCTACAACTACGGGCGCAGCGAGGTGTCCGGGTTCCTGATCGGCAGTGCACTGGAGTGGATCGACCGCTTCCATATCGATGGGCTGCGCGTGGATGCGGTGGCCTCGATGCTGTACCGCGACTACAGCCGCGCCGATGGGCAGTGGATTCCAAACGCGCACGGTGGCCGCGAGAACCTGGAAGCGATCGACTTCCTGCGTGCGCTCAATACCGCCATCGCCACGACTTATCCGGGCGTGGTGGTGATCGCCGAGGAGTCCACCGCGTGGCCGGGCGTGACCGCGCCGGCCGCCGAGGGCGGGCTGGGGTTCTCGCACAAGTGGAACATGGGCTGGATGCACGACACGCTCAGCTATCTGCAGCGCGACCCGATCCACCGCTCGCACCACCATAGCGAGATGACCTTCAGCGCGATGTACGCCTTCTCCGAGCAGTTCGTGCTGCCGCTGTCGCATGACGAAGTGGTGCACGGCAAGGGCTCGTTGCTGGGCAAGATGCCCGGCGACCGCTGGCAGCAGTTGGCCAACCTGCGCGCCTATTACGGCTTCATGTGGGCCCACCCGGGCAGCAAACTGCTGTTCATGGGCGGCGAATTCGCCCAGGCCACCGAGTGGAACCACGATGCCGAGCTGGACTGGGCGCTGGCCTCGCAACCCGAACACGCCGGGGTGGCGCGCCTGATCGCCGACCTCAACCGGCTGCTGCGTGATATTCCCGCACTGCGGCATGGCAACCGCACCGAGGACGGCTTCGAGTGGAGCGTGGGCGATGACCACGTCAACAGCGTGCTGGCCTTCGTCCGCCACGACGTGCAAGGCCATGGCGGTGCGTTGCTGGCGGTGAGCAATTTCACCCCGGTGGCGCGACATGGCTACCGCGTGGGGGTGCCGCGCGCCGGCCGTTGGCGTGAGGTATTCAACAGCGACAGCCACTTCTACGGTGGCAGCGACGCGGGCAATCGTGGACAGGTGGACGCCCGGCCCATTGCCATGCACGGCCACGCGCAATCCATCGAGCTGACCTTGCCGCCTTTGTCCACGGTCTACCTCCAGGTGATGGAGTGACGCCTGCGCGGCGGCAACTGGGCGCGCAGCGGCAGGCGGAAGGTGGGTACTGCTTCCGGCTGTGGGCGCCGGCAGCGCACCGCGTGGAACTGCTGCTGGAGGGCGAGGTAATGGCCATGGTTTCGGAAGAAGACGGGTGCCATGCCGTCGTCTGCGACGCCGCGCCCGGTGCGCGCTATCGCTTCCGCATCGATGGTGCGCTCAGCGTGCCCGATCCAGCCTCGCGCTGGCAGCCGGAGGGCCTGAACGGTCCCAGCGCCATCCCCGACGAGGACGCCTACGTCTGGCAGACCACAGGCGGGGCAGGGCGGCCGTGGTCCGAAGCGGTGCTTTACGAAGTGCACGTGGGCGCGGTGGGCGGCTATTCGGCACTGCAGGCGGAGCTGCCGGCGTTGGCGGCGATGGGCATCACCGCGCTGCAGTTGATGCCGCTGGCCACGTTCCCCGGGTCGCGCAACTGGGGTTATGACGGCGTGCTGCCATACGCGCCGGCCTCGGTGTATGGCACGCCCGACGAGCTGAAGGCGCTGGTCGATGCCGCCCACGGATTGGGGCTGATGGTGCTGCTGGACGTGGTGTTCAATCACTTCGGTCCGGAAGGCAACCAGCTGGCCAGCTACGCGCCGCAGTTTTTCCGCGAGGATGTGCGCACGCCGTGGGGCGCGGCCATCGATTTCCGCCAGCCGTGGGTGCAGCGCTACTTCATCGACAACGCGCTGATGTGGCTGCGCGAATACCGCTTCGACGGCCTTCGCCTGGATGCGGTACACGCGATCCATCCGCAGACGTTCCTGGTGACGCTGCGCGAGGCCATCCACGCCGATGGCCCGGCGCATGCGGTGGACCTGGTGGTGGAGAACGAAAACAATGCCGCCTCGCTGCTGGGCGAGGGCTATACCGCGCAGTGGAACGACGATTTCCACAATGCGTTGCACGTGCTGTTGACCGGCGAGACCGAGAGCTACTACGCCGACTATGCCAGCGCACCGGGGGCGCGATTCGCCCGGGTGCTGTCCGAAGGGTTTGCCTGGCAGGGCGAAGTGAACCGCCACGGGAACCGCCGCGGCGAACCCAGCGCAGGGTTGTCACCGGATCATTTCGTGGTGTTCGCGCAGAACCATGACCAGATCGGCAACCGCGCCTTCGGCGACCGCCTGCAGGGTTCGGTGGCCCCGGCACGCTTGCGGATCGCGCACGCGTTGACCGCGTTGACCCCGATGGTGCCGCTGTTCTTCATGGGCGAGCCGTGGGGCGCGCGCGAGCCGTTCCTGTTCTTCACCGATTTCGAGCCGCCACTGGATCAGGCTGTGCGCGACGGGCGGCGAACCGAGTTCAGCCAGTTCAAGGCATTCGCCGAGCCCGCATCGCGCGAGACCATTCCCGATCCGAACGCGCTGGAGACCTTCCTGGCCTCGCGCTGTCCGATGCCGTCGCTTGACGCGCTTGCGCACAACCCCTGGCTGACCGACTTCAAGGCGTCCCTGGCGTTGCGGCGCCGGTATCTGGCCGATGGCGCGGCGCAGGCACGCAGCCTGGGGGCCACGGTACTGGCCGATCAGGCCATCGCCGCGGGATGGGCACTGCCCGGCGGCGAGTGGTGGCTGGCCTTCAATCTTGGCGGAACCGCCGTGGCCGCCACCCTGCCGGCCGGGCAGACCGTGCTGCAGCTGGGCGACGTGGATGCCGACGACACGTTGGCACCGGACGCGATGCTGGTGCGCTGGGTGCCGCTATGACCGCGCCATCGGTAGCGCTGACGGACCTGGCCGCCACGGTCGGGTTGATCGTGGACTGGCATGACGTGCACGGCACGGCACGTCGGGTCGATCAGACCACGCTGCTGGCGGTGCTCGAAGCGCTGGAATGGCCGGCCGCCACCCCCGCACAGCGGCTGGACAGCCAGCAGCGCTGCCTGACCGAGCGGGCGCAGCCGAAGCTGCATACCGCACAGGTCGGCGCCATGCTCGTGATCGGTCCGGCCGGTGCAGGGCAGGGGCAGTGGTGCGATGAGGAGGGACATACCGAGGCCGCCAGCCAGGACGCGGCGGGTGGCTGGCGTTGCCCGCAGCGGCCCGGCTACTGGACGCTGCGCATTGGTGGCGGCGAACATGCCGTCGCCGTTGCGCCGGCCCAGTGCTTCGGCGTGGCCGATGCGACCGGCACGGAAGCCCCGCGCCGTTGGGGCGGCACGCTGCAGGTGTATGCGGGCCGCTCGCCCGGTGACGCCGGGATTGGCGACAGTGCGGGCGCGGCGGCGTGGTGCCGGCGGATCCGCGCGGCCGGCGGTGACGCGCTGACGCTCAGCCCGCTGCACGCGGCCGGCCGGATCGAAGCGTTGTACAGCCCGTACTCGCCCAGCGACCGCCGCTTTCTCGAACCGGTCTACACCGCGCCGCCTCCCTGGGTCGCCGATGACGACGACGTACTGCAGGCGCCGATGCCGACGCCCGACGGGTTGATCGACTGGGCGGGGGCGGCTGAGTACAAGTGGGCGCGATTGGCGCACTGGCACCAGTGGCTGGACGCCGCGCCCGAGAAGGTGCGTGAGGACCTGGATCGCCATCGACAGGAGGGCGGAACATCGCTCGCCCGGTTTGCCGCGTTCAACGCCGCCGCGCTGGGCCAGCCGGACCCGGCGCTGCAGGAATTCGCGCAGTGGTTGTCGACCCGAAGCTGGGCCCAGGTGCAGCAGCGCGCCCGCGCAAGCGGCATGGCGCTGGGGCTGATCGCCGATCTGGCGGTCGGCTTCGTACCGGACGGCGCCGAGGCGGCTGCCGCTGGCGATACCGCGCTGCGCGGGCTGGTGCTGGGGGCGCCGCCGGATGCGTTCGCGCCGCACGGCCAGGTATGGGGCGTGAGCAGCTATTCCGGCGAGGGGCTGCGGCGCACCGGGTTTGCGCCATTCATCGCCCTGCTGCGCGCGGTCATGCGTGATCGCGGTGGCGTGCGCATCGATCACATCCTCGGCCTGCAACGGCTGTGGGTGGTGCCGCACGGCGCAGGGTCGGAAGCGGGTGCATATCTGCGCTATCCGCTGGACGACCTGCTGAACCTGCTGGCGCTGGAATCGTGGCGGCACCGCTGCATCGTCATCGGCGAAGACCTCGGCGTGGTGCCCGAGGGCATCCGTCAGCGGCTGGCCGAGCGCGGCGTGCTCGGGATGGATGTGCTGGCGTTCTCGCGCGCCAGCGATGGTGAATTCCTGCCGCCCAACCTGTGGCGGAAGATGGCGGTGGCCACCACGGGCACGCACGATCTACCCACCCTGGCCGGGTGGCAGCGTGGCGAAGACATCGCCGTGCGCGCGCAGTTGGGCAACGACAGCGCAGCGACCGTCGCGCTGGCCATGCAGCAACGTCGCCAGGAAGCGGCGCAGCTGGCCGCCGCGGTGGGCGCCGATGCGACGTGCCCGGAAGCGTTGCACGATGCGGCCATTGCGTTCGTGGCCGCCGGTCCTGCGCCGCTGGCGCTGCTTCCCGTGGAAGATGCGCTGGACCTGCGCGAGCAGGTGAACCTGCCCGGCACCGTGGCGGTGTATCCCAATTGGCGGCATCGCCTGCCGCAGCCATTGCCGCGGCGTACGCTGCACGCTACGTTGCGTCGGTTCGCGGCGGCGCGCGGCAGTGAGCCCTGAGATGGTGCCGTTCCGCGCAACCGCACGGCTGCAGCTGCATGCCGGTTTCGATTTCGAGGCGGCGCGCGCGCAGGTGGCCTACTACGCGGCGCTGGGCATCAGCCATCTGTATCTGTCGCCGATCACCCGGGCGGTGCCCGGTTCGACCCACGGGTATGACGCGCTCGATCCGACCACGGTCAATCCGGCACTGGGCGGCGAAGCCGGGCTGGTGCGCCTGGCCGGGCAGGCGCGCGCGCACGGCATGGGGCTCATCATGGATATCGTGCCCAACCACGTGGCCGCACACCCGGACAATCCGTTCTGGGCCGATGTGCTCGCCAATGGCCAGCGCAGCCGGTATGCGGCGTGGTTCGACATCGATTGGCAGGCGCCTGGCCGCGGCGGCAAGCTGTGGCTGCCGGTACTGGATCGCCCGCTGGCCACGGCGGTGGCAGAAGGGGGGATCCAGGTGGAACGCGATGCGGCAGGCACCGCCTGGCTGTCGCTCGGCGATGCCCGTTATCCCTTGGCGCCGGAAACCCAAGCCGATGCCGTACCGGGCATGGCAGCCGGACCGCTCACCGCATTGCTCGCCGGCCAGGCCTATCGGCTGGCGTGGTGGCGCAGTGGCGACGCGCAGGTCAATTACCGCCGGTTCTTCACCGTCACGGCGTTGGCGGCGCTGCAGATGGAGCGCGCCGAGATCTTCGATGCGGTGCATGCATTGCCGCTGCGGTTGGCCGCCGACGGCGTGATCGACGGGGTGCGCGTGGACCATGTGGATGGCCTGCGTGATCCTGCCGCCTATCTGCGACGCCTGCGTGATGCGCTGGATGTGGCCGGCGCGGCACGCAACCTGGCCCCCGGCACGCTTGGGCTGTGGGTGGAAAAAATCCTCGGCCCCGATGAGCGGCTGCCACCGGATTGGCCCTGTGATGGCACCACCGGCTATGACCTCATGGACCAGGTGGGCGGACTGATGCATGACAGCGCCGGTGGCGCGGTGCTGGCACAGCAGTGGCGACAGGCGACGGGAGACGCGCGCACTGTCGGGCAGGTCGAGCTGCAGGCGCGCGGTGAGGTGCTGGATAACGGGCTGCACGCCGAGTTCGAGGCACTGGCCGCGTTGCTGGCCGAGGTCGCCGACGAAGCCGGCGGCCAGGCAGCTGATTTCGGCAGACCCCTGCTGGCCGCGGCGGTGGCCCGGTTGCTGGCGCATTTCCCGGTGTACCGCAGTTACCTGACCGGCGCGGCACCGGCCGCATTGGACCGGGTCTGGTGGCAGCGCGCAGCACGCGATGCCTGCGCCGGCGCCGACCCTGCCGTGACAGTGGCCATCGAGCACATCCTGCGCTGGATGCTTGAAGCACCTGCGCCGATGGGCTCGCCCGCGCTGCCGGCACGGTGCCTGCGGCTGCGCCAGCAGTTCCAGTTGCTGAGCGCGCCGCTCAACGCCAAGGCGGTGGAGGACTGCAGCTTCTATCGCTACGCCGCCCAGCTCTCGCGCAACGAGGTCGGCACGCATCCGTCGGTGCTGGGGCTGTCGCCGGACAGCTTCCACGCGCTGGCGGCCGAGCGCGGCCAGTTGCATCGGCGTGCGCTGCTGGCCACGGCCACCCACGACCATAAACGCGGAGAAGACGCGCGGATGCGGCTGGCGGTGCTGTCGCACTGGCCCGCGTGGTGGGGTGCCACTGCACGGCGCCTGGACCGCCTCGCCGCGCCGCTCGGCGTGGCCGCGCTGCATCCTGCCGATCGCCAGATGCTGTGGCAGACGCTGGTGTCGGCATGGCCGGCCCAGGTCGAGCAGCTACCGGACGACTTCAGCCCGCGCATCCGCCAATGGCAACGCAAGGCGCTGCGCGAAGCTGGCGTGCGCAGCAGTTGGCGCAACCCCGACGCCGCCTACGAGCAGATCGCAGACAGGCTCGTCGACGACCTGCTGTCTGTATCCCGTGCGCAGCCGCTGCGGCACGCGCTGCGTGCGGCAGTGACGCGGCTGGCGCCGGCCGGTGCGCGCCTGAGCCTGGCCCAGACCGCGCTGCGCCTGACCGTGCCTGGCGTGCCGGATCTGTACCAAGGCACCGAAACGTGGGACCTGTCGCTGGTGGACCCGGATAACCGCCGGCCGGTGGATTACCCGGCACGCCATCACGGACTGGATGACACCCGGGCGTGGTCGCAGCTGCTGGCGGCGTGGCACGACGGCGCGGTAAAGACGCGCCTGCTGCGCGACCTGCTGCAGTTGCGGCGCGCGATGCCGGCGTTGTTTGCGCACGGCGATTACCAACCGCTGGATAGCACCGCGCCCGATCGCGTGCTGGCGCTGTGCCGCACGCACGCGCAGCAACGCGTGGTGCTGGTGGTGGCCATCGATACCACCGCCGGCCCGGCGGCGGAGGCGAGCACCGCGCTGCCGGGGCGTTTCTGGGGCGGGGCGCGCGTCAACGTCCCGCCTGGCCGTTATCGCAACGTACTCACCGGCCTGTCTGTAGATATTCAAGCCGTTGGCATTCCCCTGCGGGTGCTGTCTGCGGACAGCCCCGTGACCGTGTTGATCCACCAATGAAGCCGGGACCCATGGAAGAGCAAGAACGACGCGAACGCATTGAAGAACTGGCGCGCCAGATCTGGGAGGCCGAGGGCCGCCCGAACGACCAGCACCTGCGCCATTGGCTGATGGCCGAGCGCCTGCTGGAGGCCGAACTGCAGGCCGCCGCCGGCAAGGAGCGCGGCCAATGACCGGTCAGCCGTCGGTACAGGGCTCGCGCCTGCGCGCGGGCCGTCCGTTCCCCCTGGGGGCCACCTGGGATGGGCTGGGGGTCAATTTCTCGCTCTACAGCCGGCACGCCACCAAGGTGGAGCTGTGCCTGTTCAACGAGCGCGGACGCGAGGTGGAGCGGATCGTCCTGCCCGAGTACACCGACGAGATCTGGCACGGCTACCTGCCCGATGCCCGCCCGGGCCAGCGTTATGGTTACCGCGTGGACGGCCCGTACGCACCCGAAGCGGGCCATCGTTTCAACGCCAACAAGCTGCTGCTGGATCCGTACGCCCGGCAGATCGTGGGCCAGCTCAAGTGGGCGCCGGCGCTGTTTGGCTACACCGTCGGGCACCGCGACAAGGACTTGAGCTTCGACAAACGCGACAGCGCTCCGTTCATGCCCAAGTGCGCGGTGGTCGATGATGCCTTCACCTGGGGACGTGATCGCCCGCCGGGCGTGGCGTGGGATGACACGGTCATCTACGAAGCGCACGTGCGCGGCCTGACCATGCTGCACCCGGACGTGGCCGAATCGGCGCGGGGCACGTTCTCCGCGCTCAAGCAGGACGGTTTGCTGGACCACCTCAAACAGCTCGGCGCCACCGCGCTGGAACTGCTCCCCATCCACGCCCATGTGGACGACCAGCACCTGCTGGAGCGCGGCCTGCGCAACTACTGGGGCTACAACACCCTGGCCTTCTTCGCGCCGGACCCGCGGTTGCTGTCCACCAATGCGATCGCCGAGTTCAAGCAGATGGTGGCCTGCGTCCACGCCGCCGGGCTGGAAGTGATCCTGGACGTGGTCTACAACCACACCGCCGAAGGCAACGAACTGGGCCCGACCCTGTCCTTCAAGGGCATCGACAACGCCAGCTACTACCGGCTGGCCGACAATCCGCGCTACTACATCAATGACACCGGCACCGGCAACACCTTCGACCTGACCAACGCCGGCGCGCTGCGCATGGTGATGGACTCGCTGCGCTACTGGGTGCAGGACATGCACGTGGACGGCTTCCGCTTCGACCTGGCCACCATTCTCGGCCGCGAGCGCTCCGGCTTCGACCCGTCCGGCAGCTTCCTCGATGCGGTGCGCCAGGACCCGGTGCTGAGCCAGGTGAAGCTGATCGCCGAGCCGTGGGATATCGGCCCGGGCGGCTACCAGCTGGGCCAGTTCGCACCGGGCTGGGCCGAATGGAACGACAAGTTCCGTGACAACGTGCGGGCGCTGTGGCGCGGCGATGGTGGCCAGCTGGCCGAGTTCGCCACGCGCATCATGGGTTCGGCCGACCTGTTCAACCACAAGGGCCGGCGCCCGGCGGCGTCGATCAATTTCGTTACCGCCCACGATGGCTTCACCCTCAGCGATCTGGTCAGCTACAACGACAAGCACAACGAGGCCAACGGCGAAGACGGACGCGACGGCAGCGACCACAACATCTCCTGGAACCACGGTACCGAAGGCCCGACCGAGGATCCCGACGTGCTGGCATTGCGTGCGCGGCAGATGCGCAACCTGCTGGCGAGCCTGCTGTTCTCGCAGGGCACGCCGATGCTGCTGGCCGGCGACGAGTTCGGGCGCACCCAGCAGGGCAACAACAACGCCTATTGCCAGGACAACGCGCTGACCTGGATGGATTGGGCGCAGGCCGGCTCGGAGGCCGGCGTACGCCAGGCAGCGTTCGTGCGCAAGGCGCTGAAGCTGCGTCGCCGCTATCCGCAGCTGCGGCGCGGGCGCTTCCTGGACGCGCGTGACGACATGGCCGATACCGCGATCGAATGGCTGCGCGCCGATGGCGGGGTCATGCACGAAGCGGACTGGAACGATCCCGAGGCGCGCGTGCTGATGCTCAAGATGGGCGGCAACGCGCTGGAGACCAGTGAGCCCGGCCCCGAGCATGAAACCCTGCTGTTGCTGTTCAACGCCGGCCACAGCGAGGTGCGCTTCGATGTGCCGGTGCTGCCCGGGCGGCATTGGCGGGTCCTGCTGACCAGCACCGATGGCCCCGTCCCGGCGCTGGACCCGCAGGGCGGGCTCACGATGCCCGAGCGGAGCATGGGCCTGCTGACCAGCCGCCGCGTGCGTGCTCCCGAGAAAACCCCGTGACGGCCATGACCCCCGCGCAGACCGGCAAGTACGACGTGGTGGTGGTGGGCGGCAGCTACGCCGGCATGTCCGCCGCGCTGCAACTGGTGCGGGCGCGTCGCAACGTGCTGGTGATCGATGGTGGCACGCCACGCAACCGCAACGCGCTGGTGGCGCATGGATTCCTGGGCCGGGAGGGGATCGCGCCTGCGGAGATGGCGATGCAGGCACGGCAGGAACTGATGGCCTATCCGACCTTGACCTGGCTGACCGCAACGGCGGTGGCTGCGTCGGCCGAGCCGGATACGCCGTTCAAGATTACCTGCGAGGACGGTCAGACCTTCAGTGCCGACCGTTTGATCCTTGCCTATGGGGTGACCGATGCGCTGCCCGATATCGATGGGGTGGCCGAGCGCTGGGGACGCAGCGTGCTGCACTGCCCGTACTGCCATGGCTATGAGCTGTACGAGGGCAGGCTCGGGGTGATCGGCTGTGCCGACGATGGCGGCGCAGGGCAGGCGCTGCTGCTGTGCGACTGGGGCCAGGTGACCCTGTTCTGCAGCGAGGCAGACACGCGTATCGATGCAGAACAACGCCGCCGTCTGGACGATTGCGGCGTGGTGATCGACTCCACGCCGGTGCGATGCGTGGAGGAGAAGGCCACCGTTGTCCTCGACGACGGGCGCCGCCTGCCGATGGACGCGTTGTTTGTCTCGCCGCGCTCCACGCTGTCCAGCGACCTGGCCGAGCAGCTCGGCTGCGAGCTCAAGGACGGCGGCTGCATCAGCACCGACTCGGCCAAGCAGACCACCGTGCCGGGCGTGTTCGCCTGCGGTGATGCGGCGCGGATGGCCGGCAATATTGCCCTGGCCGTGGGGGAGGGCGCGCTGGCCGGGGTGGCGGTGCACCACTCATTGATGGGGTTGCTGGACTGAGCAGAGCGATTTTTTCTGAACGAGTCAGGGACCTGCACGGATCTTTCACGCACCGGGCGGCAACGTAGCACCTCATAAACCTGAATTCATTTAAGCTCGCGTGCTGGCGCGCATTCATGTGAAGTGCGTCACTTTTTGATCCCCTTTCCAGGAATGCCCCATGGCGGCTTTGCAGCAGCGCACGATCGACCTTATCCGTAGCCAGCAGGAACAACTGCTGTCCAAATGGATGGAGAACCTCACCTCCGGAAGCCAGGCGCAGGACAACCGGCTGTCCCAGCGCGAGCTGGAGACGCAGGCACGCGAGTTCTGGCGCTTGTTCCTGGAGGCCATCTCTACTGCCAACGCCGGCACCGTGGGCGCCCGAGAGTGGCAGGACACCCGCCGCTTCCTGGAAGATCTCTCGCGCGATCGCGTGCTGAAGGGCTTCAATTCGACGGAGACGGCCAGCTTCCTGTTCTCGCTCAAGCGCCCGTTGTTCGAACTGGTCCAGCAGGGCTATGCCGCCGATGCAGCGCAGCTGGGCGACCAGCTCTGGGCGATCTCCGAGCTGCTGGACCTGCTCGGTCTGCACAGCGTGCAGGCGTTCCAGAAAACCCGCGAAGACGTGATCCAGCGCCAGCAGGAAGAGATGCTGGAGCTGTCCACCCCGGTGGTGAAGCTGTGGGAAGGCGTGCTCGCGCTGCCGATGATCGGTACGCTGGATTCGCAGCGGACCCAGGTGGTGATGGAATCGCTGCTGCAGCGGATCGTCGATACCGGCTCGGAAATCGCCATCATCGACATCACCGGCGTGCCCACCGTGGACACCCTGGTGGCCCAGCACCTGCTCAAGACCGTCACCGCGATCCGCCTGATGGGCGCCGATGCGATCATCAGCGGCGTGCGCCCGCAGATTGCCCAGACCATCGTGCACCTGGGGCTGGACCTGCAGGGCATCGTGACCAAGGCCAACCTGGCCGATGCACTTGCCCTGGCGCTCAAGCGCACTGGGCAGACGGTGGTGCGGGCAGAGCGCTGAGATGGAACGTATTCCGATTCTGCAGATGGGCGACCTGCTGCTGGTGACCATCCAGGTGGACATGCACGATCAGCTCGCGCTGACCCTGCAGGACGACCTCAGCGAGAAGATCCGACGCACCTCGGCGCGCGGCGTGCTGATCGATATTTCCGCGCTGGATATCGTCGACTCCTTCATCGGGCGCATGATTTCCACCATCTCCGCGATCGCGCGGATCATGGACGCCACCACGGTCGTGGTCGGCATGCAGCCGGCCGTTGCGATCACCCTGGTCGAACTGGGCCTGACCCTCAGCGGCGTGCGGACCGCGCTCAACGTCGAGCGCGGGATGAAGCTGCTGCAGCGCACCGATGACGACGCGCCATGACCGCGCCCAGTGGGACCCTGCCGATCCGCGTTGAACAGGACGTGGTGCTGGCGCGCCAGGCTGCGCGCCAGGTGGCCGTGGCCTGCAAGCTGCGCCTGATCGACCAGACCAAGCTGGTCACCGCCGCCAGCGAACTGGCGCGCAATGCCGTGATCTATGGCGGCGGTGGCACCATGGACTGGGAAATCCTCGAGAGTGGGCTGCGCAAGGGCGTGCGCCTGATCTTCGCCGACCAGGGCCCGGGCATTCCCGACCTGGCGCAGGCGCTGACCGATGGCTGGTCGTCCGGGTCCGGCATGGGCTTGGGCCTGTCCGGTTCGCGCCGGCTGGTGGACGAGTTCGAGCTGGAGAGTGCGCCCGGCGAAGGCACGCGCATCACGATCACCAAATGGACCTGAACTTCGCCGGCCAGGTGACGCGGGTGGTGGCGGTCGAAGAAACCTCGCAGGTAGGACAGGCCCGGCGCGAAGCGCTGGCGCTCGCCGAGCAGGCCGGTTTCGACGAAACCGATGCGGGCCGGGTTGCCCTGGTGGCCACCGAACTGGCCACCAATGTGATCAAGCACGGGCGGGGCGGGCGCATGCACCTGTCGCTGGTCTGCGGGCGCAGCGGCCTCGGTGTCGAGCTGTGCGCGATCGATGCGGGCCCGGGATTTTCACTGTCCCACTGCCTGCCCGATGGCTATTCCACGGGCGGTACCCAGGGCATCGGTCTGGGCGCGATCGCACGCCAGGCGACGCTGCTTGATGCCTGGTCCGATGCCAGGGGCGCGGTGATCGTGGCGCGGATCTATCCCGGCCGCGCGACGGCCGCCATCGATCTTCCGTACGGTGCGCTGCGCATTGCCATGCGTCATGAAGTGGCCTGTGGCGATGGCTGGCACCTACGCGCGCAAGGGCCGTCGGTGGCGGTCACGCTCATCGACGGTCTCGGCCACGGGCTGCAGGCGGCGGACGCCGCGCAGGCCGGGGTTGCTGGCGCTGCGCAGGCCACCAGCTTCGATGCGCCCGGCCTGATCGGCGCGTTGCATGCCGGCATGTCCGGCACCCGCGGTGGCGCGGCGGCGGTGGCCAGTATCGACACGCAGGCCGGCAGCATCCAGTTCGCGGGCATCGGCAACATTTCCGCCACGCTGTGCGAGCCGACCACCTCACGTGGCATGGCCTCCCACCCCGGCATCGTCGGGGTGCAGTTCCGTAAAGCCCAACCCTTTCAATTTCACGCACCCGCAGGCACGCTTCTGGTCATGCACAGCGATGGACTGCAGGCCCGTTGGAGCCTGCGTGACTACCCCGGCCTGTTCCACCGCCACCCCAGCGTGATCGTGGCGGTGTTGCAGCGCGATTTCGACCGTGGCCGCGACGACGTCGGCATCGTGGCCCTGCGTCCTGGAGACCTGCATTGACTACCGCCCCTGACCCGCACGAGCTGCAGACGTTGCGCCGGGAGGCCGACGCGCTGCGTGCCGAGCTGGAGGAGACCAACCAGGGGGTGCTGGCGCTGTATGCCGAACTGGACCAGCAGGCCGAGCAGCTGCGCGAGGTCTCCGAGCTGAAGAGCCGCTTCCTGTCGTACATGAGCCATGAGTTCCGCACGCCGCTGGGTTCGATCCTGAGCATGACCCGGCTGCTGGAAGACGGCATGGACGGCCCGCTCACCGACGAGCAGCGCCGCCAGGTGCGCTTCATCAGCGCCTCCACCAGCGAGCTGCGCGAGATGGTGGATGACCTGCTGGACCTGGCCAAGATCGAGGCCGGGCGCATCACGATTTCCCCGGCGTGGTTCGATCTGATGGACCTGTTCTCGGCGCTGCGCGGCATGTTCCGCCCGCTGGTGGAGGGCAACCAGGTCGACCTGGTGTTCGACGATCCGCCCGCGCTGCCGATGCTGTACACCGATGACAAAAAGCTGGCGCAGATCCTGCGCAACTACATTTCCAACGCCATGAAGTTCACCCCGAATGGCCAGGTGGTGGTTTCTGCGCGCCTGGAAGGCGAGCACTCGGTCCGCTTCAGCGTGCGCGATACCGGCATCGGCATTCCCGCCGAGCTGCAGTCCACCCTGTTCGAGGACTTCGTCCAGGTCGACACGCCGTTGCAGAAGCGTCTGCGCGGTACCGGGCTGGGGCTGTCGCTGTGCAAGCGCTTCGCCGAGTTGCTGGGAGGGCATGTGGGCGTGGACAGTGTGGTCGGCGAGGGCTCGGACTTCTATGTGATCCTGCCGCTCACGCTCGCCACGGAGGCTGCCGATGCCGCACTCTGACCGCATCCTCGTCGTGGACGACAACGTCGCCACCCGCTACGCGGTGCGCCGCGTGCTGGAGCACCATGGGTTCCGCGTCGAAGAAGCCGGTACCGGTGGCGAGGGACTGGCCAGGCTGGCCGCGCAGGACTTCGGCGCGCTTGTGCTGGATGTGAACCTTCCTGACATGAGTGGCTTTGACGTGGTGCGGCAACTGCGCGAGGACGCGCGCATGCGGCTGCTGCCGGTGGTGCACGTTTCGGCCGCGTCCATCGCCACCGGTGACCTGATCACCGGCCTGAACGCCGGTGCCGATGCCTACTTGATCCATCCGGTGGACCCGGACGTGCTGCTGGCCACGCTGCGCACGTTGCTGCGCGCCCGACGTTCCGAAGAAGCGCTGCGCGAGGCCGAGGCGCGGTTCGGCGAGATTTTCCGCCAGATCAATGCACCGATCGCCGTGCTGGATGCGTCCCTGCGCTCCCATGATGCCAACGATGCCTTCGTGCGCCTGCTTGGCATGGATGCCACCCAGCCGGGCGCGCTGGAATCGCTTCTGGACGAACAGGCCGCGCCCCTGGCTGCCCTGAAGGTCGCGCTGGCCGAAGGCGAGCGCTGGCAGGGCACCTTTACGCTGCGCGCAGGCGCCGACACCCGCATCACCGAATGGCGCGTGACGCCTTACCATGCACCCGGCCAGGGCCTGGTGCTGATCGAAGACACCACCGAACACCACGCGCGCGAGTCCGAGCAGCGCCAGGAGCTGGAAACCGCGACGTCGGAGCTGGCCTTCCAGATCGCCGAGCGCCAGCGCACCGAGGTCGAGCTGCTGCAGGCGCAGAAGATGGACTCGCTCGGCCAGCTTACCGGCGGCATCGCGCACGACTTCAACAACCTGCTGACCACGATCATCTCCGGCCTGGACATGATCGAGATGGCCGTCTCCAGTGGCAAATGGGACAAGGCCTCGCGGTATGTCGAGATCGCCACCGGCTCGGCCCACCGGGCGGCGGCGCTGACCCAGCGGATGCTGGCCTTTGCCCGCAAGCAGCCGCTGGACCCGCAGACCTTCGACGTGGTCGCGCGGATCCGTTCGCTGGAAGACATGCTGCTGCGCTCGATCGGCGAGAACATCGAGCTGGATCTGGAACTGGGGCCGCAGCCGATGGTGGCCGTCGCCGATCCGAACCAGTTCGAGAACGTGATCCTCAACCTGGTGATCAACGCGCGCGATGCGCTGGGCGGGCAGGGGCTGATCCGCATCCGCGCCGACCGTACCGAGATCGAGCGCGATCATGAGCTCGCGCCGGGTCATTACATCAGCGTCAAGGTCCTGGACAACGGCATCGGCATTCCGATGGAACTGCTGACCAAGGTGTTCGAGCCCTTCTTCACCACCAAGCCGCAGGGCGAGGGCACCGGGCTGGGCCTGTCGATGACCTACGGGTTCGCCCGCCAGTCCGGCGGCAGTGCGCGCATCGCCAGCGAGCGCGGCGAAGGTACCGAGATCGAGTTGCTGTTGCCCGAAGGCGAACTGGTCGGTATCGACGAACAGAAACCTGTTCCCAGCCAGGTCCCACGCGGCAGCGCCGAGCGCATCCTGCTGGTGGACGATACCGATTCGGTGCGGATGATGGTGCGCGAAATGCTGGTCGAGGCCGGTTACCAGGTGGTCGAGGCGATCAACGCGCAGCAGGCCCTGCTGGAGCTGCATTCGACCCGCGAGGTGGACCTGCTGCTCTCCGACGTGGGCCTGCCGGGCATGAACGGGCGCGAGCTGGCCGATGCCGCGCGCGTGTTGCGGCCGCATCTGCCGGTGCTGTTCGTCACCGGGTATACCGAGGGCGCGGCGGTGCGCAACGAGTTCCTCGGCACGGGCATGTCGCTGCTGCCCAAACCGTTCAGCGTGATCGAACTGCTGCGCAGCGTGCGCCAGATGTTCGCGCCGGCCTGAGCGGCCCCGCGCGGACTGGCCCACCTGCGCTGCAGGGGGCCGCGGGCCGCAACGGGTCAGGGGCTCGGCTTGGGTTCGCCCAGTTCCGCCCGCCGCGCCCGGAACACCTCCGGCGTCTGCGGCTTGATGAACAGCGCCACCAGCTCCGGGTATTCCTGCTTTACCGCCTTTTCGATCCGGGTGATGCACGCCTCGATCTGCGGGGTGGTCCGGTCGTCCTCGAATTCGGCACTGAGCATCGCCACCACCTGGTCCGGACCCATCTGCATGGTGGTGACGCCGTTGGCGTTGCGCAGGTCCGGGTCGGTGTTGGCTACCGCCAGGATGCGCTTGGCCACGCTGGGGTGGGCCGGTTCGCCGACCAGCAGGCCCTTGGTTTCGCGCGCCAGCAGGAAGGCGGTCACCGCCAGCACCCCGGCGATGCACAGCGAGGCCACGCCATCGAGGATGGGCATGTCCAGCAGCTGCGCGGCCACCAGGCCGATCAAGGCAAACCCCAGGCCGAGCAGGGCAGCGCTGTCTTCCAGCAGCACGGTGAACGTGGTCGGGTCCTTGCTGCGCCGGAAGGCTTCGAAGTAACCCAGCGTGCCCTTGGTGGCGCGGAACTCGCGCAGGGCGATCCACCAGGAGGTGCCTTCGAACACGATGGAGACACCCAGCACCGTGTAGCTGATCAGGTGGTTGGTGGCCGGCTCGGGGTTGCGGATGTGCTGGATGCCCTCATACGCCGAGACGCCCGCGCCGGCGGCGAACACCAGCAGGGCCACGATGAAGCTCCAGAAGTACAGCTCGCGCCCGTAGCCGAACGGATGCACGGTATCGGGCTTCTGCTCGGAGCGGCGCAGGCCGTACAACAGCAGCAGCTCGTTGATGGTATCCACCAGCGAGTGCACGCCCTCGCTGAGCATCGCCGAGCTGCCCGACAGCCCGGCGGCGACGAACTTGGCGATGGCGATACAGAGGTTGCCGGCAAGCGCGGCATAGATGACAAGACGGGAGCCGGACGGCTTGGCCATGGCGGGGGAAGGGTGGGAGGGGGAGGCACATGATCCCCAAGCGCCCGTACCGGCGGCGTGCAGGGCGGAAATGGGCGCGGCGTTGCATCCAATCGGCCCGCTGGCCCGTACACCCCATGCCTCCCTACACACGGCGTCATCCACCGCAGATGTATCGTCAACCCGACCCGCCGCCCTTTTCCTTCGACGCCGCCCGTATCGTGTCCGTTTCCGCCCAGCCCACCGGCGTGCTTCCCGACTGGACCCAGGACATGGAGGGCGTGGCGCGGCTGCGTGACCGCGAGTGCTTCATCCGCATCTACGACCATTTCATGCCCCGCCTGTGCATCTACCTGCGTGGCCGTGGCGCCCCGGACGGCACGGCCGAGGAACTGGCGCAGGAAAGCCTGCTGCGGCTCTGGCTGAACGCGGCCGACTTCGACGCCTCGCGCAGCGCGCTCAGCACCTGGCTGTACCGCATCGCGCGCAACCTGCACATCGACCGCTTCCGCAGCGAGCGGGGCTGGCTGCAGGCCCAGGAGGCGGTCGAAAATGCGGCCCTGGATGATCCGCCCGAGCGCACCTCCGCCGAGCAGTTCGCCGACCACGCGCGCCTGCGCCAGCGGATCAACGAGCTGCCGGCGATCCAGGCACGGCTGGTGCGGATGTCGCATTTCGAAGCCAAAAGCCACAGCGAGATCGCCCAGGCGCTGGGCATGCCGCTGGGCACGGTCAAATCCCACCTGCGTCGGGCCTTCCTGCAGTTGCAGTCCAGCGTCGGGAGTGCGCCATGAATCCCCGCCACCACCTGCATGAATCGACGTTGATGAGCTACGCCGCCGGCGCCTTGCCGACCGCGCTCAGTGTCGTGGCCAGCACGCACCTGGAAAGCTGCGCGCATTGCCGGCACGTGTTGCGTGACGCCGAGGCCATCGGCGCGGCCTTGCTGGACCAGACCCAACCGGCATCGCCCAGCGCGCGCCAGGCGGCATTGCGCGAGGCGATGCTGGCGCAGCTGGACAGCGAGGATGTGCCGGACGATCCGGTGCGCGAACTGCGTCCGCCGACCGCGTCGGCACCGCCACGTGGTTCCGCGCAGGCCCATCCCGATGCGCTCCCGGTCTCCCTGCATCCGTATTTCGGTCCCTCGCTGCGCGACGTGCGCTGGCGCTGGATCGCGCCCGGCGTGCACTGCATCCGCGCCGCCGACATGCCGTCGTTGATCATGCTGCGCATCGCCCCGGGCAAGTGCCTGCCGATGCACAGCCACGGCCAGAGCGAGCTTACCCAGATCCTGCGCGGCGCCTACAACGACGCATTGGGCATCTTCGGCCCAGGGGACATGGCCGACCTGGATGAAGACGTCGAGCATCAGCCGGTGACAGCACCGGGTGCGCCGTGCATCTGCGTGTCGGCGCTGGATGCGCCGCTGCGTTTCAGCGGCTGGTTGGCGCGCAGCATGCAGCGTTTCGTGAAACTCTAGCGTTCAGCCTTGCCAAGGATCCCCCCATGCCCGCCACCTCCCGCCTTGATGTTCTGATGACCGGTGCCAGCGGACTGGTCGGGCAAGGCGTGCTGCGCGCCTGCCTGGCCGCAGCGGATGTCCAGCGCGTGACGGCGTTGGTCCGCCGCAGCGGTGCGGTGGCGGACGGCGTGGAAGAAATCGTGCTGCCTGATTTCCTCCACGCCGACGCCATCGGCGATCAGCTCGCCGGCTTCGATGCCTGTTTCTACTGTGCCGGCGCGCCGCCGATCGGCACGCCCGAGCCGGAGTACCGCGCGGTCACCCTGGAGGCGACCTTGGCCGTGGCCCGGGCGTGGGCGGCGGCCAATCCGCAGGGCCGTTTCTTCTACGTCTCCGGGGCCCACGCCAATCCGGACAGTGTCTTCATGCCGCTGCGGATCAAGGGTGAAACCGAGCGGGCACTGGCCAGCCTGCCGATCCGCACCGTGATGCTGCGTCCAGGCGGCGTGCGCCCCGTGGCCGGCACCGGCACGCGTCACGGGATGCTCAAGCCGCTGTATCGCTTTGGCGGGCCGCTGATGAAGCTGGCCGCGCAGGTCACGCCGTCGCTGATGACCAGCAACGCTACCCTCGGGCGCGCGATGATCGAACTGGCACGGATGCCGCATCCGCCGGCAGTGGTGGAGTGTGCGGACATCAACCGGCTGGGCCACTGAGCAGAGGGCCGCGCTGAAAGCAGGCCTTGCTGGGTCTACTCCGCCGCCTTGCCGAACGGCGGCCCACTGCGCCCGCGTTGCACGGCGTCTTCAACCCGCGCCACCAGTTCCTCGATGTTGAACGGCTTGCCGACGAACGGCGTGCCCTGATGCTGCTTGGGCACCATCTGGAAATAGACCGCCGAGGCGAACAGGAAGGGAGTGCCCAGCGCGGCGAGTTTGTCGGCGACCGGGAAGACCGGACCATCGCGCAGTTCGATATCCAGCACTGCGGCATCGAAATGCTGGTAGGACAACGTGCTGAGGGCATCGGTCACCGAGTCGGCCGGCACCACTTCATAACCGGCTTCGGTGAGCACTTCGACGAACAGCTTGGACAGCTGGGCCTCATCTTCCACTACCAGGATGAGGCTGCGGGATGCGGGGGATTTCGGACTGCCGTTCATGACATTTGGATCGGTTGGGCAGTTGATCGTCTTCCTTTGCGTGTCAACGCGATGCCAACTGGCACTACGGTTTCGTTGACATCCCCGTGGGTCATTCCTCCAGATCGTCCTCATCCAGTGCATCGCCGTCCCACGCGCTGGACCCCTTGTCGGCCGCATCCGCGTCAGGGTCGACCGGTTCCAGCAGCGTGTAGTCGTCGCGACCGGGATCGCGGAACGCGCGGCTCACCGGATAGGCTTCCAGTGGCGGCGTGGTGGAGCGTGCGCGCAGCGCCGCCGCCGTCGGCAGCGCGCCGGCCAGCCAATCCATGGCCACTCTTCCGGCCATGAATACCGGGCCGTCCGGCGTCAGCGGTGCGGGGATGGCGGTATTGGGCGCGGTCAGCACGGTGAAGCTGTCGATCTGGTCGCCATCGGGGTGTTCCCAGTGCTCCCACATCCCCGCGGCCAGCAGTGCCAGCCCGTCCGTGCGCTGCACGAACATCGGCCACGGCGGTTTGCGCTGGCGATCCCACTTGTAATAGCCGGTCATGGCGATCACGCACGGCCGCTGCTGCCAGGCCTGGGCGAAGATGCGGCTCCTGGCGGCGCGGTCCAGTCGCGCGGTCACGGTGGTGTAGGGCGTGGCCGGTTCCTTGGACCAGCGCGGGATCAGTCCCCAGCGCATGTCGGCCGGGACGATGCTGCCATCGCCATCACGCGCGATGACCGTGGCCACGTCGTTCTTGCCGATGTTGTAGCGGTCCGGTGCGTCGGCCAGCGCCGTGGCCAGCGAGCCCGGAAGGCCGCGGGGCAGGGAATCGGCATCGGCAATGGCTTGGGCGAAGCGGCGCATGCCCAAAGGGTACGGCGGCCGTTGTGAGCCGCCGGTCAGTGTGACGCGCCGCTGACGTGGCCGGGCGTCTAATCACGGCATGGCCGACAGGAGCCCGTGATGCCGCGCAGAAAGACACTCAAACTGGCCACCTACAACGTCAATGGGATCGGCAACCGGTTGCCACAGTTGCTGGCATGGCTGGAACGGGAGGCGCCGGACGTGGTCGCGCTGCAGGAACTCAAGGCGGTGGACAGCGCATTTCCCGCTGCCCAACTGGAGGCGGCCGGCTACGGCGCGATCTGGCTGGGCGAAAGCCGCTGGAACGGGGTCGCGCTGTTGGGCCGGGGCGTGACCCCGGTGGAGAGCCGGCGTCGCCTGCCGGGCGAACCGGCCGACACGCAGAGCCGCTACATCGAGGCTGCCGTGCACGGCATCGTGGTTGCCGGCATCTACCTGCCCAACGGCAATCCGCAGCCCGGGCCGAAATTCGACTACAAGCTGCGCTGGATGGAGCGACTGATCAAACATGCCAGCACCCTGGTCGCACTGCCGCACCCGGTGGCGATTCTGGGCGACTTCAACGTCATCCCCACCGATGACGACGTGTACGACCCCAAATCCTGGCGCAAGGATGCGTTGATCCAGCCGGAATCCCGCGCCGCCTTCGAGCGGCTGCTGGCCCAGGGCTGGACCGACGCGTTGCGCCACTGTCATCCCGACGAACGCATCTACACATTCTGGGATTACTTTCGCCAGCATGCCGAGCGCGATCGCGGGCTGCGCATCGACCACGTGCTGCTCAACGCTGTCCTTGCCGCCCACCTGCAGGACGCGGGGGTGGACCGCTGGGTGCGGCTGCAGGACAAGGCCAGCGACCACGCGCCCACCTGGGTGGTGGTCAAGGCGCCATGACGCAGCGGATGCTGCGGTGCAGGCGGCGATGAACCTGACGCGCTGTCGTTTCGCCGATGCAGCGCTGTGCGCGCGCGGGTGGTTACAGTAGGCATCATGCCCAGCTCTCCGCCACCTGCAGCGCGCTCACTGGATGCGTTCGCGCCTGCCACGCGCGCCTGGTTCGCCGCCGCGTTCGACGCGCCCACGCCGGTGCAGACGCATGCATGGGCGGCGATCGGCGCGGGCGCGCATACACTGGTGATCGCGCCAACCGGGTCGGGCAAGACACTGGCGGCCTTCCTGCACGCCATCGACCAGCTGTTCGGTGAGCGCCAACACACACCCGACGACGCACCCGCCGGAACGCGCGTGCTGTATATCTCGCCGATCAAGGCGCTGGGCGCCGACGTGCAGCGCAACCTGCAGATTCCCCTGCTGGGCGTCAATGCCGAACGCGAGCGGCGCGGCGATCCGGCGCTGACGCTTTCGGTCGGCATCCGCAGCGGCGACACCCCGGCCGCCGACCGCGCCAGACTCGTGCGTCGTCCTCCGGACATCCTGATCACCACGCCGGAATCGCTGTTCCTGATGCTGACCTCCAAGGCGCGGGAAACGCTGCGCACCGTGCATACCGTGATCATCGATGAAATCCACGCGGTGGCGGGCACCAAGCGCGGCACCCACCTGGCCCTGAGCCTGGAACGCCTGGACGCGCTTCTGCCGGAAGCGGCGCAGCGTATCGGGCTGTCGGCCACCGTGCGGCCGGTGGAGCAGGTCGCCGACTTCCTCGGCGGTGATCGCCCCGTCACCGTGGTGAATCCTCCCTCGACCCGCCAGCTGGACGTGCGCATCGTGGTGCCGGTCGAAGACATGGCCGACATCCCCGCACGTGCCGGCGACGAAGCGTCCGGCCGGGTCGGTTCGATCTGGCCGCATGTGGAAGCCAGCATCCTCGACCAGGTCCTGCAACGGCGCTCCACCATCGTGTTCGCCAACTCGCGCGGCGTGGCCGAGAAGCTCACGGCGCGGCTCAATGAGCTGTATGCCGAACGGATGGCGCGCGATCCTGCCTTGCAGCGCGACCCGCCAACCGCCGCGGACGGCGCGCAACTGTCCGCCCACTACGCATCCTCCAACGGCGGCACCAGCGGCCGCTCGACAGGCGCCGATGCGCTGATCGCGCGCTCGCACCATGGGTCGGTGTCCAAGGAACAGCGCCGTGACATCGAGCAGGCGTTGAAGTCCGGTGAACTGCGCTGCGTGGTGGCCACCTCCAGTCTGGAGCTGGGCATCGACATGGGCCTGGTCGATCTGGTCATCCAGGTTGCCGCGCCGCCGTCGGTGGCCAGCGCCCTGCAGCGGGTCGGGCGTGCCAGCCACCAGGTGGGCGGCGTTTCCACCGGCCTGGTGTATCCGCGCACGCGGCGTGACCTGATCGACGCCACCGTGGCCATCGAAGGCATGCTGGCCGGTCGTATCGAAGCGGTCGATCCGCCGCGCAATCCGCTGGATGTACTGGCGCAGCAAACCGTCGCCGCCGCTGCCATGGACACGCTGGATGTGGACGCCTGGTATGCCAGCGTGCGGCGCGCGGCGCCGTACCGCACGCTGCCGCGCAGCGCCTTCGATGCGACCCTGGACATGCTCGCCGGTCGCTATCCGTCCGACGACTTCGCCGGCTTCCGTCCGCGGCTGGTCTGGAACCGCGAGACCGGCGAACTGAGCGCGCGCCCCGGGGCCAAGCAGCTGGCGGTCACCAGCGGCGGCACCATTCCCGACCGTGGCATGTTCAGCGTGATGCTGCCCGAAGGCGAAGAGCGCGCCGGCTCGCGTCGCGTCGGCGAGCTGGACGAGGAAATGGTCCACGAATCGCGGGTCAACGACGTGATCACCCTCGGCGCGACTTCCTGGCGCATCGAACAGATCACCCATGACCAGGTGGTGGTGACGCCCGCGCCGGGTCGCTCGGCACGGCTGCCGTTCTGGCGCGGCGAAGGCGTGGGACGGCCAGCGGAACTGGGCGCGGCGGTCGGGGCATTCCTGGGGGCACTGGATGCCAACGCCGGCGAAAAAGACATTGCGCCCGCGCTGCTCACGCGGTTGCAGGCCAGCGGTCTGGCCAGCAATGCGATCGCCAACATGCTGGGCCTGGTCGGGCAACAGCGTGCTGCCACCGGCCTGCTGCCCACCGACCGCCGCTTGGTGGTGGAACGATGTCGCGATGAATCCGGGGACTTGCGGGTGATGCTGCATTCGCCATATGGCCGGCGCGTGCACGATCCGTGGGCATTGGCACTGGCCGGGCGCATCCGCGAGCGCTGGGGCGTGGATCCCGCGGTGGTGGCCAGCGACGACGGCATCATCGCGCGCATCCCCGATTCCACCGGGCGCCTCCCGGGCGCGGAACTGTTCTTGTTCGATCCCGTACAACTGCGCAGTGAGGTGGCCCGTGCCGTCGGCGGCTCGGCGTTGTTCGCCGCGCGTTTCCGCGAGTGTGCGGCGCGTGCGCTGCTGCTGCCGCGACGCACGCCGGGCCGGCGCTCGCCGCTGTGGCAGCAGCGCCTGCGGGCCGGCGAGCTGCTGGCCATCGCGCAGCGCTATCCGGACTTCCCGATCCTGATCGAGGCCGCGCGCGAGTGCCTGCAGGACGTCTACGATCTGGATGCCCTGGCCGCGCTGATGCAGCGCCTGGCCGAAGGCGGCATCGAGATGGCCGAGGTCACTACCGAGGTCCCATCGCCGTTCGCGGCGAACCTGCTGTTCGGCTACGTCGCCGAGTTCATGTACGGTACCGATGTGCCGCTGGCCGAACGCCGCGCGTCGGTGCTGTCGCTGGACAGCGGTCTGCTTGCCGATCTGCTGGGGCAGGTGGACCTGGGCGAGCTGCTGGATGCGACGGTGGTTCAACAGGTGGGCGAAGAACTGCAACGCCGCGCGCCGGGCCGGCGAGCGAAGGGCAAGGAGGGCGTTGCGGACCTGCTGCGCGAGCTGGGACCGTTGTCGGCCGCCGGCGTGGCTGCGCGCCTCAGCGATGACACCCCCGATGCCGACGCTTACCTGCAGGCGCTTGAACGCGAACGGCGTGCCATCCGCATCGCGCTGGCCGGCGTCGAACACTGGGCCGCCATTGAAGATGCCACGCGCCTGCGCGATGCGCTCGGGGTGAGGCTACCCGACGCGCTGCCGGAGGTGTTCCTGCAGCCATCGCCGGATCCGCTGGGCGAGCTGCTCGCCCGCTACGCGCGCCGCCATGCTCCCTTCACCACCGCCGAGGCGGCCGCGGCGTTCGGGCTCGGCGTGGTCGTCGCGGACGCGGCGCTGGACCGATTGGAGGCGCAGGGCAGCGTACTGAAAGGCACCTTCGGCGTGGCCCGGCGATGGCACGCCGCGGCCGATGCGCCGGCCGACCTGCTGCCGCTGGCCCGCCACGAGTGGGTGGGCGAAGACGTGCTGCGGCGGCTGCGCATGCGCTCGTTGCAGGCCGCACGCGAGGCCACCCGGCCGGTGCCAGGTGACGCGTATGCGTTGCTGCTGCTGGAACGGCATGGCCTGGTAAGCGATGCGGCGCCGCTCGCACGGGTCGCGCCCGCGTCTACCGGCGGTGCACTGGAAGGCATCGATGGCGTGGCGCGGGTGATCGAACTGCTGGCCGGCGTTCCTGCACCCGCCTCGGTCTGGGAAAGCCAGATCCTGCCCGCGCGTGTCCGCGACTACACGCCCGCCCTGCTGGACGAACTGCTCGCCACCGGCACGGTGGTCTGGTCCGGCCACGGCCGGTTGGGCGAGGACGACGGGCTGGTATCGCTGCACCTGCAGGAATACGCCTTCGAGACGTTGCCCGCCGTGCCTGCGCCTGCCGAGCGCTCGCCGTTGCAGCAGACGATCCTGCAGGTGCTCGCCGAAGGTGGGGCGTACTTCGCGCGCCAGCTCGCCGCCGCCGTGCAGGCGCGGTTGACCGCCGACGACAACACACTGCCTGCGGTCGGCGCGCTGAGTCCCGATGCGTTGCACACCGCGCTGTGGGAGCTGGTCTGGATGGGGTATCTCACCACCGATATCTGGACCCCGTTGCGCGGCCTGGCCGGGATACGCCCGCCACGGCCGCGGGCGGTCCGGACCTCGCGCCGAAGCACGCGCGTCCGCGGCATCCCGATGGGCGATCCGGCCATCACCGCCAGCGGACTGCTTCCTGCCGCAGCGGCCTTCACCGCACCGACGCTGGCTGGCCGCTGGTCACTGCTGCATCGGGACGCCACCAGCGACACCGTGCGCGCGGTGGCACTGGCCGAAGGGCTGCTGGACCGCCACGGCATCGTCACCCGCGGTGCTGCCGTCGCCGAGGGTATCGTCGGCGGTTTCCTCGCGTTGCAGCAGGTCTATCGAGGCATGGAGGATGCCGGCCGCGTGCTGCGCGGCCGCTTCGTGGACAAACTCGGCGGGGCGCAGTTCGCCGAACGTACTACGGTGGACCGGCTGCGCGGCATCGCCGACGCGCTGCAGGCGGGGCGCCCCAGCGTTGCCGTTGCGCTGTCCGTCGTGGATCCGGCCAACCCGTTCGGCACCGTGCTGCCGTGGCCGGCGCATGCGGCCGCGCTACGTCCGGTGCGCCGTGGTGGCGCGCTCGTGGTCATCGTTGGCGGCCGCCTGCAGATGTACCTGGCGCAGGGCGGCCGTCAGCTGCTGACGTGGTTCGACGCGGACGCATCGACAGATGCAGCGTCGCTCGCGTTGGCATCGAGCGCGCTTGCCACGGCGCTCGGCCGCGTTCGTCGAACCAGTTTCACCCTCGACCTGATCAACGACGCACCGGTGGCACGCGATCCGCTCACCGAGGCGCTGCGCGCTGCTGGTTTCCGCAGCGACCCCAAGGGCCTGCGCTGGGAAGGGTGAGTCCCCAGCGCGGCGGAGGCGGAACGGGCCCCGCTACGCCTGTTGCTTCCAAACGCGGCGCAACACCTGTTCCACATCGGTGCCGGCTGTGGACGCATCGCTTACCCAGCCCACCACGCCATCGGGTCGCACCAGCACTGCGCTCAGCCCGAAGGTTTCCGCCGCCGCGGTGCCCAGGTAGTCGATGCGTTCCGACCAGGCATCGCCGATGGCCTGCAGCGTCCGCTGCGCCGTGAAGTCCAGCAGCAGGGCGTTGCCGGTCCGAAGCCGCTCGTCCACCCGGCTGCCATCCTGCAACGCGAACGCCGGCACGCTCCGCCCCACCAGGGGGTGCGTATCACCGAGCGCCAGCCGTAGCCCGGCACCCGACACCCGCTCGGCAAAATAGCTCGCGCCATCGCGCGTATCGATCAGGTCGCGCAGGATCGCCTCCAGCGCGCGCGAACTCGCGCTGGGCCGCATCAGCGCCACCTGCGCGCGCGACCAGTCCAGCACCTGTGCGCCGATCGGATGGCGCTCGCCGGTATAGCTGTCGAGCAGTCCGTCGGCGGCATCGCCGCGAATCGTCGCCGCCAACTTCCAGCCCAGGTTCATCGCATCGCCCAGCCCGAGGTTGAGGCCCTGTCCACCGAGCGGCGCATGCACGTGCGCGGCGTCGCCGGCCAGCAGTACGCGGCCGCTGCGGTAGGTGGCCGCCTGGCAGGCGCGGTCGGTCCACGTGGTGGCCAGGCGCAGCTCGCTCACGCTGACATCGGTGCAGGACACGTGACGCAGCACGTTCTGCACATGCTCGCGCGTCAGCGGCTGGCGGTGGTGGGCGCCGCCATCGAACGCCACCATGCCAATCGTGCCCGGTGCGGCAAAGGTGTATATGCCGGTGGCGGTGTAATGGCGGCCCGGCGGCAGGAGAGGCGGGTCGGTCAGCACCACGTCCAGCGAGTAGCCGGTGAACTCCGGTTCGGTGCCGACAAAGGCGATGCCGGTCGCCTTGCGCACGGTGCTGCGCCCGCCATCGCAGCCCACCAGCCAGCGTCCGTCGAAACGCTGGTTGCCGACGTTTACGGTGACGCCCTCGCTCGATGCATGTACGGCATCCACGCCAGCGCCGCGCAGCATCGTCACGCCCAATACGGCCGCGCGTTCGGCCAGCACGGTTTCCAGCGACTGCATGTCCACCATCATGGCGGTGGCGACGGCGCCAGGCAGCCGATAGGGCCAGCGGCTGGTATCGACCCGATCCTGGTAGTACTGGATACCCGCGAAATGACCGGCGGGACGGCGTGGCTGCGCGGCCCAGTGCGCCGCCGCAGGGTGGTCGCGCGGTGGCTGCAGCGCGGCAAGCGCATCCAGCAGGCCACGCCGGTCCAGCGCCTCGATACTCGGCACCGACAACCCGCGCATGCCAAAGGGCAGACACTTGAGGGCAGCGCGGGGGTCTGGCGCACGTTCCAGCACCAGCACCGATACACCGCCCAGTCGCAGTTCGCAGGCCAGCAGCAAGCCGACCGGGCCGGCCCCGGCGATGATGACGTCATGGATCACGGGAATTCCTCGAAGACGCGCCGCCCGGGCAGGTATCCGTCCAGTGCTGGCGTCAAAAGTACACTGAGTGTAAATTAGGCCCATGAACGACAGCCTGTCAACGCCGCCCGGCCTGCGTGAGCGCAAGAAGGCCGACACCCGCCTGATGATTTCAAACGTTGCCACGCGGTTGTTCATTGCGCGGGGTTTCGAGGCGGTCTCGGTGGACGAGGTCGCCGTCGCGGCCGGGGTATCGCGAAAGACCGTGTTCAACTATTTCCCGCGCAAGGAAGACCTGGTCTTCGATCGCGAGGAGGAGGGGCGGGCCCTGGTGCGCGATGCGATCGCTGCGCGCGGGCCGCAGTCCCCCGTGCACGCCTTCCAGGACCTGATGCGCCGTTTGCAGCAGAGCGGCCATCCGCTGCTGCGCATCTCCGGGCAGCCGGTGGCGTTCTGGTCCGCGGTGGCCGCCAGTCCGGCGCTGACCGCGCGCGCCCGGGAACTCCAGGTGACCCTCGCCGATGAACTGGCCGCATTGCTGGCCGGCGCCATTGGCAGGCCACCGCAGGATCCACAGGCGCGGCTTGCCGCCACGATGCTGATGGGCACGCTGGTGGTGGCCTACACCGATGCCTTGACCGCCGTGGCGGACGGTCGCTCGCCCGAAAGCGCGCTCACCGCCGTGATCGAACGCGGCTTCTGCGGTGTGGATGCGGCTCTGGCCGGTACCCCTCTGGTCTGACCGTAGCGGCCGATCAGTAAACCGTTGCCAGCTGGAACCGGGAAGAGGGCCGCAGCGACAGCTTGTAGGTCACATTGGTGATCGTCCGGCGCGGGTCGGTCGGGTGCGGTCGGGTCGAGGTGCTGGTCCTGCCGTGTCGCCACAACCCGACCATGATGATCTCCGCCCCCACCGGGAACGTCTGCAGCCACGCCGCATCGTCGTGGCCGACGCTGACTTCAACGAACTCCCGCCGATCCATGACGCCGCTCTGCTGGTACTTCGGCGCGCAGTTCAGGAAGGTGGCCCCCTGGGCGGCATCGCCCTGGGCCGCCCGATGCGAGCGGACCGTGCCAACCAGTGCCAGCGGCACGTCGTTGGACGCCGCGTCCAGGCGGTGCCAGGCCGCGTCGTAGCGCTCCTGGTCGTAGAAAAAGTTCTCCCAGGCCACTTTCTTCTTGCCCAGCCGCAGCACGACCTGCGAGGCGATCAGGTCGTCGCTCCCGCACATCGCGCGCACGGCGAGCAGATCGGCGAGGGTATGCAGGTGGCCATCCAGTCGCGCATCGGTGGCACCGCGTTTCAATCCCTGGTGCAGGCCCAGCAGGCGCAGCTCGTGCTTGCCGTCGTCCTGCGGCTGTACGAAATCCGGATCGGACACGCTCGCCAGCAGCGCCGCCAGCCGACCGGGGGCGTTGTAGCGGCAGCCCGGCACGTGTTCGGCGCCCTTGTCCAGGGTGATGTAGCCCGGCATCTCGACCACGGCGTGGCGGTCCGTGCCGCGTTGCGTGTGCGCAGGGACAAACCGGACCGGCACCCCGCAGCCTTGGCCATCGCACAACAGCGTCGGCAGGGTCTGACCGGTCTCGTGCCGCTTCTGCAGCGCGTCCAGCCCGTGTACCGCGCCCTGGCTGCCGACCGCACTGCGCATTTTGATTCCGCCACTCATCTGTAACCACTGCACCACCGGAGGAGCTACATGGTAGTCCTCCGCCACCGAACCTGAGCGGTATGACGCCTGCGCCCGGGCTCAGCGCGCCGTCGCGTGGCCGGGGCGCAACGTGGTCGCTTGCCGTGGCTTGTACTGGCAGCGCGGATAGCCCGAACACGACTGGAACGTCCCGTAGGCCCCACTGCGCTGCACGATCACTCCGCCGTCGCAAGCCGGGCAGGGCTGTTCCTGGATCGGCTGTCCGGCGAGCGAGGTCACCGTCACCGCGCCGTCCTCGATCAATTCGCCAAGGAACGACGAGCGTTTTCCGCGCACGGTGAACATCGCCACCGTACGTCGCGCCCGGGTCAGTGCCACATAGAACAGCCGGCGTTCTTCGCCCAGCGGCCAGGTGTCGGCCTGTGGCATGGCCAGGGTCAGCACCGGATCATCGGCGCGGGTACTGGGGAAGCTGCGCTCCAGCATGGCCGGCAGGATCACGATATCGGCCTCGGCGCCCTTGGCACGATGTGCAGTCAGGAAGCGAACGTCCATGTGCTGCCCGAAGCGCGCCTGCCAATCCGACGGCACGAACGCGCGATCGGCGTTGTAACGGCCCAGCACGAACACCGACAACCTGCCGTTCCGGCCCGGCGCGCGCTCGCCGCTGAGCAGCTGGCGCTGCAGCTGCTGCAGATACTGGCCGACCGCATCCTGGAGCTGGTCGCGGTGGGTGACCTGGAATGCCTGCAGCACCGGACCCTGCGCGGGGGTGTGCGAACGCACCTGCTTGCGGATCTGCGCCGGATTCCTGGAGATGAACCGGCTGGAGACATCGCACAGCGCCTGCGGGCAGCGGAAGGTCTGTTGCAGCTGCAGCACCTGGCCCTGCCCGAACCACGCCACGAAGCCGGTCATCATCGACACGTCGGCGCCGGCGAAGCGGTTGATCGACTGCCAGTCATCGCCCACCGCGAACAGGTGCCGCCCCGGTGCCTGCACCAGCGCCCGGCACAGCCGCGCCCGTGCGCGCGAGGCGTCCTGGAACTCATCGGCCATCACCAGTTCGTACGGGGGCTGGTAATGCCCCTGTTCCACGTACGCCGCAGCTTGGTTGAGCATGTCCTCGAAATCGATCGCGTGCTCGGCGGCCAGCGCAGCGTCCCAGGCCTGCAGGATCGGCGTGGCCAGCTGCAAAAACAGGCGGTGCCGGTGCTTGAACTGGTCCTCGGGCATCGCGCGCAGGCGCTGCGCCATGTCGGCCATCGACAGCCCGTTGCTCTTGGCGTGGCTGATGAAGGTGCGCACCAGCGCAATCAGTTCCGCATCGGGCATCGGCCGGGCGCCACCGTCGGGCAGCTCCCGGTCCGGATTGGGGTCCAGCACGATGCCCCGCTGCGACAACGCCTGGCCCAGTTCGGTGAACAACGCACCGCTGCGCAGTTGCTGCGAGGTGGTCTGGAGCTGATCGGCATGGGACCGTTGGACAGCCGCACCGTCGTGGCGATCGGCATCCAGCGCCAGATGTGCATGCGACACGCCGATGGTGGGGTACTGGAACGCCGGCGGATGGGCGCGGTACGCATCGGCGACCGGGTCGAACGCGCCCTGGCGCTCGTACCGGTATGGCACGCCGTTGTAGAACAGCCAGTCGGCGATCACGCATTCCTCGATGCCGCGTACGCGCTCACCGTTGAGCGTCTGCAGGAACGGCGTGCCGTCGGCTTCCCAGCCATCGGCGGGCGAGACCTCGCCCTGCGCGGGCAGATCACGCCCGAACACCAGCCGGAACATGTCCCATTGCGTGCGGAACGGCAGCGACCGGTCTTTCAGTACGTCCACCAGGTCGGCCAGTTTATGGAAACCCTGGGTCGCATCCACCGCCCATGCCGGCACCTCGGGCATGCGCCCGCTGGCCTTGCCGATGATCTGCCGGCCCAGCGCATGGAAGGTCCGGGCCTCCACGCGGACCCCGTCCATCCCCAGGCGTTGCAGGGCTGCGTCGCTACGCTGCTGCAATTCGGCGGCCGCTTCCTGGTTGAAGGCGAGCATCACGATCCGTTCCGGCGCGACCAGCCCACGGTCGATCGCGTAGGCCGCCTTGGCCACCATCGTGGCGGTCTTGCCCGAACCGGCTGCGGCCACCACCTGCACGCGGTTGTCGAAACACACCACCGCACGGCGCTGCTCACCGGTGAGCGGCTGCCGCTCCACGCGGTCGAGCAGGTCGCCGCTGTAGTCCAGCTCGCGTTGCAGGTGGGCTTCGTTGCGCGCTGCCCAGAGCGCCGGCCAGTCGGCGCCGTAGCGGAGCAGCTCCGCTTCGATCCGTGACGGCTCGCCCTGCAGCTGCGCGCGCAACTGCGGATCGTCGAACACCGCCCACAGCGCGTCGTCGTCCAGCGGCAGGTCAGGCTGACGCCGCAGCAACGCCTGTTGCTGCTCATGGGTGAACCAGCGACCCTGCGCATCGGCCTGGTCGAGCGCCGCGTCGGCCTGCGCCAGCCACGCACGGATCGCCAGCAGCGACGCATCGGCATCCAGCAGTTGCTCATTCTGCGCGCGCGCCTGCTCAAGGGCGGCGAGCGCGGCGCGCAACGAACGCGCCTGCGCATTGGGCAGGCCATCCAGCGGCAGCGCATCGGGCTGCCCCGGGAACAGGATCACGCGTGTCCACAACACGCCGCGACGCAGCTGCACCGAGGGCGGTGCGGTGATCGGCACTGGCAGCACCCGGTCATCCACCTGCAGCTCGATCTGCGCGCCAGCCAGGCGCAGTTGCCACTGCGGCGTGCGCGTGAAGCGACGACCCCAGTGCGAAGGGGTCCAGAGCTGGGTCATCAAGGGTTCCAGAAAGCGGCCGGCACCCTGCGGTGCGGCGGTGGGTCAGCCCCCAATGATAGGAAAATCCCGCACCGTGCGCTCAGATTTCATGGGCAAGCGCCCGACCCACCGGTAGCGCCGACCCAGGGTCGGCTGCCTTCGGCTCAGGAGCGGCAGGCCGGCGCCGCGTTCGCACGCGACTGCCGGTCCACCAGCACCGCCACGCCCCACAGCAGCAGGCCGCCCAGTGCGGTGGCCGCACCGACGTAACCGGTCGTTGCCGGGCTGAAGCCGGCCCCGATCGCCATGCCACCCAGCCACGGTCCCAGTGCGTTGGCGGTATTGAACGCCGCATGATTGGAGGCGGCTGCAAGCGTCTGCGCCTCACCGGCCACATCCATCAACCGGGTCTGCAGCACCGCGGCCAGCGCGCCCATCGTGCCCACCGCGATGATCATCGGGAACAGGCTCCACACCGACTGCGCGGCCATCGGGTAGGCCAGCAGCACCACGATCGACCACAGCAGCACCACTGCCGCGGCCCGGAAATGGAACTTGTCCACCAGCCAGCCGCCCGCGACATTGCCGATGATCGCGCCAACGCCGAAGATGCCCACTGCCAGCGGCATCCACGACTCGGCCAGGCCGGTCACCTGGACCAGGGTCGGGGCAAGATAGGTGAACACACAGAACATGCCGGCGAAGCCGACCGAGCCGATCGCCAGCGCCAGCCACACCTGGGGCCGGTTGAAGGCGCGCAGCTCGCGCATCGGCGAGGTCCGCACCTCATCCGGGTCGGGCAGCAGGAAGCGCGCGATCATCACCACCGTGGCGATGGCAAGGACGCTCACCAGGGCGAAGGCGGTGCGCCAGCTCAACTGCTGTCCGAGCCAGGTGGTCAGCGGATTGCCGACCAGGATCGCCACCGACAGGCCGAGCAGCACCTTGGACATTGCCGCGCCGCGCTGCGCCGGCGGGCTGATCGCTGCGGCCACCAGCATCGCCACGCCGAAGTAGGCACCGTGCGGCAGACCGGCCACGAAGCGGGCCAGCAGCATCGTGCTGTAGTTCGGGGCCAGCGCGCTGGCCAGGTTGCCCACCGCGTAGAAGGCCATCAGGGCCAGCAGCAGGCTGCGCCGCGCATAGCCGGCGCCGGCGAAGGCCAGCACCGGGGCGCCGACCACCACGCCGATGGCATAGGCGCTGATCAAATGACCGACCTGCGTCTCGCTGATCGACAACCCGCGGCTGATCTCCAGCATCAGGCCCATGCTGGCGAACTCGCTCGTCCCGATGGCAAAACCCCCCAGCGACAGGGCCAGCAGGATGAAAGTGCGTTGACGCGGGGTCAGGCGCGCGGCCAAGGGAACGGGGGAGGGGCTCATACGGGCGGAATGTGGGACAGGTTCGGTCGGCTATTGTACTGCTGCGCCGCAGCATGAGCGCTGTGCACCATGGAATGCTGTGGTCCGCCCGCCCTGAAGCGGCCCCCAGCGCGAGGAGCGCGCGGGCGCAGCGCTGCGTCCACCGGCTGCCGCCGCGGCCGAGGGGCTCAGGGATAGCGCCGGGCCAGCGGGATCGGCGTGGCCTCGGGCGCCTCCGGAATCTGGGCGCGTGGCCCGTAGGCAAGCAGTTCGTTGGTCCTTTTCTGCTCGGCCAGGATCTCCCGCAACAGCCCCTTGATCCCGAACACCGCGAACGGCACCAGCAGCCAGATGACCGCCATCACTCCCATCAACAGTCCCCACAACAGGCTCGCGGTCTGCATAGGTGCTCCTTCCCTGACGTCGATGCGGAGCAACCCTCCGCGCAACCTGCAAGCCTAGCCGGTGGAGATGGCAGTTTGCAGCACCACAGGGTGTCGCCCGGCCAGAGTTGCACTTGACGTGACACCGCCGCTAGGCTGGGTCCGGTCGCGCCGTGTCTCCGGTGCGGCCAGGCACGCTCCTTCCAGCTGGGGTCCTTGCATGCGTTCGTTGCCCCAGGCAGGTCCTTTCCGGCGGTCGCTGCTGATCGCCCTGGTCGTTTTTCTTGCCGCAGGATGCCAATCCACCATGAGTTCCCCGGCCCAGGCCGCGACATCGCCCCCGGCGGCAGGCAACAGCGTCCCGCTGCGCTTTGTCCAGCACAACGTCGACGCGCACTGCTATGACACGCTCACCTGCAGTGTGGTCTACGCAGACGATGAGCTCACCCGCAGCCACCTCGACACCCCCTCGCCAGCGGCCACCGATGGCCACCGCGATCGCTGGGGGTTTGCCAGCCACATCGGCGTGCGCAACTTCCCGCCGCCGGCGCAGCTGCGCTGGACGTCCAAAGATGGCAGCCAGCATCAGGCAGAGGTGGACATCGGCGCGATCTTCGCCGACCAGAAGGTGCTGCACCGCGTGCCGGGGGAGGAGATCCCTGACGGTGCCTTCGTCGGCCCGGCCGGCGAGCCCAGCATCTTCATTGAAGTGGACGACCGCACCGTGCGGGTGTTCATGAAAATGTTCATTCCCACCCGCAGCTTGCAGGTGGCGGGCAACCCGGACAGTGACTTCCGCGCCGATCTGATCGAAGCGTGGCACCGGACCTACTAAAGCACGGGGCAGGGATATGCCAGACGACAAACATGGAATCGGCCGCGACGGCCTGCGCGAGGATGGGGTATCGCATTACCCGGCCGACGCCGCCCGGCTGCAGAGCTACACCGACGCCCGCCGGGCATTGGGCACCCTGCAGGTGCCTGTCCTGCTGCACGTCGGTGATCCCCATGAACGCCTGTATGTCGCCGCCTTCGACGGCACCGGCAGCGACGCCGACAAGGATCCCGGGCATGCCACCAACGTGGCCCGTATCCGCGACCAGGTCCAGGCGCTCAACGAATCGGGGCAGACCCAGGTGCGCGCCGGCTACGTCGCCGGCCCCGGCACCCAGGACAACCTGATCGACCGTGCCTGGGATGGCGCCCGCGGCCACACCTACGACGAGCGCCTGGAGCAGATGTACCGGCAGTTCATCGAGCAGGCCAAGCAGTGGCGTGCCGACGATCCGCAGGTGCAGATCCGCGTCGCCGACATCGGCTTCAGCCGCGGTGCCGAGCAGGCGGCCGGCTTCGCCCGGCTGGTGCACGAGCGTGGCATCCAGGACCCCTCCGGCGCGCGCTACACCCGCGATTCGCACGGCCAGATCACCGACGTGCAGTACACCCGGCCGCCGCTGGTGGCACCCGGGCAGGTCGCCCAGGCGGTGGGCCTGTTCGACCCGGTGGGGACCGGCGAGCCGGCGCGCGACCACGACCGGCGCCTGCCCCCGTCAGTGCTGTCCGGCCTGCAGATCATTGCCGACGACGAACGCCGCGGCCTGTTCCGCTCCACCCACATCATCGACCCCGGCCTGTCCGCCGACGGTCGCTTCCTGGGCGTCAGCGTCGCCGGCGCACACGTGGACATCGGCGGCGGCTACCACCGCGACGGCCTCGGGATCCGTAGTGGCAACCTGATGGTCGACTATCTCAACGGCCTCAGTGACACGCCCCTGCTGCAACGTAAGGCGGAACCGGATGACCCACGTCTCACTGTGGTGCACCGTTCGGAGGAGGGGGCACTGCTTTATCGGCTCGGGTCCAAGGTCGACCGCAGCACGCCGGATGGCTACATCGAACGGCTGGTGCCCAAGGGGCAGGTCGACAAGGTCGAAGACCCCTACAACGCCGAAGCGGTCGATCCGCACCTGCGTGCACGCTTCCCATCGCGGGCCGTACCGATTGCGGCCGGGCAGGACCAGCCGGTTGCGGCGGTGCCGCCGGGTCCGGGACATCCGGATCGTGCGCTGTACGCTGCCATTCGCGACAGGCTACCGTCCTCGGTGTCCGACGAACAAGTCATGCATGCCACGGTCCTGGCCAAGGAGAGCGGCGTCACTGCCATCGACCGCCTCCAGGCCCAGATCCATGACGGCCACGCATTCGTCTCACAGACCTTTCCGCCGGGCTACCGGATCAGCATGGATCTGTCAGAAGCCGTGCCAGACCTGGCGACATCACTGCAGCGATCCCACGCGTTGGATGCTGCCTTGCTCCCCCCATCCGACGCGCCGTCCCACCGCGAGTTCTCCCGATGAGCGGCGCCGACGGAGTTCACAGATTGGGGCAGCCCCTGCCAATCTTCACATGGCCTTCATCAGATTTTTCTGATTGGCATCACGTGCTGCTTCGCTTAGCATGCGCGCCAAGGTCCTTGGCCGGGGAGCATCGCTGATGGTCGAGTATCCGCATCCACTGCAGTCCAGAGGGCGCTATCAACTGGTGGCCCTGACAAATTCACCGGTGTACAGTCCGGCGGATGTGTTCGGCTTCGCCGTGCTCACCTCTGAAGGCGCCAGGATCACCGAGGTCGTGTCGCTCGACGATGCGCACAGTCAGTGGGAGCGGTTGCTGGCGAAGGATGAAGCGGTAAGCGTGGAAGACGAAATCGTAGAAAAGCGCACGACATCGCGAAAGCGTCGGCGCTAGTCGTAGCGTCCTTGGGGGACGCATCATGGAGGATTGGGGATTGTCCACGCAGAAGATCGTTGTCGCCGCAGGGCTGACCCTGGTGACCGTGCTTGCCGGCTATTGCTTTGCCGGGTATCTCACCCTGCTGCTGCTCGGGCTGGATACCGCGCTGTTCAAGTGGAACACGTACTACCAGTATGTGCAGGCCCTGGACCAGCCGGCGGTGGCCCCCTATGTGACCAAGATCAAGCTCGGCGGCGTGCTTGGCTTCGGCCTGCCGTTGCTGCTGTACCTGGTCGTGATGTTCCTGGTGTTCAAGCCGAAGAAGAAGTCGCTGCACGGTGATGCGCGCTTCGCGGCGGCCGCCGATCTGGCCAAGCACGGCCTGTTCAAGAAGACCGACAACGGCATCGTGGTCGGCAGCTTCGGCGGCAAGCTGGTGCGGCTCAGTGGCCAGCAGTTCGTGATCCTCGCCGCGCCGACCCGCTCGGGCAAGGGCGTGGGCGTGGTCATCCCGAACCTGCTGGAATACGGCGAATCGGTGGTGGTGCTGGACATCAAGCAGGAGAACTTCGACCTCACCAGCGGCTGGCGCGCCAGCCAGGGGCAGGAAGTGTTCCTGTTCAACCCTTTCGCCGAGGACCGACGCACCCATCGCTGGAACCCGCTCAGCTACGTGTCCGATGACCCCGCGTTCCGCGTGTCGGAGCTGATGAGCATCGCCGCGATGCTGTACCCGGACGGCTCGGACGACCAGAAGTTCTGGGTCAGCCAGGCGCGCAATGCGTTCATGGCCTTCAGCCTGTACCTGTTCGAGAACTGGGACGACGAGCGCCGCATGGGCTTCCCGGGCGGGCAGGGCACCCCCACGCTGGGGGCGCTGTTCCGCCTGTCCACCGGCGACGGCAGCGACCTGAAAAAGTACCTCAAGGCCTTGTCCGGTCAGCGTTTCCTGAGCAGCAACGCCAAGTCGGCGTTCGCCAACATGCTGTCCCAGGCCGATGAGACCTTCGCCTCGATCATGGGCACCTTCAAGGAACCGCTCAACGCCTGGATCAACCCGGTGCTGGACAAGGCCACCAGCGACAACGATTTCCTGCTCACCGACCTGCGCAAGAAGAAGATGACCATCTACATCGGCATCCAGCCCAACAAGCTGGCCGAGAGCCGCCTGATCATCAACCTGTTCTTCAGCCAGATCATCAACCTCAACACCAAGGAACTGCCCAAGTCCAACCCGGACCTGAAGTACCAGGTGCTGCTGCTGATGGACGAATTCACCGCCATCGGCAAGGTCGACATCATCGCCTCGGCGGTGTCCTACATGGCCGGCTACAACGTGCGCCTGCTGCCGATCATCCAGTCGATGGCCCAGCTGGACGCCACCTACGGCCGCGACGTCTCGCGCACCATCATCACCAACCACGCGCTGCAGATCCTCTATGCGCCGCGTGAGCAGCAGGATGCCAACGACTACTCGGAGATGCTCGGGTACACGACGATCCGCAAGAAGAACGTCACCCATGCCCGTGAGAAGACCCACAACTTCACCGAAGAGCGGCGCGCGCTGATGCTGCCGCAGGAGTTGAAGGCCATGGGCAACGACCATGAGGTCTTCCTGTACGAGGGCATCCCGCACCCGGTCAAGTGCGACAAGATCAAGTACTACAAGGACCGCTATTTCACCTCGCGGTTGCTCCCCAAGACCACCGTACCAAATCTTCAGATCTGACCAAGTGCGCGTGAAGACGTGTGATGTGCGTCAAGGTTTCGACAATTTCAGACAGTTTTTGTTTATTCTTTGACACTGGATTGACGCGTAGGTGTGGCATCGTATTTGTGATGGCCGTTCTATGCGGTGTGAAAACTTCGTTTTTTAGTACGGCGTCGTAGACACGGCGCTGAAGCAGTTGCCAAGGGGAACATGGACGGCTTTTCTCGAATTGGACGTGATGTTGGTGCCGAAGTGAGGCGACGGGGCCGGGCAAATTGTCCGGGACGCCTTCACATCGAGACGTGCAGCCACGGGCTGCAGGGGCGGGGCGGGGGCCCGGTCGCATCATCCACCGATGATGCTCGGCTGCATCTGCAATCGATACCTGCACGCTCGGCGTAACCCGCCGGCGTCGGTTGTCGTTGCTCCAATTCCAGTAGATCCGCTATTCCGTACGTCAAAGGGAAGTCCGTATGAAGCATCCGCATATCTCAAAGGGTTTCATCGCCGTTGCCGCCGTTGTGATGCTGGCCGGCTGTGCCACCAAGCCGGCGCCGGATATCGGTGGTCGCTGGAAGCCGGTGAACCGTTTTGCCAGCACCACGATGGAAATTCCGCTGTACACCAGCTACGTGTACCAGGCCACGCCGATGGACGGCACCCTCAAGACCATGCTCGAGCGCTGGGCCAAGGATTCGGGGATGACCCTGGATTACCGCATCAGCTCCGATTACACGCTGTACGGCGTGGTCTCCACGATCAGCACCACCAATCCGCAGCAGGCCGTGATCGACCTGAGCAGCGCCTATTCGGCGCAGGGTGTGTCGGTGTCCATCGTCGGCAACCAGATCGTGGTGCAGAGCGTGGCCTCGAGCGTGTCCCAGGTCGGCGCCGATGCGTCGCACGGCAGTTGATGGTCTCGTTCCAACGCTGATGTGAGGTGCCCGGCGCAATGCGCCGGGGTGCCATGCCCTTTGATGTTCCAGCAGTACGGATGAATTCCATGTTCCGAAAGAAGGACGCAGGCAACAGCCCGAAAGTCGACCAGGCCGTCGCGAAGGCGGTGAGCTACGAGTTGACTGTCGCAGACATGGCGCGCCGCAGCGAACGTCGTGCCTGGTGGGTGGCGGGTGCTTCGCTGGTGATGTCCCTTGCCCTGGCCGGTGGCTATTACTACATGCTGCCGTTGAAGGAGAAGGTGCCGTTCCTGGTGATGGCCGATGCGTATACCGGCAATGCCACGGTGGCGCGTCTGACGGGTACCTATGGCGAGCAGGGCATCACTGCCAACGAAGCGATCAATCGCAGCAATGTTGCCCAGTACATCATGGCGCGCGAGTCGTTCGATTCGGCGGTGATGGGGCTGCGCGACTGGGACCTAGTGTTCACCATGTCTTCCGAGCCTGTCGCGGCAAGCATGAACCAGCGCTATGCCAGCAACAACCCGAAGAATCCGGTGTTCGTGTACGGCACCCACCAGGCCATCCGGGTCAAGATCCTGAGCATTACGCCGCTGGGCGCCGAGGGCAACGGCAGTTTCAAGGGCGCTTCGGTGCGCATCCAGCGCAGCCTGCTGGACAAGCGCACGGGGGTGGCACAGTTCCTGGATAACCAGCTGGTCACGATGCGCTTCGAGTACAAGCCGGACCTGGCCCTGACCGAGCAGGACCGCATCCTCAATCCGCTCTCTTTCTATGTCACCGAATACCGCGTGGACAACGACTACGCCCGTGGCGTGCCGGTGCCCGATGACGCGGCCATGGCAGCACAGGCGGCGCAGGCGCAACCCGCTGCCCCGGTGTACGACCCGAACAATCCGGCCGCGGCCACGATGATCGATCCGACCACCGGGCAACCCGTGGCGGCGCCGGTGCAGACCGTACCAGGTCAGGTGCCGGGCGTCCCAGGTCAGGTGCCCGCTGTACCGGGCCAGGTTCCGGGGCAGCCGATGCAGCAGACAGTGCCCGGGCAGCCGATGCCGGGTCAGGCGATACCAGGACAAGTAGCGCCGGCCCAAGTGCCGGGTCAAAGGATTTCCACCGGAACTGCTGAGGGAGCAAGCAACCGATGAGTAGCAACAAAGTATGGTGGGCCGCATTGGCCTTGGTGCCGATGATGTCCTTGTTCTCTGCGCCCGTGGCGGCGCAGGCGGTGGATCAGTACGAGTACGAGAAAGACCGGATCTATCCGGTTCGCACCGGCTTGGGTCTGACGACCCAGATCGAACTCAGCCCGAACGAGAAGATCCTGGACTACAGCACCGGCTTCAGCAGCGGGTGGGAACTGACCCGTCGTGAGAACGTGTTCTATCTCAAGCCGAAGAACGTCGACGTCGACACCAACATGATGGTGCGTACGGAAACCCATTCGTACATCTTCGAACTGAAGGTGGTGGCGACCGATTGGCGCCAGCTGGAGCAGGCGCGCCGCGCAGGCGTGCAGTACAAGATCGCCTTCAGCTATCCCAGTGATACCGAGTTCGGCACCGCGCAGCAGGCGGTGGAAGAGGAGGTCAAGCCGTTGCTGAGTTCGGAGTTGGCCAAGGACCGCCAGTACAACTTCGACTACTCCTACTCGACCCGCCGCGCCAAGAAGATGGGGTGGCTGATTCCGGTGAACGCCTACGATGACGGCCGCTTCACCTATATCAAGCTACCGACATCGCCTGAGTACAAGACCGGGATCTTCCCGGCGGTGTTCGGGCGTGAAACCGAATACGGTGAGGACTTCGTGGTCAATACCACGGTGGAAGGAAACTCGCTGATCGTGCACGGGACCTACCCCTATCTGGTGATCCGCCACGGTGACAACGTCGTCGGTCTGCGAAGGAACGTGAAGAAATGAGCCAGAACAATATCCCCGACAACGAGCCGAACAACGACGGTGGCTACGGCCGCGACGTCAATGACAGCGCCGAGAACCGCAACAACCCGTACTACGGCCAGAACGTAGGTGACAACAATCCCAATCTGGATGCAGCGGCGCCAACCTTGCGTTCTGCCGAAGAGCAGCGCCTGAATCGGAAGGCCTTGCTGTTCCTGGGTGGCATCCTGGTACTGGTCATCGCAGTGGGTTTCCTGTTGCTGCGCAAGAGCAGCGGTGACCAGGACGTACCCGTGGAAGGCAACAAGACCGCGCGCGCCACCACCCCGGAGTTGCCCACCGCAACGCCGCCGCCGCCGATTGCCGCTGCCGAACCGATCCAGATGGTGCCGCCGTTGCCGCCGCCGCAGTCGGTTGATTCCACGCCGCTGTTCGTGCCGCCGTCCGACACCGGACGCGAAATCGATCGCGGCCCAAGTCTGCTGGATCGCCGCATCGGCTCCGGGGGTGGTGTCGGTGGCGGTGACGCCCAGGACGGCCGCGGTGCCAATGGCGGGCAGGGCATGGACGATTACACGCGTGCCATGCTGGCCCAGTTGCCCAATAATCAGGCGGCAGCACCCGCCAGGGTGCGTCGCGGGCCGGACGTGGACGATGTCTCCAGTGCCAGCTTCATCCGCTCGCCCGATGCGTTGCTGGTGCGCGGCACCTATCTGCGTTGCGTGCTTGAAACCCGCATCATCACCGACCTGGCCGGCTACACTTCGTGCCTGCTGACCGAGCCTGTCTATTCGATCAACGGCCGCAGCCTGCTGCTGCCCAAGGGCTCGAAGATCTACGGCGCTTACGGCGGTGGTCCGGCCGGCAAGCGCGTGGAAGTGATCTGGGACCGCATCACCACGCCGAACGGTATTGATGTGGCCATGTCCAGCCCGGGTATCGACCAGCTGGGTGGCGCCGGGCACCCGGGCCAGTACAGCGCGCATTGGGGTAGCCGCATCGCCTCGGCGCTGATGATCAGTCTGATCGCCGACGCCTTCAAGTACGCCGCTGCCGAGAACGGCCCGGAAACCACCACCGTTACCGGCAGTGGGCTGGCCGTGCAGTCGCCGTATGAAAGTGCCACCGCACGGAGCATGGAGCGTCTGGCCAACGAGGCGTTGAGCGAACGCCGCCCGCCCACCGTCACCATCAACCAAGGCACCGTGGTCAGTGTCTATGTGGCAAAGGACGTCGATTTCAGCGACGTGCTGCCGCAGCGCCGCTGACCCTCTGGATCAACCATGGACGCCGAAGTGGCCCCTGTCGCCGATGTTTCCAGTGAATTCCTGAGATACCAGTACGAGGTCTTGGGCATTCACCAGTACATGACCTCGCCCGATGTGACGGAAATCTGTATCAACCGTCCGGGCGAGGTGTACCTGGAAACCAATGCTGGTTGGCAGCGTGTGGAAGTTCCCACGCTGACCTTCGAGCGTGCGCGTCAGTTCTGCACGGCTGTGGTCAACGAGAGCAACACCGGGCAGCGCATCACCGATGCCGATCCGGTGGTGTCACTGACGTTCCCGACCGGACAGCGTGCCCAGTTCGTGATCCCGCCGGCGTGCGATGCCGGCAAGGTGTCGATCACGATCCGTTTGCCGTCCAAGCACACCAAGACGCTTGAGCAGTATCAGAGCGATGGGTTCTTCAACCAGATCCTGGAGCAGGGCGCCGGGCTGAGCGAGCAGGACAGCGAGTTGGTCGAGCTGCGGCAGTCACGCAACTATGCCGAGTTCTTCCGGCGTGCGGTGATGTACCGCAAGAACATCGTGGTGTCCGGCGCGACCGGCAGCGGCAAGACCACCTTCATGAAATCGCTGGTCAACCACATTCCGGCCAGCGAGCGTCTGGTGACCATCGAGGATGCACGCGAGCTGTTCATCAGCCAGCCCAACGTGGTTCACCTGCTGTACTCGAAGGGTGGGCAGAGCGCCAGCAATGTCACCGCCAAGAGCTGCATGGAGGCGTGCCTGCGCATGAAGCCCGAGCGCATCATCCTGGCCGAGCTGCGTGGTGACGAAGCGTTCTACTTCATCCGTAACTGCGCCTCCGGCCACCCCGGATCGATTACCAGCTGCCATGCCGGCAGCCCCGAGCAGACCTGGGACCAGCTGGCCTTGATGGTCAAGGCGTCTTCGGAAGGGTCCGGTCTGGAGTTCGCCGTGATCAAGCGCCTGTTGATGATGACCATCGACATCGTGGTGCATATCAAGGCACACGCCGGCAGTCGCTACATCACCGGCATCGATTTCAGCCCCGAGCGCGCCTTGGCGCAGGCAGGATGAGATGGTCATCATGACTTTCAAAAATCTGAATATGGATTTCACGCAGGCCGAAGCCTTGCATCCCTACGTTGGACAGGTGGCTTGTCACATGTCGTCCGCATGGAGGTTGGACTGATGTTGCCCGGACTGGAAGCGCTGGCGTGTCCTGAAATGGCCGTGTCCATGGATGTCATGCAGCACGTGATCAATGTTGAATCCTCGCGCAACCCGTACGCGATCGGCGTTGTCGGTGGTGCGCTCGTTCGTCAGCCCAAGCAGCTTGACGAGGCGTTGGCGACGGTGCGCATGCTTGAAGAGAAGGGCTACAACTTCTCCATCGGCTTGGCCCAGGTCAACCGCTACAACCTTGCCAAATACGGTCTGGACTCCTACGAGAAGGCGTTCCAGCAGTGCCCGAACCTGCAGGCCGGCTCGAAGATCCTGGCCGAGTGCTACGGGCGTTCAGGCCAGGATTGGGGCAAGTCCTTCAGTTGCTATTACTCGGGTAATTTTACGACCGGTTTCCGGCACGGCTATGTGCAGAAGGTTTTCGCCTCCATTGCACGGCAGCGCGGCAACCAGGTGGCCGCCAATGGTGCGGTGGCGCCCATCGATGTCGTCAGTCGAAGCCAGCGCCGCGTGGTCGATGTGGCACATCACCCGCAGATCAGCAGCCAGGCGCAGAGCGCCATGAACGCTCGGATCGCTCCGGAGACGGTGCAGGCCGCCCGCGTTTACGCCGAGGCCGCGCTGGATCCGGCGCGCGCGTACGAGGTGTATCCCTCCACGGGTGCCATGATGCGCGGCAGCTTGGTACGCAACGCAGATGCGGCGTTGTCGCGGGTGGTCATGGGCGCGCTCGACAGCGCGCTACCGCCGCGGCAGGCCCCTGTTGCGGCGCCCTTGCCGGTGCCGGAGGTTCCCATGCAGTTGCCGCAGCAGTCCGCCGGCCCGGTGGTCGTGCGTCCATGGAGCGAACGAAATTCACCCCAGGCAATGCCTGCGCAGGCCGGTACGGCGCCGCAGGCACCTGTGCAGAACATTCCCGCTGGGGATGCAGCCTTCGTGTTTTGACGAAGTCGTGGCCCGGTCAACCACCCGGTGTGGCCGAATCAGTTGTGTTAGACCAACAAGGAAATCACCAATGAAGCGTACCAATCTCGATCTGACCCAGGCCCAGCGCACGCTGAAGACCATGCTGATGGCCGTCGCTTTCGTCGCTCTGGCCTTCGTGCCGGACGTGTTTGCCCAGACCAACTTCGGCGGCACCGACAAGAAGGTCTGCGGGTTCTTCGAAAACATCAACGGGCTGCTGAACTTCGCCTCGATCGCGGTCGTCACCATCGCGGTGATCTTCGCCGGCTACCAGATCGCCTTCGCGCACAAGCGCATTGCAGATGTCGCGCCGATCCTGATCGGTGGCCTGCTGATCGGCGCTGCCGGCCAGATCGCCAACATGCTGCTGGGTGACTCGGCCAAGACCTGCACCGGCAGCGCCACCACTGCCCTGTACAACGCTGTCCAGTACTACAGTGCATAAGAACGTTGTATTCCGCGGCTGCACGCGGCCAGCGATGTTTCTGGGCGTTCCATACGTCCCGTTCTTCCTGGTCGCAGGCGGCCTGTTGCTGCTCAGCATGTACTTCGACATGCGGCTGTTGATCACCATTCCGATCGCCATCTTCATCATGCGGCACATGGCCAAGCGCGATGAGATGGTGTTTCGTCTGATCGGTCTGCGTCTGCAGTTCAAGTTAAAAGCGCGCAACGTCCAGGAACACGACGGAATGTGGGTGTTTACGCCCAATCACTACCGCGACAAGCAGCCGCCGTCGGTCTGAGGTGTCTGGCAGAAAGCCGGGCAGGCGAGTATTCGCCTGCCCGGTGCAACAAACGCACGATCCCCGCAGCACTCCATTGGAACCAGGCATGTTCAGTCCCGACACCTCCATCAGCGAATTCATTCCCCTGTCGAGCCACGTGGCGCCGACGGTCGTCAAGACCACGGGTGGCGATTTCCTGTTGACCTGGCACCTCGAAGGGCTTCCCTTCGTCGGGCGTGAGGATTGGGAGCTGGAGCACAAGCACAACACGTTCAACCGACTGCTGCAGACGCTGCGTGCGCCTGACTTTGTCAACGTGGCCTTCTGGGTCCATGACATTCGTCGCAGGCGCCAGCTGAAGTCACGCAGCCAGTTCGGCCAGCGCTTCAACCAGGACGTGTCCGATCAGTACATGGGCATGCTGTCCTCGCAGCGGATCATGCAGAACGAGCTGTACCTGACCATGCTGTACCGCCCGGTGGTCAGCGGCAAGCGGATGATGGACAAGTCCTCCAACGTCACCAAGCTGCAGGCCGAGCAGGACCAAGCCGTGGCCAAGCTGTTGGAAATGGCCGGTAACGTGGAAGCGGTGATTCGTGACTATGCCCCGTACCGCATGGGCATGTACGAGGCCAAGAACGGCCAGGTGTTTTCCGAGACCCTGGAGTTCTTCGGCTATCTGCTGAACCGGATCGATGAGCCCGTCCCGGTGCTTTCCGCGCCGGTCAAGGACTATCTGCCGGTCAGCCGGCACATGTTCTCGGCCAAGACCGGTGATTTCGTGATCAGCACGCCCAATGGCGTCAATCATTTCGGCGCCATCCTCAATATCAAGGAGTATGCCGAGGGGACCTATCCTGGCATTCTCAACGGGTTGAAATACCTCGATTTCGAGTACGTCATCACGCATTCGTTCAGCCCCATGGGGCGTCAGGATGCGCTGAAGGTGCTGGACCGCACCAAGGGCATGATGATTTCCTCCGGTGACAAGGCGGTCAGCCAGATCATCGAGCTTGACCAGGCTATGGATCAGCTGTCCTCGGGCAACTTCGTGCTGGGTGAGTATCACTTCATCATGTCGGTTTACGCCGACAGCCAGGAAAAGCTGTCGCAGAACATCGCCTCGACCCGAGCCGAGCTCTCCAATGCGGGCTTCGTGTCGACCAAGGAAGACCTTGCGGTCACCTCGTCGTTCTACTCGCAGTTCCCGGGCAACTGGCGCTTCCGTACGCGTCTTGCCAACGTCAGCTCGCTGAATTTCCTCGGGCTGTCGCCGCTGCATAACTTCGCGACCGGCAAGCAGCACAACAATCCCTGGGGCGACTGCGTCACCACGCTGCAGACCACCAACGGGCAGCCGTACTACTTCAATTTCCACGCCACTCACCCGTCGGAGAATTCGCTGGGTGAGAAGGCCATCGCCAACACCATGGTGATCGGTAAGTCCGGTACCGGTAAGACCGCGTTGATCAACTTCCTGCTGAGCCAGGTGCAGAAGTACGATCCGTCGCCGACCATCTTCTTCTTCGACAAAGATCGAGGTGCGGAGATCTTCGTACGCGCCTGCGGTGGGAACTACCTCGCGCTGGACAACGGCCAGGCCACTGGCTTCAACCCGTTCCAATGCGAGAACAATGAGACCAACGTGCAGTTCCTCGCCGACCTGATCAAGGTACTGGCCGGCAAGCGCGAGTACAGCGCACGCGAGGAAGAGGACATTTTCCGAGGCGTCGAGAACATGCTCGACACGCCGATGCACCTGCGCAGCATGACCAATTTCCAGAAGAGCCTGCCCAACATGGGCGATGACGGCCTGTACGCGCGCATGCGGCGCTGGACGGCAGGCAATTCGCTTGGCTGGGTGTTCGACAACCCGGTCGATACCATCGATCTGAGCCGGGCCAACATCATCGGCTTCGACTACACCGACATCATCGACAACCCCGAAGTGCGCGTGCCGGTCATCAATTACCTGCTGCACAAGCTGGAAACGCTGATCGACGGTCGTCCGCTGATCTACGTGATGGACGAATTCTGGAAGATCCTGGACGGCGAGGGTGGCCTGAAGGAGTTTGCCAAGAACAAGCAGAAGACCATCCGTAAGCAGAATGGCATGGGCATCTTCGCGACCCAGAGCCCGGAAGATGCGCTGAAGAGCGACATCGCCGCGGCACTGATCGAACAGACCGCTACCCTGATCCTGCTGCCCAATCCCAATGCCAGCCGCGCCGATTACATCGACGGCCTGAAGCTGACCGAGGCCGAGTTCAAGGTGGTGACCGCCTTGGACGAGCGCTCGCGCTGCTTCCTGGTCAAGCAGGGCCATGCGGCCAGCGTCTGCCAGCTCAACCTGCGCGGCATGGACGACATCCTGTCGGTGATTTCCGCCTCCACCGACAACATCGAGGTCATGCACCGGGTGCTGGCCGAAGCGGCACGCAAGGAAGGCGTGTCGCAGGCCGATCTCACCCCGGACCAGTGGTTGAGTGAGTTCTACAAACATCGAAAGGGCTCGGGCAAGGCGGCGGTCGCGGCACGCGACACTGTTACCTGATCCGCACAGACCGCCTGCCCGCAGACAACGCTTTCCGATCCATGGAGACTGATATGAACAATGCCAAGCAACCCTCCCAGCCCCGCCGCCGCGCGCCGCGCCTTGCGGCATTGACTGTTGCTGCCGTGATGGCGCTGGGTACCGCCAACGTCAGTGCCTGGATCCCCGTGCAGGAAACCGGCACCAGCCTCATCCAGCACCTGCTCAATCAGATCAATACCTACAAGACTCAGATCACCGCTGGCTTGTCCAAGGCGCAGGACGCAGCCGAGTATGTGGAACAGAACACCCGATGGCTCCGTACCTTGGAACAGTATCGCCAGGCGCTTGTCCAGGTGCAGGCGGCGGTGAACAGTTTCGGCTTGCCTGAAGGCGCGCCACTGGTGCCGGTCCCGCCGCAGTATCTGGTTGCCGAGACCTGCGGCCAGGCACTCGATTTCAGTTTGAGCTCGGCGTTCAAGGTATTCGTGTTCAATCCGCAGGCAGACGTAAAAGAGCAGCAGACCCAGATCTGCGTCAACATCCGGATGATGCAGAACCGGAAGTACAACGATGCGATCGAGTTCCTGTCCCAGACTGTTCCGCGTATCAACTCTTCCTTGAGCCGGATCCTCAGCATCCGCCTGACCAACAACAATCAGGGCACGGTGCAGGGTGCTGATAGCGAATCGCTGCGTACCGCCAACGACATCTCCGCGATGGCGCAGAGCTGGGAAGCCCGCATGAAATCCTACGATGCCTACATCGAAGTGATGGAAGCCAACCAGAAGGTGGTCGCCCAGGCGGCCTTGAAGGGCGACCCCACCAAGCGGATGGCCAGCGATCTGGTCAAGACGGTTTCGCTGAAAGCGGCGCTCAGCGTTAAGTGACGTAACGAAGGAACGGCAAGTGGGCAACGGGTACGCCACGTTGCCTTCTCCCGCGCAGTAGCGGTATCACCAAAGGATTGTGGAAATGACGATTGGGTCGATTGCCAATTTTGACTTCTCAGGCGGATTGCAGGATCTATTGGGCTACGCCGTGCGCGTCCAATCGATCGGCGATTTCGTTTTCTTCAAACTGATCCTCGACTTCCTGCGGGATCGGATCAGTGATTTCGGCATCGACCTGATGGGCCGGATGATGCAGTGGGTGGGCGGTATCGCCCTCACGCTCATGACCCTGTGGGTGCTGATCCAGGGCTTCCGGATCATCACCGGGCGTAGCCGCGACTCCATGATGGTGCTCGTTACCAACATGGCCCGCGCGGCGCTGATCATCAGCGTAGCCACCACGATGGGCATGTTCGGGCGCGACATCAGCAAGTTCCTGACCGAGGACGTGGGCGGGCTGATCACCCATACGGTGACAGGCAAGGGCGAAAGCGCCGAGGAGCAGATCGATAAGAGCCTGGCTTGGATGCAGGTGGCGCTGTCCAGTATCGACGCCATCAAGGTGTTGGATGACCCCGGCCTGCAGCAGGACAAGACGCGTGCAATGTGGTTCATCGGACTGGGCACCGGCGGCCCGGCGGTAACCGCCGGCTCCATGCTGCTGCTCTATCAGGTTGCCATGGCATTGTTCATCGGCCTGGGGCCACTGTTCATCCTGTGCCTGCTGTTTGACCAGACCAAGCAACTCTTCCAGAAATGGTTGTTCTACGGAATAGGAACCATGTTCTCGATGGCCGTGCTGTCGGCAATGGTGTCGATCGCGCTCGATATGGTGATTCGCGTGTCGGCGTCGTTCTGGACAACGGCACTGGTCAACAAGTTCCTGTTGGCCGGCGCGGCCAGCGACGGCATGACCAGCCAGGCGATGCAGCAGGGCGGCATGGGCTTGATCCTCACGACCCTGATCCTGACTGCCCCCCCAATGGCTGCAATGTTCTTCCAGGGCACGCTGGGTGGTTTCTCGCCATACTCGCAGATAGGTGGCGCCGGTGGCGCGCCGGGTCCGCAGGGTCAGCCGCCGGGGTCCTATACGCCGCCTCAGGCGAGGAATGAGGAGCACAAAGGCAGCGAAGCTCCGCTCCAACACAATTCGGGTAGAAATATTGGAGGGGTGTCAAATTCCGGGCCGACCGGTCAGGACACCGGAAGGTACGGAAAAGCTGGAACTTAGTATCATTTGATGAAGATGGGAGTTTTCTGGATGAAATCGGTGCTCGTATTTATGATGCTTTTGCTGGTGCCTACAGTGGTGCTGGCAGAGGGCCGTTGCCCTCCTGGCCAGTATCCGATCGGCGACGACAGAGCGCCGGGCTGTGCGCCAATTCCCGGCGCTTCAGTTGGTGGTGGTGAGTCGGGCTCGCCGACTCCTACTGGAAAGTGGGAAACCCGCTGGGGTGCGATTGCAGAAGATACGGCCCCTTCATCCCCAGGGCAATCACTCGCAACGGGTGTTTCAAAATCACGTAAGTCCAAGCGCGATGCAAATTCTGCCGCTATGGCGGAGTGTGTTCGGATGGGTGGTGCAAAATGTAAAGTCCGGACCTCCTACTACAATCAATGCGTTGCATTGGCTGACCCGTCTCCTAAACAGGGAGCCGCCGAGCCAGGACTATCCACTACGTTTACGGCGGCCAATGAGGATGAGGCTAAGTCGTTGGCCGTACAGAGTTGTGAAAGAGGGACGGGCGGCCAGCGTTGTCAAGTCATTTACTCAGCTTGTAGCATGTCTGAGTTCAAATCTTTCCGATAGGTAGTATCGGAATGTAGAATATAGGCCTGCCCCGTGATGCCGGACATCAAAAAAGGTGGGTGATTGAATCGAGCATTCAAGGCGCTCTTCCTTCTGCTCCACCCGCGGACTGGCAGTCGTTCCTTTACCTTGTGGATGCTCTGCTCCAGTGGCGCATCAGCGCCGTTCGGCACGACCGCACTGTTGGCAGGTGCGGACAGCGACGGTATCACCAGCCAGGCGATGCAGCAGGGTGGCATGGGCTTGATCCTCACGGACCCTGATCCTGACTGCCTCCCCAATGGCTGTGATGTTCTTCCAGGGCACACTGGGTGGTTCTCGGCATGCTCCCAGATTGGTGGCTCTCTCCAGTAGCGGCACAGCCTGAAGCGCAGGGGCAACCGCCGGGGTCGTATATGCCGCCGCAAGCTGCAAATGCAAATGACCATTCCTCTGGTTCATCCACTTCGAAGCACGTCGGTCGGACGGTTTCGCAGACCTCATAGGATTCTAGCGGTAGAGGCCCTAGTAAGCTCGGGAATGCTGAGCGATGACTAATGGGAGTCCCTCTTGCCGTTCGTGATCAGCTATTGATTCGTATGAAGAAAATACTGTTTACTCTTGCAATTCTGTTTTCGCCCCTAAACGTTTTTTCAGAGGGGCGTTGCCCGCCAGGTCAATATCCAATTGGCGACAGTCGTGCGCCGGGGTGCGCGCCTATCCCGGAGGGGGGGGGCGCCGATTCGGGTCCCACACCTACTGGTCGATGGATAAAAACATGGGGTGCGATTGCTCTCTCCCCTGATGGTGCTTCTGGTGCAGCGACCGGTCGGCGTAGTAAAGCCGATGCGTCGAAGGCAGCCGTGAGCATATGTGCGACTTCCGGCGGGAAGGCTTGTAACGTGGCTTTTACCTATAAGAATCAGTGTGCTGCTGCAGCAGTTCCTGGCTCCGGAAAGGGCGGGACTAGCTTCGGAAGTTCCGCCAATGAAGCCACATCCAAAGAGCTCGCCCTGCAGAAGTGTCGTGCTGGGGGCGGGTTGGAATGCCGTACAGTCTATTCGGCCTGTTCGGATCCAGAATTTGAGGCTTTTTGAGGTGCGTAGGCGTGGTTCTGGACAATCGCATTGGTGAGAACAACGTCCTGTTGGATGGCGCCCCCAGTCATGATACGACCAGCCAGGCGACGCAGCAGGGTCGCATGGGCTTGATCCTCAAGGCTCGTATCCTGACTGCCCCCCCCCTATGGCAGCAATGTTCTTGCAGGGTACGTTGGTTGGCTTCATGCCTTATTCGCAGATAGGCGGCCGTACCGCTGGTCAGCCGAGCGCCCGCAGGGTCAGCCGCCGGGGTCGTATACGCCGCCGCAGCCTGCGAGAACAGAAGCTCAAACCAGTAACGTGGAAACGAATCAGATGGTCAGAACTTCACCGTCGCAGGGCAACTCTGTTGGACCCGGGCACGCCCCTAATCATATCGGTGCGGCGAGGAATAACTGATTCTTGGCTTCGGGCTAAGCACTGAACAAAGAGGTTGTGATTTCTATTTCTTATGGTAGACGTGTGTTGGCCTCGTTTGTGTTGATTTGTGCGGTGCTCTCTTTCTCGGAGAGCGCGCGCGCGGAGGGCGGATGCCCGCCTAGGCATTACCCAATCGGTGACAGTCGCGCGCCAGGATGTGCTCCGATTCCTGCGGGCGGCAGCACCAATGACGGGCCGCGTGCAACTGGTCGTTGGCTAAAGACTTGGGGAGCCATTTCCACTTCGTCCACGGGCGCCTCTGGAACGGTCACCGGAGAGGTCAGGAAAGCTGATGCCACCAAAAATGCAATCGCTGAGTGCTCTAGATCGGGGGCGAGCGATTGCAGGATTTCGTTCACTTACAAGAACCGATGCGCCGCTGCTGCAGTGCCGGCGTCTGGAACCCCAGGTACGAGCTTTGGTAGTGCCGCGACAGAGGCGTTGGCCAAAGGTGTGGCGATTAAACTGTGTGACTCTCGTGGCGGGAAGGGCTGCGATGTAGTTTATTCGGCATGCACTGAGCCGAAATTCGAAGCATTCTAGAGTTAGTGGCATTTCACAGGCTGGGGCTACACTCGTGAATGGCGTGGCCACCAAGATGGGCACGAGACACCAGCAAGAACAAGTTCCTGACCGAGGACGTGGGCTGGCTGATCACCCATGCGGTGACAGGCAAGGGCGAAAGCGCCGAGGAGCAGATCAGTAAAAGCCTGGCGTTGATGCAGGTGGCGCTGTCCAGCATCGACGCCATCAAGGTTTTGGATGACCCCGGCCTGCAGCATGACAAGTCGCGTGCAATGTGGTTCATCGGACTGGGCACCGGCGGCCCGGCGGTAACTGCCTGCTCCATGCTGCTGCTCTATCAGGTTGCCGTGGCCTTGTTCATTGGCCTGGGGCCATTGTTCATCCTGTGCCTGCTGTTCACCAGACCAAGCAACTCTTCCAGAAATGGTTGTTCTACGGAATAGGAACCATGTTCTCGATGGCCGTGG
>NZ_JALJRW010000001.1:0-304544 GCF_024519465.1 Stenotrophomonas sp. Ste86 | reverse complement strand
ACTCTTCCAGAAATGGTTGTTCTACGGAATAGGAACCATGTTCTCGATGGCCGTGGTGTCGGCAATGGTGTCGATCGCGTTCGATGTGGTGATCCGCGTGTCGGCGTCGTTCTGGGCAACGGCACTGGTCAACAAGTTCCTGTTGGCCGGCGCGGCCAGTGACGTTATGACCAGCCAAGCGATGCAGCAGGGCGGCATGGGTCTGATCCTCACGACCCTGATCCTGACTGCCCCCCGAATGGCGGCGATGTTCTTCGAGGGCACACTGGGTGGTCTCGCCATACTCGCAGATCGGCGGTGCCGGTGGCGCCCCGGGGCCGCAGGTTCAGCCGCCGGACTCGTATACGCCTCCCGCGTCTGCGAACAATGATGCACGCGACGCAGACGTTCACTCCGGATGCATGGTGCGGAATTCGATCCCTCAGACTTCCACAGGAGAGCCAAGAACTGCACCGAGTACCTTGGGTGCTGCCAGGTCTAATGACTAAACGTTTTTGAGAGCTATCGAAAGGTCTAAGCTATGCGGAACAGATCAGCCGGAAGTTTAATTTCCACATTCTTTGTCTTTTGTGCACTTTTCTTAACCGCTGAGTGCGTATCCGCTGAGGGGCGTTGCCCCCCGGTCAGTATCCGATAGGCGATAGTCGAGCACCTGGTTGCGCGCCGATTCCTGTCGGAGGTGATAGCGTAGATTCGGAGCCCAGGCCGAATGGTCGATGGATTAAGACGTGGGGTGCTATGGCCATGTCTAAGTCCGGCGCTTCGGGTGTCGCAGTCGGGAAAGAAAAGAGATGCCGAGAAAGCTGCCATGAGTGGGTGCGAGGCCACAGGTGCTAAAGATTGTGGTGTGGCCTTCACGTATAAGCACCAATGTGCGGGCGCCGCGACTAGCAGTTCCGGTGCGCAAGGGACGAATTTCGGCAGCGGCGCGACAGTAAAGATCGCCAAGCAGGTAGCGAAAGACCTCTCTCAATCTAGGGGTGGCCGCGGATGCGAACTCGTGTATTCAGCATGTACAGAACCCAAGTTCGAAGCGTTCTAGAGCTAGTGACATTTCTTCCAGCCCTTCGATTGAGCGGCGGATGTGCGTCATTAACGTTTTCGCTATAAATGCTGCGGCAATGCGGGATTAAGTTGCACACTGCGAACTTTGCTTTGCCCGGTCGTTGAGGTCCAACGCAAACACACAGCAGCCATCCCTTCCAGTGATGGCTGTCGCGGTTTCACAGCTCACATGTCTCATCCCATCATGGTGCGCGTACTGCTCTGCACCTGGTCCTGCTGACGGTCCTGCTCCACCCGCTGACTGGCATCCTGTTCCTCCACCTTGCGGCTGCTCTGCTCCAGCGGCGTGTTCAGCGCCAGCATCGTATTCACGCTCACGCGCAGATGCGCAGGGTCGTCGGCCTTGCCCTGCACGGCGAAGGTGTTGGACGCGTCATTGCTCATCACCACTGAATCGATGCGTCTACCGCCGGCGGCGTGCATCTGTGCGGCCAGGCTGCCGGCCAGTTGGTCACTGGACGGGTCCGGGGTGCGGCCAACGCGGATGTCCTGTGCGTACACGCCACGCTGCGCATCGTTGAACAAAGGGTTGCCCGGGTGGCCGGCGTCGTCCATGCGCAGGCTGGTGTGGCCGTGCTGGCGCTTCTCGGCCTCACGTCGTGCCGGTTCACCGGCCGGCAGCGTGCCGCGCAGATGGTCGATCACGTCGGCGGCGCCACCGACGGGGCCGCGCGAGATGACGGTGGTGCTGCGGCGGCGTTCGCCGATGTCGTCGCGGTACTCGTCGATCATGCGGGCATTAGTGTTGGCCAGGGTGCGGGCCTGCTCTGGACCCAGAACCGAGCCGCCGGCCAGGAAGTTGCCGAGCTTGTGCGAGCCCAGCGACGCAGCCGCGGCGATCAACGGTCGGTCGGGGATCATTGCATTCAACTTGCTGTTACTGAAGCCTGAGGCAGCGAGGGTGTTGATTTCCTGGGCGTTGGTGTAGATGCGCACCTGGCCGTAATGCGGTGATGCCGCACTGACGGGGTCGGCGGCCATGACATGGTTGAGCATGCGGTTGCCGCCCTCGGGAATCCGGTAGCTCAGGCTGGCGGCGCCGTAGGCATTGAAGGTTTCGCCCTTGAGGTCGAAATGGTGCGCGCTGATCTGGGCCAGGGTGCCACCCAGCGAGTGGCCGGTGACGGTGACTTCGGGAGCGTGTCCGGTGTTCGCGCCTTCTTTGCGCGCGTAATCCAATGCACGCTCGGTCAGTGCGATCGCATCCTTGGACTGCAGGTTGGTGCGTGCGGTCACCATCGCGCCGTCGGTCACCGCGCCATCAAGCAGAATCTGCTCGGTACCGCGATGGGAGACCACGATCTCGTCGGTGTCTATACGCTGATAGACCGTGCCTTGGTATCCATTGCGACGGTTGTCGACATGCTCCAGCACGATGTATTTATGGCCATTTAGCGTCACCTGTTCTTCTTCACCAGGTGCGCGACGGCCTACCGCTCGATCCTTGTACGCGTCATCGGACAGCGCCGCGTAATCCTGGCTGGGCACGGTCATTGTTTGGCCTCTTTGGCTGACACGGAGATCGAGAACAGCGCGTCACGCAGTTCCGGCACGTAGACGGTAGGGTCTTCCTTGCCGCTGGCCGGATAGTCCTCCATCGATGTGGTGCCATACGGGCCTTCCACTGGCGCGGCGCGGGGATAGTCGCGGCGCGGGTAGTGGCGGGTCAGCGTCTCGCCAGCGATCAGTTGCTCGGCATTGATGAAGGTCAGGAACCGGGTTTCTTCATGCGCGCCAGTGGCCTTGAGCAACGCACCAGTACCACTGAACTTCCAATGGCAGACGCCGCGCCCGAAGTAGTCCTCGTCCAGCATCTGATCCAGGTACACCGTGCCGTGGTACTCGTCGTCGGCGACCCGCTTGAGCGTGACCGGCTCCTGGCTGGTGATGCGGCCCGCGGTACCGGTGGCAGGGTTTATGCGGCCGCATTCGGCTTCGTTGGCCACGTCGTATTGGGCGACGCCTTCGATGCGCTCGAACGGGCCGGGTGCGTTGTGTAGCTTGAGCACCACCTCATAGGCCTGGCGCGGTTGCGGATTCAACTTGGCCAGCCCGCGCCCGCCGTTGTCGACATCGGCCTCAGCGGCGGCGGTGGAAAGGTCTTGGCTCATGGTGTTCTCCGTACGACTGCAGGCGGTGATCAGAAGGGTGGCAAGGCAGATCTTCAGGACACGGTGCAATGCCGGTCTCCGTTTGACGATGGGGGAATGCGCGGGCAGTGATGTGGCGCCGCCACGCAGGGGCTGCAGCTGCGATGCTCGGGCCTCGGCGGCCCCGTATGCCGGGCATCCGCCGCAGATTGCCAGCGGCGTGGAACCTGTCGCGTAACGCGTGTTGCAGGGCGGCAAAGGGCAGGCGGACATCGAGTCTCCGCTCCATGGTGACGAAGCCCGAGTATAGGGTCGGAACCAAGGTCAATTTGTTTAAAGGCCGCGAAATCGGCAGAAATTCAATAGCTGCAAACGCGATGGATTGTAGGGCGCTGATATTGGGCTGTGACGGCTATCAGATATTTTCATGGGCCGGGATGACGCGGAATTCACGCTTGGTGTAGGGTATGGGCGTCAGTAATCCGGCAGGCAGCCGGCGTCGACGGTGTTTCAGGGGCGGTGAATCGTGTGGTCTGTCTCCGTACGCGTACGGGGATCGTCTGCGTGTGCCCGCATCGTCGAGGGTTTGTCGTTGTACCCGTCTGTACGGTTACTCCACTCCATGTTCAAGGACGAGATGATGCGAAATACCCTGGTTTTCCCGGCCCGTCGCGCTCCACGCGTGGCCTCGACGGCGTCGTTGCTGTTCTTGCTGCCGCTGGCCATCGCCATGCCCAGCGCGCAGGCGCAATCGCTGCCGGCAGCGGATCCCGCGCCGGTCGCGGCGGTCGAATCCAGTGCGGCGGTGATCGACGCGATCGGGCAGCCTGAGGTGGCACGTGATCCGGGCGAGGCGGTGGATGCCGCAATCACGGTGGTCGATGATTCCCAAGCGGTATCGGATGTGGCCGTGCCGGCTGACGCAGTGCCGGCGTCGGATGTGGCGGGTGCGCATGGCGTAGTTGCGGACGTGCCGGAAGCGCCCGTAGCGGCCGACGTGCAGACGCCGGCCGCAGCACCTGCCAGTTCTGCTGCGGTAGGGGCCGACGTTGCGACGGCGGCAGCGCATGCGGCGGAAGTGGAGACGGTGGTGGACGGCGTGTCGGTACCGACGACGCGCGTGGTCGCGGCCGACGGCGAAGCCGCAGTCGAAGCCACAGTCGAAGCCACAGCCCCAGCCCCGGAGTCGACGCCAGCACTGACGCCGCCGCCAGCATCCCCGGAGCCGCCGGCACCAGCTGCCAGCGCAGCCAACGTGCAAGCTGTGCCGGCCGCAGCCATGGAGACCGCCGCCGCCGAAGCGGCTGACGCTGCGGCCGCGGGCGCGGCGACGGCAACGACACCCGCACCGACGCCCGTAATGGCAGAGGCCGAGGTTGCCACGCCGCCGCCGGTCGCTGCGGTCGCACCGAAACCAGCCTTCGTCAATGTCGATCACGCCATCGAGCGCCAGCTCGGCGCACGCTGCCCGAACGACCTGGCCGCGCGCCTGGCCACCCAAGGCGACCTGCTCACCGGCGCCTGCCAAGGCACCATGCCGGCCCACTTGGCCGCGGTGCTGGTCGCCATCCCCGATGCACAGATCCTCCTGCCGCGCGTTTGGCGGCAGCGTGAAGTGGCCCAGCGCGCCTGGTTCAAGGCGGTGCCGGGCGCAGGCCAGCGGCCGGATTTCCTGGCGGTGCAGGGCGGGCTGTGGATCCGCTCGTTCGAAGGGGCCGATGCCAACACCACGGTGTATCTGGTCTCCGCGCCGTTCGAGTGCGTCGACGGGCGAGTGCTGGACGCCGATGCGGCCGAGCCGGTGCGCGTGCCGGCCGGCGATTGCCGCCAGGCCTTCGTGCAGGAGCGCGTCTACCGGGTGAGTGGCAACGCGGCGCCGGTGGACATCACCGCCGAGGTGATGCCGGCCCGCCCGCTGCTGGGCGAGGCGGACAAGAAGCGCTACGCGGCCAAGGGCGGCGAGGTGACGTTGGACCGTAGCAAGCTGCAATACGGCCCCGCGATGCGCTGGTACGTGCGCTTTGATGAGGCGGGGACGCCTGCGGACGCGCGCAGTTTTGGTGAGTGGAGCCGCGCGCACTTGGGCTTTGTGGTCTGGAATGGCCAGCGTTTCGAGCAGGTCGACAGCGTGCCGCGCAGCCAGTGGCCGTGCGATCCGGTCGCCCCCGGCGATGCAGTGTGCGGCGGCTTTGCCGATGCGGGGCGCGATCCCTTCGTGCTGAGCGATGCGGCGATGGCGCGCACCGAGGGCGCAACCCCCTGACCATCCGAGGCGGTGCCGGCATCGAGGATGATGTCGGCCCCTTGCCCGGCGCCTGGGCCCGTGCGTGGACTCCAACGGCATCACGCTCCGTCTCGCCGATAAGTGCGACAATTCGCTGCTGACGTCCCCAACTTGAGTGGGCGCTGTATCGCGGACCGGTCGATCGCCGGCTATCCGCCAAGGATTGCGATGTACACCGGTTCCGGCTTCCCCAGCGTCATTGGATTCGATCTGCCGGGGCTGCAGGACGAGCCTGCGCCTGCGCGGGTGATCGTCACCGCGTTGCTGGACGCGCTTCCCTCCGAGGAGTGGATGCGGATGCTCGACCGGCTGGCCTGGCCGGCGCTGCGGTTGGACCACGGTGTGGAGCAGCTGCGCCTGGTGGGGCAGGGCATCCACTTCGTCGGCGATATCCGTGACGGGCGCGGCCTGTCGGCGACGGTGCGCGACCTGTTCGAGCGGGTCACCGCCCAGGTGCTGGCGGCGCGCATGGCGGCGTTGGAAAACCCCGTTGAAGACCTGTCCTGGACGCCGCCGGTGTCAGCGCCCTTGTTGGCCTCGCGCGATCCGCGCTTGGCCGACGTCGCCGCGCTGCTGAAGCTGCCGGCCTTGCCGGGCCTGCTGGAGCTGGCCAGCCGGCTCACCGCGATGCGCTTCGTTGCGGTCGCCCGGGTCACCACCGAGCGCTGGACGGCGTGCGCGGTACACGACGGCATCGGCTTTGGCCTGGCGCCGGGGCAGGACCTGGTGCTGGAAACCACGATCTGCGAAGAGATCCGCCAGCACCACCAGACCGTGCAGTTCGACCAGGCCAGCATCCACCCGGTGTTTTCCACCCATCCCACCCCGGCGCTGTACGGCTTTGAGAGCTACATTTCGGTGCCGATGCTGCGCCGCGACGGCAGTCTGTTCGGCACGCTGTGCGCGCTGGATCCCAAACCGTCGCAGCTGGACGCGGTCAGCGTGAAGTGTTTCGAGGTGCTGGCCGCGTGGATCGGTGCGCAGCTGGAGCTGGAAGACGCCCAGGCGGTGATCGAGGGCGAGGCGCCGGTGACCATCCGTGCGGCGCTGGAAGCCGTGGCCGAGCAGGCGGGGCGGATTGCCGCCAATGCGAAGACCTCTTCGGCGCTGAGCGAGACCGCGCTGCGGATCCAGGCGTTGAGCGTGGTGCCGCGCTGAGGGGTTGGTGGTTGCCGGCCAGCGGCCGGCACTACCGGGCTGCCGGCTCAGGCTGGCACGGGGGCGAAGCGCGGTCGCACCTGGCCGTCGACCTCCACCTCGGCCACGAACATCGCATACGGCCGTACCCACAGGCCTACGTTGGAATCCAGCGGGCGATACAGCACCATCGGCTCCAGCGTCTCGCTGTGCCGGACCACGCCCACCACCTCGTAGTTGCCGCCCTTGAAGTGGCGGTAATGTCCGGGCGCGATGTCGGGCAGCGGGGCGAGGTCGCGCATGTCAGTGTGCGGCTGCGGGCGACTGCAGCATCGCCACCAACTGGCGCAGCCGGTAGGGCTTGGGCAGGAATTCCACGTGCGCCGGCAACGGCGGCAACTGCGAGCGCGCATACCCGGAAGACAGGATCATGCGCGCGTTGGGCAGGGCCTCGGCCACGTGCGCGCTCAGTTCCACCCCGCTCATGCCGTTGGGCATGCTGATGTCGCTGAACACCACGTCGAACGCGCCCACTTCCTGCAGCAACCGCAGGGCGGCCGGGCCATCGTCGGCGGTGTGGATCTCGATACCGAAATCCTGCAGCGCCTGGCCGATCAGATCGCGCAGGTCCTGCTGGTCTTCGACCATCAAAACGCGAAGGGGCTCAGGCATGCTCGACATCCTCTATGGCAGGTAACAACAAACGGACCGTGGTGCCGCGTCCGGGGGCGGTCTGTACATCGACGAAGCCGTCGCACTGGGAGACGAAGCCGAACACCTGGCTCAATCCCAGTCCGCTGCCCTTGCCGACTTCCTTGGTGGTGAAGAAGGGCTCGCTGGCGCGCTCTGCAACCTCTGGTGGCATGCCCGCGCCTTCGTCGGTCACCGCAATGGCGACGTAGCGGCGGCGGGTAGGCTGCGCCAGATCGGGGGCAAGGCGTTGTTCGACGCGCGCGGTGATGGTTACCGTGCCGCCCTGCGGCATCGCCTCACAGCTGTTGAGCACCAGGTTGAGCATGGCGCTGTGCAACTGTACGCCATCGGTGGCAATCGGCGGTAGCGCCGGCGCCAGTTCCACGCGCATCTGGATCGCCTGCGGACACGCCCGCTGCAGCGAGGGCAGGGCCTCGTCCAGCAGCTGCGGCACGCTCACCGGCTCGCGCACCAGGGTCTGGTCGGCCGAGAACGCCAGCAGCTGGCGGGTCAGCAGCGAGCCGCGGTCGGCGGCTGCCTGGGCCAGTTCCACCAGTTCATGGGTGCGCGCATCGGCGCCCGGTCGCAGCGCGACCAGATCCAGTGCGTTGGCGATGGTGGTCAGCAGGTTGTTGAACTCGTGGGCCAGCCCGCGGGTCAGGCGGCCGACGCCCTCAAACCGCTGCAGGTGCTGACGCGACCGCTGGGCATCCTGCAGCAGGCACTGGGCCTGGTAGCGCTCGGTGATGTCCTGGGTGACCTTGACGAAGCCGAGCAGGTGACCGTCCTCGCGTACCGCTTCAATCACCACGCTGGCGCGGAACTGCTCGCCGTTGCGGCGCACCCGCCAGCCTTCGCCAGCCAGCCGTCCGTGTTCACGGACATGCTCCAGTGCCTGCTGGGGCAGTCCCTGCTGCTGTTCCTCGGGGATGTAGAAGATCGACACGTGCTGGCCGATGGCTTCCTCGGCGGTGTAACCGTTGACGCGTTCGCCGCCACGGTTCCAGCTGCAGATACGCCCGTCCGGGTCGAGCAGGTAGATCGCATGGTCGGACACATGGTCGATCAACAGCTTGAGTTGCCGGCGTTCATCGACAAGCGGTGCCACGCTGGATACGACCTCGGCCACGACGGTAATGCACTCCCCTCTAAGGGGCCGAACCGTAGGGGCGAGAGCGTGAAGAACATGTAAAGAACGGGCTGTAACCACCTGACCAATGACGGATAACGCCGCTTTACGGGTTCAGGTACCATCGGCCCCCTTTTGAGCTGGAATTCCGCATGAATGCTGCGCCGACCGCACGTGACCGCTGGATCTGGGCTGCCTCGGCCGCCCTGATGGCGTTCACCCTGGCCCTGGAGATGGTGGTCCCACTCGGCTATGCGGTGTGGTTGACCTATTTCATGGCGGTGGGGGTGACCCTGTTCCAGCGGCGGCTGGACGTGCCGCTGCTGGTGGCGTTGGGGTCCTGCGTGCTGTTGATGGTGGGCTACAACGTGGCGCCGTCGAGCACCAACTCGGCGTTCTCGTTCGTCAACCGGACCATCGGTGGGGTGGCCTTCCTGCTGATGGCGCTGACGGTGATGAAGGCGATCCAGTCGCGCCGGATCGCCGCCGATGCGCTGTGGTTGCAGGAGGGCGAGAACGCGGTCACGGTAAGCCTGCGCGGCGACCCGGAGCCTCGCGTGCTGGCCGATGCGGCGATGCGGGCGTTGTGCGCGCAGCTGGGGGCCGAGGTGGGCGCGATGTATCGCCTTCAGGGCGACCGCCTGCTGCTGGTGGGGGGCGCGGCCTTGCCTGCGCAGCTGCCCGGAACGCTGTCGGCGGCGGCGGGCCAGTGGGGCGAGGTGTTGCGTCTGGGCGTGCCGCGTCGGCTGGAAGACCACGAATCGCCGCTGGATATCGAGACGCCGCTGGGCCGCAGCGTGGTGCGCCAGCGCCTGCTGGGTCCCATCACCGCCGATGGCGCGGTGGTAGGCGTGGTCGAACTCGGCCGGGCCGGGGTATCGCCGGCACGCGCACTGGAACTGGAGCTGCTGCTGCAGTGCGCCGAGCCGGTCGGCGTGGCGCTGCGTGCGGCGCTGCTGCGCGCCCAGCTGGTGGAGCTGCTGGAGGAAACCCAGCGCCAGAGCGAAGAGCTGCAGACCCAGCAGGAAGAGCTGCGCGTGGCCAATGAGGAGCTGGAAGAGCAGAGCCGAAGCCTGCTGCATTCCCAGGCCAGCCTGGAGCAGCAGCAGGCCGAGCTGGAGCAGACCAACGTGCAGCTGGAAGAGCGCACCCACGAGCTGGAGTCGCGCCAGCAGGCGCTGCTGCTGGCCCAGGCGCAACTGGTGCAGAACAGCAACGAACTGGAAGCCAGCTCGCGCTACAAGTCCGAATTCTTGGCCAACATGTCCCATGAGCTGCGCACCCCGCTCAACAGCGCGCTGATCCTGGCCAAGCTGCTGGCCGACAACAAGGACGGCACGCTCACCGCCGAGCAGGTCAAGTACGCCCAGGCGATCCACTCGTCCAACAACGACCTGCTGGCGCTGATCAACGACATCCTGGACCTGTCGCGGATCGAGGCTGGCCACGTCGAGCTGGTCGAAGAAAACCTGGCGGTGTCCAGCGTGCTGCAGCGCCTGAAAGACACCTTCGAGCCGATGGCCGCGCAGAAGGGCCTGGTGCTGGAAATCGTCAGCGAGGCCGGCGCGCCCGCGCAGCTGGTGGCCGACAGCCAGCGCCTGCAGCAGATCCTGAAGAATCTGCTGGCCAACGCGCTGAAGTTCACCGAGCACGGCAGCGTGTCGCTGAAGGTGCGTAACGCCGGGGCAGGGCGGGTGCAGTTTGCCGTGTCCGACACCGGCATCGGCATCCCCGAAGCGCAGACCGCGGTGATCTTCGAGGCATTCCGCCAGGCCGATGGCAGTACCCGCCGCCGTTATGGCGGCACCGGCCTGGGCCTGTCGATCTCGCGCGACCTGGCCGCGCGCATGGGCGGCAGCATCCGCGTGTCCAGCGAACCGGGCCGTGGCAGCTGCTTCACCCTGGAACTGCCGGTGCTGGCCAGTGGCGGGGCGCCGGTGGCCAGCGCGGCGCCGGATGTGCGCGCCGCGCCGGTACCGCTGCCGCTGCGTGAAGCAGTGCCGTTCCACGGCGGCAGCGCGCATGGTGAAGCAACACCGCCGGCCGCGCTGCAGCGGGTGGCCGATGACCGCGGCCGGCGCAGCCGCGCCGGGCGCATGATCCTGGTGGTCGAAGACGATGCGACCTTTGCCGGTGCGCTGGTGTCGATGGCCCATGAACTCGACTTCGACTGCGTGGTGGCCGGCACTGCCGAAGAGGCGCTGGGCCTGGCCGCCGAGCTGCGCCCGAACGGCATCCTGCTCGACATCGGCCTGCCCGACGTGTCCGGGCTGAGCGTGCTGGAGCGGCTCAAGCGCGATCCGGCCACCCGGCACATTCCGGTGCACGTGGTGTCCGGGCTGGAGCGCTCGCAGGTGGCGATGGAGCTGGGCGCGATCGGGTATGTGATCAAGCCGGCCACGCGCGAGCGCCTGCTGGGGGCGATCCAGCAGCTGGAGGCCACCAGCCAGCGCGACGTACGTCGCCTGCTGATCGTCGAGGACGACAGCGAGCTGCGCTCGAACCTGCAGCTGCTGTTGGGCCGCGACCAGCTGGAAATCACCGGCGTGGGTACCATCGCCGAGGCGATGGCCGCACTGGGCACGTCCACCTTCGACTGCATGGTCACCGACCTGACCTTGCCCGACGGCACCGGCTATGACCTGCTCGAGCGCATGGCCGGCAACGATGCGGTCGCCTTCCCGCCGGTGATCGTCTACACCGGGCGTGCGCTGACCCGCGATGAGGAGCAGCGCCTGCGTCGTTACTCCAAGAGCATCATCATCAAGGGCGCGCGCTCGCCCGAGCGCCTGCTCGACGAAGTGACCCTGTTCCTGCACAGCGTGGAGGCGTCCCTGCCCAGCGACCAGCAGCGGTTGTTGCGTGAGGCGCGCCGTCGCGACGCGGTGCTGGATGGGCGCATCGTGCTGCTGGCCGAGGACGACGTGCGCAACATCTTCGCCCTGTCCAGCGTGCTCGAACCGCTCGGGGTGACCCTGGAAATCGCGCGCAACGGGCGCGAGGCACTGGACAAGCTGCGTCCGGAGATCGACCTGGTACTGATGGACATCATGATGCCGGAGATGGACGGGCTGACTGCCATGCGCGAGATCCGTGCCGACCACCGCTGGCGCGACCTGCCGATCATCGCGCTGACCGCCAAGGCCATGCCCGATGACCGTGAGCACTGCCTGCAGGCCGGTGCCAACGACTACATCGCCAAGCCCATCGACGTGGACAAGCTGGTCTCGCTGTGCCGTGTGTGGTGCTCGCGTCGATGAACGACACCGAGTTGTTCGACCTGGAACTGCGCCTGCTGCTGGAGGCGGTATACCAGCGTTACCACTATGACTTCCGCAACTATGCGATGTCCTCGCTGCGGCGGCGCATGCGGCATGCGATGGCACGTTTCGACTGCGCCACCATGGGCGAGCTGCAGCACCGCCTGCTGCATGAGCCGGAGACCTTCGCCCAGGCGATGCAGTACTTCACCGTGCAGGTCTCGGAGATGTTCCGCGACCCGGCGTATTTCAAGGTGCTGCGCGAGCACGCGATGCCGGTGCTGCGCACCTATCCGTCCATCAAGCTGTGGATCGCCGGCTGCAGCACGGGCGAAGAAGTGTGGTCGATGGCGATCCTGCTGCAGGAAGAGGGACTGCTGGACCGGTCCATCCTCTATGCCACCGACATCAATCCCGAAGCGCTGCAGGCCGCCGAATCCGGCGCGTTCCCGCTGGAGCGCACCGCGCAGTTCAGCCGCAACTACCTGGCCGCCGGCGGCACCGGCTCGCTGTCGGACTACTACACCAGCGGCTACGGCAGCGTTGTGTTCGACCGCCGCCTGAAGCGCAACATCGTCTTCGCCGATCACAGCCTGGCCACCGACACGGTGTTCTCCGAGGTGCACCTGGTGTCCTGCCGCAACGTGCTGATCTATTTCCAGCGCGCGTTGCAGGACCGGGCTATCGGGCTGTTCCATGAGGCGCTGGTGCACCGCGGCTTCCTCGGCCTGGGCGGCAAGGAATCGCTGCAGTTCGGCGCGCACGCCAACGATTTCGAAGCCTGCGCGCGCGAGCAGCGCCTGTACCGGAAGCTGGCCTGATGAGCGCCGTGCCGCATCGGCAACATTTCGACGTGGTCGTGGTCGGCGCCTCGGCCGGCGGCGTCAGCGCCTTGCAGGCGCTTCTCGAGGCGGTGCCGGCCGACCTGGCGATGCCGATCCTGGTGGTGCTGCACCTGCCGCGCGATCGCCCCAGCCGCATCGCCGACCTGCTCGACCTGCGCTGCCCGTTGCCGGTGCGCGAGGCCGAGGACAAGCAGCCGCTGCGCCCCGGCACGGTGACCTTCGCGCCGCCGGACTACCACCTGCTGGTGGAAGACCGCGACACCCTGGCCCTGTCCGTCGATGCGCCGGTGCTGTTCTCGCGCCCGGCGATCGACCCGTTGTTTGAAAGTGCCGCCGACGTGTTCGGCAGCGGCGTGCTGGCGATCCTGCTCACCGGCGCCAGCGCCGACGGCAGCGAAGGCGTGGCTGCGGTGCGCCACGCCGGCGGCCAGGCCTGGATCCAGTCGCCCGACGATGCCTATTCCTCCTTGATGCCTGCCTCGGCACTGGCCCACGCTGGCGCCGATGCAGTGCTTCCGCTTACTTCCCTGTGCTTGCGCATGAAAGGCCTTATCCGATGAACCTGATCGACCCCGCCAGGGCGACTGCCGATGACCGCGTGAACCTGCTGATCGTCGATGACGTGCCGCAGAACCTGGTGGCGATGGAAGCGCTGCTGCGCCGGGAGGGGCTGAATATCCTGTGCGCCGCCTCCGGCGCCGAAGCGTTGGAGCTGCTGCTGCAGCACGACGTGGCACTGGCGCTGCTGGATGTTCACATGCCCGAGATCGATGGGTTCTCGCTGGCCGAACTGATGCGCGGCTCGCAGCGCAGCCGCGATGTGCCGATCATTTTCCTGACCGCCTCGCCGAACGATCCAGTGCGCGCGTTCAAGGGCTACGAAACCGGCGCGGTGGATTTCCTGCACAAGCCGATCGAGCCGCAGGTGATCATGAGCAAGGTCAACGTCTTCATCGAGTTGTACCAGCAGAAGCAGCTGTTGAAGGCGCGCAACCACGACCTGGAACACGCGCTGAAACTCAATGAAACGATGATGGCCGTACTCACCCACGACCTGCGCACGCCGCTGGCCTCGATCCTGCTGTGTGCGGACAAGCTCGCGCTGGACCTGCCGGCCGACAGCGGCGTGCAGCGCACGCTGGGCCACCTGGAGAACAGTGCCCAGCGGATGGCGCGGATGGTCGAGCAGTTGCTGGATTTCTCCAAGATACGGACCGGGGGGCTGCGCCTGAACTGCGACGAGTGCGACGTTGGCGAGGTCGCTGCCGTGGTGGTGGCCGAGATCGCACGCGCCCACCCGCAGGCACGCATCGAGCTGCAGCTGGACGGCGACACGCGCCTGCAGGGCGATCCGGACCGGCTGGCGCAGCTGTTGTCCAACCTGATCGGCAACGCGGTGCTGCACGGCGGCGATGCGCCGGTGCAGGTGAGCCTGCACGGCGCCGGGCACGAGCCGCTGCGGCTGCAGGTGCGCAACGCCGGGCGGATTCCCGACGAACTGCTGCCGCGCTTGTTCGAGCCGTTCAAAGCCAGTTTCCACGACAGCCGCGGCCTCGGCCTGGGCTTGTTCATCGCCAGCGAGTTCGCCCGCGCGCATGGCGGCACGTTGGTGGCGCGCAACCTCGACGGCGAGGTGCTGCTGGAGACGGCGCTACAGCGGCGGATTCGCTGAGCCGTAGCCGCCGGAAGGCGCGTGCACCGCACGCGCCAACGGGCAACCGGGTGGCCGGTGCGCGACCCAAGCGGACCCGGCCACGGCCGGCGGGCCGGGGTGCGGTAAACTGAGCGCCTTGCTGCCATAGCCGCCGCTGGCCGCCCGCTGGAGTTCCGATGCCCGCTTCCTCGCGCAAAATCTCGCCCTTGATCGATGCCCAGGTCCACGTTGAGGGCTTCGTGCAGGTGCGCGAGGCGCGTCGCTCGGAGCTGGTCGAGGATTATGTCGAGCTGATCGCCGACCTGATCGCCGACGGTCGCGAGGCGCGCCAGGTGGATATCGCCACCCGGCTCGGCGTGGCCCAGCCGACCGTGGCCAAGGCGCTCAAACGCCTGGTCAAGGAAGGTTGGGCGGTGCAGCGGCCCTACCGCGGGGTATTTCTCACTCCGGCCGGCGAGCAGTTGGCGGTGGAAATGCGCGCCCGCCACCAGACCGTGGAGCGCTTTCTGCTGGCGCTGGGCGTGGATGCCGACTCGGCCCGACGCGATGCCGAGGGGATCGAGCACCATGTCAGCGAAGCGACCTTGGCCGCGTTCGAGGCGTTCGTGCGCAAGGCCGACGGCCATGGTTGAGTCCCTGCCGGCACCGCCGCCGCTGGGCGTGCCGGTGCACGACCAAGACGAACACTGGATGCGCCATGCGCTGGCGCTGGCCGAACGCGCCGAGCGCGAGTTCAACGAAATCCCGGTCGGCGCACTGCTGGTCGGTGCCGATGGGCAGGTGCTGGGCGAGGGCTGGAACCTCAACATCGCCGACCATGATCCCAGCGCGCATGCGGAAATCGTGGCGATGCGCCAGGCGGGCAGGGCGATCGCCAACCACCGGCTGATCGGCAGCACGCTGTATGTGACCCTGGAGCCGTGCGCGATGTGCGCGATGGCGATCGTGCACGCCCGCGTGGCGCGGCTGGTGTACGCGGCCAGTGACCCCAAGACCGGCGCCTGCGGCAGCGTGTTCGACCTGCTCGGCGATGCCCGCCACAACCATCGTGTGGAGATCCACGGCGGGGTGCTGGCCAAGCAGGCCAGCACGCGGTTGACCAATTACTTCCGCGCCAAGCGCGGCAAGCCGCCCCTGCTGCTGGAATAGCGCCTTCTGTCGCGACGGGACGACGACGCGATGGCGGTATCATGACGCCCCTCCATCCCCGGTCGGTGCTGCGGCGCCGACCCTTGCACAAGGCGTGAACATGGCCGACAACGGCGCAGAAGGCGAGCGACTGATCTGGATCGATCTGGAAATGACCGGCCTGGATACCGACAACGATTCGATCATCGAGATCGCCACGGTGGTGACCGATGCGCAGTTGAACGTGCTGGCCGAAGGCCCGGAGTTTGCCATCCATCATCCGGTGGAGCGCCTGGAGGCGATGGACGAGTGGAACCGTACCCAGCACCGTCGCTCCGGTCTGTGGCAGCGCGTGGTCGACAGCCAGGTGAACCTGGGCCAGGCCGAAGCGCAGACCGTGAACTTCCTGTCGCAGTGGATCAAGGCCGGTGCCTCGCCGATGTGCGGCAACTCGATCTGCCAGGATCGGCGCTTCCTGCACCGTGAAATGCCCCGGCTGGAGCGGTACTTCCATTACCGCAACCTGGACGTGTCCACGATCAAGGAACTGGCCAAGCGCTGGGCGCCCAGTGTCGCCGCCGGCGTCGGCAAAACCGCCAGCCATACCGCGCTGAGCGATGTGCACGACTCGATCGACGAACTGCGCCACTACCGGCAGTTCATGGGCACCCTGGCAGGCCTGCCGGCCTGATCCAGCCGTGATGGCGGCGGGAGAGGGAAACGCACATTTCGTTCAACCGGCCGGCGCTATGATCCGGGCCATGAACGCCATCTCCCGCAGCACGCCACCCCCGCTGGAAACGCAGATCCTGCCCACCTCGCAGGACTGGGCCGACCTGCAGCGCGCCGTCGCGCTGCTGGAATCGCCCACGCTCACCGCCAAGATGGCCAACCTGATCGGCTCGCCGCTGGAATTTGCGGTAAAGAAGCTGCCGAACGTGGTGTCCCGGCGCATCCACGGCGCGGTTGAGGCGGCGCTGTTCAAGTCCGCCCAGGCGGCCTTGTGGAGCATGGACAATACGCCCGGCAAGACCGCCTCCACGCGCTGGCACAAGCTGGCAGCGGCCACCAGCGGCGCGGTCGGCGGTGCGTTCGGTTTCACCTCGTTGTTCATCGAGCTGCCGGTATCGACCACGATCATGATGCGCTCGGTGGCCGACGTGGCCCGCAGCGAAGGCTTCGACCTGCGTGAGCTCAGCACCCGCCATGCCTGCCTGGAGGTCTTTGCCTTGGGTGGCAACTCGGGCAAGGACGATGCCAGTGAGACCGGCTATTACGTGACCCGCGGCTTCACCGCTGAAGTGATGCGCCACCTGTCGGCTGAGCTGGCCGGGCGCGCGGCCAGCGGCGGCGGGGTGATGATCGGGCTGACCCCGAAGGAAGCCGGCAAGTGGCTGGCCAAGATCGTGGAGAAGGTGGCCGCGCGCTTCGGCGTGGTCGTCACCGAGAAGTTCGCCGCGCAGGCGGTGCCGATCATCGGCGCGGTCACCGGCGCCACGCTCAACACCATGTTCACCGACTACTACCAGGACATGGCGCGCGGCCACTTCATCGTGCGCCGGTTGGAGCGCACCTACGGTTACGAGACGGTGCGCGCGGCGTATTCGATGCTGGCCGACCAGCGCGCCTGACGCCCGTCGCCGGCAGGCGGCCAGACAGGGGATCGTTGCGCTGGCGGCACAACTGTTTTGCCGCGCCGACGCTGTTGCGCCGCCGCGCGCGCCCCCATCCTTCGGGCAGACCTGTTCCGAAGGATGTCTTCCATGTTGTTCACCCCCTACCGCATGGGCGCGCTGACGCTGCCCAACCGCATCGTGATGCCGCCGATGACCCGCTCGCGTGCGGCCGACGGCAATGTCGCCACCCCGCTGATGGCGCAGTACTACGCGCAGCGCGCCTCGGCCGGCCTGATCGTCAGCGAAGGCACCCAGATCAGCCAGCAGGGCCAAGGGTATGCCTGGACCCCCGGCATCCACGACGAGGCGCAGATTGCCGGCTGGCGCGGCGTCACCGACGCGGTGCATGCCGCCGGCGGGCGTATCGTGGCCCAGCTGTGGCATGTGGGCCGTGTGTCGCACACCGCCCTGCAACCGGGCGGGGCGGCACCGGTGTCCGCGTCGGCGCTGCTGGCGCCGGGCGTGAAGGTGTTCGTCGATCCGCAGGGCAGGGGGCCGGAGGGCGGCGTCGGCGAGATGGTCCAGCATTCGATGCCGCGCGCCTTGGCCATCGAGGAAATACCCGGCATCGTGCGCGACTACGCGCAGGCCGCCCGCAATGCGATTGCCGCGGGCTTCGACGGCATCGAGCTGCACGGCGCCAACGGCTATCTGATCAACCAGTTCATCGACTCGCAGGCCAACCAGCGCACCGATGGCTATGGCGGGTCGCTGCCGAACCGGCTGCGCTTCCTGCACGAGGTGGTCGAAGCGGTAGCAGAGGCGATCGGTGCCGAGCGCGTGGGCGTGCGTCTGGCGCCGTTGACCACGCTGCAGGGCGCGGTCGATGACACCCCACAGGCCACCTATCTGGCCGCCGCGCATGTGCTCGACAGCATCGGCGTGGGCTACCTGCATATCGCCGAAGCCGACTGGGAGGATGCCCCGGTGATGCCGGTGGCGTTCAAGGAGGCACTGCGCCTGCTCTATCGCGGCACGCTCATCTACGCGGGCAAGTACACGGTCGAACGTGCCGAGGAAGCCCTCGCCAAGGGGTGGGCCGACCTGATCGCCTTCGGCCGCCCCTTCATCGCCAACCCGGATCTGCCGGCACGGCTGCAGCAGGGTATGGCGTTGAATCCCGCGGACAAGGCCACGTTCTTCGGCGGCGGCGCGGAAGGCTTCACCGATTACCCGGTCGCCGAGACCGCCGACGCCGCCGACGCCTGACAGTGACGCGCAAGGCCAACGATCGGGCAACGCAGCGCTCGTAGAGCTGACCGTTGGTCAGCTGCCCTCTGCCCCGACGTCGCGGTATCGGAAGGATCCGCCGCGTTGCGTGGGGCAGCCGACCAATGAGCGGCCCCAAGGTGGGGCAGCCGACCAACGGTCGGCTCTACGGGGTGCTTGACATCGGCAGCGTCCGACGTAGAGCTGACCGTTGGTCAGCTGCCCTCCGCTCCGACGTCGCGGTATAGGAAGGATCTGCGCCGCGTTGCGTGGGGCAGCCGACCAACGGTCGGCCCCAAGGTGGAGCAGCCGACCAACGGTCGGCTCTACAGGTTCTTGACATCGGCAGCGTCCGACGTAGAGCTGACCGTTGGTCAGCTGCCCTCTGCCCCGACGTCGCGGTATCGGAAGGATCCGCCGGGTTGCGTGGGGCAGCCGACTAATGAGTGGCCCCAAGGTGCGGCAGCCGACCAACGGTCGGCTCTACGGGTGCTTGACATCCGCAGCGTCCGACGTAGAGCTGACCGTTGGTCAGCTGCCCTCCGCCCCGACGTCGCGGTATTGGAAGGATCCGCCGCGTTGCGTGCGGCAGCCGACCAACGGTCGGCCCAAGGTGGGGCAGCCGACCAATGAGCGGCCCCAAGTGGGGCAGCCGACCAACGGTCGGCTCTACGGGTGCTTGACATCCGCAGCGTCCGACGTAGAGCTGACCGTTGGTCAGCTGCTCTCCGCTCCGACGTCGCGGTATCGGAAGTATCCGCTGCGTTGCGTGGGGCAGCCTACCAATGAGCGGCCCCAAGGTGGAGCAGCCGACCAACGGTCGGCTCTACGGGGGGCGGGGCGTTGCGGGTGGTAGGTCGTCGATGGGCCAGCGACACCACGAGAAGGGATACTGGCCGATTGCGTGTGCCAGGCCAGCGCGGACCGGGTTGGCGAGGATATAGGCCGCCTGATGGTGCAGGTCTTCGTCGTTTCGCAGCGCGTGGTCGAAGTAGCCCGCCTGCCAGAGAGGCCCGCTGCGGTTCAATTGGCGATTGATGAGCAGGCTGCTGCGTGACTTGAAGCGCTGCATGCAGGCGCCGAGGGACCCGTGTCGGAGTTGCATCAGCCAATGCACATGGTCCGGCATCACCACCCAGGCGAGGTTGCGGACCATCTGTTCCTGCTCCAACGCCTGCATTACCTGCGCCACGTGCTGTGCCAGACAAGGCTGGCGAAAGTGGGGGACACGGGAATGGACGACGCTCGTCAGTGCATAGATGTTGCCTACGCTGGAATGGCGGCCGTGATGGAGGCGTGGGCTGGGCATGCGCCATCAGGGTGTGGCTCGCATGGCGCGGAAAATATCAGGCGATGTCCATTCGGGGTGTGGGGATGTGGGCTGAGGCAGCCGACCAACGGTCGGCTCTACGGGTGCCGCATTCGTTCGTAGAGCTGACCGTTGGTCGGCTGCCCTCCGGCCCGACGTCGTGGTATTGGAAGTTTCCGCCGGGTTGCGTGCGGCAGCCGACCAACGGTCGGCTCTACGGCAAAAACAAAACCCCGCTTGCGCGGGGTTTTGTTCGTCAACCTGCCAGCCGTATCAGCTGTTGGCCTTCAACTTGGCCAGGCGCAGCCAGGTGTCGACCACGGTGTCCGGGTTCAGCGATACCGACTCGATGCCTTCCTGCATCAGCCATTCGGCCAGGTCCGGGTGATCGGACGGGCCCTGGCCGCAGATGCCGACGTACTTGCCCTTGGCGCGGGCAGACTTGATCGCCATCGACAGCAGCTTCTTCACCGCCGGGTTCCGCTCGTCGAACAGGTGCGCCACGATCGACGAATCACGGTCCAGGCCCAGGGTCAGCTGGGTCAGGTCGTTGGAGCCGATCGAGAAGCCGTCGAAGATCTCCAGGAACTCATCGGCGAGCAGTGCGTTGGACGGCACCTCGCACATCATGATGATCTTCAGGCCGTTTTCGCCCTGCTTGAGGCCGTTCTGTTCCAGCACCTCGACGACCTTGCGGCCTTCTTCGAGGGTGCGCACGAACGGGATCATGACCCACAGGTTGTCCAGGCCCATCTCGTTGCGCACGCGCAGCACGGCCTTGCACTCCAGTGCGAAGGCGTCCGAGAAGCTCGGGTCGACGTAACGGCTGGCGCCGCGGAAGCCGATCATCGGGTTCTCTTCGTGTGGCTCGTAGTTGCTGCCGCCGATCAGGTTGGCGTACTCGTTGGACTTGAAGTCCGACAGGCGCACGATCACCGGGTTCGGGGCGACCGAGGCGGTCAGGGTGGCGATGCCTTCGGCCAGGCGGCCGACGTAGAAGCTGACCGGATCGGCGTAACCGGCGATCTTCTCGTCGATCTTCTTCTTCGTCGCCGCATCCTGGCGGTCGTATTCCAGCAGTGCGTTGGGGTGGATGCCGATGTGGCTGGCGATGATCATTTCCAGGCGGGCCAGGCCGATGCCGGCGTTCGGCAGCTGGCCAAAGTCGAAGGCACGTTCCGGGTTGGCCACGTTCATCATGATCTTCAGCGGCGCCGGCGGCATGTTGCCCAGGTCCGTGGTGGTGCGCTCGAACTCAAGAATGCCGTCGTAGATGAAGCCGGTGTCGCCCTCGGCGCAGCTGACGGTCACTTCCTGGCCGTCCTGGATCAGCTGGGTGGCGTTGCCCGAGCCGACCACGGCCGGCACGCCCAGCTCACGGGCGATGATCGCGGCGTGGCAGGTACGTCCACCGCGGTTGGTCACGATGGCCGAGGCGCGCTTCATCACCGGCTCCCAATCGGGATCGGTCATGTCGGCGATCAGCACGTCGCCGGGCTGCACGCGGGCCATATCGTCCAGGCTACGCACCACGCGGGCGGTACCGGCACCGATCTTGGCGCCGACGGCGCGGCCTTCGGCCAGCACCTTGCCGTCCTTCTGGTTCAGCGCGAACCGCTCGATCTGGGTGGCGTGGCCACGCGACTTCACCGTTTCCGGGCGCGCCTGCACGATGAACAGCTTGCCGCTGACACCGTCCTTGGCCCACTCGATATCCATCGGGCGGCCGTAGTGCTTTTCGATGACCAGCGCCTGCTTGGACAGTTCCTGCACGTCCTCGTCGCTGATGGAGAAGGTGTTGCGCAGGTCGGCCGGGGTGTCTTCGATGCGCACGCGCTCACCGGGGACATCCGAATACACCATGCGGATCGCCTTGCTGCCCAGCGAACGGCGCAGGATCGCCGGCTTGCCGGCGCTCAGGGTGGGCTTGTAGACGTAGAACTCGTCCGGGTTGACCGCACCCTGCACGACCATTTCACCCAGGCCGAAGGACGAGGTGACAAACACCACGTCACGGAAGCCGGACTCGGTGTCCAGGGTGAACAGCACGCCGGAAGAACCCACGCCCGAGCGCACCATCAGCTGCACGCCGGCCGACAGGAACACGTCCTCATGCTTGAAACCGTGGTGGACGCGGTAGGCGATGGCGCGGTCGTTGTACAGCGAGGCGAACACTTCCTTGACCTTGAGCACGACATCGTCGGCACCGGTCACGTTGAGGAAGGTCTCCTGCTGGCCGGCGAAGGACGCATCGGGCAGGTCTTCGGCGGTGGCCGAGGAGCGCACCGCGACGGCGACATCACCGCCGCCGTTCTCGCTGCACAGCTTGGCGTAGGCGCTGCGGATGTCCTGGTCCAGTTCCGGATGCAGCGGGGCGTCGATCACCCAGCCGCGGATCTCCTTGCCGGCGATCGTCAGCGCGCCGACATCTTCCACGTCCAGCGTGGCCAGCTTGTCGAAGATGCGCTTGGACAGATCGTTGTGCGCGATGAAGTCCTTGAAGGCCTCAGAGGTGGTTGCGTAACCGCCGGGGACAGACACCCCCAGACCGGCGAGGTTGCCGATCATTTCGCCAAGCGACGAATTCTTGCCGCCTACGCGGGCCAGGTCGGCCAGGCGCAGTTCGTGCAACCACAGGATGTTCTCGTTCAAGCGCGATGCTCCGTTTGGCCATCGCCCGAGGCGGGCTGGATGGCCACGTCCGTAGGAAGAAGCCGATATGATGCCGGGCAGACTGCTATCGGCACAAGCTTGTATCGATAGCCTTTTTAAGCTTCGTAGGGGGTAAAAGCCGTATGTCGACGATCCGTCCGGTGTTCTACGTGTCCGATGGAACCGGTATCACCGCTGAAACCATTGGGCATAGCCTCCTGACCCAGTTCTCCGGGTTCAGCTTCATTACCGACCGGATGTCGTTCATCGATGATCCGGAAAAGGCGCGGGAAGCCTGTGAAAGGATCCGTGCAGCGGGCGAGCGCTACCAGGTGCGGCCGATCGTGGTCAGTTCCTGCGTGGACAGCGGCCTGAGTGTGATCCTGGCCGAAAGCGGCGGGCTGATGCTGGACGTGTTCGCTCCCTTCATCGAGCCGCTGGAGCGCGAACTGGCGGTCAACCGCCATTCCCGGGTGGGCCAGGCCCACGGCATGGTCGACTTCGAGACCTACCACCGGCGCATCAACGCGATGAACTTCGCGCTGACCCATGACGACGGCATCGCGATCAATTACGACGATGCCGACGTGATCCTGGTGGCGGTGTCGCGCGCCGGCAAGACCCCGACCTGCATCTACCTGGCCCTGCATTACGGGGTGCGCGCGGCCAATTACCCGCTCACCGACGAGGACCTGGAGCACGACCGCCTGCCGCCGCGGCTGCGGCCCTACCGCAAGAAGCTGTTCGGCCTGACCATCGACCCGGACCGCCTGCAGCAGATCCGCCAGGAGCGCCGGCCCAACTCGCGCTACGCCAACCTGGACACCTGCAAGCGCGAGGTGGCCGCAGCCGAGACCATGTTCCGGATGGAGCGCATCGCGACGCTGAGCACCACCCATACCTCGATCGAGGAGATCTCCAGCAAGGTGCTGACCACGCTGGGGCTGCAGCGCGAGCTCTACTGAGGCCGGGCGAGGGGGCCGGCCTGCGGCCGCAAGGTCCGGATGAACCTGTTCGGGCGCGGCCCTTTGGCCGGGGCGTCGCCGCCCCCACGTTGAAGGATCAACGTGGAGGATCGACGTATGGCCCAGGCATCCCCCCGTATCGAACGCATCCCCAGGCTCAGCCGCCTGAGCTGGCTGATGGGGCTGTACGCGGAAAACTACCAGCATCTGGTGCGGCTGTTCGCGCCGGCCGAGCTGGTGCCCGGCAGCTACGTGTCCTCGGTCGGCGACGGGCTGGACGTGCGCCTGGATGTCATCGAGTGCCACCGCTACACCGTCGAGCTGCGGCTGACCTATGATTTCGCCGACCCGGTGACCGGGCAGCCGGACCCGTCGGCCTACGTGCGCCTGTACCGTGACGCGCGCCAGGCCGAGACCACGCACTGCTATGTCGGCCGTCGCTGGCAGGACGTGGTGGGCATGTACCCGCCGCCGGCCGAACTGATCAGCCATCGCATGCGGATGAACACGTTTCTCGGCAAGTGGCTGGAATACCTGGCCGAGCGCGGCCACGGCGTGGCCACCCTGCACCGCGATGGGGACGCCTTGCCGGCCCCGGCCGACGCCCGCCGCACCCGCGTGACCGGCTGAGCCGACCGCCGCGCGCGGATCGCGCATAATCGGGGTTTGTGTCCGTGAGCCCCCGCATCATGCCCTATACCCCGATCGTGGCCACCCTCGGCTACGTGCTGTCGCCCGATGGCAAGCAAGCGCTGATGATCCACCGTAATGCCCGACCCGGCGACCTGCACCTGGGCAAGTACAACGGGCTGGGCGGCAAGATGGAGCGCGACGAAGACGCCGCCGCCTGCATGCGCCGCGAAATCCGCGAGGAAGCCGGCATCGAATGCGGCACCATGCGCCTGCGCGGCACCATCAGCTGGCCGGGGTTCGGCAAGAATGGCGAAGACTGGTTCGGGTTCGTGTTCGTCATCGACGATTTCACCGGCACACCGCTCACCTCCAACCCGGAGGGCACGCTGGAGTGGGTGGACCTGGACAAGCTGGAGACCCTGCCACTGTGGGAAGGCGATCGCAGCTTCCTGCCGCTGGTGTTCGACGCCGAGCCGCGCGCGTTCCACGGGGTGATGCCGTACCGCGACGGTGCCATGCAGTCCTGGAGCTACACCCGCCTGTAATGGCGGCCGCTGGCCGGCAACTCGGGAACGTTGCTGGAGGTGCGGGATTGCCAGCCAGCGGCCGGCGCTACCGACGGGCGAGCAGCAGGTGGAAGTGCTTGTCGACCACGCGCCCGTCGTTGCTGGCGCCCTGTTCGCGGTGGCTGCGCCAACCGCACACGCGCAACCCGCTGCTGCGCAGTGCACGTTCCACCTCGGCCAGGGCATGCAGGTGGAATCCGTAGGCGGTGAAGGGCAGGGTGCGCATGAAGGCCGCATCGCCGAAGGCGACGCACAGCCGGCCGCCGGGGCGCAGCACCCGCGCCAGTTCGGCCAGCGGCACGGCCGGATCCTCCCAGAAGTAGAGCGTGTTCACCGCGAGCGCGGCATCGATGCAGGCATCGTCGAGTTCCAGTGCATGCACATCGCCGAAGGCGACGCTGGCGCGCCCTTCCAGGCCCGCCGCGCCAAGCCGGTCGCGGGCCGCAGTGACCATCTCCGCCGACACCTCGACGCCCAGATAGCGGCTGCCGGGCGCGCGCAGCAGCTCACCGGCGAAGGCGGCGTTGCCCGGACCGATTTCCAGCACCTGTTCATTGGCGGCCACCGCCAGCAGGGCGATCGCCGCGTGGTTGAGGGCGCCGTTGCTGCGGTTCATCGATTCGGCCACGGGCAGGGCATGGTCGCCATGCGGGCGGCGCAGCTGGGCCGCCAGGGATTCATCGGAAAGCACGCACAAGGCTCCTGTCGCGGTGGGCGGGCAGGACGTGGCGGCGGCGGGTCCACTGGCCAGCTTAGCCGAGCGGTGCGATCCGGGCGGTCTTTTTCGCCGCCGGACCCGCGCGGCGATGGCAGCCGGTGATCAAAAAATCACCACCGTCGCGACTATTGAGATTGAGTTGTCCACAGGGGGTGTGGATGACTGGTGCGCAACTTTGTGGATAAGCCCCGGCAGCCCCCGCCGGTTCTCGCTGTCAAGATGGGTGGCCAAAAATTCACCGCCGGTCGTGGCCACGTGAAGGTCGAGGTAACGCGATCAGTCCGATCCGCACCCTGCGAACGGGGCGCCGCTCTGTCACGGTTCGGGCCGCTCGCGGTACTCTCTTGCCACTGCCGTCTACAGATCTTCCATGAAACGTCACTTCTCGATGCTGCGCGAGTTCCACCTGGCCGACTGGTTCACCCTGGCCAACGCCTTCTGCGGCACCGGCGCGGTGTTCGCCGCGATGCGCTTCCTGCAGGACGGGCAGCGTGGCTACCTGCTGTTCGGCATGGCGCTGATCCCGCTGGCCTTCATCTTCGATGCGCTGGACGGGCGCATCGCGCGCTGGCGCAAGTCCAGTTCCACCCTGGGCCGCGAGCTGGATTCGCTGTCGGACGTGATTTCCTTCGGCGTGGCCCCGGCCGCGCTGGCCTATGCCTGCGGCATGCAGGGGGGCTGGGACTGGCTGGTGCTGAGCTATTTCGTGTGCTGCGGGGTCAGCCGGCTGGCGCGTTACAACGTGACTGCCGAGGCCCTGGCCGGGGAGGGTGACAAGGTGCCGTATTTCGAGGGCACGCCGATTCCGACCAGCCTGGCGCTGGTGGTGGTGCTGGCGGTGGCCGCCAGCATGGGCGCGATCGGGCATGACCTGTGGCTGGGCCGCTGGCAGCTGGGCCCGTGGCAGCTGCACCCGATGGTGCTGTTGTTCGCACTGTCCGGGTCGCTGATGATCAGCAAGACCCTGCGCATCCCCAAGCCGTGAGCCCGAACACGCCCATGTCGTTCGATTCGATCCTGCGGGGAACCGTGTCATGAGCACCGCCGGCAGCGGCAGCAACGCGGGCGACGTTGAAGCCCTGGCGCGCCAGTACTTCAGCGCCTGGGGTGACGCTCTGCGACATGCCGCGGTGCCCCCTGGCCAAGCCGGTCCCGGCGCGTCGGGGCAGGGCAGCTGGCAGCAGGCAATCGACTGGTGGGCGCAGATGATGCCCACTGCCACCAGCAGCCCGGCCGATGCGGCGGTGCACCGCTTCCGCGAGCAGGCCGGTGGCTGGTACGGCACGATGCAGCAGGTGGCCGCGCAGTTCGCCGGCCGCGATGCCAGCAGCGCTGATGTAGCCCAGGCCTGGAAGCAGGCGGTGGAAGGCCAGGGCGACGGGCTGCTGCAGTGGATGCTGCAGGGCGCGCGCGGGCAGACGCACGCCGGTGGCCCGGATCTGCTGAAGCTGCTGGAAGCACTGCAGCGCGACCTGGGCCCGTGGCTGCAGAGCCCGGCATTCGGCCCCGGCCGCGAGCATCAGGCGCGCTGGCAGGCCTTGTTGCGCGCCCAGCAGGAGTACCAGGCGCACTCCAGCGACTACGTGGATCAGATCAAGCAGGCGCTCGACGAGGCGTTCAAGCTGTTCGAGCAGCGCCTGGCCGAACACGAGCAGCCGGGCAACCAGCTGACCAGCGCACGGGCGATGTTCGACCTGTGGATCGAGGCGGCTGAAGAGGCCTATGCCAAGGTCGCCCTGTCCGAGCCGTTCCAGCAGGTCTACGCCTCGCTCGGCAATGCGCAGATGCGTCTGCGCGCGGCCACCCAGCAGGAGATCGAGCGGATCTGCGAGGCGATCGGCATGCCGACCCGCACCGAGATGGACGCCGCGCATCGCCGCATCACCGAGCTGGAGCGTCTGGTTCGGCGCATGGCGGCAGGTGGTGCGCCGAAGGCGTCATCCGCGCATCGCAGCGACGCGCCAGTCCCGAAAACACCCGCGCCGGCAACGCCGCCACCGGGTCGCAGGCGCGCCGCTTCCGCCGCCTCGCCGGCGGCTGCACCTGCAGCGTCGGCCAAGGCGCCGAAGGCCCCTGCGAAGAAAGCTGTCCGCAAGTCCGCGACCAAGCCCACAGCCAAGCCCGCAGCCGCAACATCCGCGTCGTCCAGATCGAAGAGGACCCGCGCGCCATGAAAGGGCCGCTGGGGTTCAATGCCGAAGACCTGCTGCAGGAGACCCTGGCCATGCAGCGCAAGCTGCTGGACGGGCTCACCCTGTTGCCGTCGGTGGATGACGTGGACTATGGGACCACCGCGCGCGAGGAAATCTGGCGCGACGGCAAGGTGGCGCTGTACCGCTTCGTCGGCACCGACACGCCGGTGCATGCCACCCCGTTGCTGATCGTCTACGCGCTGGTCAACCGCCCGTACATGGTCGACCTGCAGGCCGACCGCTCGCTGGTGCAGCGCCTGCTGGCGCTGGGCCACGACGTGTATGTGCTGGACTGGGGCTACCCGGACCGCTCCGAGCGCTACCAGACCCTGGAGGACTACCTGCTGCGTTTCCTCGATGGCGCGGTGGATCACCTGCAGGCGCAGTCGGGTGCGCCGATCAACATGCTCGGCATCTGCCAGGGCGGGGTATTTGCGCTGTGCTATGCCGCCCTGCGCCAGCACAAGCTGGCCAACCTGATCACGATGGTCACCCCGGTCGATTTCCAGACCCCGGACAACATGCTCTCGCACTGGGCCCGGCAAGTGGATGTGGACCTCCTGGTGGACACGCTGGGCAACATCCCGGCCGATCTGATGAACGCCAGTTACCTGATGCTCAAGCCGTTCCGGCTGAACGTGCAGAAGTACGTGGGCCTGCTCGACATCCTCGATGACAAGGCTGCGCTGGAAGATTTCCTGCGCATGGAAAAGTGGATCTTCGATTCGCCCGACCTGGCCGGGGAGACCTTCCGCGACTTCATCAAGCAGTTCTACCAAGGCAACGGGCTGATGCACGAGGGTGTGCGCATCGGCGAGGAAACCGTCCAGTTGTCCCAGGTGACCCTGCCGGTGCTGAACATCTACGCCGAACAGGACCACCTGGTGCCGCCGGATGCGTCATGTGCGATGCGCGGGCGGATCGGCAGTGCGGACTACACCGAAAGCAGTTTCCGGGGCGGCCACATCGGCATTTATGTGTCCGGGCGCGCCCAGCGCGAAGTGCCCGCTACCATTACCGATTGGTTGAAGGAACGTTCCCGATGAAGTTGACTTCCCTGCCGTGGCTGGCACTGGCGCTGCTCGCGCCGGGCATCGCCCAGGCCGCCCCCAGTGACAGCGCCCGCCGCGAGATCGCCGGGTTGATCGGCGCACTGGATGGCTCCAGTTGCCGCTTCCAGCGCAACGGCAGCTGGCACGACGCCGCCGAGGCGCGCGCGCACCTGCAGCGCAAGTACGACTACCTGCTGAAGAAGGACAAGGTGGACACCGCCGAGCAGTTCATCGAACGGGCCGCCAGCCAGAGCAGCATGAGTGGCACCCCCTACCGCATCGCCTGCCCGGGCCAGCCCGAGCAGACCGCGGCGGTGTGGTTCGGGGCGAAATTGAAGGCCCTGCGTCAACGCACCCCGTAGACATCGTCCGCGCTACAGTCCGCCATCGCCTGCCGGAGACCGCTGCCATGAATGCCACCCCACGCCCGCTGTCGCGCTCGCTCAACGACCGCATGATCGCCGGGGTGATGGGCGGCATCGCACACCGTTTCGGGTGGAGCTCCACCCTGGTGCGGGTGCTGTTCGTGCTGGTCTCGGTGCTGTCGGCGGCCTTCCCCGGCATCCTGGTCTACCTGATCCTGTGGCTGTTGATTCCCAACGAGGCCGATTGAGCCTGCCGCCAGTGGCGCTGCGCGTCCTGCAGGGGCTGGGCGCGCTGTGGACCGCGCCCAATACCCTGATCGGACTGATCGGCGGCCTGGCCGGGATGGTGGCCGGCGCGCGCCCGTCGTGGAACGGCAGGGACCTTGCCGTTGTGTTCCGTGACTGGCCGTGGGGGCCGGGCGGGGCGATCACCCTGGGCAACGTGATCCTGCACACCGGCCCGGTGCTGGACGTGCCCTGCCGCACCTACGCCCATCAGGCCGGCCACTGCAGCGAACCGGTGATCGGCCTGCACGACCATGAGCGTGCCCACGTTTACCAGTACCTGGTGCTGGGCCCGTTGTATCTGCCGGTGTACCTGCTCTGCGGCGGGGTGAGCGCGCGCAATCCGTTCGAGCGCGCGGCCGATGTATATGCGCTCACTGGACGCGGCTGGTGGCCGTTATCCACGCGTTAAATCGGCGTAAATAAAACGTCGTGCAATGCGACGTCATCTGCATGCAAACAATGGTTATTAGGCTAAATGACGAATCAGTCAGGTTCGGCGCGGTAAGCTGATGGTTGTTGTATCTGCACGATGCTCTATTGGAGGAACACATCACATGGCAATCGTTCTTTATGTCGGTGGTAGCAAGGATGGCGACAAAGGTTTGGTACCGCACGGTTTCAGCAAGTCGCGGGCCGAGACCGACCAGGGCCCGGAGATCTATACCGAACGGTTCATGGAACTGCAGGGGATCGGCCGGATCCGGGTGATGGCGCTGGAGTCGATGCGCGACGACATCGTCCATCAACGTACGTCGCAGCTGTATCGCTGAACCTGATATCGGTGATGCCGGCCGGTGGCCGGCGCCAAGCAATACCCGACCATACGTAGTGCCGGCCGCTGGCCGGCTCCAGGCAATACCCGACCATACGTAATGCCGGCCGCTGGCCGGCTGCATGCAATACCCGACCACGCGTAGTGCCGGCCGCTGGCCGGCTCCAGGCAATCCCCAACGGCACGTATAGCCGGCCAGCGGCCGGCACTACCTTACGGCGACAGGTTAGGCGCGTGCTGTCAACGCCTTCCCCCCGCCGCCCGGCGTTGCCACAATCGGGTCTTTCCGCACTGCGGCTCCGGCCGGAAGCAATGCCTGACATCAAGCTCGCCCAGCAGATCGCCCAGACCATCGCCGATGAAATCGGCGCCCAGCCTGCCCAGGCACGTGCCGCCATCGCCCTGTTGGACGAAGGCGCCAGCGTCCCGTTCATCGCCCGCTACCGCAAGGAAGTCACCGGCGGCCTGGATGACACCCAACTGCGCAACCTGGAAAGCCGCCTGACCTACCTGCGCGAGCTGGAAGACCGCCGCGCCGCGGTGCTGTCCAGTATCGAGGAGCAGGGCAAACTCAGCGACGAACTGCGCAACGAGATTCTCGGTGCGGACACCAAGTCGCGGCTGGAGGATCTGTACCTGCCGTACAAGCCCAAACGCCGCACCCGTGCGCAGATCGCGCGCGAAGCCGGGCTGGAGCCGCTGGCCGATGGCCTGCTCGCCGATCCAAACCTGGACCCGCAGGTGTTCGGTGCCACCTTCGTCGATGCCGACAAGGGCGTGGCCGACACCAAGGCCGCGCTGGAAGGCGCCCGCGCGATCCTGATGGAGCGCTGGGGCGAAGATGCCGCGCTGGTCGGCGAACTGCGTACCTGGCTGGGCGAGAACGGGGTGATCCGGGCGCGCGTGGCCGAGGGCAAGGAAGAGCAGGGCGCCAAGTACCGCGATTACTTCGAACACGCCGAATCGCTGGCGAAGATTCCCTCGCACCGCCTGCTGGCGCTGTTCCGCGCGCGGCGCGAGGAAATCCTGTTCCTGGAACTGGACCCCGGCCCCGACGCCGAGGCCGGCCACCAATACGGCGAAGGCCGGGTGGCGCACAACGCCGGGATCCGCGACGCAGGCCGGCCCGGCGACCGCTGGCTGCTGGATGCGTGCCGCATGACCTGGCGCGCCAAGCTGCACATGCACCTCCTGCTGGATCTGTTCAACCAGGCCCGCGAGAAGGCCGAGGCCGAGGCGATCGCGGTGTTTGGCGACAATCTCAAGGACCTGTTGCTGTCCGCACCGGCTGGCCCCAAGGCGGTGCTCGGGCTGGACCCGGGTATCCGCACCGGCTGCAAGATCGCCGTGGTCGATGCGACCGGCAAGCTGGTGGCCACCGACACCATTTACCCGCACGAACCGCGCCGCCAGTGGGACCAGTCGCTGCACACCCTCAAACAGCTGTGCGTGCAGCACAACGTGGATCTGATCGCGATCGGCAACGGCACCGCCAGCCGCGAAACCGACAAGCTGGCCGGTGAGGTGATCAAGGCACTGGGTGATACGAAGGTGCAGAAGATCGTGGTCAGCGAGGCCGGTGCATCGGTGTACTCGGCTTCAGAGTTTGCGGCCAGGGAATTCCCGAACCTGGACGTGTCCATCCGCGGCGCGGTGTCGATCGCCCGCCGCCTGCAGGACCCGCTGGCCGAACTGGTCAAGATCGATCCGAAGGCGATCGGCGTGGGCCAGTACCAGCACGACGTGGACCAGTACCGGTTGGCGCGCGCGCTGGATGCGCGCGTGGAGGACTGCGTCAACGCGGTGGGCGTGCACGTCAATACTGCGTCGGCCGCGCTGCTGTCGCGGGTATCCGGGCTGTCCTCGACCGTGGCCGAGAACATCGTCCGCCATCGCGATGACAACGGTCCGTTCAAGCGCCGCAAGGACCTGCTCAAGGTGCCGCGGCTGGGCGACAAGACCTTCGAGCAGTGCGCCGGCTTCCTGCGCATCGCCGATGGTGACCAGCCGCTGGACGCCTCCTCGGTGCATCCCGAAGCCTACCCGGTGGTCGAGCGCATCGTGGCCGCCACCGCGCGCCCGATCAAGGCGCTGATCGGCGATGGCAGCTTCCTGCGCGGGCTCAAGGCCGAACAGTTCACCGATGCCACCTTCGGCGTGCCGACCGTACGCGACATCCTCAAGGAACTGGAAAAGCCGGGCCGCGATCCACGCCCGGAGTTCAAGGCCGCACGCTTTGCCGATGGCGTGGAAGAGCTCAAGGACCTCAAGGTCGGGATGATCCTGGAAGGCGTGGTCAGCAACGTGGCCGCGTTCGGTGCCTTCGTCGACATCGGCGTGCACCAGGATGGTCTGATCCACATCTCGGCGCTGTCGGATACCTACGTCAAGGATCCGCGCGACGTGGTCAAGGCCGGCGACATCGTCAAGGTCAAGGTGCTGGAGGTGGACGTGGCGCGCAAGCGCATCGCCCTGACCCGGCGCCTGGATGACACCCCGGCCCCGGCCAAGGCCCCCGGCGAGCGTGATGCGCGCCCGGCCGGCGGCGGCCGTCGGGATGCGGGCGGTGGCGGTGGCCCGCGCAATGGGGGCCGTGGCGCCCCCGCCGGGCCGCGTCCGGGCAGCGCCACGCCGCCGGCCAACAATGCCCTGGCCGACGCCTTCGCCCGCGCCAAACGGGGCGGCTGAGCCGGCGGCGGGTCCAGAGCGGGGACGCTTTCGGGCGGCCCCGGGCCTGTCTGGACCGATGGCACTTCTGGTTTCACCCGGCTTTGTTCACACTTCGCCTTCAATGCCCGTAGCTTGGGCAGGCGGGGAGGCCGTATGACCAGGGACCTGACAAGGCGGACCGACGCACGACGCCACACGGCGCCGTGCGCGTGGCCGTGCCCATGAGCCGCCGCGACCCCGCGACCGAACACAGCATCGACGCGGCGCTGCGCGACATCACCGAGCAGCACCGACGGCTGGAGATGATCATCGAAGGTACCGCCGCCGGCACCTGGGAGTGGAACATCCAGGCCGGTCAGATGCGGATCAACGAGCGCTGGGCGCAGATTGTCGGTTACACCCGCGACGAACTGGCGCCGATCACCCCGGAGACCTTCTTCCGTCTGGTTCACCCCGATGACCTCGGCAAGTCCAACGCGCTGTTGCACGACCACTTGGAAGGCCGGTCGGCGCACTACGACAGCCTGTGCCGCATGCGCCACAAGGACGGGCACTGGATCTGGGTGCAGGACCGCGGCCGCGTCTACGAGTGGGACGCGCAGGGCCGCCCGTTGTGGATGGCTGGCGCGCATGCCGATGTGACCGACCTGCAGAACGCGCGCCAGGATGCGGCCAACATGCGCCAGCGCCTGCAGGCGGTGGTGGATGCGTCCGACGAAGTGGCGGTGATCGCCACCGATGTGGACGGCGTGGTCAACCTGTTCAACACCGGCGCGCAGAAGTTGCTGGGCTATCGAGCGGACGAAGTGATCGGCCGGGTCAATCCGGGCCTGTTCCATGATGTGGTGGAAATGCAGGCTTACCTGCAGCCTGAAGCCGATGCGGACGGGCGCCTGCCGACCGTTTTCGAGGCGCTTACCGCGCGCGCCGCGCAGGGTACCTGGTCGCACCAGTGGACCTTCGTGCGCAAGGACGGGCAGCGCCGCCAGGTGCGCCTGTCGATCAGTCCGCTGGACTGCGCCGGCGGCAACCGCATCGGGTATGTCGGCATGGCGGTGGACATCACTCCGATGCTGGAAGTGCGCGAGCAGGCTTACCTGGCCGCGGAGAAATTCGCTGGAGCGTTTTCCTCGGCCGCGCTGGGCATGGCGCTGGTGTCGCTGGAAGGCCGCTGGCTGGACGTCAACGACGCGCTGTGCGGCATTCTCGGCTATACCCGCGCCGAGCTGCTGGAGATCGATTTCCAGACCCTCACCCACGCCGATGACCTGCACACCGACCTGGCCCTGGTCGGGGATCTGCTGGCGGGGCGTCGCGACCATTACCACATGGACAAACGCTACCTGGGCAAGGCCGGCAACATCGTCTGGGGACGGTTGTCGGTGTCGCTGGTGCGCGCCGAGAACGGCGAACCGCTGCATTTCGTCTCGCAGATCCAGGACGTCACCGCCCAACGCCAGAGCGGCCAGCAACTGCGCGAGTCCGAACAGCGCACCCGCATCACCCTGGATGCGGTGGCCGACATGGTGCTCACCCTGGACCTGCACGGCCAGATCCAGTACGCCAACGCGGCCGCCACCCGCGCACTGGCCGGCGCCGGCGCCGCGCCGCTGACCAACGGCCAGGTGCAGGACGTGATGGAGCTGACCACCGAGTACGCCCCGCGCTCGCCGCTGGACATCGCCGTGCTGCTGGACCCGGAAAGCAACGCAGTGGACCTGCACTCGGACCTGCTGCTGTCTGTCGGCGCGCGGCTGCTGCCGGTCGATGTGACCCGCGCCTGGCTGCGCGGCGAAGACGGAAAGACCAGCGGGGCGGTGTGGGTGATCCGCGATGTCACCCAGCAACGTGCGCGCCAGCGCGAGGCCCGGCACCTGGCCGAGGTCGACCCGCTGACCGAACTGAGCAACCGACGGGGGTTCGAGGCCCACCTGCAGCAGGCGATCACCCGCGTGGCGCGCACCGGGCAGTCGGCCTCGCTGATGTTCATCGACCTGGACAACTTCAAGCCGATCAACGACAACCACGGCCACCTGGCCGGCGATGCCATGCTGTGGGCGGTGGCCAACGTGCTGCGCCATGGCGTGCGCGACTCGGACATCGTGGCGCGCCTGGGCGGTGACGAGTTCGCGGTGATCCTGGCCGGCTGTTCGCTCAAGCGTGCCCGCCGCATCGCCAGCGACCTGCTCGAGTCGGTGCGCGGCCTGACCATTCCCTGGGACCTGCAGCGGCTGGGGGTCGGGGCCAGCATCGGTATCGCCGCGATCGGCGGCAGCATGAGCGTGGACGACGCGGTCGCCGCTGCCGACGCCCAGTGCTACCGGGCCAAGGCCGAGGGGCGCGACAACGTCCAGGTGGAAACCCCGAGCGGCGGGCAACTGCCCGACCCGCTCGACGCAGTGGAAAGCAGCGAGGGCGGGGAAGGGTAGCCAACGCCCGTGGTCGGTGCGGCCCGCCTGCCGCTAAAGCTTCCGCCATGCCTGTCGATATCCCTACTGGAGCCGCCGTCGCTTGGCTCCGCGTTGGCCCGTGGCTGCCCCGCTCGTGTGGCCTGGACCGCATGCCGTTGCAACAAAGCGTCTGCAGGAAGCAGGACCATGTTGTACATGCCGCTGCCGTGACGTCACCCCACTGACGTCTTCGTAGTCCCCAAGCCAGACGATATGCCGCCGGGCGGTGCGCCCGTCGGATCCCAGCAACCGGGCACCGAGGATCACATGATGCATATTTCACGCATGCACGCGCCTGTGCAGGAACAGGTCGCCGACGCCGGCGCAGGCTCGCCCTGGCGCGCACTGGTGGCGCCTTTCGTGGCCCGCCGCGACGCGCGCGGTTCCGCCAACGCACTTGCACAGCGCCGCCAGTGCGAGCTGGAAGCGCAGGTTGCCGCACTGCATCGGGTGCAGGCGGTGATCGAGTTCGACCTGGACGGCACCATCCTGCAGGCCAACGACAACTTCCTGCAGGCCGTCGGCTATCGGTTGGACGAGATCCAGGGCCATCACCATGCGATGTTCGTCGAACCGGCGTTGGCGCAGAGCGCGGAATACCGTGATTTCTGGGCCACGCTGGGGCGGGGCGAATTTGATGCCGGCCAGTACCGGCGGCTGGGCAAGGGCGGCCGCGAGATCTGGATCCAGGCCTCCTACAACCCCGTACTGGACGGCAACGGGCGTCCGTACAAGGTGGTGAAGTTCGCCACCGACATCACCGCGCAGATGCAGCAGGCGGCCGATTTCTCCGGCCAGTTGGCGGCGATCAACAAGTCGCAGGCGGTGATCGAGTTCAGCCTGGACGGACGCATCCTGTCGGCCAACGATAATTTCCTGGCCACCACCGGCTACACGCTGGAGGAAGTGCGCGGCCAGCACCATTCGCTGTTCGTCGAGCCCGAGTACCGGCAGAGCCAGGAATACCGGCAGTTCTGGGAAAAGCTGGGGCGCGGCGAGTACGACGCCGGCCAGTATCGACGGCTGGGCAAGGGGGGCCGGGAGGTCTGGATCCAGGCCTCCTATAACCCGATCTTCGACATGAACGGGCGTCCGTTCAAAGTGGTCAAATACGCCACCGACATCACCGCACAGGTGCGCGATACCCACGCCATGCAGCAGGCCGTCGCGCAGACGCGCGAAGTGGTCGCGGCCGCCAAGGGCGGTGACCTGACCGGGCATATCGCCACGCAGGACAAGACCGGGCCGATCGCCGAACTGTGCGAGGGCATCAACGCGCTGGTCGAGGCCATGGCGGGCATCATCAGCCAGATCAAGTTCGCCGCCGACACCATTGCCGTGGGCGCCAGCGAGATTGCCGAGGGCAACAGCGACCTGTCGGAGCGTACCGAACAGCAGGCGGCGTCGCTGGAGGAAACCGCCGTCTCGATGAAGGGACTGGCCGCCACCGTGCATCAGACCGCCGCCAACGCGCGCCAGGCCAGCGAGCTGGCCAGTGGTGCGGTCGACGTGGCCGCGCAGGGCGGGCACGTGGTGCATGAAGTGGTCTCGACCATGGCGCTGATCAACCAGTCCTCGCGCCGCATCGTGGACATCATCGGGGTCATCGACGGCATCGCCTTCCAGACCAACATCCTGGCGCTCAATGCCGCAGTGGAAGCGGCACGAGCAGGCGAACACGGCCGCGGCTTCGCCGTGGTCGCCACCGAGATCCGCGGGCTGTCGCAGCGCTCGGCCAGCGCCGCCAAGGAGATCAAGCAGCTGATCGCCGATTCGGTGGAGAAGGTCGGCACCGGCACCGGGCAGGTCGAAAGCGCTGGCCGCACCATGGATGAGATCGTGGTCAACGTGGAGCGGGTCAGCGCACTGATCACCGAGATCAGCACCGCGGCCCAGCAGCAGAGCGAGAGCATCGGCCAGATCAACCAGGCCGTCGACCATATCGACGAGGGCACCCAGCAGAATGCGGCCCTGGTCGAAGAAGCCTCGGCCGCCGCGCGCAGCATGGAAGAGCAGGCCACCCAGCTGCTGCAGACCGTGGCGGCGTTCCGGGTGGATGCCGGGCAGGGCGCCGCGCGCACGGCCGGTGTGGTGGCCATGCACGGCGCGCATCCAACGCTGCGGCTGGTCTAGCCCACGCGCACCCTGCGGCGCCGACATGCGGGCGGGGTGCGGTTGCCAGGCCCTGCTCGTAGGCATGGGTGAACCGGTCGGCCTCGGCGCGGACACCGAGCTTGTGCGCATCGCCATGACGCGTTGCCGGCTGATAAAGCGTCGTCGATTGGCAATGCGGCCAGCACCAATGTGGTCGTTGCTGCATGGCATGACGCTAGCTGCAAATCCTTGCAAAACACGTCATTCAACGTGCTTTTACCACTCCTTGCATGGCGCCTTTCGGGGGCGCGGTGGTCTCCTTGTCGGCACGCGTTCCACCCACGTTCGGGTTGCGCAGATGCAGTCAGTTGTACTCACCACCCACGCTTTCAAGGATAAAAATGAACCCTCTCAATCGAACCCACGCCAAGGCACGCCAGGGCGGCTTCACCCTGATTGAACTGATGATCGTCGTCGCCATCATCGCCATCCTGGCGGCCGTCGCCCTGCCGCAGTACCAGAACTATGTCGCCAAGTCGCAGACCTCGGCTGCGCTGGCTGAGCTGACCCCGGGCAAGCTTGGCGTGGAGACGATCTACGCCGAGGGCGGGCCGACGACGTCGGACCTGGGCGACATCGGCATGACCGACCAGACGTCCCGGTGCAGTGACATTGCCTTGACCATGGCGCCGACCGGTGCGGCCAGCCTGATCTGCACCCTGGTTGGGAGTGGCAAGGTGAACGGTACGCTCACCCTGGCACGGGACATCCAGGGCGCCTGGAGCTGCTCCGGCTCGATGTCGGACAAGACCTTGCTGCCGTCGAACTGCCGCAGCACTACGCCCTGATAGTCGTGCGGGATGAACCAGTGGCCGAGGCGGCGCATCGCGCGGCCTCGGCCACTGGCCATCAACGCCAAGCCATGGTCGCTTTCCTTGAAAACGCCGTCATCGCTGTGACACCCACGCACCTGTCCACGCCACGGGCTACCGTCAATCAACGCCTCGCCATGCCACCGCGCCAGCGCGGTATCACGCTGATCGAGCTGATCATTGCCGTGGGCACGTTGGCCGTGCTGCTCACCTTCGCCATTCCCGGCTACCGCAACCACACGGCACGCGCGCGTATCAGTGCGATGTTGGCGGAGATCTCCGAAGGCAAGGCCGGCGCCGAGCGCCTTGCGACCCATGTATCACCGTGGGACTACGTCAGTGATCCTGCTGCGGTCGGACTCAATGGGCCGGCCTCGCTGTGCACCACCATCGTCGTGGACATCATCGCCTCTGCACGCACCGCACATCTCTATTGTGGCGGCGCGCGCTTCGACTTCGTCGCCCTGGACTACAACACGGCCGAGGCGGGGTGGCGATGCACGACCCGCTCGCATGCTGCGGTCTCGCGCACCGATTGGGCGCCGGAAGGCTGCGTCCCCCATATCGCGCGCCGCTCACCATGAACTGTGCGGCCGTCGCCGTGGTCGGTCCACGTCTGTCCCGGTACGCCGGCGGGACGGCACGGCAATGCAGCGCAATGCCCATTCCCGGTGATTCCTCCGGCGAACCGGTGCGGATACCGCCAGGCGTCACCACGCTGTGGATGCAGCTGCGCGGCACTACCGTCATCCAAAGTGCGGAAGGCCGCTTCGAGCTGCGTCGCGGTGGATGGCTCATGCTCGGGCGCGCAGCCGAGCCGCTTCTTCAGGCCGGGCACCTCGGCATGTGCGTGGGCGTCTGCATGAGTGCCGATACCCCGACCGCGCTGGGTGCAGGTGCGTCCCCGCTATACCCCGGCATGGGCCGGATGCCGCGTGGCGACCTGCAGATGGCAACGCGATTGTGGCGTCGGATCGCCGGAGGGCGGGGCACCGACGTGAACCGTCCCACCGACCCGCGCCCCCTGCTGCTGCTCATGGCCGAGCTGCAGCGGGACATCGCTTCGCGGGCGGCGCGCTGCCCTGGACCCTCGATGGTGCGCAAGCACCATGTCCTGACCTGCCTGCAGAACGCGTGTCTGTTCATGCACGGCCACCTCGAGCGCCCCGTCAGCGCGCGCGAACTGGCGCAGTGGGTAGGCCTGCCCACCCGTTATTTCTCCGAAGCCTTTCTGGCTGCCTACGATCAATCGCCGCAACAGTTCGGGACGCGGGTAAGGCTCGAGCACGCCGCTGCCCGGGTACGTCGCGGCGACATGTCCGTTGACGAGGTGGCCCCCGCCATCGGCTTCAAGCATGCCGGTACGTTCCTGCGCGCCTTCCGCGCCAGCTTCGGGGTCAGCCTGGGCAACTACTGCGCGCGCTGAAACTGTTCCCGCCAGTTCCGCTTTTCCACACGACGGATGCTCAATGCCGCATTGAGGCGGGTGAGGTAGCGGGGCAGATGGCGAGTTCCCGGACGGGCTGCCAGGGGTATCTGAGCGGGGCGTGCGGCATGGGCGGTACTTCGCCGAAAGGGTGCCCCGGTACCCCAAAACGCAAAAGGCCAGATCCGTCGGATCTGGCCTTTGCAATTCCATGGTGCCGAAGGTGGGACTCGAACCCACACGCTTTTAAGGGCGGCGGATTTTGAGTCCGCTGCGTCTACCGATTCCGCCACTTCGGCTGGCTGGCCGCGTAGTGTATACAACTTGAGACGGTCTGGGGAGGCCTGAATGCTTCAGACCGCATGCGGGCGTCATCGGACCGGCACGCTATACTCATCGCGCTGAACCATACAGGGAGCCGGAATGAGCACGTTGCAGGATCTGCGCGTACTGGTGGTGGAGAACGACGAGATGAGCGCGGCGCTACTGCAGATGCAGCTGGCACAGTCCGGCGCCGTTGTCGTGGGCCTCGCCGCCTCGGTTGCCGAGTCATTGCGCCTGCTGGGCACAAGCGAGCCGCAGGTGGCGTTGCTGGATTACCGGCTGGCCAATAATGAGACCAGTGAAGCCGTCGCCGAGGCACTGAGTGCGCGCGGGATTCCGTTCGTGCTGACCACCGGTATGGCCCCGGATCATCTGCCGGCGGCGCTGCGTGCGGGGGTGGTGTTGAGCAAACCGTACCTGACCGCCGAGTTGATTGCGGCATTGGCGCGCGCGCTGCAGGGCGCCTCGGTCGCCAGCTGACCGCGGCGGCTCAGGCCGCTTCGGTGTGCGCCAGGTCGACCGGTTCGCGGTCGTCCAGGATGCGGTAAAGCGCGGCCAGGTCCTGTGGGTCCGGATTGAGCCACGCATCCAGGTATTCCGGCCGGATCGGCACGATGCAGCGGTCGTGGCCGGCCGCAGCGACGTCGCGGGGCGGTTCATCGGTGATCGCGGCGAACGATAGCAGGCGTCCTTCCGGGCCTTCCCACTCCGACCACAGGCAGGCGATCAAAAGATCGCGCGGTGGCTGCGGTCGAAATTCCAGGACGACGTTACCCGGCTTCTCGCCGGGCGCCAGTGCGCGCTGCTCGAGCGCGTGGCGCGGCACATGCTCGTAGAACGACTGCACCACCACTGCGCCGTGGCGATGTCCGAAGGCGCTCTTCCAGTAGGACTCCAGGCTGTCGCGGCGCGCGTTGTAGGTGCCGGGGTAGAGGGTGTCGTTACGCGCTGGCTTGTCCGGCAGGCGGCATTGGTAGCGCATCGGCTTGATCACGCGCTGGCCGTGTTCGGACACGATCACCGGCGCGTATACGCCGGGGAAGATGCGGCTGTCGCGCGGTAGCAACCCGCTGCGGCGCAGGTCATCCAGGCGCGCTTGCGCGCGTTCGACCCGGTTGCCGGCGATGCGCGCCTCGTTGCGGGCCTTCTGCGTCGGGCGGGCGGCCAGGGCAGCTTCGGCCGCAGTGAGGCGGGCGCTTTGCAGGCGGATCTCCTGGTCGAGAGTCTGCATTTCCTCGGCGTGCCACTGCTGGATCTTTGCCACGATGTCCTGGCCCTGCGCGGTGCGCGCACCGGCGAAGCCATCGTCCATGGCCTTGGGCGTCTTGGGGCGCTGCTTGCCGGCGTCGTGGGCGTAGAGCTGGGCGAATTCGTCCAGCGACATCATGGCCCCGTACTCGCGGACCAGCTTGGTGTAATCGGCGCGGATCTGGGCGGAGTAGCACATGCGCACAGGATAAGGCGATTGGTCGCACCCGATGAGAAAGGGAAGGTGCATGCTGATGGCCCGTTCACCGGAGTGCGTTCCGCCATGTCCCTGCCTGCTGGCCTGCAGTGTTTCCCCCATCCGCCGAGCGTTGCCGAATACCGTGAACTGCGGGTGCTGGCCGGGCTGAGCCCGAAGTCGCTGGCGGCGGCCACGGTGGGCCTGCCCAACACGGTGTTCGGGGTGAGTATTCGCGACGGCGAACGCCTGCTGGCGATGGGCCGGCTGATCGGCGATCGCGGGTGTTTCCTGCAGGTGGTGGATATCGCGGTGCTGCCGCAATGGCAGGGCAGGGGGCTGGGCAAGGCGGTGATGCAGCAGCTGGATCAGTGGCTGCACGCCAATGCGGTGGGCGCGTATGTGAGCCTGATCGCCGACGGGCAGGCCAATGCCCTGTATGCGCAGTTCGGGTTCGTGGAAACCGCGCCGCGATCGGTGGGGATGGCCAAGGTCATCGGCTGAAAACAAAAAGCCCCGACCGAAGTCAGGGCTGTTTGTTTGAAGCTGGCGTCCCCACGGGGATTCGAACCCCGGTCGCCACCGTGAAAGGGTGATGTCCTAGGCCTCTAGACGATGGGGACGCGTTAAACCGAATTTTGGCTTCTATCGGACGGCCTGTGTCCGGAGAAGTGGTGGAGCCAGGCGGGATCGAACCGCCGACCTCCTGCATGCCATGCAGGCGCTCTCCCAGCTGAGCTATGGCCCCACGTTGATGCTGCGAGCCGCCTATCATAATGGCGTTTTGGCGGGATGGGAAGCTTTTTATTCGTCAACCCACGGTCGGCACCTGCAAGGCGCGTCCAAACAAAAAACCCCGACCGAAGTCAGGGCTGTTTGTTGAAGCTGGCGTCCCCACGGGGATTCGAACCCCGGTCGCCACCGTGAAAGGGTGATGTCCTAGGCCTCTAGACGATGGGGACGCGTTAAACCGAATTTTGGCTTCTGTCGGACGGCCTGTGTCCGGAGAAGTGGTGGAGCCAGGCGGGATCGAACCGCCGACCTCCTGCATGCCATGCAGGCGCTCTCCCAGCTGAGCTATGGCCCCACGTTGATGCTGCGAGCCGCCTACTATACCTGCCTGTTCACGTTTGTGGAAGACCAAACGAAACTGCTGGAGGCGGTGACAAAAAGACCCGGCGAACCGGGCCTGATGTCGTTGATGAGTGGCGTCCCCACGGGGATTCGAACCCCGGTCGCCACCGTGAAAGGGTGATGTCCTAGGCCTCTAGACGATGGGGACGCATAAAACTCATCAATGTTTCCAACACACCCAGACGGCCTAAGGTCTGGATTGGTGGAGCCAGGCGGGATCGAACCGCCGACCTCCTGCATGCCATGCAGGCGCTCTCCCAGCTGAGCTATGGCCCCACGATGCTGGAGGCGGAATTCTACGCGGATGTGAAGCGCGCGCCAAGTCTTTTTTCTGCAACAGCGAAGAAAAAAGCACGCGAATCGGTAGTGCAGAGCCATGCTCGGCAACCGGAGCAATGCAGACGCGGATCACCGCGAATGCACCCCAACAAAAGAGGCTCCTCTCCCAATGGAGGCGAGCGTCCTGTTGCAACGGCCGCAGCGGATTGAGCGCGGCCATCTGCGTGTGCCTCGGTGATGCGGGTGCACCGTGGATATGGTGCGTTGTCTTCGTTCGAGCATGCCGCGAGCGTGAGGGCCCCGCAGCAGCCGGTAGGCCCCTGGCGCAAATGTCCCCCGGCCTGGCGGCCTCCTCCTTTATTTTGCCCAGGAGCCCACCGGCCGCTACGGGGCTCGGCTTGCGGTACAGGCGGGGAGCAAGGCTTCTCCGACTTCCGCCGGTGGGTCGGGCGCAGGGGCGCCATGCCCTTGGAGGCGAAATAAAGGGGGAGGGGGCGGCGGCAGGCCGACGCCGGAGGACATTCGCCGGAAAGGGTGTGGCGCCCCTGCGCCCGATCCACCGACCACCGCTTTGAAAAAGATCAAAGCACGCTGCATGCCCGCCACGCGGACGGAAAAAGAAACACAAAAAAGCCCCGACCGGAGCCGAGGCTTTTCTGCTTTTCAATTGGCGTCCCCACGGGGATTCGAACCCCGGTCGCCACCGTGAAAGGGTGATGTCCTAGGCCTCTAGACGATGGGGACGCACGAAACTTCACATTTTGTCACTGCACTTTCAATCGGCCTAGAAGTGGTGGAGCCAGGCGGGATCGAACCGCCGACCTCCTGCATGCCATGCAGGCGCTCTCCCAGCTGAGCTATGGCCCCACGTCGTGAGGAGCGGAATCATAGCGATGGCGTTTTGGATTGGCAAGCGAAAAATCGCATTTCATGCACTCGGCAAACGTTGATGACGCAGACGCAACGCGTTGCTGATCACCGACACCGAACTCAAGCTCATCGCCACGGCCGCCAGCATCGGCGACAACGTGATCCCAAGCGGATACAGCAGGCCGGCCGCGACCGGAATGCCGAGCCCGTTGTAGAGGAAGGCGAAGCCCAGGTTCTGGCGCATGTTGCGCACGCTGGCGGTGGACAGCTGGCGTGCACGCAGGGTGCCGCGCAGGTCGCCCTTGACCAGCGTGACCTGCGCGCTGGACATCGCCACGTCGGTGCCGTTGCCCATCGCGATGCCGACATCGGCCGTGGCCAGTGCAGGTGCATCGTTGATGCCGTCGCCGGCCATCGCCACCTTGCGTCCCTGCGCCTGCAGCGTGCGGATCAGCGCGGCCTTGTCGGCCGGGCGCATTTCACCGTGCACCTCGTCCAACCCAAGTTCGCGCGCGACCGCTTCGGCGGTGGCGATGCCGTCGCCGCTGGCCATCACGATGCGCAGACCGTCGCGATGCAGCGCCGCGATCGCCTCGGCGGTGGATGCCTTGATCGGATCGGCCACCGCAAGCAGCCCGGCAAGCTGTCCATCGACGGCCAGGTACATCACGCTGGCAGCGGCGCGACGCAGGCCTGCGGCATGCTCACGCAGGGCGTCCAGCGCGATACCCTGTTCCTGCATCAGCGCTGCGTTGCCCAGCAGCATCGGCTTGCCGTCCACGCTGCCACGCACACCCATGCCGGTCAGCGAATCGAACGCCGCCACCGGCGACAACGGCACGCCGCGTTGCCTGGCTTCGGCCACGATGGCCGCGGCCAGCGGATGTTCGCTGCCCTGGTCGAGGCTCGCCGCCCACTGCAGCACCTCATTGACGGCGAACGGGGCGACGGCCTGTACGTCGCGGAACTGCGGTCGGCCTTCGGTCAGCGTGCCGGTCTTGTCCACCACCAGCGTATCGATCTGGCGCAGCGCCTCGATTGCTTCGGCGTCGCGGAACAGTACGCCGTGCTGCGCGGCCCGACCGGTGGCGACCATGATCGACATCGGCGTGGCCAGGCCCAGCGCACACGGGCAGGCGATGATCAGCACGGCCACCGCACTGAGCACGCCATGGGTCCACGACGGTTCCGGTCCGAACAGGCCCCAGCCGAAGAACGTCAGCACCGCGGCCAGCAGCACCGCCAGCACGAACCAGTAAGCGACCCTGTCGGCCAGGCGCTGCATCGGTGCGCGCGAGCGCTGGGCCTGCGCCACCAGCTGCACGATCTGCGCGAGCATGCTGTCATCGCCCAGGCGGTCGGCGCGGATCACCAGGGTGCCGGTGCCGTTGAGGGTGGCGCCGATCACGCTGTCGCCGACGCCCTTGCCGACCGGCACCGCCTCACCGGTGAGCATCGATTCGTCGATGGAAGAGCGGCCTTCCAGCACGGTGCCGTCAACCGGCACCTTTTCGCCGGGGCGCACGCGCAGGCGGTCGCCCGGTTGCAGTTGGCCGATGTCGACATCTTCCTCGTGGCCATCCTCGCGCAGTACCCGAGCGGTCTTCGGGGCCAGGCCGAGCAGCGCCTTGATCGCCGCCGAGGTCTTGGCACGCGCGCGCAGTTCCATCAACTGGCCCAGCAGGGTCAGCGAGATGATCACTGCGGCCGCTTCGAAGTACACCCCGACATGGCCGTGCTGGCGGAAGGAAGCAGGGAACAGGTCCGGCGCGATCGTGGCGACCACGCTGTAGCCGTAGGCAGCCAGCACGCCGGTGCCGATCAGGGTCCACATGTTCGGACTGCGGTTGCCGATGGACTGCGCCCAGCGCTGCAGGAACGGCCAACCGGCCCACAGCACCACCGGGGTGGCCAGCGCCAGTTCGATCCACACCCGCAGGTCGGGCGACAGGCCGCGCAACAACGGCGTCATTGCCAGCATCGCCAACGCCATGGTGGCCACGCTCAGCGGCAGGCTCCACCAGAAGCGGCGGCGGAAGTCGGTCAGTTCGGGATTCTCGCCCTCGTCCAGGCTGGGCATCATCGGTTCCAGCGCCATGCCGCAGATGGGGCAGGTGCCGGGGCCTTCCTGCACGATCTGCGGGTCCATCGGGCAGGTGTAGAGCGTGCCGGCCGGGACCGGCGCGGCCACATGCGATGACGGATCGAGATAGCGCTGCGGCTCGGCGATGAATTTGCGGCGGCAGCCATCGCTGCAGAAGGGGTAGTCGCTGCCATCGTGGCGGGCATGATGGGCCGTGGTGGCCGGATCCACGTCCATGCCGCAGACCAGATCCTTGACGGTCTGCGCGTCGCCAGGTGGCTTGCTGCCGCAGCAGCGGCTGCCGTGTGCCGGGACCGGTGCGGGCGCCGGCGTGCTGCTGCAGCAACTGCCGCCGCCGTGGCGGTGGTCATGGTTCATGGGTGGGACTCCGTCAGGGCGGCAAGAATCGGGCATTGCGCGAGCTCGCCGTGGCCGGGGCAGGCGTCGACCAGGTGCTTGAGCGCGCCGTGCATGCGCTGCAGTTCGACGATGCGTTGTTCGATGTCGGCCAGCTTGTGCACGGCGCTGTCGCGCACCTGGCCCATGTCCTTGCCGCGCTGGTCGCTCAGGCTGAGCAGTTCACCGATTTCTTCCAGGGTGAAGCCCAGGGCCTTGGCGCGCCGGATGAACTGCAGCCGGGTCAGGTCGTTGCCGTCGAAGACGCGGTAGCCGCCCGCGCTGCGGCGCGCGGTGGGCAGCAGGTGCTGGCGCTCGTAATAGCGCACGGTGTCGATCGGCACGCCGGATTCGCGTGCGAGCTGTCCTATGTTCATGTCCACCTCGTTGAAGAGCTGGGCGCAGCGTAAACCCTGGAGTCTGGTCAAGAGTCAAGGGTTGCTGAAGGGCAGCCTGCCGATGTCGCGCCTGGACCGAAAAATACAACTAGTTTCATAGCCGCCGCGCCGCCGCCTCCGTAGGCTCGATCAGATTCGCGGAAATCCCTTGTCCCACGTGGGTTTCGCTGGTTACAGATCTTGCTTGAGGAGCTTGCCCATGGATGCACCCTTCACCCCCCTGTCGACTGTCCCCAGGAGCGCATCGCCGGTCCTGATGGAAGTGGCCGTGCTCGAGTACCCCGGCAGCCTGAGGGCAGCGGCGCCTGTGCTGTCCGAACTGGCGCAGCGCTGCAACCGCACAGCTGCGGCCGTCAAGCGCCAGGGCGCGCGGATGCTGGTCACCCGGTGGACGCTGTCCAGCCGGGGTGTGCAGCGGGTCGCCGGTGCCGAGCTGTTCGGTGATGCGCCGCCAGCGATCGTGGTCGTGCCCGGCAATGAGCCGAGCTGGCCGCTGGCGCCGCCGGATGAGCGCATGCTGGCGTGGCTTCGCGACTGCCACGATGGCGGAAGCGTGCTGGCCGGCTGCGATGAAGGCGGGCTGCTGATGGCCGCCAGCGGCGTGTTGGCCGGACGCACGGTGAGCCTGCCGGACGTGGCGCGTTGCCCCTCGCTGGCCTCGATGGTCCCGAGCTGGTTGCAGGGTGATCGTGCCCTGGTCGATGACGGCGACCTGCTCAGTGCGTCCGGCGTGGATGCGTGGAAGTACCTCAGCCTGCGGCTGCTTGCGCGGGTGTACGGACAGAGCGTGATGGCCGAGGCGATCGCGCAGCTGCAACTGGTGATCCCGCGCGCGGTGCAGGACGACCTGGAACGCTTCAGTCCCAACTTCGCCCATGGTGACCGCTGCATCCTCAAGGCGCAGCGCTGGCTACATACCATCGCCGCGCGCGGGGTGACGCTGCAGGACATCTGCGATTCCTCCGGGCTGGAGCCGCGCACCCTGCAGCGGCGTTTCCTCAAGGCCACCGGGCTGCGTCCGATCGAGTACTGCCAGCGCCTGCGCATCGCCAAGGCGCAGTTGTTGCTGCAGGCCGGTGGGGTAGTGGATGAAGTGTCGTGGGCGGTTGGCTATTCCGACCAGAGCGCATTCCGCCGTCTGTTCCTGCGTATCGTCGGGGTGACCCCGGCACGCTATCGCCGGCAGATCTTCGTGCAGCGTCGCGGTGAGCGCACGCGCACCAGCGTACCGCGTGATGTCGAAGAGCCGATGCGGTCTGCGGCCTGACGTCGCCGTGCCAGCAGGCAGGACGTAGATGCAACGGCGGGTACGCGCATGCGGCCTGCCGTTGTCGTATGTGCGGTTGCGGCTTGCCCGATCCGGGACGGGCTGGGACCATGCGGTCGGGGTCGATACGAATACAGGTTTCGCGGCGTGGGACGTTGCGGCACCGGAGATGGCTGGATGATGAGCAGTGTTGGCCCGGTACCGCTGGGCGTGGTGTGGGTCGTGTTGGGCGGGTTGCTGGCCATGGGTGTGGCGCGTTGGTTGCGGCCGCCGCTGCAGGAGGGCCAGCCCAAGCCGGGTGCGTTGCTGCTGGACATGTTGTTGCTTGGCCTGTTGGGCGCACGCGTGGGTTTCGTGATGCTGCACTGGCGCGATTACCTGGCCGATCCATGGGCGGTGCTGCGGGTGGGCGATGGTGGCTTGCTGCCGTGGCTGGCGTTGCTGGTGGGCATCGGCTGGGGAATGTGGCGTCTGCAGCGCTGGCCAGCGCTGCGACGACCGGTGTGGGCCGGCACCGTGGCCGGGGTGCTGTGCTGGATCGGACTGTCGCTGGGCATGGCGCAGCTGCAGCAGTCACGTATCGCGCTGCCCGCGCTTGCCCTGCAGTCGCTGCAAGGGCAACCGGCCAAGCTGGGCGGGGAGGGCGGCCAGCCGGTCGTGGTCAACCTGTGGGCCAGCTGGTGCGGCCCGTGCCGCCGCGAAATGCCGATCTTCGCCGACGCGCAGGCGCGTGATCCGGCGGTGCGCTTCGTGTTCGTCAACCAGGGAGAAACGGTCGAGGAGGTGCAGCAGTTCCTGGCCAGTGAGCGCCTGTCGCTGCACAACGTGCTGCTGGATCCTGACAGCCTGACCTCCGAACGGCTGCAGGTGCACGCGTATCCGACTACCCTGTTCTTCGATTCAAGCGGCCGTCTGCAGGGCCTGCACATGGGGGAACTCAGTGCGGCCGGCCTGCAGGCACGGCTTGACGCGCTGCGCTGAGGCGCGGCGCGTCCCCCTTTTGCTGATACCAGGAGTTGCCATGTTGTTGACATCCTCGCGCCCGCTGGGCTCCCTGCTTGCCACGGCCCTGCTGATGGCGCTGGCCGGCTGCAGCCAGGCGCAGTCGCCGCAGGCGCCCGCGGCCACCACTGACAAGGCGGCCAAGGCGGCCAAGACCGGTGATCGGCCGGCCGTGCTCAAGGGCATCGAGAAGCATGGCTTCGAAGTGCTCGGCGAGTTCGATGCACCCGGTGGCCTGCGTGGGTTCGCCGGCGTGGTGGGGGGCCAGCAGCCGGCGGCCGCCTACGTGACCCCCGATGGCAAGCATGTGCTGGTGGGCAGCCTGTTCGACGAGAAGGGCGAGGAAGTGGGCGCGGCGGCGATGGAGAAGCTCGCGGCCAAGCCGATGTCCGACCGGATGTGGAGCAAGCTCGACGCCAGCGCGTGGGTGCGCGACGGTCGCGCCGATGCGCCGCGCGTGGTGTACACCTTCAGCGATGCCAACTGTCCATACTGCCATCGGTTCTGGGAAGCGGCGCGGCCGTGGGTGGACAGTGGCAAGGTGCAGCTGCGCCACATCATGGTCGGCGTGATCCGCGAGGACAGCCCGGCCAAGGCCGCGGCGATCCTGACATCCCCCAATCCCAGCGCGGCATTGCTGGAGAACGAGCATGCCTTCGACAAGGGCGGCATCAAGCCGGTGGCGAAGCTGTCCACCGAGGTGGCCAACAAGCTCAACGCCAACCAGGAACTGATGATCGAGATGGGCTTCCAGGGGACGCCGGGCATCCTGTTCAAGGATGACAAGGGCCTGCTCGACCGCCGCTCGGGCATGCCGCAGGGCAAGGACATGGATCTGGTGATGGGGCCGCGCTGATGCCACGGGCGGGATGAAAGGCCACGCGCCGGTGCAACGCCGGCGTGCGGTAGGTCACATTTACGGCCCGTGGCGGTTGATCTCGATCAAGGCCGAAAACGACACGCGCACTACGCTGTGTGCATGCAGACAACGTCCGCCACCACGCGTATTCACCGCGATGCAACCGTTCCGCGGTCATTGGAGCGACGGCCAGGCTTCACAGGTTGCTTACCCTGCCATTGTTACTCAAAGCGCTGGCATGCGGGCGACAACCGTCATGCCAGCCGGGATGAGGAGGGAATCCCACGCGGGCCACTACCACGCCGGCAACGTGACGGGTCAACCGTCTGCGTGATGCGCGTACGACGCCTGCCATGCAGTACCGGGTTGTCGTTCGGACTCCTGCGCGCGCGTATCGGAAACCGGCGGCAAGGCGGTTCGCGGTTCATGGAGAACGTGATGCGCCTGGCTGTAGTGACCCTTGCCTGTGCGACGGTGCTGTCGTCCACACCGGCCCATGCACAGGATTCGGCTGACGCGCTTCGGCAGGAGATCCAGTCGCTGCGGCACACGCTGGCGGCGATGGAGAAACGCCTGGACGCGCTGGAATCGAACAAGCCGCCGCCAGCAGTGTCCAGTGCCGCCGCTGCCCCGCTGCCTCCGGCGACGTCGATCGCCGCACCCGCTACACCTCCGATACCCGTCAACACGCTCGCCCAGGCTGGCGCCTCACAGGTGCCCGGTGTCGGCCAGGCCATCCTGCCACCACGTGATTCTGTGTCTGATCCGTCCTCGGCGGCCTCGCGCCCGGACAGTGCCGCCGGCCCGACCGATCCGGAGCTGAAGGGCTTTTTCGCCATCCCCGGTACCGACACCCTGATCCGCATCGGCGGCTACGCCAAGCTGGATGCGATCGCCGATTCGCGTGCGGCCGGTGATGAGGAACAGTTCGTCACCTCCTCCATCCCGGTCGGCGGTCCACACCGTGACGTATCCAACTTCACCCTGCATGCCAAGCAGACGCGCTTCAGTTTCGAAGCGCGGCGCCCGACCACGCACGGCAACCTGCGCTTCTACCTGGAGAACGATTTCTTCGGCAGCAGCGACAGCTACCAGTTCCGTCTGCGACACGCGTATGGGCAGCTCGGCAACACCTACGCAGGTTATGGCTATGCGACCTTCATGGACGCCGACAGCCTGCCCGACACGCTGGATTTCGCCGGTCCCGGTGGCGCCGGCTACCTGCTGGTGGCTGGTATCCACCACAGCTTCCCGCTGGGCAAGGGCAACACGTTGACCATCGCCGCCGAAGATCCGGACACGCAGCTCAGCGCGCCGGGCGAGGGCATCGGTGCGGTCAACCAGGCGCCGGATGTGACCGTTACCGCGCGCATGGAGCGCAGCTGGGGCCACCTGCAGCTGGGTGCGGTGGCGCGCAGCCTGGGCTACGACGGCGATGCCGGTGATGATCGCCGCATTGGCGGCGGGCTGCAGGTGAGCGGCTCGGCCGCGGTGGGCGAACAGGACCTGCTGCTGTTTGGCGCATTGGGCGGCACGGGTCTGGCCCGTTACACCGCCGACCTGACCGGCTCGGGCATGGATGCGGTGGTGCGCGCCGATGGACGCCTTGCGCTGCTCTCGCTACAGGGCGGTTTCGTCGGCTACACGCACTACTGGTCGCCGATGTGGCGGTCCAACCTGGTCTACGGCCAGCTCAACAGCAAACGCAACGAAGCGCTGGCTGCCGATGCGTTCCGCCGCAGCCGTTACGGCCTGTTCAACCTGATCTGGAGCCCGGCACCGTCGTGGACGATGGGCATGGAGCTGTTGTACGGGCAGCTGGAGCAGCAGGGCGGACAACGCGGCGACACGGTGCGGCTGCAAGGCAGCCTGCAATACAACTTCATCAAGTAGACCCCAGCGCCCGGCGCGATCGGGCCCCTGCCAGGCAAAGGAGAAAGCGTCATGGCAAAAGCGAAGAAAATCGGGGTGGTCGGTGCCACCTTCCTGGTGGCCGGCAACATGATGGGCTCGGGGGTGTTCCTGCTGCCGTCCAGCCTGGCCAAGATCGGTACCGCCTCGATCTGGGGCTGGCTGATCACCACCGCCGGCGCACTGCTGCTGGCCTTCGTGTTCGCCAAGCTTGGCAAGCTGGCGCCCAAGGCCGGCGGTCCCTACGCCTACGCCCGCGATTGGTTCGGCCCTTACATGGGCTTCCAGACCAACACCATTTACTGGTTCGCCAACTGGATCGGCAACGTGGCCATTCCGATCGCGGCGGTGGGGTATTTCAGCTACTTCTTCCCGATTCTGTCCGAGCCGCTGCCGCGCTGCCTGGCGGTGCTGGCGCTGGTGTGGGCCCTGAGCTTTGCCAACGTGATCGGTCCGTCGTTCGTCAGCAAGCTGCAGACGGTGACCACCAGCTTCGCGCTGGTCCCGATCCTGGGCATTGCGATCTTCGGCTGGTTCTTCTTCGACCCAACCATCTTCAAGGGCGCCTACAACGTGTCCGGCGAGTCCAACTTCGGCGCGGTGTCCAGTGCTGCCGCGCTGACCCTGTGGGCGTTCATCGGCGTGGAATCGGCCTCGGTGACCGCCGGCGTAGTGGAGAACCCGGAGAAGAACGTGGCACGCGCCACCCTGGCCGGTGTGTTCCTGGCCGCGGTGGCCTACATCGCCAGCTCCTCGGTGATCATGGGCATGGTGCCCAATGGCGACCTGCAGGTGTCCGATGCGCCGTTCGCGCTGGCTGCGGCCAATGCAGTGGGCGGGTGGGGCGGTGCGCTGGTCAGCCTGTGTGCCTTCGTCGGCGCGGCCGGCTCGCTTGGCGGCTGGATCCTGCTGACCGCGCAGAGCGCAAAGGCTGCCTCCGATGACGGCCTGTTCCCCAGCATCTTCAGCAAGACCAACAAGGACGACGTGCCGGTCAAGGGTGTGCTGATCGTGGCGGTACTGATGACTGTGGCCGTACTGGTCACCTCCACCTCCAAAACCGCCTCGGCGCAGTTCGATGTGATCACCTCGGCCGCCGTGGTGCTGACCCTGCTGCCCTACATCTATTCCTGCGTGGCCTGCTACTTCGTGGTCGAGCGCTCGCACACGTTGGTGCATACCGGCGCGTTCTGGCTGCTGACCAGCGTGACAGTGGTGTACTGCTTGTGGGCGATCTTTGGCTCGTCCGGCAGCATCGTCCAGTACGCCTTCCTGTTCGTGCTGTTCATCACGGTGTTCTATCCGTTCTTCAGCGAAGAGCGGCGCCGCCAGCGCGGTCTGCCCGCGCTCGATTCTGCCGTCCGCGCGACGCTTTCGTGATATTGCCCCAGGAGAATCCCCGTGTACTTCAAGTCCCTTGATTACCCCATCATCGTCATCGACGACGATTACGAGTCACCGCGGATCGGCGGCATCCTGATCCGTGCGCTGGTGGACGAGCTGCGCAAGAGCGACCAGCGCGTGCTGTGTGGCCTGACCCTGGCCGATGCGCAGGCCGGTGCGCGCACCTACGTGGCTGCCTCAGCGGTGCTGATCTCCATCGATGGCACCGAAGAGAATCCCGAGCAGTTCCAGCGTCTGCTCGCCTTCCTGCGCGAGCAGACCGCCCGCCGTGCCAACCTGCCGGTGTTCCTGTACGGCGAGCGGCGCACCATCGAGAAGGTGCCGAGCAAGCTGCTGAAGTTCGTGCACGGCTATATCTTCCTGTTCGAAGATACCAAGAGCTTCATCTCGCGCCAGGTGATGCGTGCGGCCGAAGACTACATGGCCAACCTGCTGCCGCCGTTCTTCAAGGCGTTGATCCACCACACCGCCGAGTCGAATTACTCCTGGCATACGCCTGGGCATGCCGGCGGCGTGGCGTTCACCAAGTCGCCGGTGGGACGTGCGTTCCACCAGTTTTACGGGGAAAACACCCTGCGCAGCGATCTGTCGATCTCGGTGCCGGAGCTGGGCTCCCTGCTGGACCATACCGGCCCGATCAAAGAGGCCGAAAACGAGGCGGCGCGCAACTTCGGTGCCGACCATACCTTCTTCGTCACCAACGGCACCTCCACCGCCAACAAGATCGTCTGGCACGGGACCGTGGGGCGGGGCGATGTGGTGTTCGTGGACCGCAACTGCCACAAATCCCTGCTGCACTCGCTGATCATGACCGGCGGCATCCCGGTGTACTTCACCCCCAGCCGCAACGCGCACGGCATCATCGGGCCGATCAGCCTGGACCAGTTCACCCCCGCGTCGCTGCAGGCGGCCATCGCGGCCAATCCGCTGGCCAGCAAGGCCTACAAGGCCGGTTCCAAGCCGCGCATCGCGGTGGTCACCAATTCCACCTACGACGGGCTGTGCTACAACGCTGAGAAGATCGCCGAGGAAATCGGCAGCGCGGTTGATTTCCTGCATTTCGATGAAGCCTGGTATGCGTATGCGGCCTTCCATCCGTTCTACGAGAACCACTACGGCATGGCCAAGGGCAAGCCGCGCGAGCAGGATGCGATCATCTTCACCACCCATTCCACCCACAAACTGCTGGCCGCGTTCTCACAGGCCTCGATGATCCATGTTCGCAATGCGGCCAGCCGCGCGCTGGACGCCGAGCGTTTCAACGAAGCCTTCATGATGCACACCACCACCAGCCCGCATTACGGGGTGATCGCCGCGTGCGATGTAGCCTCGAAGATGATGGAAGGGGCGGCCGGTGAGTCGCTGGTGCAGGAGATGCACGATGAGGCCATCGCTTTCCGACGCGCGATGCTGCACGTGCGCGAGGACCTGGGCCGCGATGATTGGTGGTTCAGCGTGTGGCAGCCGGACAAGCTGGAACGGTCACTGGCCAAGGGCGATGCACCGGCACCGATGGTGGCCAAGCGGAGCGAATGGTACCTGCAGCCGGATGCACACTGGCACGGGTTCGATGGCCTGGTTGAAGACTATGTGCTGATCGATCCGATCAAGGTGACCCTGCTGACCCCGGGGCTGTCGATCGATGGCGATATCGGCCAGCGCGGCATCCCTGCGGCGGTGCTGAGCAAGTTCCTGTGGACGCGCGGCATCACCGTGGAGAAGACCAACCTGTACTCGGTGCTGTTCCTGTTCTCGATGGGCATCACCAAGGGCAAGTGGAGCACGCTCGTCACCGAGCTGATGGCGTTCAAGGAGCTGTATGACGCCAACGCGCCGCTGACCCGCGCCTTGCCGGGGCTGGCGGCGGACTTCCCGGCGGCTTATGCCGGCTGGGGCCTGCGCGATCTGTGCCAGGCGCTGCACGAATTCAACCGCCAGTTCGCCGTGGCCAAGGTGATGCGCGCGATGTACGTGGACCTGCCCGAGCCGGTGATGACCCCGGCCGAGGCGTACGACCACCTGGTGCGTGGGCAGATCGAGCGGGTGGACATCGAGCAGATCAGCGGGCGCATCGCCGGCACCATGCTGGTGCCGTACCCGCCGGGCATCCCGACGATCATGCCGGGCGAGCGTTTCGGCGCCAGCGATGAGCCGATCATCCAGTCGCTGCGCATCGCCCGCGAGCAGAACGCGCGCTTCCCGGGCTTCGAGTCGGACGTGCACGGGCTTATCATCGACCGCGACGGCGACGTGCCAGGCTACAAGGTGGAGGTGCTGAAGGTCTGACGCCTGCGCGCCGGACCCTCGGCAAGCGATGGATACAGCACGCGAGCAGCGGGTCCTCACGTTTTCCATCGGGGTAACGATGGCGGTCAGCGCCATCGGCTTTGTCGGTGGCCTGCTGGTGGGGTCGCAGGCCATTCTGTTCGACGGCGTCTACAGCCTGGTCGACGTGGCCCTGACCCTGGTGGCGCTGTCGGTGCTGCGGCTGGTGGCGCGGGAGGAAAGCCCGCGCTTCCAGTACGGGTACTGGCACCTTGAACCGATGGTGGAGGCTTTGGGCGGGGCGATCCTGTCGCTGGCCTGCATCTATGCGCTGGCCAATTCGATCATCGGGCTGACCACCGGCGGGCATGAGGTCAAGGCCGGCCCCGCGTTGCTGTGGGCGGCCGTATTGTGCGTGAGCAACCTGGGCATGGCCGCGTTCGTGCGTGCCCGCGCGCAGCAGCTGAAATCGGCGCTGTTGTGGCTGGACGTACGCGCCTGGCTGTTGAGCGGTCTGATGAGCCTGGCGGTGGTGCTGGCGTTTGCGATCGCGCTGCTGCTGCGCGATGGCACGCACGCACACTGGATTCCCTACCTGGACCCGCTGGTGTTGGCGGCGATCAGCGTGGCGGTGCTGCCGGTGCCGTTGCGCAGTGCGTGGAAGGCCATGCGCGAGGTGCTGCAGGTGGCGCCGGATACGCTGGACGCGCGCGTGCAGGCAGTGATGAAGGACTTCGTGGCCGAACACGGCTATCTGGATTTCACCAGCCACGTGGCCAAGATGGGGCGCATGCGCTTCGTCGAGATCCACATCCTGACCCATCCGGAGACCGTGATCGGCAGCATCGGCAACGTGGATGCATTGCGTGACGAGATCGCCGAACGGTTGGACGCGCGCGGCAGCGAGTTCTGGTTGACCATCGATTTCACGGCCGATCCGGCCTGGACCTGATTCGGCGCGCAGCGCTCAAGGCGGGGACCTCTGGCCCTCACTGGACGTCGAGATGATCGTTGCGTTCTGCGGCAGTGACACCACGAACGGGTAGCGCGGCAGCAGCCAGGGGTAGTCTCGCTCCAACACGGCGTGGGCGTCATCCCGACGGTCGGTGAACGCCAAGTCGTGCGCCGTCACCCGGCGGGCATCCTGCTGGTTCGGCTCGCCCGTCACGACGTACACATCGCCAATGTAGGTGGCCTTGCCGGCCTCGATCGTGATGTGTGGGGCATCGGCCTCGTCCAGGGCCAAGGTCTGACCCTGCCGGTAGAACAGCAGTCCGATGTAATAGCGCCCGGCCTTGATCCGCAGCGAGGTGGTGGGCTCGTTGCAGACGATCACACCCTTGAAACGGTACGGGCCGATCAGCCCCTTGGCCGAGGTGCCAGGCGCGTACAACTGCATGCCGAAGGTGTTATCCGGGCAGTGGCTGGTGGTGATCAGCAGCCCTTCGTCGGGCTTGAGCGTGGCGCTTTCCTTGAGGTTTTGCGGCCCGGCCAGGCAGGGCAGGGCGACCAGCAACAGCAGTGCAGTCCAGACAATTCTCATCCTGAGCTCCCGTGGGGTTCTTCGTGAACGTGCTTTGGCGGGCGTACGACCCGCGCGGATGGCCGGGAGTGCTCGAATCATCCATGACTGCACCGCAGCGTTGCAATGCGCTGCGTTGACCTCAACCGAGGTTGAGGCACGAGACTGCGAACTCACTCCCTGACCAAGTCTTCCCCCATGTTGATCGATACCCCTGTCGCGCCCGCCGGCCTGTTCGGCTTCATCAATCCATCCGGCCTTTACGACCCGAGCGCGAATGGCTATTCGCATGTGGCGGTGGTGCGCCTGCCGGCCCGCGTGATCCATATCGCCGGGCAGGGCGGGGAGACCGCCGATGGCGCGTTGTCGCCCCGCTTCGAGGCGCAGGTCGCCCAGGCGCTGGACAACCTGAGCCTGGCGCTGGCGTCGGCCGGGGCCAGCTTGGCCGACGTGGCCAAGCTCACGGTGCTGGTGGTTGATCACGATCAGGACCGTTTGGGCATCCTGTCCGATCAGATCGGTCGGCGCTGGCCATTGGGGCGTGCCCCGACCTGTACGTTGATCCCGGTACCGCGACTGGCACTGGACGGGATGCTGTTCGAGATCGAGGCGACGGCGTACACCGCGTAAGCAACAATGTTGGCAGTGAATATATGAAGCGTATATGATGCGTATATTCTTCGTATCCAGGGCATCCCCATGGGCATCGTCAACATCGACGACGAACTGCACGACAACCTGCGCCGCGCCAGTGGTGTGTCCGGCCGCTCGATCAATGCCCAGGCCGGCTTCTGGATCAAGATCGGGATGCTGTGCGAGATGAATCCCGGGATGAGTTACCAGGAGATCGTCGGCCGCGAGCTGCGCGCGGCCGGGGTCGAGCCGGGTGCGTTGCGGGTGGCCGAAGCATGATCAAGACCGCTGAAGAGCAGGCGTTGATGCGCGCATCCGGGCGTCTGCTGGCACAGGTGTTCGAGGCGTTGGATACGCTGCCGCTGGAAGGCATGAGCACGCTGCAGGTCAACGACTGGGTGGAACGCTTCATCGTCGATCAGCTGCACGCGCGGCCGGCCAGCAAGGGCCAGTATGGTTTCGCCTACGTGTTGAACAGCTCCATCGACCGGGTGGTCTGCCACGGCGTGCCGTCGGCCGATGACGTCCTGCGCAGCGGCAGCATCGTCAACCTGGACATCACGCTGGAGAAGGACGGCTACATCGCCGACGCCAGCAAGACCTACCTGATCGGCGAGGTGGACTACGCGGCCAAGCGGCTGGTGCGGGTCACCCGCGAGGCGATGTGGAAAGGCATCGGCGTGGTGCGTCCGGGCGCGACGCTGGGCGATATCGGCTTTGCGATCCAGCAGCATGCCAAGGCGCACGGCTACAGCGTGGTCAAGGAGTTCTGCGGGCACGGCATCGGCCGGGAAATGCACGAAGAGCCGCAGGTGCTGCATTACGGTCGCCGCGGCGATGGGCTGGAACTGGAGGAAGGCATGACCTTCACCATCGAGCCGATGATCAACCAGGGCCGCGCGGCCATCGACATGAGCGAGGACGGCTGGACGGTGACCACGCGCGACGGCAAGCTGTCCGCGCAGGCCGAGCATACGGTGCTGGTCACTGCCGATGGGGTGGAGGTGTTGACGCTGCGTGCGGGTGAGCAGACGGGACGCTGATGGCGACCCGGTCGGGCACAACCCGGCGCTAGCCGATGTCGCCGCTGCGCGTGGACACCAGCTTGAGGAAGGCCTCGTTCTGGTAGCGGCTCATGCGCAGCTGTTGGCCGGTATCCATGGTGACCACGTGGTGGCCGTTGAACCAGGGATGGATGGCCTTGACCCGACGCACGTTGACGATCGCCGAGCGGTGCACCCGGGCGAAATGGCGCGGGTCCAGCCGCGCGGCCAACGTCGCCATGGTTTCGCGCAGCTCGTGCACGCGGTCGACCAGGTGGATTTCCACGATGTTGCGCGCGGCCTTGATCCAGACGATGTCGTCCACCGCGATCAGCACCACGTGCTCGTCCACCCGCACCGGAATGCGTTGCAGGTAGTCCTCGCGCTGGCGCAGCGCATCCAGTGCCTGCAGGATCTGCACCGAGGCCTGCGCGCCGACGCCACTGGCGGCCGACAGCCGGTGCTTTGCACGCTGCAGGGTGGCGGCGAAGCGCTCGCGGCTGAACGGCTTGACCAGGTAATCGATGGCGTTGGCCTCGAAGGCCTTGACCGCGTACTGCTCGTACGCGGTGACGAACACGGTGGCGGGCATGCGCTCGGCACCGATGGTGGCGACCACGTCCATGCCGTTGATGGCCGGCATCTGGATGTCCAGGAACACCAGGTCCGGGGATTGATTGCGGATCGCGGCCACCGCCGAGACGCCATCGCCGCACTCGCCGACGATCTCGATATCGGCATCGTCGCGCAGCAGGCGCACGATCGCGTGGCGCGCGATCGGCTCGTCATCCACCACCAGCGCGGTGAGGGTCATGCCGGCGACAGGCCGGGGTTGAATTCGGGTGCATCCTCGGCGCTTTCCAGCACACGGAACGGCACGCGGATGCGGCACACCACGCCTTCGGGCCACATCATGTCCAGGCGCACCTCGGCGGCATCGCCGTAGAGTTCCTGCAGGCGCAATCGCGTGTTGGACATGCCGATGCCATGGCCGGCCGAGGCGGTCGGCTCGGCGGAGAGGGTGCTGTTGCGGTTGCGCACTTCGATGCACAGCGCGTCGCCGTCACGCCGCGCCTCGATCTCGATGGTGTCGCTGCCCACGCGTTGGCCAATGCCATGGCGCAGGGCGTTCTCCACCAGCGGCTGCAGGATCAGGCTCGGTACGGCGCACTCCAGCGTGTCCGGGGCGATGTAGGTGCGGGTGGTGAGGCGGTCCTTGAAGCGCACGCGCTGGATGCCCAGGTAGAGTTCGATCAGGTCCAGCTCCTGGCGCAGGCTGATTTCCTGGCCGTCGTAGTCCTCCAGGAACGCACGCAGCAGCTCACTCAGGCGCAGCAGCATGTCTTCGGCCGACAGCTTGTCCTCGTCGAGCAGGGTAATGATCGCGTGCAGCGTGTTGAACAGGAAATGCGGCTGCAGCTGCGACTTCAACGCGAGCAGACGCGACTGCGCCAGCTCGGTGGCCAGCTGGCTGGCTTCCAGTTCGCGCTGGGCCTTCTCGGCGTGGAAATGCAGCGCCTGCTGGATCGCAAACAGCGTCCAGTAGGTCAGCAGGCCAATGGCGAAGTGCTGTTCCAGGAAATACCCGAGCTGCTCGGCGAACCCGCTGGGTTCGAACAGGGTGGAGACCAGCGCGCCCAGCACCATCGCGGCGAAGGTGACGCACAGGCTGGCCAGCACCTGCGCGCCCAGACCGTGGAAGCGCAGCGTGCCGCGCACCGGGAAACGTTCGGCCAGGCGGAACACCGTCGGTGCCAGGGCGCCCCAGGTGTACCACTGGATCAGCGACCAGCGGGCCAGATCCCAGAACGGCCAGTTGGTGCGGGGCATGCCGACGTTGATCGCGTTCTGCATGGCGAACACCAGCGCCACCAGCGTCCATAGGGCGATGTAGCGGGACAGGCGGATCTGGGTGCTGCCAAGGCGGATGAGCATGGTCGGTCCTGCGCCGCGGGTGTGCGGCAAGGGGCATCTTAGGCGCGGGGGGAGGGGGCGGGAAGCGCCATGACGGCCCATTACGATTGGCCCGCGCGTGGCGACGATTGGTCCCGGATCGATTGGCGGCGGGCGATGGCCGGTGCCTGATACGGACGTCCTTCACCGCTACGGAGATGCCGCCATGTTCCTGATCCGCCCTGTCCTGATCGCTTCGCTGTGCTTGATTCCGCTGTTGGTGACCGCTCCGGCGCGGGCCGGCGATGCACGTTACCTCGGCCTCCTCAACCGCGCCCATGACAGCGTCGTCGCGCTGGAGGTGGCCCCGGCCGGCAGCGGTGCATACGTCGCCCGACCGATCGACAGGCTCGACGGGGGCGGCGGCAGCGCCACCGTGCGCCTGGGCGAGGCCGGTTGCCGGTTCGATGTGCGGCTGCAGTTCCGCAATGGCCGGCGCGCGGTCTATCACGGGGTGGATGTGTGCACCGGCGACACGCTGGCGATCGCGCCGCTGCCGCGTGGGCGCGACGATGTGGCCGTGGCCGTGCAGTCGCGCTGAGCGCACCGGTCGTCCGGGCACTGCATCAGAGGGGGCGCGGTGGTTCCGGGGGAGCGCGGATCACGCCGCGTCGGGCGCGGCCAGGCCCTCGCGTTCCAGCGCGGTGCGCACCGAGGGGCGGGCCTGCACGCGCTGATACCAGCGCTGCAGATTGGCCAGCGCATCGAAGTGGATGTCGGCCTTGTAGTACGAGGTCAGCCACGCCGCCTGGCCCCAGCCAACCAGGGCGAACAGGTAGGCGTCGGCGACGCTGAAGGTGTCGCCGGTGAGGTAATCGCGTTCGGCCAGTTGCGCGTCGATCCAGGCGACACGTTGCGCGAGCTTCGGCCGTGCGGTGTCCACATACTTGCCGGCGGCGGTGGCGTACAGCAGGGGGATGAATCCCTTGTGGATCTCGGTGGCGAGGAAGCTCAGCCATTCCTGCAGGCGGTAGCGCGCCAGCGTGCCGTTCGCTGGTGCCAGTGCGCTGGCCGGATGCTGGTCGGCGAGGAACTGCAGGATCGCCGCGCCTTCGCGCAGCACGCTGCCGTCGTCCAGTTCCAGCGCCGGCACGTAGCCAAGTGGATTGACCCGCAGGTAGTCATCGCCGTCGGCGGTGCGATGGGTGCGGTGATCGACCTTGACCAGCGTGGCGGCGATGCCGAGTTCGTTGAGCACGATGTGTGCGGCGAGCGAGCAGGCGGCGGGCAGGTAATAGAGCTTCATTGCGGTATCCAGGACGGGGAGGGGGCCTCTGCGTGAGGCGTCCTGCCGCATTCTAGGAGCGCGGTATAAAAACGGAAGAAGGCACTATCCTGTGGTGTAGGTACATAATTGTTACCTCCCGCCTTCTGGACCCTTCGATGAAAGACACCGTCTCCGGCTGCTCGGTGGAAGAAGCCATGCGCCTGCTCGGCGGGCGCTGGCGGCTGCTGATCGCCTCTTACCTGCTCGATGGGCCGAAGCGCTTCAACGATCTGCGCCGCGACATTCCCGCCATTTCCCAGCGCATGCTGACCCTGGACCTGCGTGCACTTGAAGCGGCCGGGCTGGTCAGCCGTACCGTGTATCCGACGGTGCCGGTCAAGGTGGAATACGCGCTGACCGAGGACGGGCGGCGGTTGCAGCCGGTGGTGGAGGTGATGCAGGTGTTCGGGTTGTGGGTCAAGGCGCGTGCGGCCGTCGTCGATGCGGACGCGGTGCGCTGACCGATGCGTGCATCACGTGCGTGGATTCACTGGTCGGCGTCGGCGGCGGAACGGAACCCGATCACCTTGTCCACGGTGAAGCCGGGCAGCATCGCGCGCAGTTCATCCAGCATCTTCAACCGCGACGCCTCGGCGCTGTCGGCGGGAAGGCCAGCGGCAAGCGCACGTTGGTAGGTGTCCAGCCCCGCCGCCTGCAGCGCCGGTTCGCAGTGCGATGCCGCGGCAAGGGCGATCTCGGTGGCGCTGGCGCTGCTGCGGGAATGCTGCTGGGCGTAGGCGAAATGGCAGTCGAGCAATGCGGTCAGCAGCGGGTCCCGGCTCGGTTCCGGGGTCTGGGCCAGTGCCGTGCTGCCCAGGACGAGGCCGGCAAACAGTGCGATGCAGCAGCGGTGGTGCATGGGGTTTCCTGGTGGGGCTGTCGGCGTAAGCGCTCAGCGCTGGGGCAGGGTGTCGACCGGCGCCTGCGTGGCCATCAACCCGGCCACCCAGTCGATGAACACCCGCAGTTTGACGCTGACATGCCGGTTCGGCGGAAACGCAACATACAGCGGCATCGGCTCGAGGTGCCAGTCCGCGAACACGCGCACCAGTTCGCCATTGGCCACGTGCGGGGCGGCCATGTAGGTAGGCAGCCATAGCAGGCCCAACCCGGCCACACCGGCGGCGAGATAGGCGTTGCCGTCGTCCAGTGCCAGCCGGTGGCGGCCCTGCACGGTGATGCGTTCTTCGCCACGCTGCATCGTGTAGGGAAGCACCTTGCCGTTGCGCGAGCGCAGGTAGCCGACGATGCGGTGGTGGCTGTCGATCAGGGCGCGCGGGTGGTCGGGGATACCCGCCTGGTCCAGATAGGCCGGTGCCGCGTGGATGCCGGCCTGCAGGTCGCCGATGCGGCGGGCGACCAGCGACTGATCGGTGATCGGGCCGCCGCGGATCACCGCGTCCACGTTCTCACCGATCAGGTCGATGTTGCGATCACTCACGCCCAGATCGAGCTGGATGTCCGGGTAGCGGGCCAGGAAGTCGGGCAGGGCGGGGACCAGCACCAGGCGTGCGAGCGGCGCGGGCACGTCGATGCGCAGGCGTCCGCGTGGCAGGGCGGCAGCGCCGGACAGGCTGGTGTCGGCATCGTCGATGTCGGCCAGCAGGCGCACCACCCGTTCGTAGTACGCCGCGCCGTCAGCGGTGACGTTGACCTGGCGGGTGGTGCGGTTGAGCAGGCGCACCCGCAGCCGCGCCTCCAGTTGCTGGACCAGTTGGGTGACGGTGGTGCGGCTCAGCTGCAGGGTCTGGGCCGCCTTGGTGAAGCTGCCGGTTTCCACCACGCGCACGAAGGCCTGCATTGCATCGAAGCGGTCCATGGGGCGCCTTACGGGGTGGGATTGTTTGGATTCTACAAATAGTGATGGTCGGTCTGGGGCGTTTATCCAGGCCGGCGCGGCCTCTACCGTAGTGGCATCACAACAACGGGCCACCGGCCCGGGAGAAAACGATGGCAACCCGTGACGTGGTCTTTCCGCCGGGCCGGCAGGCCCTGTACGAGCGCAACCGCTATTCGCCGGCGGTGCGTGCCAATGGCTTCCTGTTCGTCTCCGGCCAGGTCGGCAGCCGCGAGGACGGCTCGCCCGAGCCGGTGCTCGAGGACCAGGTGCGGCGTGCGTTCGACAACCTCAACGCGGTACTGGGGGCTGCCGGCTGTACCTTCGAGGACGTAGTCGATGTGACCGTGTTCCTGGTCGATCCGGAGCGGATCTTCGAGCGGGTGTGGGCGATCGTGCCCGAGTACTGGGGCCAGGCGCCGTACCCGACCCTGACCGGAATCGGGGTGACGTGGCTGTATGGGTTCGATGTGGAGATCAAGGTGATTGCAAAGCTGCCGGACTGAGGCCGGTAGGGGCGTGCGCCGGCTGGAAGCTTGGGGCGGTGCCCGGTGGTAGAGCCACGCCATGCGTGGCTGGCAGCGCTCATGACGCGGCAACGGAGGCCAGCCACGCATGGCGTGCCTCTACCGACGCAGTGGGCCTTCACGCGACTGCGCCAGCCCGATGGCGATAGTGCACGGGTCATTCTGCTGCCCCGCGCCTACCTACATGCCCCTGATTCCCGAGCGCGTCCAGCGCTGGCCCCGGCCGTGGCGCCTGGCGTTGTTCTCGTTGCTGGCGCTCTACGCGCTGTATCTGATCGCCGGCAACGTGTTCCTCAATACGCCGCTGTTCGATGCGGTCACCAACCGCAAGCCTGAAAAATTCACCATGCAGACCGGGCCGGCGCTCACCGTGCTGCCGGGCCAGGCCATCGTGTGGAACATCCGCATGCGCGGGCAGGCCGGGCATACGGTGTACATCTTCCGCGCCGACCGGGCCAGCGCCTGGATCGACCTGGTGGCGCTGTTCCGCCGTGAGGTGCGGATCCCGCGCATCGATGCCATGGGCGTGGAAGCGGACATCCAGCGGGTGGACAAGGCGATCCCGCCACCGCCGCGCAGTGATCGGGGCTGGACGCTGCGTTTCGACGCGATCCACAGTGATTCCATCCGCAGCGGCCAGTTCGGCAAGCTGCTGATCGTGGGGCAAGGGCATGGCAACGTCGGCTTCCTCAAGCAGCTCAAGGGCGGGCCGTCGGAACTGTTCGATTCCACCGCCGGCTTCGAGCAGGCGACAGTCAGTTTCGACGGGGTGAAGGTGCTGGACGAGGCGCATCTTGGCGCACGCTTCCACTTCCCGCGTCACTATCGTGACCAGGCGCCGGGGCTGCGCAAGTTCGAGATCACCTGGGCGCAGCTGCAGATCGATGCGCGCAGCCAGGCGTTGGAAATCGACACCGGCGGCCCGCATGTCAAGGTGGGCAGCGCCCCATCGAACGCGCGGCTCAATGCCGATGTGGTGCTGGACCAGGGCGCGTTGCAGGCCGGCAGCCGGGTGGTGTGGCGGGTGCCGGTGCATGCCGGCATCGATGCCGATGACCGGGGCTTGCTGTCCCTGCAGCTGGATGTGGCGCAGGACATGCGGGTGCAGGCGCGGCTGCCGCGGGATCCGGAAACCGGCAGTGAACTGCATGCCGACCTGCGCGTGACCGGCACGAAGATTCCGTTCCGGGCGCCGGCCGAGCTGCTGCCCCGCTTGTCCGGGCAGGTGCAGGGCGCGTGGAAGTTCGAGTCGTTGAACTGGATCGCCGATCTGTTCGTGCGCAAGCCATGGTTCCACCTGGATGGTGGCGGGCTGCTGGAGGGCGACCTGAAGATCGCCGACGGCCAGCTCGCGCCGGGCAGCACGCTGGACATTCCGCAGGTGGCAGCCGTGGCCGAGGTGGCCGGTGTACGTCTGCGCGGCGATGCCAACGCACACGGCAGCATCGTGGCGGGCGCGCCGGCCCAGGCGCAGCTGGACGTGAGGATTCCGCAGTTCCTGGCCGCGCCGACGAACGCGCCCAAGGCGTTGTTGTTCGATGGGCGCGCGATGGCCCTGACCCTGCGCGGGGACGCCCGCCTGCAGCAGTTGCGTGACGGCATGCGCGCGCGCCTGCGCTTCAACGATGCGCGGGTGCCGGACCTGACCGCCTACAACCGCTACCTGGGCAACGACAACGTGCGCCTGCTCGGGGGCACCGGCCTGCTCAGTGGCGATGTCGAAATGGATTCCTCCGGTCGTGTTGGCACCGGCCGGGCCGACCTGCGGGGACGCGGTGCGCAGTTGCAGGTGGCCGGCATCGCCATGCGCGGTGATGCACGCCTGAAGGCGCGCGTGCAGCGGGCCGACTTCGATGCCAAACAATTCGACCTGGGCGGTACCACGATCGATCTGCGCAATATCCGTGTCGGCGATGCGGGCGGTGAAGAGAACTGGTGGGGAACGGTGGCAGTGCGCAAGGGCCATATCGATGCGGCCGCGCCGTTCCAGGTGGATGCCCAAGCCGATCTGCGCCTGCGCGATGCCGGGCCGTTGCTGGGCGTGTTCGCCGAGCGCAGCGCCTATCCACGCTGGGTGCTGGGCCTGCTGGATTCGGGCGAGGTGCAGGCCAGCGGTCAGCTGCGCTGGCGCAGTGGCGAGCTGCGCGTGGAGGATCTGCAGGCCGAGAACGAACGCCTGTCGTTGCGCGCCCGGCTCGACCTTGCACATGCGCAGCGGCGGGGGGATCTGTACCTGCGCTGGGGCGTGCTGGGTGCCGGGATCGAGCTGCAGGGCCAGCAGCGCAAGTGGCACCTGGCGGGCGCGCGCGAGTGGTATGACCAGCAGCCGCGGTTGTTGCCGGCCAGTGGGTCGGCGCCGTAGTTTGGCGGCTTCGGCAGCCACGCATGGCGTGGCTCTACCCGGGTCCGATGCGGTGTTAGGCATGGTCCGGGATGTGGCGTCACGGATCGCAACCCGGCAGCAACGGGGGTAGAGCCACGCCATGCGTGGCTGACGCGGTGTCCGGGTCAGGCATTGCCGCAGGGTGAAGATGCCGATGGCCATCCCATCGCTGGCCGAGCGCATGGTGGGGTGGGCGCCCGCCCGGTAGCGCATTGGCCGGCTGTCACTGCAACTGCAATCCCTGCGCGGCGGTTAGTTGCCCGTCGAGCGGATGCAGGTGGTGGCGGGCCTGCGGACCGTTGCTGTCGAAGCGGCCGAGCAGATGTCCTCGAAGGCGACCTGCTGCATGGCCACGGCGTGGTGGCGCGCTGGTGTGGTCATGGCGTCGCTTCCGGGGCTGGCGCAGGCCAGTAGAAACTGTCCGAAGTAGCGCGCGCGCCGAAGATGGCCTGGCCGACACGGACCACGGTGGCCCCTTCTTCGATGGCCAGGTCGAAATCGCCGGACATGCCCATCGACAACTCTTCCAAGGTAACCCCCTCAGGCAAGGTCGGGCGCAACCGGTCGCGCAGGTCGCGCAGACGCGCGAAGCAGGGGCGGACCAGGGTCGGGTCCGGCGAGAACAGGGCCAGGGTCATCAGCCCGCGCACGCGCAGCCGGGTGAACGCCGGCAACTGCTGCAGGAAGTCGGCGACCGCGATCGGGTCCAGCCCGTACTTGCTGGCTTCACTGGAGGTGTTGACCTGCACGAACACGTCCAGGTCGCGCTGCTCCACTTCCAGCCGTCGGTCCAGGGCCTCGGCCACGCGCAGGCTGTCCAGCGCCTGGAACTCGCTGGCAAAACGCGCCACCTCGCGCGCCTTGTTGGTCTGCAGGTGGCCGATCACCGACCAGCGGATCGGCAGGTCGGCCATGGCCTCGGCCTTGGCCTGTGCCTCCTGCACCTTGTTCTCGCCCAGTTCGTGGCAGCCTGCCTCCCAGGCCAGCCGCAGCCGCGCTTCATCCACGGTCTTGCTTACCGGCAGCAGGCGTACGCTGGATGGCGCGCGGCCAGCGCGGGCGCAGGCGTCGGCGATGCGTGCATGTACGGCTGCGAGGTTGTCGGCGATCTCCGCGGCGGTCGTGGCCTGCGGCCAATCAGGGCGTGGGTTGGACATCGCGTACTCCGGGAAACTCGGCCGGTATGGTGGCATATCCGCGCGGCCGGATGGCACGCGCACCTCAGGGCGCGCTGGGCGTGCTCGGGCGCACGTAGTGCGATTGGCCGTTGTCGCCGACGAAGATCAGCTCCGGCTTGCCCTGCCATGAGGTGAGCATGGCGCCGGTGCTGTTCTGGTGTTTGATCACCAGGGTGGCGCCCCGATCCGGGTTGGCGGTGACCTTGAAGACTTCGGTGGTGCCGCTGGCATCGTCCAGGGTGAGCATGGCTTCATCGCCGACATCGGCGGTGCCGTAGCCGCCACGTTCGGAGCCATGGGCGTCGAGCAGGATCATGCCGGACAACGGCGAGGCGCGCGGCCCCTGCGACACCCCCTTGCTCAGCGGATCGGGCACCGGCGCCCCCAGGATCAGCCGGGCCTGGCCGTTGCCGTCCTGGATGACCAGACCGCGCGCGGTGATCACCCGGTCCTCGGCCTGGCTCTGGTGCAGGCGCACAGCGGTCCAGCCGGAAACAACCAGGGCAAGGCTGGAGACGATCAGCGTGGTGAGGGTAAGTGCGCGGGACAAAGGCGGCTCCAGATCCTTGGAAGGCAGCGACAATACCGGACGGGCCGATGGGGACACCAGTCGGGAAAGTCTGCAATTGCGGTGATCGTGAAGTGGATCACGCGCTGCGCGCGGGCACTCAGTGGAAGTCGCGGCTGCGCGTACGCACGCCGTCGATCAGGGCATCGATGTTGTACATCTGCCGCACGATCAGGTGCTGCACGCCGTCCACGCGTTCGAGGCGGCCGTCGATCTGCATCATCTGCGCTTCGACCAGCACGCGGTGCTGGCGGTCGGCGATCTTGCGCCAGACCACGGCATTGACCATGCCGCATTCGTCTTCCAGGGTGAGGAAGGTGACCCCGCTGGCGGTCTGCGGGCGCTGGCGCATGCGCACCAGCCCGGCAAAACGCACGCTGCGCCCGTGCGGCAACGCGGCCAGTTCGTCCGAGCGCTGGCAGCGGCGCTGGCGCAGTTGCGGGCGGATGAAGGACACCATGTGCCGGCCGAGCGTGGTGCCGGTGCTGTTGTAATCGGCCTGCATGTCCTCGAAAGCGCTGGGCAGCGGCAACGGCACGCTGGCTTCGACGGTGGCGCGCGCGGTGTCGAACAGCGGCAGCGGTTTTTCCACGCCGGACACTTCCCAGCGCGCACGATGGCGATGCCCGCTCAGGCCTTTCAATGCGCCGGCGTCGGCAAGCAGGCCCTGGTGGCGACGGTCCAGCCGCGCGCGTTGGCTGAGATCGGCCACGCTCTCGAACGGCAGCCGTGCGCGTGCCTGCACCAGCGCGGTGGCCACGTCTTCGCTGAAGCCGTCGATCAGGCGCAGGCCCAGGCGGATGCCGAACGGACGCCCGGGCGCGGTGGGCGCCACCAGCGTGCAGTCCCAGTCGCTGTGGCGCACATCCACCGGCAGCACCGGCACGCCATGGCGGCGCGCGTCCTGCAGGATCTGGTCGGGCGTGTAGAAGCCCAACGGCTGGCTGTTGATCAGGCTGGCGGCGAATGCGGAGGGATGGTGGCACTTGAGCCAGCAGCTGACATAGGTGATCAGCGCGAAGCTGGCCGCGTGGCTCTCCGGGAAACCGTAGCTGCCGAAGCCCTTGATCTGTTCGAACAGGCGCTCGCCGTATTCGCGGCTGTGGCCATGGGCGGCCATGCCGGTGAGCAGCTTGTCGCGGTGCGGCTCCAGCCCGCCATGGCGCTTCCACGCCGCCATCGAGCGGCGCAGTGCATCGGCCTCGCCGGGGCTGAAGCCGGCGGCGGCGACCGCCAGTTGCATCACCTGTTCCTGGAACAGCGGCACGCCCAGGGTGCGCTTGAAGACCTTCTCCAGCGCGGGCGGGTAGTCGATCTCCTCGATGCCTTCTTCCTTGAGCTTCTTGCGCCGGTTCAGGTACGGATGGACCATGTCGCCCTGGATCGGGCCGGGGCGCACGATCGCCACTTCGATCACCAGGTCGTAGAAGCAGCGCGGCTGCATGCGCGGCAGCATTGCCATCTGCGCGCGCGATTCGATCTGGAACACGCCCAGGGTGTCGGCGCGGCAGATCATGTCGTAGGTGGGGCCATCGCCGGAGGGGATATCGGCCATGCCCATCTTCGGCGCGCCATGCGCGTGCAGCATGGCCAGGCATTTGCGCACGGCGGTGAGCATGCCCAGCGCCAGGCAGTCGACCTTCATCAGCCCGGTGGCGTCCAGGTCGTCCTTGTCCCACTGGATCACGGTGCGATCGGCCATGGCCGCGTTCTCCACTGGCACCAGCGTGGACAGGGGGTGTTCGGAAATCACGAAACCGCCCGGGTGCTGGGACAGGTGGCGCGGAAAATCGACCAGTTCGCTGGTCAATGCCACCACCCGCCGCATCAACGGCGTGTCCGGGTCGAAGCCACGCTCGCGCAGGGCCTCGGGCAGGGGTTCGTGGCTGCTCCAGCGGTCCAGGCACGCGGCCAGTTCGTTGACCTGATCCGGCGGCAGGCCGAGCACGCGGGCCACGTCGCGCACCGCGCTGCGGCCGCGGTAGCTGATGGCCACGGCGGTGAGCGCGGCGCGTTCGCGGCCATAGCGGTTGAACACGTACTGCAGCACTTCCTCGCGGCGCTCGTGTTCGAAATCGATGTCGATGTCCGGCGGTTCGTCGCGCTCGGCGGAAATGAAGCGCTCGAACAGCAGCTCCATGTCGCTGGGGTCGATCTCGGTCACGCCCAGCACGTAGCACACCGACGAATTGGCCGCCGAGCCGCGGCCCTGGCACAGGATCTGCTGGCGGCGCGCGAAGCGCACGATGTCGTGCACGGTCAGGAAGTAGGACTCGTACTGCTTGGTGTGGATCAGGTGCAGTTCGTGTTCTATCTGCGCGCGCTGCTTGGCGGTGGCACCGCTTTTCCAGCGCCATTGCATGCCTTCCTCGACCAGCGTGCGCAGCCAGCTGGCCGGGTCGTGCCCGGCCGGGATCAGTTCGCGGGGGTAGGTGTAGTGCAGCTGTTTGAGGTCGAAGTGGCAGCGTTCGGCGATGCGCAGGGTTTCGGCCAGCAACGCGGGCGGGTACAGCGCGGCCAGCGCCTGGCGGGTGCGCAGGTGGCGCTCGCCGTTGGGAAACAGCCGCCAGCCGGCATCGGCGATGGTGCAGTGGTGGCGTATCGCGGTGAGGGTGTCCTGCAGGGCGCGACGGCGGCGGACGTGCATGTGCACATCGCCGCTTGCCACCAGCGGGAGGGCGTGTTCGTCGCCGAAGCGTTGCAGCGTCGCCAGGCGTTGCGCATCGTCGGCCTCACGGTGCAGCTCCACCGCCAGCCATAGCCGCTGCGCGAAGCGCGCCTGCAGCCAGGCGGCATCCTGTGCCGTGGGCGTGCGGTCCAGCCACAGGCACAGCAGGCTGGCCGGCAGCGCATCGAAGTCCTCGCGCACGCAGCGGTACTCGCCCTTGGGCGCGCGCCGACGGCAGGTGGTGATCAGCTGGCACAGGCCGGCGTAGGCGGCCAGGTCGGTGCACAGCAGCACCAGCCTGGGGCCGTCCTCGATCTGGAACTCGGCGCCGGTGATCAACGCCAGGTCGTGTTTCTTCGCGGCCTGCCAGGCGCGCACGATGCCGGCCAGCGAGCATTCGTCGGTGATCGCCAGCGCGCGGTAGCCCTGGCCCTTGGCGCGGGCGAACAGTTCCTCGGCGATGGACGCGCCACGCTGGAAACTGAAGGCCGACAGGCAGTGCAGTTCGGCGTAGTCGGGCAGGGCGGTGCTCATGCGAACCAGCCGTGCAGCATCCACGGGCCGCCGCGCGTGTCGGCACTGGTATAGGCCCAGCCACGCTGGCCCTGCGCGGTTTCCACCACGTAGTAGTCGCGGCGGATATCGCCTTCGTCCCACCAGCCCGATTCGATCCGTTCGGGGCCGGACAGGATGCGCAGGTGCGGATCGAGCAGCGGTTGCGGGCGCGGCAGCAGCCAGCCCGGGCGTAGGGGCAGCAGCGGCGGCGGGCCTTTGGGCGCGCCGTGCGCATCGCCGCTGGCCCGTTCCGGGCGGTGCTCGGCACGCAGTCCCAGGCCCTGCACGGCATCGTCGCCGAGGCGCGCGCGCAGGCGTTCGCGCACCTGTTCCCAGGGCATCGCCTGTTGCGGGCGCGGGTCGAACAGGTCGCGCGCGGCCGGCACGAACGGTGGCAGGTGCTCGGCCTGCAGGCGCAGGCCACGGCTGCCGGCCGGCAGCTGCAGGTGGTCCACGCGGTTGCGGGCCAGCTCGAACAGCATCGCCGCATCGCGCTCGGGCGCGAGCAGGCCGATGCTCAGGCAGGTGTCCGGGTGCTGGTCGTGTTCGAACCACAGGTCGAAACGCTGCACCCCGCCATCGCGCGAACACAGGAACGCGGCCAGGTCGCCGGTCAGGCGACGCAGCGGGAACAGCAGAGCCTGGGTGGACTCGATTTCGTAATCGAACTCGATGCGCGCATCGAAGCGGTCCGGTGGCTGGAAATAGCGTAACGGCGGCGTACTGATTCCGCGCAGCGCGTCCAGGTGGGCCAGCACCTGGGGCGGGAAACGCCGGGCCAGGCTCTCGCGCGGCAGCTGGAAGGCCGCGCCCAGCGTGCGCAGGCCCGAGCGCGCCAATACCGTGACCGCCTCGGCGGGCAGGCCGCTGCGTTCGATCGGGAGCTGCGCCAGGGTGGCGTCCAGTTGGCTGGCGTCCACGCCCAGCCGTGCATGCGCGCGAGTCAGTACCCAGGCCGCATGTGGATTGGGCGCGGCAACCAGGCGATGGCGGAAACCGAGGTCCTTCAAGCCATCGCAGAGACGCTTTTCGATCGCCGGCCAATCGCCGAACAGCGCGCGGCTGGCGCCGATCTCCAGCGCCAGCGCGTGCGGGAAAGCCAGGCTGACCTGCGAGCTGATGCCGTACAGCCAGCTGGCCAGCAGGTGCCGGGTGGCCTGTTCTGCGCGCGGATCATGTTCAACGGTGAGCATGTCGCGGGTGAGCACCTGCGCGGCCGAGAGCAGCATGCCGCGACGCAACCCCAATTGGCGGGCCGACGGGCTCACCGCATGCAGCACGCGGCGCTGCGCCGGGCCGCTGAGCAGCACCAGCGGCACCGACGGATCGGGCTGCTGGCGCAGGGCGGCATCCAGCGCCAGCTGTGGCAACAAGAGGCAGGCCCAGTGCACGGCGGCCGCTCAATGCGCCAGCGACAGCGGCAAGGGCTGCGCCGGGGCCATGCCGCCGCGACACTTGAGCACGCGTACCTGGCCGTTTTGCAGTTGCAGGCGCAGCGGCGCCGGTGAACTGTTGCGCGCCTGGCGCAGGTCGCGGAAGGCAAACCCCAGGCACTGGCCGGTTTCGGCGGCCACCTGCAGCCGGCGCAGGGCGCGGTCGTCGGCCTGCTGCGGCCAGCACAGCACGGCGGCGCAGGCCGCAGAACGCAGGCACTGTTCGGCGGCCCACAGGGCATCGCGCGGGGCTGCCCGCACCACCTGCACCTGGTTCAAGGCCAGCCCGGCACCGGCCCAGCCGGGCGCATGCGGCAGGTAGGGCGGGGCAATCAGCACGATGGTCTGCTGCTGCTGGCTCAGCCGCGCCAGGGTCGGCCAGACCAACGCCAGCTCGCCGTGCCCCGGCGCGGCCAGCAGCACCTCCGACAGCGCCGCCGGCGGCCAGCCGCCGCCGGGCAGGCGGGCGTCCAGCGCCGGGTGGCCGGTAGGATGCGGGGCCGTGGCCGGCGGCGTGGCCTGCGGCCTGCCGCGCCAGACCTGCCGGCTTTCCAGCAACTGGTCCAGGGCCAGTACCGCGCCCATCAGCGCACCTCCCGAAGGGGCTGGCGCAGGCAGGCGGGGGCGGCAAGGCGGGGCATGGCGGGCAGTATCGGCAGGGTCGGTGTCAGGGGCTGAGACCGACAATCCTACCGGCAATTAGTAAAAATGCTAACGATCCGCGCGCCGGCAGTTTGAACGCAGCCGGGGTGATGAATGCTTCAGCCAGTGGCCTGCCCGCCGCTTCAGCGGCCGTGGGGGTCGGGTCGATGTGGAGGGCATGGAAGGCCGCACCGGCGGCCGCGGCGGGATGCGCGGTTTGTTCAAGCCCGGCCGCGCCATTGTCGCGAGCATGGCCGCTCCTTTGTATGGAGCAGGTCGATGAAGCGATGGTGGTTGGCGTTGTATGCGCCGGGAATGCTGCTGGGATGCGTGGGAATGGCCACGTGGTGGGTGGGGTATGCAGCGGGGTCGGCCCTGTGGCTGCTGCCGGGGTTGATGCTGGCCATCGCGGTGTCGTGGCTGGCCGAGCGCTGCTGGCCGTATGACCCGGCCTTCAACGCACGCCAGGGCGATGCGGGCCGCGATGCCGTCCACGCGCTGGTGAATGAAGGGTTGAACCTGCTGGCGATCGGTGCGATTCCGCTGGTGGCCGCGTGGGTGCCGTGGCAGCTGTGGCCGACGCACTGGAGTGTTGTGGCGCAGGTGGTGCTGGCGATCGTCGCCGCGGACCTGGGCATCACCCTGGTGCATTACGCCAGCCATCGCTGGGCCTGGCTGTGGCGGTTGCATGCGGTCCACCACAGCGTGACCCGCATGTATGGGTTCAACGGATTGATGAAGCACCCGCTGCACCAGACGGCCGAAGCCTTGGGCGGGGTGCTGCCGCTGCTGTTGCTGGGCATGCCGTACCCGGTGGCGGCGGTGCTGGCCTTCGCCATTGCCATCCAGCTGCTGCTGCAGCACTCCAACGTGGACATGCGGCCGGGCTGGCTGGGCAAGGTGATGGCATGGGCCCCGCTGCATCGGTTCCACCATATGCGCTATGGCACGGCCGGCGACGTCAATTTCGGGCTGTTCCTGACCGTCTGGGACCATCTGCTGGGCACCGCGTTCGATGCGGACTACCGGATGCGGGTGGATGATCTGGGCATCGGCAGCCAGCCGGATTATCCCAAGGATTACACAGGGCAGCTGCTGGCCCCGTTCCGTGCATTGCCGCATGGGGAGGCCCCGCCGCCACCGCCGGGGCTGGAGCGGTCGTCGCGGTAGTGCTGCAGGTGCAGGCGTGACAGATGCTCGGCACGCACGCCGAACATGCGCCGCAGGCTGCGCGAAAAATGGGCCAGGTCGGCGAAGCCGGCGGCATGGGCGCAGGCGGTGAGGCTGTGGTCCTCCATCACCAGGACCAGGGCCTGGCGCAGCCTGCGCCACAGCACCAGGCCGCGCAGCGATACCGCCAGGTCCTGCTGGAAGCGGCGGTGCAACTGGCTCTCGGACAGGTGCGCGGCCGCTGCGATGGTCGTGGCCGCGACGCGTTCGGGCAAGTGCGCATCCAGCGCAGACAACGCTGCCTGCAGCCGTCGGTCCAGCGGTGTGCGGGCGATCAGGGTCGACAGGCAGGGCAGCAGTGCCACCGGATCGCAGGGGAGCTGCGGCAGTTGGGCCTGCAGATGCGCCAGGTCGACATGGCTGGGTTCCAGCCACAGCGTGCAGCCGCGCGCGGGGGCGGCAAGCACGGCATGTGACTGGAAGGAGGGCAGCAGCATGCGCGGCCCGGACCGCATGCCGTCTTCGTCCTCTATCGTCCACTGTCCGGTGTCAGCCAGCAGGATCTGATGCGCGTAGTGGGCATGGGCACCGGTGGCGCCGGCATGGCCCTGCAGCAGGGCGAAATGCGCACCGAGCAGCAACGTGCCGGTCCAGCGTTGCTCGTTCACCACCACCACCGCATTCTGCGCATCATCATGTCGACATGGCAGGGTTGCCTGTGTCCAACAGGGTAGCGGAAACACGGCCGCCGCCCCATCGCAACGCTCACCGGGAACGACGCAGGGCCGCCCATAGGCCCAGGGCAAGCAACGAGACGCACCCGCCTGCGATGCACACACCGCTCCACCCGTAGCTTGCATACACCGCGCTGCCCAGCACCGCACCCAACCCGCTGCCGGCGGCATAGAACAGCATGTAGGCGGCGATCACCTGTGCCTGCGCGTGCGGCGCGGCGGCCAGAATCAGGCTCTGGTTGGTGACATGCAGGGCCTGCACCGCCAGATCGAGCAGCAGCACGCCCAGCACCAGCCAGCCCAGGTGCAGCGACAGCCCCGCCAGCGGCGCCCAGCTCAGCAGCAACAACAGCAACGCCGCGCCGGTCACGCGTTCGGCATGGCCTTGATCGCTCCAGTGCCCGCTGCGTGAGGCGGCCAGCGCACCGAGCAGGCCGACCAGCGCGAACGCGCCGATCGCGGTGTGGTCGAGCGCATGCGGCGGTGCGCTCAGGGGCAGCGCCATGCTGCTCCAGAACAGCCCGAACGCAACGAACATCAGCAAGCCCAGCACGCCGCGCCGGCGCAGTACCGGTTGCTGGCGCAGCAGTGCGAACAGGGACAGCTGCGGCGTTGCGGCCGGTATCGGCAAACGTGGCAGGCGCACCCACAGCAGCACGCCGCTGACCACCATCAGCGCGGCCGACAGCAGGTAGACCGCGCGCCACCCGGCCAGGTCGGCAACGCCACCGGCCACCACCCGCGCCAGCAGCAACCCGATCACCACCCCGGCCTGGGCGGCACCCACCACGCGGCCGCGCTCGTGCGGATCGGCGGCGGCGGCCGCATAGGCGATCAGGCCCTGGGTCATCGCGGTGCCGAGCAGGCCCAGCGCGAGCATGCCCAGCAACAACGCCAGCGCGTTGCCGGCGCAGGCGACGCCGAGCAGGGCCAGCACCAGCGCCGCGTTCTGCACCGCCATCAGGCGGCGTCGGTCGCGGCGGTCGCCCAGCGGCACCAGCCACAGCAGGGCCAGCACCGAGCCGAGCTGGGTAGCGGCGATCACCACGCCGATCCGCGCGGTGCCGATGTCCAGGTCCGCTGCCAGCGCATCCAACAGGGGCTGGGCGTAGTAGACGTTGGCCACGCTGAGCCCGGCGGCACAGGCGAACAGCACCAGCAGGGGCGTGGCGGTACGGGGCAGGGAGGCGGCATGCGACATCCGGTGGTCTCAAATTAGAACCAGTTGATTCTGGCGCACATGGTTCTAAAATGAAACCACTTCTGGAGGGCCCGCCATGAATGACGATCCGAACCTGACCTGCCCGGTGGCGCGCGCGCTGGACGTGGTGGGCGATCGCTGGTCGCTGCTGATCGTGCGCGACGCCTTCGACGGCGTGTGCCGTTTCAGTGATTTCCAACGCAGCCTGGGCATGTCGCGCAGCATGCTCAGCCAGCGCCTGCAGGCCTTGCAGGACTCCGGCGTGCTGGCACAGCAGGCGGCGGCCGATGGCAGCCGTTACCACGACTATGTGCTGACTACGCAGGGCCGGGCGCTGTTCCCGCTGGTGGTGGCGCTGCGGCAATGGGGCGAAGGCTTCCTGTTCGCCGAAGGTGAACCGCGTTCGCAGTTGCTGACGATCACCGAGGGCCGTGAACTGGCCCCGCTGCTGCCGCGCGACGCAGACGGGCAGGTGCTGGAGCCGACGGCCACCCACGTGGTGAAGCCCCCGGCAGGGTGATCGCAAGCCACCGCACGCGCCTGCGAATCTGAACACGCTGTTGACAGGCATGAACAGGGTGGACGACTCTTCACCGGATGGGTGCCGCCTGCGGCGCCCACCGGACAGCATGGCTGTATCGACGGGCGGAGGGGCCTGGTCGTAGCTGCGCTGCCCCGGGTAGTACCCGATACCGGCCTGCAAAGGCCGGGATCCGCCATCTTGGCGCTGCACCCTTCTGCGGCACGACTCCCTGGATTTTTTGCGTAAGCAAAGGTGTTTCGCCCGCTCATGAAAACGATTTCAAAGCCACTGGCCCTGACGGCCGCCATCACGCTCTCGCTCGCCGCTTCGGCCTGGGCATCCTCGCCGAAGGTCGCCGACAGCGGCGATGCCTTCACCGTGCTCAGCCTGGAACAGGCGCCGGACTGGCTCGATGCCAAGGACGTCGCCGCGCAGTTGCAGGCCCTGAACGTGGACGCGCTGACCATCGGCAACGTGCACCGTGCCGCCGATACGGCTGAAAGCAGCCGCGCGCCGGATCCGCTGGAAGCGCTGGCCGACCAGCTGGGCTACACCTATCGTTTCGTCAGCGCCGATCCGGCCTCGGCCGAGCGCCGCGGCAGCATCGTGATCTCGCGCCTGCCGGTGGAAGCGGCTTCCGGCATCGAAGCCCCGGGCCTGAACTACCTGCGCTTGAACGACGGCCGCCACGTGGTGGCGCTGTATACCCGCACCGCCGATGGCGACGCGACGGGCGCCGCGTTCAAGGCGCTGGTCGATGCATCGCGCGTGGGCGCCCCGGCGGTCCTGCTGGGCGCCGATGAGGCCGGCGCACGCGCGGCCGGCTTCGAGGCGCGTGGTGAGGACACCTATTCCAATGGTTTCCAGTCCGCCTCCCGCACGTCGGTGAAGCTGCGCCTGGATGCCGGCAAGACCGCGCTCAAGGGCACGCTGCTGACGTTGGACTACGCCGCCCCGGTCGGTGGCGACACGCCGTGGATGGATACCTCGCTCAACGCCGATGCACGCGCCCGCCTGATCGTGGCGAAGATGACAGACGATGAGAAGTTCCAGATGCTGCACAGCTACTTCGGGCTGGGCAAGGATGGCGGGCCATTGCCGGAAGGCGCGGTCGGTTCGGCCGGTTTCGTGCCGGGCGTGGCGCGGCTGGGCATTCCGTCGCAGCAGTCGGCCGATGCCGGCGTGGGCGTGACCAACCCGGGCGGCATCCGCAAGGGCGACCACGCTACGGCGATGCCGTCCGGTCCGTCCACCGCGTCCAGTTGGAACCCGGAAGTGGCCTTCGCCGGTGGCGCCACCATGGGCCGCGAGGCCTGGCAGCAGCGCTTCAACATCCTGCTGGCCGGCAGCGTCAACCTGCAGCGCGATCCGCGCAACGGCCGCAACTTCGAGTACGCCGGTGAAGATCCGCTGCTGGCCGGTCGCCTGGTGGGCGAGTCGATCCGTGGCGTGCAGAGCCAGCACGTGGTGTCGACGATGAAGCATTTCGCGCTCAACGACATGGAAACCTCGCGCAATTTCCACAGCGCCGAGATCGGCGAGCAGGCCATGCGTGAGTCGGACCTGCTGGCGTTCGAAATCGCACTGGACATCGGCAAGCCCGGCTCGGTGATGTGCTCCTACAACCGCATCAACGGCACCTACGGCTGCGAGCACGATTACCTGATGAACCAGGTGCTCAAGCAGGAATGGAAGTTCCCCGGTTTCGTGATGTCCGATTGGGGCGGCGTGCACAGCGGTTCGAAGGCGGCACTGGCCGGCCTGGACCAGCAGTCGGCCGGTGAAGTGTTCGACAAGGCGGTGTTCTTCGATGAACCGCTACGCTTGGCCGTGGCCGGTGGCGTGGTGCCGCGCGCCCGTTTGGACGACATGGTCAGGCGGATCCTGCGCGCGATGTTCGCCAACGGCAATTTCGACGTGCCGCCGCAGCACCAGCCGATCGACGATGACGCCGGCTTCGCGGCCGCCCAGCGCACCGTGGAAGAAGGCAGCGTGCTGCTGCGCAATGCCAACAACGTGTTGCCGCTGGGCCCGGAGGTCAAGCGCATCGTGATCATCGGTGGCCACGCCGACAAGGGCGTGATCGGTGGCGGTGGTTCGTCGATGGTCGGCTGGACCGCCAAGGGCACCAACGCGGTACCGGGCGTGCTGCCGACCACCTGGCCGGGTCCGGTGATCTTCCACCCGTCCTCGCCGCTGGAAGCGCTGCGCGCCGAGCGCCCGGACGCCAGCATCGAATACGTGGATGGCCGCAACGTGGCCGCCGCCGCGCGCGCTGCCGCCGCGGCGGATGTGGCGATCGTGTTTGCAACGCAGTGGTCGGCCGAGTCGGTCGATCTGCCGCACATAAAACTGCCCGACAACCAGGACGCGCTGATCGCCGGGGTGGCCAAGGCCAACCCGAAGACGGTGGTGGTGCTGGAAACCAACGGCCCGGTCGAGCTGCCGTGGCTGCAGCAGGTGCCGGCGGTGCTGCAGGCGTGGTACCCGGGCATCCGTGGCGGCGAAGGCATTGCCGCGCTGCTGACCGGCAAGGTCAATCCGTCCGGCCGCCTGCCGGTGACCTGGCCGGTGGATGCCAGCCAGCTGCCGCGCCCGGAAGTGAACGGGCTGGGCTTCAATCCGAAGCACAAGCCGGACGACACCATCGACTACAACATCGAAGGCGCCAACGTCGGCTACAAGTGGTTCGCCGCCAAGGGCCTGGTGCCGCAGTTCGCGTTCGGCCATGGCCTGTCGTACACGCAGTTCAGCTACGACAACCTGAGCGCCACCGCGATGGGCCAGCGCCTGGTCGCCACCGTGGATATCCGCAATACCGGCAAGGTCGCCGGCGCGGACGTGGCGCAGCTGTACCTGAAGATGCCCGATGGCAGCACCACCCCGATCCGCCTGATCGGTTTCCAGAAGGTGATGCTGCAGCCGGGCGAGTCGCGCCGGATCCGCATCGAAGCCGAACCGAAGACGCTGGCCAGCTTCGATACCGCCGACAAGCAGTGGAAGATCGCTGAAGGCCGTTACGAACTGCAGCTGTCGCGCTCGGCCAGCGAGCCGCTGCAGACCACGCCGATCGTGTTGAGCGGTGGTGTGGTGCGCTGAGCAAGGCAGGTACCGGCCACCGGTCGGTACCTACCGGTGCGGGACGGCCAACGGCCGGCACCGACCGGTCCCGGCGTCCCGGCAGGTCACGACCGCTGGTCGTGCCTGCCGTCGGGTTCACCCCGGCAGATGCTGGCGCAGGTGCACCAGCAGCAACTGCACCCGGCGCGAGGGATGCGCGGTGTTGGGAAACACCGCATACACGCCCTGGCGCGGGAAGCGATGCCCACGCAGGATCGGCAGCAGCCGGCCTGCGGCGAGGTCATCGGTGATCAACCACTGCGGCAACACCGTCGCCCCGGCCCCGGCCAGCGCGAAGGCGCGCAGCGTGGACGCATTGTCCACGGTGACCACCGCGTCGGCGGGGTTGCTGGCAAACAGCTGGTCGCTGCCATCGGGCGCGATCAGGGGCAGGTCGGCCAGGCGGGGATAACCCAGCCGAGGCAGCGTGCGTACCCAGTCCGGGTCGTCGCGCGCGGCCGCATCGGGCAACGCAGACAACAGTGACGGCGCGGCCACCGCGCACAATGCATGCTCGTCCAGCAGGGTGGCGCGCAGCTCCGAATCGGCCATGCGCCCGAGCCGGATCGCCAGGTCGAAGCGCTCGGGAATCAGGTCGGCATGCGTCGGCGAGGTCGACAGGTGCAGGCGCAACTGCGGGTGCTGGGCGCGGAATGTTTCCAGCAGCGGCACCAGCCTGGTGCTGGCGTATTCGGGTGTGGTGGTCAGGCGCAGCGTGCCGCACAGCTGCTGTTGTTCGCTGCGGGCCTCCTCGATGGCCTGCTCGGCGGTGGCCAGCATGGCCACGCAATGCTGGTGGAAGCGCTCGCCGGCCTCGGTGAGTGCCAGGCTGCGGGTGTTGCGCACCAGCAGGGTGACGCCCAGCTCCTGTTCCAGCCGTTTGAGGTTGAAGCTCACCACCGCCTTGCTGTGGCCCAGCTGGTGTGCGGCTGCGGTGAGGCTGCCGGCATCGACCACGGCTTTGAAGATCTCGAAGCGGTCCAGGCTGACCATCGCCTTGCCTTTGAGTGTCAAAAATAATTTGACAGTCTTGCATCGGATGCTCGGTTTATCCAGCGCTTCCCCGCGCGCATGCTACGCCCTCGTCAACGGAGCGCGCCATGACCTACCGGGCCAAAGTGGAAGGGCTGTACCTGCTCGGGTTCTCGCTGGACCTGGTCAACATGTTCGTCGGCAACGTCGCCTATCCGGCGCTTGCGGCCGAGCTGCATGCCTCGGTGCCGCAGCTGGCGTGGATCGGCAACGCCTACATGCTCGGGCTGACGCTGGTGATTCCATTGGGTGGCTGGTTGGCCGCGCGGCTGGGCGAACGGGTGCTGCTGTGCCTGTCGCTGGGCGTATTCGCGCTGGCGGCGATCCTGGCCGGCAGCGCGCCGACCATCGAGGCGCTGATCGGCTGGCGGTTGCTGCAGGGCCTCGGTGGTGGGTTGTTGATTCCGGTCGGACAGGCCATGGCCTACCGGCATTGCCCGCCGGCCGAACGGGGTCGGTTGACCGCGCGGATCATGGCGGTCGCGCTGCTGGTGCCGGCACTGTCGCCCGCGCTGGGCGGCTGGCTGGTGGGGCTGGGATCGTGGCGCTGGGTGCTGTGGGCCAGCGTTCCACTGGCGATGCTGGCCCTGGTGCTGGCGGCGATGTGGATCCGGCCCGAAGCGAGGCTGGCGTTGCCGCGCCTGGATCGACGCGGGCTGGTACTGGGCTCGCTGGGCCTGAGCCTGCTGCTGGTGGCCTTGAGTCTGATCGCCGAAGCGCAGCAGCGCGCGCAGGGCATTGCGCTGCTGGCAGCGGCCGCAGGCATTCTGATCGTCTATGCACGCACCGCCCGGCACACCGCGCAGCCGATGCTGCAGTGGACGTTGCTGCGGCATCCTTCGCTGCGGCTGGCGATGCTGATCTACCTGCTCGTGCCGGGCACCTTCATCGGGACCCAACTGGTGGCGACGCTGCTGCTCAACCGGCTCGGCTACAGCCCGGCCAGCATCGGCGGCTTCATGCTGCCGTGGGCGCTGGCTTCGGCGTGTGCCATTGCCACCACCCGTAGCGCGCTGCCGCGGATCGGCCCGCGCGTGCTGCTCAGTGCCGGCATGGCCTGCCAGGCTGCGGGCATCATGCTGCTGCTGGGCGTGCAGCCCTCGCAACCGCTGCTGGCGGTGCTGGCGTTCGCGCTGATGGGCCTGGGCGGCAGCCTGTGCAGCAGCACCGCACAGACGCTGGCGTTCCAGGGTCTGGCGCATGAAGAACTGATGCCGGGCAGCGCGTTGTGGAATCTCAATCGCCAGCTCAGCTTCTGCCTGGCCGCCGCACTGCTGGCGTGCGTGCTGGGTGCATTGACCGCCGTGCTGCCCGAGCGCGCGTTTTTCCTCACGCTGCTGCTGGCCAGCGGCATGACCCTGCTGCCACTGCCACTGCTGTGGCGGATACCGGCAGCGTCCCTTTCCCTGCGAGCCAATCCCACATGACCCCTGCACAGACCGAACGTTCCCACGCCGCCTTCGATGAGGTGCGCATGCTGCACGTGCTGATCGAAGACTGGTTCAACGCGCGCCTGCCGGCCAGTGATCTGGGACGGCTGCTGGCACGTTTCACCGATGACTTCAGCATGGTCGGCATCGGCGGGGGGCGCCTGGACAAGCCGGCACTGGCGCGCTTCTTCGCGGGCGCGCATGGACGACGGACAGGCCTGCGCATCGAGGTGGCCGAGTTGGCGGCGATCGCGCTGCCGGGCGGTGCCTGTGCGGTGCGCTACCGCGAAGACCATACCGACCATGCCGGGGTAGCGACCCGGCGCGAAGCGCTGGCAGTGCTGGTCGCCGGACACGACGGTGGGCTGCAGTGGGCGGCTTTGCAGGAAACGTCGGTTGGCGCATGAATGCGCGCAATGGCGACCTTTGGCACCTACCCGGGCCGTGCGCCCGGCGCTAGGCTGCAAAGGTTCGTCGCCACCATCTGCCGGGAGAGAGCCCATGCGTGTCCGTGTCGTGCCTGTCGTGCTGTTGAGTTTCATGGTTGCCGCCAGCGTGTCGGCGCAGACCTCGCCGATGACCCCGGACATCCCGGCCAAGGGCTTCGTGACGCCCACCGCGCACGATGACTACGACAAGCGCGTGGTGATGGTGCCCATGCGCGATGGCACAAAGCTCTACACGGTGATCGTGGTGCCCAAAGGCGCCAAGAACGCCCCGATCCTGCTGACCCGCACCCCGTACGACGCGGCCAACCGCGCCAAGCGCATCGACTCGCCGCACATGCGTGACATCCTGCCGCAGGGCGATGAGGTGTTCGTCGACGGCGGCTATATCCGCGTGTTCCAGGACATCCGCGGCAAGTACGGTTCCGAAGGCGATTACGTGATGACCCGGCCGCTGCGCGGGCCGCTCAACCCCACCAAGGTCGACCATGCCACCGATGCGTGGGACACCATCGACTGGCTGGTCAAGCACGTGCCCGAAAGCAACGGCAAGGTCGGCATGCTGGGGTCCTCGTATGAAGGCTTCACCGTGGTGATGGCGTTGACCAACCCGCATCCGGCGTTGAAGGTGGCCGCGCCGCAGAGCCCGATGATCGATGGCTGGATGGGCGATGATTGGCTCAACTACGGTGCCTTCCGCCAGGTCAACTTCGGCTACTTCACTGGCCAGTTGGCCAAGCGCGGCAAGGGGCCGTCGATTCCCAGCGTGGGCTACGACGACTACACCACTTTCCTGCGCGCCGGGTCGGCCGGCGACTATGCCAAGGCCAACGGGCTGGACCAGTTGCCGTGGTGGCACAAGCTGATCGAGCATCCTGCCTACGACGCGTTCTGGCAGGCGCAGGCGCTGGATGCGCAGATGGCCAAAACGCCGCTGAAGGTGCCGACCATGTGGCTGCAGGGCCTCTGGGACCAGGAAGACATGTGGGGCGCGGTGCACAGCTATGCGGCCATGGAGCCGCGCGACAGCAGCAACGCGCTCAACTACCTGGTGATGGGCCCGTGGCGGCACAGCCAGGTGAACTACGACGGCAGCAATCTGGGCGCGCTCAAGTTCGACGGCGATACCGCGCTGCAGTTCCGTCGTGACGTGCTCAAGCCGTTCTTCGACCAGTACCTGGTGGATGGCGCGGCCAAGGCCGATACGCCGCCGGTGCTGATCTACAACACCGGCGAAAACCACTGGGACAAGCTGCAGCAGTGGCCGCGCACCGCCGCACAGTCCAAACCGCTGTACCTGCGTGCTGGAGGCAAGCTGTCGTTCGAGGCGCCGCAGCCGGGTGAGGCGAACTACGAGGCCTACGTGTCCGATCCGGCCAAGCCGGTGCCGTTCGTGCCGCGCCCGGTGCGCTTCGCCGACCGCGACATGTGGACCAGCTGGTTGGTCAAGGACCAGCGTTTCGTGGACGGGCGCACGGACGTGCTGACCTTCGTCAGTGAACCGCTCACCGAGCCGCTTCGCATCGGCGGGGCACCGCAGGTGAACCTGGCGGCGGCCACCAGTGGCAGCGATGCCGACTGGGTGGTGAAACTGATCGACGTCTATCCCGACCAGACACCGTCCACGCCCGAGATGGGCGGCTACGAGCTGGCGGTATCCATGGCGATCTTCCGTGGGCGCTACCGGGAGAGCTTCAGCGATCCAAAGGCGATCGCAAGCAATCAGGTGCTGGATTACAGATTCGGCCTGCCGACGGCCAACCATGTGTTCCAGCCCGGTCATCGGGTGATGGTGCAGGTGCAATCGAGCCTGTTCCCGCTGTACGACCGCAACCCGCAGACCTTCGTGCCCAACATCTACCTGGCCAAGCCGGGCGATTACCAGAAGGCCACGCAGCAGGTGTGGCATGCACCACAGCAGGCAAGCTTCATTTCGCTACCGGTGTATTGAGCGCTGCAGGCCCGCCGCCGGGTGGCGTCCGATGACGCTGTGACCGATCCGGTAGTGCCGGCCGCTGGCCGGCTCCTCGTGATCCTGGAAAGAGATGCGAGGCGCCGAGCAACCGTCGGCGCTATCGGAATTGCAGGCGGACACGACGCATTGCATTGCATCGGCCACCCCCAGGCGCTAGCGTGCAGCTCCGCTGTTGATTGACGTGATCCATGAAACGGATAGTCGTGTTGTGCGCGCTGTTGTCGCTGGCGACCGGCGTGCAGGCAGCGCCGGCGGAGACATTCTCTGCGCTGGCGAATAATTTTTCCGCCGAGGCGCTGATCGATGTCGATGGGCGGCTGCGGGTGGCGCCCAACGGCGCGCGTCTGCAACGGCTGTCCGCGGATCGCTGGCTGCGCATGCAGGGCGAGGGCACGCCGCAGCAGTGGTTCGATGACGCCGGCACGCTGCTGCGCGAGGACCCGGGATATATCGAATACGGTGAACGCTTCGCGCTGCCTGGTCAGCCTGCGGATCAGCCGTTGTGGCAGGCCTTCCTGATGGATGCCGAGGGCGTGCGACGTGGCCATGCCGTGGTGGATGCGCTCGGGCAGGCGCGTTGGCCAGCATTGCAGGAGGGCCAATGGCAGCCGCTGGCGGTACCCGACCGGGTGCTGTGGAATGCCAACGCGGGGCCGTTGCGCTTCTTCGACATGGCTGGACACGAGGTCATGGCGATGGACGAGCACGCCTGGCAGTGGGTGGCCGGGCCGTTCCCGGGGCGCCCTGTCTACGTATTCTGCGGTGCCCGGGACAGCGCAACGTGTCAGGTGCAGGACGAGCGGGGCAAGGTGCTGTTCGTCGATGACATCGATGCGCTGCTGCCGGTGAGCGATGGCGGTTGGTGGCTGCGGCAGCGCGACCTGTGGCGGCGGGTGGATGCGCGCGGGCGGTCGCTGGATGCCGCGCGCTACCAGCAGGGCGGGTTGTATCCGCGCTTCCGGCAGTACGGCGGCAGTGCCGGCCGGCGTGACTGGCCCGGGGAGGTCACGCGCTATGCCACGGGGAGCGAGCAGGACACGCCCGAGCGCGGTTGGCTGCTGGCCGATGGGCACTTCCAGGCGGTGCCTACGCAGGACCGCCGCTACCGACGGGATTACTGCGGCGGGCGCTGGTGGATCGGTGACGCGGACCGCAGCGGACCTCCGCAGGCGGTGACCGATGCGGTCGCTGCGGTGTTCGACGCGCCGGATGAGGCGATGCGGCAGGCGCCGCCGTGGCGGGTGCGCCCGGCGGACGGATCGCGCCACGCGGCGGTGCTCGACTGCGCGGGACGGACCCTGTTCGCGCCGTCGAACCTGGTCGATCTCGACGCGGTTGGCGGTGGGGTGCTGGGTACCCTGGCGGGCGAGCGTTCGCCCCGGCTGTGGTGGAACGGTGGCACCGCACACACGGTGCCTGCGGGGCTTGCGATCGACGATGATCATGTGGCGCCGCCGCTGCTGCTGCTGTGGGACCACGTTGCAGGGCAGAACCGGCTATACAACCTGGACAGCGGCAAGATAGTCGGGCGCGCCTTCAGCGGGGTAGAGCATCTGGATGCACGCCGGCTGGTGTTCCACCGCGATGGGCAGCAGGGCCTGATGCTGGCCGATGGCAGCGAGCCGCTGGCCCAGACCTTTCTGGAGGTTCTGCCGTGGGGCGAAGACCGCATCTGGACGCGGCGTTACCTGGAGGATGGGGGAGAGGAGCTGACGTTGCTGGACGCCGACTACCACGTATTGATGCGACGCCGGTTGCTGTTCACCGGCGTGACGTTGGAAACGACGTGGCGCGGCGCTGTCCAGGGTCAGGCGGTGACCCGCGTCAACCTGGGAACGATGCAGTTGGTCGATGGCCCCTATTTCGTCCAGCAATGGCTGGACCGGAACGGGCAGGTGCTGGTCAGCGATATCAGTTGCCCGGCGCCTGGCGATGAGGTGCTTGCGGGCGGCGCAGGGGTGCTGTTGGGCAAGGGATGGCGGGTGGATAGTACGCCGCGGCAACCGTGCAGGTTGCCGGATGCGTTGATGCCGGTGCTGCGGGGCGGCGATGTGACGCCTGCGGTGCGGTAGTGCCTGCCTTTGGCCGGTTTTCATGAGCGTGGGCGGATGTGCGAGGAGCCGGCCAGCGGCCGGCACTACCGGAGGCAGCCGACCAACGTCGGCATTACGTGAAGCAGCCGACCGTTGGTTGGCATCAACCACGGGCAGGCGACGAACGTCGACATTACGCAAGGCAGCCGACCAACGGTCGGCTCTACGGCGGTTACGAGCCTGACACACTCGGGTAGTCGGTGTAGCCGTGCGACCCGCCGCCGTACAGCGTGTCCGGGTCCAGCTCGGACAAGGCGACGCCCAGGCGGAAGCGCTCGACGAGGTCGGGGTTGGCGATGAACGGACGGCCGAAGGCGATCACGTCGGCGTAGCCCGAGGCGATGGCCGCTTCGGCGGTGTCCTTGGTGTAGCCGTTGTTGGCGATCCACGCGCCCTTGAACTTCGCACGCAGTGCCTGGTAGTCGAAGGCGATGTTGTCGCGCGGGCCGCCGGTGGCGCCCTCGATCACATGGATGAAGGCCAGCGGGCCAATCGCATCCAGGCGCTCGACGGCGCGTTCGAACAGCGGCTGCGGTTGCGAATCGTGGGCATCGTTGGCCGGGGTCACCGGCGACAGGCGCACACCGGTGCGTTCGGGGCCGATTTCCGAGGCAATCGCACGGACCACTTCATCGAGCAGGCGCGTACGGTTCTCGATGCTGCCGCCATATTCGTCAGTGCGCTGGTTGCTGCCGTCGCGCAGGAACTGGTCGATCAGGTAGCCGTTGGCGGCGTGCACTTCGACGCCGTCGAAACCGGCGGTGATGGCATTGCGTGCGGCCTGGCGGTAATCCTGGATCAGCGCCGGCATTTCCGACAGCTCCAGTGCGCGTGGCACCGAAACGTCTTCAAAGCCCTTGGCGGTGAAGGTCTTGGCCTTGGCCTGCAGCGCGCTCGGCGCGACCGGCACCTGGCCTTCGGGCAACAGGCTGGTGTGCGAGATGCGGCCGACATGCCACAGCTGCAGCACGATCTTGCCGCCAGCGTCATGCACCGCATCGGTGACTTTTTTCCACGCGTCGATCTGGGCCTGGTTGTAGATCCCCGGCGTATCCAGATAGCCCTGGCCGAGCGGGCTGATCTGCGTGGCCTCGGCGATCAGCAGGCCGGCGCTGGCGCGCTGCGCGTAGTACTGGATGGCGAGCGGGTTGGGCACGCGGCCTTCGATGGCGCGGTTGCGGGTGAGCGGTGCCATGGCGATGCGGTTGGCGACCGCGATCGCGCCGAGACGGGTGGGGGTGAACAGAGGGCCGTCGTTGGGAGAAGTCATGTGCATACCTTGGGGGAGGAGGGCGCCGCGGATGCGCAGCGTAGACGTAGGAGATGTGGACGTACGACCGCCAGCATAGGGGCCGGTGCGTTGCAGCGATGGGAAGCATTGTTGCGGGCGCCCATGTGCACGTTCTGTAACGCCGTTGAGGCGTACGGTGATGGCCGATGCAGGCGATGCCTGCCCCGTATTCCAACCAGAGGTACAACGCGATGATTGATTATCAGCTCAAGGGCAAGGTGGCGATCGTGACCGGTGGTGTGTCCGGCATCGGCCTGGCAGCGGCCGAACTGCTCGCCGCATCCGGCGCGGCGGTCGCGGTGTGGGACTTGAAGGAGGAGGCGGTGCAGAAGACCGCCGAGGCGCTGCGCAGCAAGGGTGCAAAGGCGATCGGCATCGCGCTGGATGTGACCGACGAAAAGGCGGTGGACGCGGCGGTGCAGCGCACCGTGCAGGAACTGGGCGGGCTGGATATCGCGGTCAACAACGCCGGCATCGGCGGGCCGTCGGCAACCAGCGGCGACTATCCGGTGGACGGCTGGAAGCGGGTCATCGACGTCAACCTGACCAGCGTTTTCCTGTGCCAGCGCGCGCAGATCCAGGCGATGCGCCGCGGTGGCAAGGGCGGCAGCATCATCAACATGGCCTCGATCCTGGGCCAGGTCGGATTCAACAATTCGGCCGCCTATGTGGCGGCCAAGCACGGCGTGGTCGGGCTGACCCAGACCGCTGCGTGGGAGCATGCCAAGGACAGCATCCGCGTCAATGCGGTGGCCCCGGGCTTCATCGCCACGCCACTGCTGGACAAGATGGATCCCACGGTAAAGCAGGCACTGGAAAGCAAGCACGCGTTGGGCAGGCTGGGCAAGCCGGACGAGGTCGCTGCACTGGTGGCATGGCTGGCCAGCGATGATGCGTCGTTCGCCACCGGCACCTATTACGCCATCGACGGCGGCTACCTGGCGCAGTAAGCGCGGCGCTCCGGGCCTCGGTCCCTGCAGTACGGTCGTGCGGCGTTTCCCAACCCCGCATGACCGTGCACATCCGCCTCACGCCTCCCTTCACGGTGCTGCCACGGCGGCCACGCAAGGCTGGGCCGAACAGGTAAGGAGCAGCGGATGGGACTGGAACAAGATCTATCGATCCTGCTGCGGATTGCCGCAGCGATGGTGTTTGGCGGCCTGATCGGCATCGAGCGTGAGATGGGCAAGCACGCCGCCGGGCTGCGTACGCACATGCTCATCGCCGGGGCGGCCGCGCTCATCGTCGGCCTGGGCGACAGCATCGCCGAACACTTCCAGCAGGAGCGTTACCGCGACCTGCTCCAGGTCGATCCGGTGCGTTTGATCGAAGCGGTGATCGCCTGCGTCGGATTCGTCGCGGCCGGCACCATCCTGCGCGGTACGCGCGACGACCAGGTCAGCGGCCTGACCACCGCCAGTTCGTTGATCATGTCCGCCTCCATCGGCATTGCAGTAGGCATCGGCGAGTACGTGATCGCTATCGGTGTCTGCATCCTGTGCCTGATCGTGCTGGCCGTGTTCAGCCGTATCGCCAAGAAACTGGAGCCCTCATGAGCAGCGAACGTCCGTTCGAGATCCAACGCATCGACCACGTAGTACTGCGCGTGCAGGACTTGCCGCGCGCGGTGCACTTCTATCGTGACGTGCTGGGCTGCACGGTGGCGCGTGAGCGGCCATCGCTGGGCATGGTGCACCTGCATGCTGGCGCATCGATGATCGACCTGGTCGGTGTCGACGGGCCGCTGGGCGTGCAGGGCGGCGCAGCGGCGGGCGAGCAGGGCCGCAATGTGGACCATGTCTGCCTGCGCGTGGAGCCATTCGATGTGGCCCATCTACGCGAGCATCTGCAGACGCACGGGGTGGGGTTGACCGGCAAGCCGGCCAGCAACTATGGCGCCGAGGGCGATGGCATGTCGGTGTTCCTGCGCGATCCCGACGGCAATGGCGTGGAGCTGAAAGGACCGGCGAGCGACTGCGGTTGCGGATAATGGTCATACCAAGCGGGTCGGTCATCGCTATGGTTTAATGGGCTTGTCGCTCCTGTCGTAGTCGGGTGTCGATGGTACTGCGCCCGTTCCGGGGAATTGGTCATACCACGTCTCCGGTGGTTGCAGAGCGCGGCCGGCACGCGATGAACATCGCGCGGCCACATCTGACCGTTGCTGATGAGACCCGCCGATGCTGGCTTGGACGTTCCCCGATCCCGATCCCGATACCGGTCATGTCCGGTGCTTGTGCGTGTTCGCGGCGGTGACGACGTGAAGCACGAACGCCTGTCTGACCGGGTGGCCGCGCAGCTGCGCGAGCTGGTCCATGCCCGCAACCTGCAACCCGGCGATCGGCTGCCGGCCGAGCGTGCGCTGGCGGTGCAACTGGGCGTATCGCGCACGGCGCTGCGCGAAGCCATCGCCCAGCTGTCCAGCCAGGGCCTGCTGACGGCGCGGGTTGGTGGCGGCACCTACGTGAGCGTGCCGATGGCATGTACGCACCCGGGCATCGACGCGTCGCTGTTGCCCTACCTGCCGGTGTTCCAGAACGACCCGGAGTACCGCTTCGATGTGCTGGAGATCCGCCATGCGCTGGAGGGTGCGACCGCCTGGCACGCCGCGCTGCGCGCCACCGACGCGGACCGGGCGAAGATCCGTGCGGCCTTCGAGCACATGCTCGCCGCGCACGGCAAGGACGATCCCGCCGGCGAGGCGCGCGCGGATGCGGCCTTCCACCTGGCCATCGCCGAGGCCTCGCACAACCTGGTGCTGCTGCAGGTGATGCGTGGCCTGTTCGAGCTGTTGCAGACCAATATCTCGCAGAGCCGTGAACGGCTCTACACCTCGCCCCGCACGTTTGAGCCGCTGTCGACGCAGCACCGCGAGCTGATGGACGGGGTGCTGTCCGGCGACCCCGAACGCGCGCGCGCCGCCGCGCATGCGCACCTGGCATTCGTGCACACCTCCCTGCGCACGCTCGATGACAACGAGGCCCGGCGCGCCCGCGCATCGCAGCTTCCTCCTGCCCACGGTTGACCCATGATCATTGCCGCCTCCACCGATTACCGCGCCGCCGCCCAACGGCGGGTGCCGCCGTTCCTGTTCCACTACATCGATGGTGGCGCCTATGCCGAGCACACGCTCAAGCGCAACGTGTCCGACCTTGCCGACATCGCGTTGCGGCAGCGGGTACTGCGCAACGTGGCCGAGCTGAGCCTGGAGACCGAGCTGTTCGGCGAGCGTCTGGCGATGCCGGTGGCGCTGGGCCCGGTCGGGCTGACCGGCATGTATGCGCGCCGGGGGGAAGTGCAGGCGGCACGGGCGGCGGCCAGCCGCGGCATTCCGTTCACCCTGTCCACGGTGTCGGTGTGCCCGATCGAGGAAGTGGCACCGGCCATTGATCGTCCGATGTGGTTCCAGCTGTACGTGCTCAAGGACCGCGGCTTCATGCGCAATGCGCTGGAGCGGGCCAAGGCCGCCGGGGTGACCACGCTGGTGTTCACCGTGGACATGCCCACCCCGGGCGCGCGCTACCGCGATGCGCATTCGGGGATGAGCGGTCCGCGCGCCCCATTGCGGCGCATGCTGCAGGCCGTGACCCATCCGCGCTGGGCGTGGGATGTGGGCCTGTTGGGCCGCCCGCATGACCTGGGCAACATTTCCACCTACCGGGGCAGCCCGACCGGCCTGGCCGATTACATCGGCTGGCTCGGCAGCAATTTCGACCCGTCCATTTCCTGGAAGGACCTCGAGTGGATCCGTGAGTTCTGGACCGGGCCGATGGTGATCAAGGGCATCCTCGATCCGGAGGACGCGCGCGATGCGGTGCGCTTTGGCGCCGATGGCATCGTGGTGTCCAACCACGGCGGTCGCCAGCTGGACGGCGTGCTGTCCACCGCACGGGCGTTGCCGGCGATTGCCGATGCGGTCAAAGGGGAGCTGAAGATCCTGGCCGATTCGGGCATCCGCAACGGGCTGGACGTGGTGCGCATGCTGGCGCTGGGCGCCGACAGCGTCCTTCTCGGTCGCGCCTTCGTGTACGCGCTGGCGGCGCAGGGCGGGGAGGGCGTGGCGAACCTGCTCGACCTGATCGCCCGGGAAATGCGCGTGGCGATGACGCTCACCGGCGCGACAACCATCGCCGACATCAGCCGCCAGTCGCTTGCCGAAGTCACCCGGCACACGCAGGTGTCGCGGTGAGGGGGGGCGCCGGTACCGGCGCATTGCTGGCCCGGCTCCGCGACATCGTCGGTGCCGCCCATGTGCTCAGCGGCGACAAGCCGACCCGACGCTTCCGCAAGGGCTACCGCTTCGGCGATGGCCCGGTGTTGGCGGTGGTGCGCCCGGGTACGCTGGTGGAGCAGTGGCGGGTGCTGCAGGCGGTGGTCGCCGCGCAGGCCATCGTCATCATGCAGGCGGCCAACACCGGCCTCACCGGCGGGTCAACGCCCGATGGCGCCGACTACGACCGGCCGGTGGTGATCCTCAACACGCTGCGCCTGACCGGCATTCAGCTGCTCAACGACGGCCGCCAGGTGGTGTGCCTGCCCGGAGCCACGCTGGATCGCCTGGAGCAGGCGCTGGCGCCGCTGGACCGCGAGCCGCATTCGGTGATCGGGTCGTCGTGCATCGGCGCCTCGGTATTGGGCGGTGTCTGTAACAACTCCGGGGGTGCGCTGGTGCGGCGCGGCCCGGCGTACACCGAGCTGGCCTTGTTCGCGCAGGTGGACGCGCAGGGGCAGTTGCAGCTGATCAATCATCTGGGCATTGCGCTCGGCGAAGATCCGGAGCAGATGCTCGAACGCCTGCAGCGCGGCGACTACACCGCCACCGACGTGGACAACCACAGCGGCCGCGCAGCCACCGACCCACGCTATGCCGCCCAGGTGCGTCAGGTGGATGCGCCGACCCCGGCCCGTTTCAATGCCGATCCGTCGCGTCATTTCGAAGCGGCCGGTTCGGCGGGGAAGCTGGCGGTGTTCGCGGTGCGCCTGGATACCTTCGAACGCGAGCGTAGCGAGGTGTTCTACATCGGCAGCAATGCGATGGAGGACCTGACCGACATCCGCCGCCACCTGCTCACCGCCTTCGAGCGCCTGCCGATCTCCGGCGAGTACCTGCATCGGGAGGCGTTCGATATCGGGCAGCGTTACGGCAAGGACACCTTCCTGCTGATCGACCGGCTCGGTACGGCGCGGGTGCCGGCCGCGTTCGCACTCAAGAGCCGCGTCGATGGCTGGTTCGAGTCGGTGGGGCTGCATGGGGTTACCGATCGGCTGCTCCAGGCGGCGATGCAGCTGTTGCCCGCGCACCTGCCGCCGCGCATGACACAGTTTCGTGACCGCTACGAGCACCATCTCCTGTTGAAAGTATCCGCAGTGGATGCCGCCGCGACGGACGCGTTCCTGCGCGCGCATTTTGCCGATGGGCAAGGCGACTATTTCCACTGCACGGCAGAGGAAGGGCGCAAGGCGTTCCTGCATCGCTTCGCGGTGGCCGGTGCCGCGGTGCGTTATCGCGCGGTGCATCGCGACGCGGTGGAAGACATCGTCGCCCTCGACGTGGCGCTGCGCCGCGATGACCGGCAGTGGGTGGAGCAGCTGCCGGCGGCACTGGAGGCGCGGTTGGCCGGCAAGCTCTATTACGGGCACTTTCTGTGCCACGTGTTCCACCAGGACTACATTGTGCGCAAGGGCGAAGACCCGCTGGCGATCGAGCATGCGATGTGGGCGCTGCTGGACCAGCGCGGTGCGGAGTACCCGGCCGAGCACAATGTCGGCCACCTGTATCCGGCCAAGCCGGCGCTGGCGGCCTTCTATCGCCGGCTGGACCCGACCAATGCGTTCAATCCCGGCATCGGCCAGACCCCGAAGCACGCGCACTGGCGGTAGCGCCAGCCCACGGGTGGCTGCACACCGACATGCGATCCGCTGGCCCCGCCGTTGCGATCACTCGCAGCGAACGGCGGTGATCAGGTTGTCCTTGTCGATGAACACCCGCAGGCGATCCTGGCGCAGGTCGCGGGTGGTGATGGTTTCCGGGCCGATCGGATTCACCAGTCCGGCACCGCTCTGCGCCGCCAGCTTGCGCATGTTGGCCTCATCGGCGGGCTGGCCGACCGCCCAGGCAAGGCCATCGGCCTTGCACAGTCCAGGGCCCTTGACCACCGGGCCGGGCGTGCTGACGCAGGCAGCCAGCGCCAGGCTGGACACGATGGCCAGCGCCGGAACCAGCACCTTCGGTGGGAGGCTGCGCGAAAGGAATGTCATGGGGGTCGCTCCTGCGTGATCAGTGGCTGACGATACCACCGTCGTTGCCGCGGCCGCGTGGTGGCGGCGCTACACTACGCGCCGTTCCACAGGTTCCAGGAGAGCGCAGTGCTGCACGTGTTCATGCTCGGCGGACGCCACGCGCGTGCGCGGATCGAAGTCCATGACGTGGCCTTCGCTAATGTCGACCGCGTGGAGGATGCGTACCCGCAGTTGCGCGCGGACTGGTTCGGCCAGGCCAAGGGTCTGCACGTGGATGGCTGGTTGGCGGTGGACGGCGTGGAAGGCCATCAGGTCCGCTTCGGCCATGCCGCGCCCGCGCCTGGCGCCCCGCGGCTGTTCTTCGTCAATCTGGGCGGCTACGTGCCGCGCTCGCTCGGCGAGGCCCACGACTACCAACTGCTGGTCGCCCGCGACATCGCCGAGGCGAAATCCAAGGCCAAGGCGCTGCGCGATGCCAGCTGGATCAAGCCGCATACCGACGCCCTGCTGGAGGTGGACGACTGCATCGCCATCGACCAGGTCGGTGGCCGCCATGTGCAACTGCAGCCCGGCCCGCACCGGGGTATCGCGCTGGTCAGCGACTACATCGTGATCGGCTGACGCCCGTTGCCGGGCAGGATTGCCGGCCCGCGGCCGCTGGCGCATAGTGTCGCGGCCAAGTGAGCAGGTGCCCAGGGACGGCAATGACGCCCTCCCGGCCGCCGCACGCGCCAACGACGGAAGAAAACGATGTACGACGGGATGTTCAGGGGCCGGCTGGTCATGCTGCTGGGAACGTGCCTGCTGGCTGCTTCGGCGGCGGCTGCCGAACCTGCCGGCCCGGTGGTGGGCGGCTGGCGCAACCTGCACTCGGCCAATGGCGCCGATCCCGCACTGCGCGACATCCCCTTCGCGGTATTGCCGGAGGCGGTGACCAAGGGCGCGCGTTTTGCGATCCTGGACCGCGAAGCCGGGCGCACGGTGTGCTGCCTGGTGGTGGAAAGCGATCGTCTGGATGCCATCGCCCTGGAAACCCGCTATCGCCTGCCCGGGGTGTGGATCGCCGATCTCACCGGCGGTGAGGAATACAACCGCCGCCGCGGCGAGCCGCACATCTACGAAATGAAGCGCGAGGGCGACCTGGTCGGCCACGTTTATAGCGACGATCCGGCCGCTTACAGCGACATGGGCGGGCTGCTGTTGCCCGCCGATGCCGGCATGGACGCCGCCGGCGTGCTGACGCTGGGCGCGGACCGTTACCGCCTGCAGTTCAAGTCGCTGCCCTTCGCCGATGAGAACGGTGCGCTGGACCGCTATACGCTGCAGCCCGCCGCGGCCGCGGCCGCGCCGGCGTTGGTGGTGGAAGTGCCCTTCAGCACCTACTGAGCGCCGCCGGCCGCCACGTGCGGCCAAAGCGTAGCGTGCCGGCTCGGTTACCATGCGTGCCGAGCCCGCCATGCCGGAACGGGCAAGTCCGTGCCCGTCCGTGTCCAACCTTCGCCCGATGCTGTTGTCGCTGTGCCTGTTGCTGGTCGCCTGTGCCACGCAGCCCACCGTCGTGCCGGTGGCTCCGGCCAAGCCGCCCCCGAACCCGGACGCGCTGTGGGGCCTGATCCAGCGCGACTGCGTGGGGACGGGCACGCCGCGCGGTGATTGCCTGGCGGTGGATGCGGCTCCCGGCCGGCGCGATGTGCTGTTCAAGGACGCCCACGGGCGCTACCAGTTCCTGCTGATGCCGCTGGACAAGGTCAGTGGTATCGAGAGCCCCGCGCTGTTGCACACCGATGCGCCCAACTATTTCGCCAGTGCATGGGCGGCACGCTGGCGTACCGAACAGGCGCTGGGCCAGCCACTGCCGCGCGAGGTGGCCAGCCTGGCGCTCAATTCGCCGCATGGCCGCTCGCAGCACCAGCTGCACATCCACATCGACTGCCTGCGCACCGACGTGCTGGCGCAACTGCGGCGCATGGACGCTGGCATCGGCACGCACTGGCAGCGCCTGCCCGAACCGCTCCGCGGCCACGTCTACCAGGCCCGGCGCGTGCGCGGCGAAGTGCTTGCCGTCGACCCGATCCAGCTGCTGGCCCATGAGCTGGCCGGCGTGCACGATCTCGGCCACTGGTCGCTGGTGGTGAGCGGCGCACGCGAGCGCGATGGCACGCCCGGCTTCCTGCTGCTGGCGACCCGCCTCGATCCGGCCACCGGCAACGAGGCCAGTGGCGAAGAACTGCAGGACCATGCGTGTGCTGCGGTCACCGGCGCCGACGGCCCGCTCGACGGGGTGCGCTGAGCGGCGTCGTCGCTGGGCTAGAATCGCCGCTCTGTCGACAGGCGCTTTGTGGCGCGCAGGAAGCGAACCATGCCGGAGAAGTTTGAATCGATGCGTCACCGCGCCGCTGCCGCGCTCGGCCTGCTGCTGGCCGACGTCGCCGGCGCCGCCGCGCCCGTGCACGACCGTGCCGGCAACCGCCTGGAGGCGCTGATCGAACAGCCTGGCCGTGCCACCGCGGGTAGCGATGATGGCACTGCCTCGCCGCGTTTCTGCACGGAGGACCGGCAATGGTGCGTGCGTACGCGGCGCGACGGCGATCCGTCGGCGGCGCAGCTGGAGGTGGAGCATCGTCCCGCTGGCGAAACCGAACCGAGGTTTCGCTACATTCCGATGCCGGATCCGGACGCCCGGGCGAGTGAGCGGCCATGGCCCTTCATCGTGCGCATGGCACCCCGGATCGGTGCTCCCCAGGTGCCCTCGGACCCGCAGCAGGCCGCGTTGGAGAATGTGCTGGTCGGCGTGGTGAGCGAGGCCAGTGCCGGCTATTCCGGCGGCGGGTCGGGTGCTGGGAAGCTGCGGCTGAGCCGACTCTACCACCAGCAGGACGGTATCCAGATCGACCCGGACGTGCTGATGGTGCCGGCTGACGGCCATGCGATGATCCGCGCCTGCTTCGGCCAGGCCGATGAAGCGCGTCGCGCCAGCGCCTGCCACGACGAGTACAGCTTCAGCATGACGCTGACCCTGGATCCGGCCGGGCAGGGCATGCCCGTGCTGCGCTACCGGACCACCGCCACCCGGTTTCCGGCGGGCGCTTCACGGTTCCAGGATGCCTCGACCAAGGGGCCGCTGCGCAAGCGCGACCTGCGGATCCAGACCGATCCGACCTGCTCCTACCAACGGACCTTCCGCTTCGTTGGCGGCGCGTATGTGCCGGATACGCCATTACGCGGGTGCGAGGAGTTCACCGAACTGTAGGGCCGCGCACGCTGGCATGGCTTTCGGCAGGGCGCATATCGTCATGCAGCCACGTTATAGTGGCCAATCAATGCGGTGCCCGCTTTCGCGCCCGGGCTGTCTGGCGCGTCGTACCTGACCTATTCCATGACTGCTGAAACGACTACTCCGCCGGCACAGGCTTCCGGCCCGCTGTTCTACCGCCAGCCGCTGCCGCTGCAATCGGACAAGCACGCCAACTGGCGCCTGAAGCAGGGCACCGTGGCCTTCGCGGCCGAAACCAACGCCATTCCGGCGGTGGTCGGTGAGTTCGGCCTGGCCGCGCAGCACTTCCCGATCCTGTTCACCGGCAGCGATGCCGCCCCGATCGTGGCCGTGGGCCTGGCCCGCAACAACCTGTTCATCGACGGCGACAAGTGGGCCGAAGACACCTACGCACCGGCCTATGTGCGCCGCTATCCGTTCGTGTTCATGCAGGCAGAGCCGGAAGGCGACTACATGCTGGCCATCGATGCCGATGCCGAGCACGTCAACCAGGGCACCAGCGAAGAAGGCGAGCCGCTGTTCGCCGACGGCAAGGCGACCGAACTGGTCGACAACGCCATGCGCTTCTGTGGTGATTTCACCCGTGAGCACGAGCTGACCCGCCAGTTCTCGGCCGCCATCAAGGCTCAGGACCTGCTGATCGAGCGCAGCATCGATGTCACCCTCAACACCGGTGAGCAGATGTCGGTCAACGGCTTCCACGTGGTCGACGTGGAAAAGCTGGCCAAGTTGCCCGACGACGTGGTGCTGGCCTGGCACCGCAACGGCTACCTGGCCCTGGTCCACCACCACCTGAGTTCGCTGGCCCGCTTCAATGCGCTGGTCCAGCGCCAGAGCCTGCAGAGCGCTGCCAAGGCCTGATTGCCGCAGCAACGTGGTGCAGAAAGAGACGGCGGCCGCAGGGCCGCCGTTTTCGTTATATGCATATCCCGGGCGGTCATTTCCCGGGCAGGTCCCCATTCAGCAGACTGGCCCGCCCTCCGGACTCCCTGCGGCAATGGCTTGCCCGCACCGGAGCGACTCTCCCAATCTGGAACCTGCATGTCTCTGCTCCGTCGTCCGTTGCGCCTGCGCCCCCTGGTCGTGTCCCTGTTGCCCCTGCTCGGAATCAGTCCGCTGGCGCTTGCCGCCGACGGCGCCGCCCCCACCGAACTGGAAGCGGTGAAGATCACCGGCTCGCGCATTCCGCGTGCCAGCGTGGAAGGGCCGTCGCCGGTCACCGTGATCACCCAGGAGCAGATCGAGGCGCAGGGCTACCGCAGTGCCTTCGAGGCGCTGAGCGCACTGACTGAAAACACCGGCAGCGTGCAGGGTGAGGATTTCGGCAACACCTTCACCCCGGCCGCCAACACCATCAACCTGCGCGGTCTCGGCCCCAACCGCACGCTGGTGCTGGTCAACGGCCGCCGCCAGTCCGACTACCCGCTGGCCTACGAAGGCTCGGTCAACGTGGTCAACCTGGCCAACATCCCCAGCGCGCTGATCGACCGCATCGAGGTGCTCACCGGCGGCGCTTCGGCGGTGTACGGCTCGGATGCGATTGCCGGCGTGGTCAACATCATCCTGAAGAAGTCCTATGAAGGGGTGGGCATCAACCTCAAGGCCGGCACCACCGACCAGGGCGGCGGCGACAACCAGCGCCTGCAGGTGGTGGGCGGCAGCTCGACCGACGAGTGGGACGCGATCTTCGGCCTGGAAATTGCCAACCGCAAGGCGATCTACGGCTCGCAGCGCGACTTCATGGACTCGCTCACCGACGATCCGCGCGGCGTGACGCCGCTGGCCACGGCGGTGGCCTACCGTCGCAACGCCAGCACCGGCACCTACATCGATCCCGGCCTGGCGGGCTGCGATGCCAGTGCCGGGTTGTATGGCGGCAGCGTGTTCCGCGCGCAGAACCCGCGCCAGGGCGCGTACTGCGGCAGCAACGAGGCCGCGGCCACCTTCTGGACCGTGCAGACCGAGAAGCGCAACATCGATGCCTACAGCGCGTTGACCTGGCACCTCAACGACCGCCAGGAGTTGTTCGCCGACATGGCCATCGGCACCGCGCGCATCTACAACAACACCCGCGCGCCCAGCTGGACCTCCTCGCGCAACTATTTCTACAACCAGAACAGCGGCCAGCTGGAAAGCTGGTATCGGCGTTTCGCGCCGGAAGAAATCGGTGGCGTGCAGCGCAATGCCAACCGGTTCCTGGAAACCTCATGGTCGTTCAACGTGGGCGCACGCGGCAGCCTGGGCGGCTCGGACTGGGACTACGAAGCGGCCTACAGCCGTTCGCGTTACGAAAACCGCACGCGCCGCCCGGTGCTGCTGGCCGGCATCAACGACTACCTGCTCGGCCCGAAGCTGGGCACCCGCAACGGCGTGGACGTGTATGCCCCGGACCCGGCGCGGCTGTACCAGCCGTTGACCCCGAACGAATACGACGATCTGTCCACCACCCAGGAAAGCCGCAACGCCGCGTGGCTGCAGGCGGCCACCTTCAGCGTCAATGGCCAGCTGTTCGACCTGCCCGGCGGACGTGCCGCGCTGGCGGCGGTGCTGGAAGCAGGCAGCCAGGGTTACAACAACCGGCCGGACCCGCGCCTGGCCACCGGCGAGTTCTGGAACACCAGCGCCGGCATCCCGGCCGGCGGCGAGCGTGACCGCTATGCGGCCGGCGTGGAACTGCAGTTGCCGCTGCTGGAGCGCCTGACCGCTACCGTGGCCGGTCGTTACGACCAGTACCGCGCGGCCGGCGACCACATCGGCAAGGCTACCTGGAGTACCGGCCTGGAGTTCCGCCCGTTCGACACCCTGCTGCTGCGCGCGAGCGCGGCGACCAGTTTCCGTGCGCCGGACATGAACTATGTCTTCGCCAGCGAAACCCGGGGTTACAACCCGGGCATGACCGACTACTGGCGCTGCCGCAGTGCCGGCCAGGCCTATGACGACTGCGACTACAGCGGCCTGTCCATCGACTACACCAGCGGCGCCAACCCGCAGCTGCAGCCGGAGACGGCCAAGTCCTACGGCGCCGGGTTTGTGTGGTCGCCCTCGCCGAATGTCGACTTCACCGCCGATTACTACGACATCCGCATCGACCAGGAAGTGACCAATCTGGATTCCTCGCGGATCCTGCGCGACGAGGCCGATTGCCGGCTTGGCCAGACCGTGGGCGGGGAAGCGCGCGACATCAACTCGGCACAGTGCCAGGACGCGCTGTCGCGGGTGATCCGCAACCCGGCCGACGCCGCGGTGCAGCCCAACCAGGTGGTGCGCGTGTTGATCAACCCGATCAACGCCGCGTCCGAGTCGGTGCGCGGCATCGACCTGAAGGCGAACACGCGCTGGGATGCCGGCCGATACGGCCAGTTCTCCGCGCGCCTGGCCTACTCGCTGGTGATCGATCACGAATACCGCCAGTTCGCCGAGGACGAGGCGACCGACCAGCGCAATTCGCTGGATTCCTACCAGTGGCGCAGCAAGGTCAACGGCAGCGTGACCTGGGCGATCAACGACTGGACCGCCACCCTGTACGGCATCCGCTACGGCTCGCTGCCCAAGACCGACGGCAGTGGTCGCATCGCGCCCTACATGACCTACAACGCCAGCGTGTACCGCAAGCTCAGCGACAACGCGAGCGTCGGCCTGATCGTCAACAACCTGCGCGACAGCCGTCCACCGGCAGACAGGAACGGCGGCGGCTGGCCGTTCTACCCGGTGGGCAACTACGATCCGTACGGTCGCCAGCTGTGGCTGGAGTTCGATTACCGGTTCCTGTGATCGAGGCCATGACGTAACCCCAGAAAGGCCCGGCATCTGCCGGGCCTTTCTGCACGCAGGGTCAGCGCGGGTGCGCCAGCCATGGCCATCCCAGCGACACCAGGATCGACACCGACAGGGCGATCAGGACCACGCCGGTCGTCCGCTCCAGCCAGGGCAGTGCGCGCGCGAACCGGCGCAGCACCGCCGGGTGCCCGATCACCGTAGCGACCAGCAGGTCCCACAGCAGCACGACGCTGAACATCCAGCCGGCATAGAACAGCTTTGCGCCGGTGCCGGTGGCCGGTCCCTGCAGCATCGCGGCGAGGGTGGCGTAGAACAACGCATTCTTCGGGTTCAACAGGGCCGAGAGCGCACCCAGTCCGGCGGCTTTCCACCAGCCGCCGGCAGAGGCGGTCGCGCCGGCCTGCGCCGTGCCACGCAACTGCACCCGCCCACTGCCGCCGGCATGTCGCAGAAACACCGCGCCCAGGTAGATCAGGAATGCGCAGCCCACCAGCTGCACCGCGACGAAGGCTGCGCTGTCGACGCGCAGGATGGCCAGGCCGGCGAACGCGGCACCGATGAACACGCCATTGCCCAGCGCGATGCCTGCGCAGGCACCGCTGGCCGTGCGCCAGCCGCGTGCGATGGCCGTGCGCGCGACCAGGAAAAAGTCCGGCCCGGGCGAGAGCAGGGCGAGGAAGTGCACGCTGGCGATAATCAGGAACTGTTCCATTCAATCCGGTACAGGCAGGCAACGGGCGGCCAGTGTGGCGTTCGCTGCCGGTCCGGTATTGAACGTAATTGCGCGTTCTCAGCGCCGATAGTGGCCGGGCGTGGTTGCCGCATGTGCCTTGAACACACGCTGGAAATGGCTCTGGTCGGCAAAGCCCAGGCCGTGGGCGACGCTGGCCATTGCTTCGCCGTCGCGCAGTTGCAGGCGCGCCTGCCGGATGCGCTGGTCCATCTGCCAGGCATGCGGGGTCAGGCCGGTGGCGCGGCGAAAGGCGCGGATCAGTTGATAGCGGCTCATGTGGACCGCGGTCGCCAGCTCGGCCAAGGGGGGCGTACGCGACAACTGCCCACGCAGCTGCGCCATCGCCGGCTGCAGGCGGTGATGCAGTGACGCCACGTCGGACCCCAGAGCAACGGGCGTACCCGGTGGCTGCTCAAGATCGCCGACGAACGCGATCAGCGCGGCGTCCTTTTCTTCGACCGCCGCGTCGGAGAACAACAGGGTGTTGAGCGTGCAGTAGTCGCGATAGCGGGTACGGTCGTCCGAGACGTGGACCACCCCAAGGTGTCGGGTCGATGGCGGCGGCGATGATTCGTCGCGGAGACTGCCCAACCAGTCTGCATCGAGATGCAGCATCTGGTAACTCCAGGCATGGCCGGGCATCGGATTGCAGGCGTGCACACAGCCAGCGGGAACGGCGACCACGCTGCCCGCCTGCAGCACCCGGGAGCCACTGGACGCGCCGCTGAAGACGCTGCGCCCGGCATCCACCGCGCCGATGGAGAACGTGTCGTGGCTGTGTGGTCGATAGCAGGCGCGACTGTCGCAGGCGCGGCGGCTCTCGACATGGGGCAGTGACGGATCACGCCAGAATTCAGTGGTGGGACGCATGCGGGGTTCCGTGACGCGAGAGGGGCAGCCTGCTCAGGATGCCATGGGTGGCAGCGGCATCGCAGGCCCGCGCGCGGCGCATTGCGACAGTGAACCGGCTGGAACGCGTCATCTGCGCTATCGTCCGCGTTCGAATGACCCGCCAGGAGGCGCCTGCATGCCCATCACTTACCGCACCGCCATCGCCGATGACGCTGCCCACTGCATCGACCTGCGCGGGCGCACCCGTGAGAACGCCTTCTCGGCCGCGCAGCTGGCCGCGTTGGGCATCACCGTGGAGAGCTGGGCGGACGGCATCGCGCAGGGTGCGTTTCCCGGCCACGTGGCCGAGGCCGACGGGTGCATGGTCGGCTACTGCTTCGGCGATCGCGACACTGGCGAAATCATCGTGCTGGCGCTGCTGCCGGACTGGGAAGGCAAGGGCATCGGCAAAGCCTTGCTGGCACGGACGGTGGAGGACTTCCGCGGCTGGGGTTTCGAGCGCCTGTTCCTGGGGTGCGCGGCCGATCCGGCGGTGCGCTCGCACGGCTTCTATCGTCACCTGGGGTGGCGGCCGACCGGGGAAATCGATGATCTGGGCGATGAGGTGCTGGAGTACCGGGTCGCAGGGTGAGCGGCGCGATGTTCGATGTCGGGTAGTCCGCGTGTCGTGGTAGGTGCATGGCTTGCCGCGGATGGAATGCCACGTGGGTCGCGGTAGCTGCGGTGCGTGCGCAGGATGCTGGCGGCAGGTCAGGGAGACTGCCGATGCCATCGCGATCCACCGCACTGCCGACGCTCTGTTTCTGGCTATGGGTGTCTGCCGTGACACCTGCTGGTGCAGCGACACCGGCGCCCACGCCCACGCCAGAGGTGCAGCAGATCCACAAATGCCGCGTCGATGGCGTGGCCACGTTCCAGCGCCATGCATGCGCCGCCGGCCAGGCCGAACAGGCGTGGGAGGTCGATGTGGTGCCAGCCGAACGCCGGCATGCGGCCCGGATCGAGGCGATCCGGCGCGAACTGCAGGCGCGCAAACGTGCACTGGACGCACAACGCGCACCGCCGCACCACCACCGCCATTCACGCACGCGGCACCGCGACGGTGCCGCGCCGAAGCGACGCGCGCGGGCACCGCCCGGCGCAGTCATCTCGCGGCATCATCGGCCGCAGGCCTGCGCAACCGCGCGACGCCAGCGCGAGACGGCGTACACCAGGGCGGGGATGAAACGCAGCTTCGCGCTGAGCCGGCGCATGGACGACCGCGTCTACCGCGCGTGCCGTTGAGCGGCCGCTCGCTCAAGGCGTGCGTTGCACCGGCCGGGACATCAGGTAGTGCGCCAGCGCATCGAAGGCAGGCAGGGTCGTCGGATCATTGGCCGCGTTGCCTGCGATGGGGTGCGAGCCGAAGCGGGCAATCACCACCTTGGCGGTCGGGTCGGGCCAGGTCGTGCAGACCGGCGTTGAAGCCACCGCCGGCGAACGGCGTGCCGGTGGAATCGACCGTGTAATAGGCGTCCTGCTCGGGCCCCAGGCGTTGCCAGATGCGCTCGGACAGCAGCGTGGAGACCGGCTTGCCGGTGCGCCGGGCGATGACCCAGCCGAGCGTGTCGGAACGGGCTGCATGGATAGGGCGTTGCAGGGGGAAGGCGACGGACACGCGGGGAAACGCGGCAGTGGCGCGCGTTCGGGGTAGGCTCCCTGCGATGCAGGGAGCCGCCTGGCTTACGGGTTGCCGGTCTCGCCAGCCGGTGCCGGGGACACCGGGGCACTGGCCTCCGGCGGCGGCAGCGACAGCTCCGGGTTGCCCTGCTGGGCCTGCAGTGCCTGGATGCGCTGGTTCAGGGCGTCCAACTGGCTGTGGGTGCTGCGCAGGTCGGTGCTGAGCGACACGGCCTGCTGCTTGGCCTGCTGGATCGAGCTGCTGACCTGCAGCGATTGCTGGCGCTGCAGATCGGCTTCCTGCTGCAGGCTGCGCAGGCGCTGTTCGTTGTAGGCGACCAGGTTTTCGGTGTAGCGCTTGCCGGCTTCGAGGCGGGTCGTGTCGATATACACCTGGGCCAGTTCTTCGGTCTGCTGCACGAAGGTGCGGTAGACCTTTTCGGCGTTGTCGACCGAGTCGGTCTTGATGACGCGCCAGAAATCCTTGTCGTGGAACAGCGCGGCGTAATACTGCAGCGTGGCGGTATTGAACAGCAGGCTGGCGCCGTAGCTGCCGTTGTAGGTGGTCCGCAGCTCGGTGAGCTGCTGCGAATCCATCAGCTGGCGCAGTTCGTCCACGCTGTTGCGCACCACCGGCGCGCTGCGCGCCGGTTCGGCGGGCTCACCCTTGGGCGCGCGCGCGGCCAGTGCCTGCGGCACCATGCTCAGCGACAGCAACACCAGACTGCCAGCCAGGATGGTCCGGCCGGTGGATACAACCCCTTTTCTCGCTCGCATCATCAGGCCGTCCAGAATGGCTCAATCGGTGAAAGTTCGTCTGTGAAATCCCAGTCCCCACAGAAGTCTAGCATGCAGCCCGTGCCGCGCAGACAGCACTGCGCCAGGCTTAATAGACCAGCTGGGCCGGGTTGCACTGCACCGCCTGCAGGTGCACGTCGGTGCGTCCCAGTTCCAGGCCCAGCACCAGCGCGAGGGTCTGGGTGAGGAGGGTACCGACGCCGTTGAGCAGCGGCTTGAGCAGGCCTTCCAGCACCGGCCGCAGCAGGGTGCACAGCAGGCCGCTGCAGGCCACCGCGTTGGTGCCCGGGTCGGTGATGCTGCCGCTGCCCTGGTAGGCGTCGAGCATGCCGCTGGGCGCGGTTTGCAGGTAGGAGGCCAGGTTGCTCTTGAGGCAGTTGTTGTAGCTCAGCAACACGCTGACCAGGCCGCTGCAGCGGTTGATCGCCAGGCCACCGAGCAGCGTGCCGAGCAGACCGTCGAGCACCCCCAGGCCCTGTCCGGTCACCACCGCGCGATACCCGTCCCAGGCCGCGCCGTCCTTGTAGCAGGTGGTGAGACCCAGCGGTGGGCAGGCGTAGGGCACGCCTTTGGCAACCTGCCAGTCGCCGAAGGGCTCGATGCCCTGCGCAACCGAACCGTTGCGCAGCAGGGCGATGGTTCTGTCCACGTCATAGCGGGCATTGCCCGTATTGGCGGCCTTGAGAAACTGGTCGGCCAGCTGGGTGGCGGTATCGCCATTGCCCATGCCCTTGGCGGCCGGGTTGAGCATGCCGCTGAGCACGCGCAGCAACTCGCGCACCAGGTCGGTGACGGCATTGCCGATCTGCGCGCCGTTGATCCAGGTCGACCTGGTTTCGCCCGGCGACAGGGTCACGGTTTCATCATGGGTGAGGGCGTTGAGCTTGATCTGGTCGTTGATCAGCGGCGCGCCGAGCAGGGTGAGCAGTTGTTCGTTCTGCAGGCTGGCATCGCAGACATTGCGGGTAGAGAACCTGGCACTGTCGGCCACCTTGCCGACGCAGGCGCGCAGCACCGAGGATTCGACCCGGATGCTGGCGGTGGCCGGCTGCGCGGCGCATTGCAGGCTGGTCAGGGTGCCCATTGCGTTGGTGACGTCGGCATATACGGGCAGGCGCAGGCGGATGCCGAGCAGGCCCAGCACCTTGCCGATGCCCAGCAGCAGATTGTTGCTGTCGATGTCCAGGTTGACCCGGACCTGCGCGTTGTAGGCGCGTGTGCCGACCCCGCCGATCGCGATCGACGGCGGCTCGATGATGGCGGCCTTGGCCTGGACCAGGCCGAGCACGTTGAGGTTGTTGACCGCTACGCCCTTGCCGCTGTTGGCGATGCTGATGCTGGTGGTGATCAGGTCCAGTGCGTTGACCTTGGCCTGCAGCGCGGCCGAGGCCGGGCCGTCCGGGCCGACGATGCTGCCGAACAGGCCGCTGCCCTCGGCGTTGCTGCCCAGCTGCAGGTTGAGCTGGTTGATATCCAGCTTGGCCGCCAGTGCGTCCTTGAGCGCGCGCAGGTCCACATGGGTCACCCCGCTCTGGCTGAGCACGCTGGCGGTGGCATCGAGCAGTTGGCCCAGCGATACCTTGTGCGCGGCCAGCAGGGCGTTGAAGTCGCCGATGCTGATGTTGGCATCCACTGGAATGCCCAGTGCCTTGAGCAGGCCGCCGGGGGTGATCCTGGCCTGGGCCAGGCCGTCGTAACCGAGCAGGGTGGTCTGGTCCAGATCGACGCCGACCAGTTTCAGGACGCCGCCCAGCGGGGTGTTGCCGTTGGCCCGCAGCAGCTGCGAGCCGACGCTGAACACCGCCAGCGGTGGCGCCCGCGTGGCGACCGCCTGCGCGCGGACCTGCGGCAATCCGCCGGTCTGGCCGAAGAACGGCAGCACCGGGCGCTCGGCACTGACCTTGACCGCGTTGACGGGCGCGCTGGCGGCGCTGTCGACAAAGTGGTCGGCGGTGGTGTGGGTGGGATTCCAGTCGCCGCAGCGCACGCTGAGCGTGCCGGGGAAGCGGTTGGCCTGTACGGCGTTGCTGCGCGCGGCGCTGTTGTCGGCGCGGTCGGCGCTGCACAGGTCCAGCCGCTGCGCGCCGGCCAGCGCGGACAGATCGGCGATTTTCTGCACGTCGCGCTTGGCCCAGTACAGATAGCCGATTTCGACCAGGCCCAGCATCGTCACCAGGCCGAGCATCACCAGCATCATCGTCACCGACATGCCGCCGCGCTGACGGGCGTGGGTATTCATGGGGTCACTCTCCGTTGCCGTCACCAGTGACCTGTTTGCGCACGCTGGTGTCGAGGAACTCCGGGATGGGGTGGGTGAAGCTCTGCAGGTAGCGTGCGTAGCTGAGCGAGGCCTGGTCGCCGAGCATCGGCAGGTGCGCGCCGGCATGGCTGCCACGCGCCTGCAGCTGCAGCAGCGCACGGGTGGTGTCGCCGATCTGCGGTCGATCCGGTATCGGCAGTGGCAGCGGGTCGGTCGGGGGCAGGGGCGGCAGCAGCGGTTCGTACGGGGGCGGTACCGGTGGTGCGGGCGGTGTCGCGGCCATCTCCGTGCGAGGCGGAGCGGTATCGCCCAGCATCTGCCCGGTCAGCGGGCGCTGTTGGGCGCCGGCCACGGTACAGGCGAGCAGGCACGTAGCGGCCAGGGCGATACGCAGCGCAGGGGGAGCGAAGGCGGTCATGGCGTGCTCTCGGTGGCGGGGTCGATGCCGCCGAAGCGTTCCAGCATCGACGGGGCAAGGCGCGCATCGGCGCGTGGCGTGCGCGGTGCACCGGCGGCAACCGGTGTGCGCGTGCGCGGCACCTCGGCGATCGTGACCGGTGTTGCGGTGGCAGGCGGCGCACTGGCGATGGGTGCCATCCGCAACTGCTGGGCCAGACGCTGCACTTCGTCGCGTGCGCCCTGCGGCAGGGCAGCGCTGCGCATGATCTGCTCGGCCATCGCAGTGTCGTTGCGCAGCAGTGCCCATACCGCCAGGTTGGCGTTTGCTTTTACATTGCCCGGGGCCAGCTCGGCGGCCTTGGCCAGGGGCTCGCGCGCCTGCCCGAGCTGCCCGGCGCGCAGCCGTGCAAAGCCGAGGTCACCGAGGTAGTCGGTGTTGAGCGGTTGCAATTGCACGGCACGCGCCAGGCTTGTTTCGGCCTGGGCAGCATCACCGGCCCGTGCGGCGATCAGGCCCAGGCCGTGCCAGGCGGCGGCGCCCTGGGGACCATTGGTCAGGCTGGTATAGATGGCCCGTGCGGCCTCCACCTGCTGGGTTTCACGCAGGCCATCGGCCTGCAGCAGGCGCAATGCAGGCGTGTCGCCATAGCGTTGGCGGTAGGCGTCCACGTGCGCCAGCGAGGCGAAGTAGGCGCCCTGGCGCTGCATCTGGCCGATCAGGTCCAGGTACATGCGCTTGTCGTCCTGCGGGGGCGATTCCAGCGGTGCCAGACTGAGCGGATCGGGACGGTAGGCGTTGTGCGCCGAGCCGCAGGCGGTGCATGCGGCCAGCGTGATGAGCAGCAACCAGCAGTGGCGCGGTTGGATCGGCATGGTCTTCACCCCAGACGGTTCACGGCATTGGCCAGGGCGATGATCGCCGGGCCGGACAACACCAGCATCAGTGCCGGCAGCAGGGTCAGCATCATCACCACGGTCATCTTGACCGAGAGCTTGCCGACCTTTTCCTTGAGCGTTGAACGGCGCTGTTCGCGCAGGCGCACGCTGAACTGGCGCAGCGGCTCCTGCACCGCGCCGCCGTGTTCGTGGACCTGCAGCATCAGCTGCACCAGGCTGCGCAGGTCTTCGTCATCAAACGACTCGGCCAGCCGCCGCAGCGATTGCTGACGTGTGCGCCCGTGCATGTAGGCGATATTGGCCTGCTGGATTTCGCGGCCGAGCACCGGGATGGCGCTGCGCAGTTTGTCGCCGAGGGTCTGCAGACTCTGGTCCATGCTGAAACCCACGCCCTGCAGCAGGCGCAGCAGGTCGATCAGCAACGGCAGTTCGGCCGACACGCGTTTGCGCAGGCGCGTGGCCCAGGCACGCAGCGCGAACTTGGGCAGCAGTACGCCGACTCCCAGCGCCACGATCATCACCACGATCCGGCTGAGGCCGTCGCCGCTGTGGAAGGCCATGGCCAGCAGCAGGCACAGCACGGCCAGCAGCAGGCGCAGCGCCAGGAAGGTGGCCGTGCCGGCGCGGGTATGCCAGCCGGCCTGGTCGAGCAGCAGGCGATCTTCCGGGGCCAGCAGGGCCGCTTCGAGGCGGCCACCGTTGAAGCGCTCGCCCAGCGTGGCCAGCCACGCCCAGCCGCGCGGACCGGTCTCCGGCGCGGGCGCCGCTGTGGTCGGGCTGGCGGGTTCACGCGGGCCGGCGTCGCGGTTGCGCAGTGCGCTCTGCAGGGTGGCGGCCGTGCGGTTCTGCTGGCCCGTGAGCCACAGCCCGGCCACGCCCAGCAGGCCGAGCCCGAGGGCGAGCAGCAGCAACGCGGCGATCAGCAAGGTGCCGGCGCTCATAGCGAACGGGCCAGGCGATACAGCAGGAAGCCGCCGATCAGTTCCAGCAACAGGGCTGCACCGAGAATGCGGTGGCCCAGTGGCACCTGCAGCATCGGCTCGAAGAAGTCCGGACTGACAATGGCCATCAGCAGCGCCGACAGCGGCGGCAGCAGGCCGAGCACCCAGGCCGACATGCGCGTTTCGGAGGTGGTGGCCATCAGCTCCTGGCGGGCCTGGTCCAGGTCGCGCATGAAGTCGCTCATGCGCTGCAGGATCTGGTCCGAGCGCCCGCCGATGCGGATGCTCACCCCGAGCACTACGGCGAGAACGTCCAGCACGTCCAGCCGGTAGGGCTGAGCGGCCTGGCTGAGGGCGCGGTCCAGGTCCAGGCCGCTGCGGGTGCCGGACAGGGTCTCATCGAGCAGGCCGCGCAGCGGCATCGGCACCTGCTGGCTGGCGGTCTGGAAGGACATCTGCAGGCTGTTGCCGAGTCCGGTCAGGCGCACCAGGTTGTCGAGGAAGTCCGGTAGCTGCCGCAGCAGGCGGCGTTGCAGGCCGAGGATGCGGCGCGACACCCACAGCCCCAGCAGCAGCGCATACAGGCCGAAGGCGATCGGCCACATCCAGGCGGTGCCGATGCGTGCTGCCGCCAACCAGGCCAGCGCGATGCCACCCAGCAGCCAGAGGATCGGCAGGCGCCAGCCCGGCCGCAGCCCGGCACGTTGCAGCAGCGCATCCCACGGCAGCGCGTCGGGTCGCGCGGTTACGGTCGGCAACGGTGCTGCGTTGGCTGGCCGCGGCGGCATGCCGGCCAGTACCGGCGTGGCCGGGTTGGCGGCCAGGCGCTGTTCGGTGTGCTGCAGCGAGGCGCGCTGGCGTTCGCGGCGGCCCGCGCCCCACCACAGCTCGATGGCTACCGCCACCAGCACCAGCGCCGCACTGCACAGCAGCAGCACCGTGACCATGCTCAGTAAGCTCCGTCCAGTGCTTCGCGCAACTGGCGCCGGAACGGCTCGAGCTTGTGCGAATGCGGATGGAAGCCCAGCCCGACCCAGCGGTCGTGCTCCTTGCCGTCGGCGTCGAGCTGGATTTCGTGGCGGAACATTTCCTGGGTGCTGATCAGGTTGTCGCTGACCCCTGTGATTTCCGTGATCGACACCAGCACGCGTCTACCGCTGCCGAGGCGGGAGATCTGCACGATGAAATCGATGGCGCTGGCGATCTGCCGGCGCAGGCTGTCCTCGCTGCCCTGGAAGCCGGCGAAGCCGGCCAGCATCTCGATGCGGTACAGGCAGTCGCGCGGGGAGTTGGCGTGGATGGTGGCCATCGAACCGTCGTGGCCGGTGTTCATCGCCTGCAGCATTTCCAGCACTTCGGCCCCACGCACTTCGCCGACCACGATCCGGTCCGGGCGCATGCGCAGGCTGTTGCGGACCAGGTCGCGGATGCTCACCGCCCCCTGGCCATCGGCACCGCCGATACGGCTTTCCAGGCGCACCACGTGCGGGTGGTTGAGCGAGAGTTCGGCGGTGTCTTCCACGGTGATTACGCGCTCGTCGCCCGGTACGTAGCTGGCCAATGCGTTGAGCAGCGAGGTCTTGCCCGAACTGGTGCCGCCGGAGACCAGGATATTGCAGCGGCCGAGCACCATCGCGTGCAGCAGCGCCTGCATCGGGCGGTCGAAGGTGCCCATGCGCAGCAGTTCGTCGGGAGTGAACGGATCCTTGCGGAACTTGCGGATGGACACCATCGGGCCATCCACCGCGAGCGGGGAGATGATCGCGTTGAGGCGGCCGCCGTTGGGCAGGCGCGCATCGACCATCGGGTTGGATTCGTCCAGGCGCCGCCCCAGCGGGGCGAGGATGCGGCGCAGGATGCGCAGCAGGTGGCTGTCATCGCTGAAGCGCTGGGTGGCGCGCACCAGGCGCCCGCCCTGGGAGACATGGATGTCCTTGTAGCCGTTGATCAGGATGTCTTCGATGCTCGGGTCATGCAGGAGGTCGTCGAGCGGACCGAAGCCGGTCAATTCCTTGACCAGTGCGCCGGCCACCACCTCCATCTCGGCCTCGTTGACCGGGATGCGCCACTCCTGCACGAAGATCGCGGTCTGGGTGTGCACGTAGCGCGCCACGGTGTCCGGGGCCCACGCATCGATGTCGATGCGCTCGTCCTCGATGCTGTTGAGCAGGTGCTCATGCGCGGCGACGAGCACCTTCTGGTACTCGTCGGACTGCGCGAAGGGGGGCGGCGCCGTGTCCACCGGGGCGATGGCCTCGGCGCGCGCATGCAGGGGGGCGAACGGGGTCACTTTGTCTTCCATGGGAGACCACTCAGGCGGAGGACGAGTTTTTCCCGCCACCCGCGCGGCAGGGCGTCGGCAACGGCCGGGTCCAGTCGCGCCAGCAGGGGGGTGAGGGCACGCAGGTACGGATCGCGCGGCGCATCCTGAAGTAGCAGGTGGCCGTGGTTGGCGCTGCTGCGCAGGCGGTGGCAGTCGGGCAGGGTGGCCAGCAGCGGCACGCCGAAGCGTTCTGCGATCTGCGCCGGTGCCAGCCCGCCGGCTTCGTCGTGGCGGTTGATCACCAGGTGCAGGCGACCATCGCGCCCGCCCAGCGCTTCGAGCTGCTTGAGCGCCAGGTCCAGCGACACCAGTGTGCCGATCGCCTGGTCGGCGACGAGCCAGATGTCCTCGGCGCTGTTGAGCAGCGAGCGCGGGATCTGTCGCACGGGTGCGCCGCCGAGATCGCACAGCACCGTGTCGAACACGCCGCGCAGGCGCTGCACCAGCACGGCGGGATCGGCGATGGGGCCGGTATCGCTGCCGGCCGGTTGACCGAGCAACGCCAGCCCACCCGGATGTCGGGTCATCGCGGTGCGGGCGAGGGTGGCGTCGATGCGATTGGCGTTGCGCAGCGCATCGTCGTAATGGAACTGGCTGTCCAGGTTGAGGTAAAGCGCCGCGTCGCCCGCCGGCTGGCCCAGGTCGAGCAGCAGCAGGCTGTTGTCGTGCTGGGACGGATCGGGGTCGGTACTGGACGTGGCGCCGGGATGGCCGAGCTGTTGCGCCAGCACGCCCACATGGGCGGCCAGGGTGCTGCTGCCCACGCCGGCGCGTACACCCAGCACCAGCACAAGCCGCGCCTTGTGCGCCGGTTCGGGCGCCACGCTGCGGACCGGCGCACTGCCGCCGGCGCGGCGCAAGACGGCATCGATGTCGGCGGTGGACGCGTCAAGGTCGAGGATGTCGCGCACGCCTGCGCGCAGCGCGGCCACTACGCCATCCAGCTGGTCCGGGGCGGTGGAGCCAACCGCCACCAGTGACAGATCGGGCAGCGTGCGTTGCAGATGCCGGGTCAGATCGGTGGTTGCGACCGCCTGTTCGCGGCGGAAATCCAGCAGCACGATGCAGGTGCCGTTGCGCCGATACACATCCAGCGCGAGCGTCGAGCCGCGGCTGTCTTCCCACTCCACGCGGGTGCCGACCGGCAGCTTGGCGCCGAGCGCTGCCAGCAGGTCACGGTTGGGGGCGACCAGCACCAGAGTCATCGGCGGCGCCATCGGGTGCAACAGCGGGATCGAGGCGGAGGACATGCGGGGCGGGCTCCTGGCATCGGCTCAGCGCGAGAAGCCGGGCAGCTGGTCGGACGAGGCCGGGCTGAGCAGCCAGGCACCCCACACCGGCAGGTTCGGCTTGGCTTCGCGGTCCCCCGGCAGCGGCACCACGGTGTCGCGGGCCAGCGGTTGCACCAGGCGCGGGGTGACGATGATCACCAGTTCCTTCTCCTCGCGTTTGTAGCTCAGGCTGCGGAAGAACGCGCCGATGATCGGCAGGTCGCCCAGCAGCGGAATCTTGTCGACGTTGGAGCTGACGGTGTTGCTGACCAGCCCACCGATCACGAAGGTCTCACCATCGCCCAGTTCCACGGTGGTGTCGGCGCGACGGGTGGTGATGGAGGGGATCTGCACACCGTTGTAGGAGACACCCGCAGCGTAATTGAGGTCGCTGGCTTCCGGGGCGACCTTGAGCGCGATCCGGTTCGGACCGAGCACGGTCGGGGTGACGGTCAGGCCGATGCCGAACGGCTTGAAGGTGACGGTGGTGGTGCCCAGACCCTGCGGTTCCAGGATCGGCAGCTCGCCACCGGCCAGGAAGCTGGCGCTCTGACCGGACAGGGCGACCAAGGTAGGTTCGGCCAGCACGCGCGCCATGCCGTTGCTCTGCAGCAGGTCGATGTTGGCATCCCAGCCATGGGTGAGCGACTTGAACACCAGCCCGAACGCGGAGGACAACGGGTTGTTGACTACCGGCACGTCGGGGTCGGTGCCGATCGGGACTACGCCCGGCAAGGTCCCACCGGGTCTGCTGATGCCGTAGAAAAATCCATTGCTGCCGCTGAAGTTCTTGTTGGCAAAGCTCATCCCGATCTGCCGCAGCACCGACTTGTTGAACTCCACCACCTTGACCTCCACCTGGACCACACCGCCACTGGCAATCGTGGACGCATCGGCGAGCTGGCCGTCCTTGCCCAGCGCCATGCTGGCGGCCTTGCGGGTCTGCTCATGGTCCAGCAGGTCTGCCGCACTCCCTTGCAGCAGACCCTGGCCATCCTGCAGCGTGAGCTGCAGGTCCTGCGACGGCGGCAGCGCCCCCTGGACCGCGCTGCGCACATCGATCTGCATCCGTTGCGGCTCGCTCTGCTGGCGGCGCCACACCAGCAGGGTGGTGGTGCCTGGCGCCTTGCCCACCAGCAGCGCCTGGCGCTTGCCGCTCAACATCACCACGTCGGCCACGCTGGGATCGGCGATGGCTACCCGCTCCAGATCGGCCGGCAGCGTCCACGGCCGTTGCTCGCGCGTCTGCAGGACCACATCGGCGTTGGCCATGCCCAGCACCGGGCAGGTGCCCAGCAGCAGCGCCAGCAGCAGGCGCGCCGGCCAATGACGTGAGGTGCGGTGCAGACGGGCATTGCAGGGCGTCATGGAGTCTCTCGGTCGTGCTCAGGGCGAGCGGCTGTGGGAGGAAACATCGCCGCGGATGATTTCGACACCGCGATCCAGGCGCGGGGTGGCCCGCGGTGCGCTGGCACGGACCGGCATCGGCGCGCGCGCGGCGTGCGTCGCGCGGCCGGCCAACGCGTCGCTGTCGATGCCGGCGTAGGCATCGTTCTCCGGCGACTGCAGCGCCAGGCGTTGTTCCGGGCTGAGCTCGCGTCGCGCGTCGAGTACGCCGCCGGGCTGGGCGAACAGGCTCTGGTCGGGCTGGCCGACATCGGCCGGATTGCGCAGTGCCAGGAACAACCGGCCCTGCTGCGCACCCAGCAACAGGCGGTTGGCCTCGGCCACCGGCACGGCCAGCACCGCGCTGCGGATGGGCGCGTTGGTGCTGTTGCCGCTGTTGCTGCCACTGGACGCGGACGCTCCCTGGATGTCCTGTGCGCGGCTGTCGTTGGCGCCCGGTGCGGCGTCGTTGGCCGCGGTGCTGGGCTGGCCAGGCGCGCTGTCGGCGGCGCCGTAGCTGAGCACGCGCAGCCGCGACAGCAGCAGCCGTGCCTGCGCCTGGCCGTCGGTGTTCATGCCCGGCGGCGCGCGCAGGTTGAGGAACACATCGACATAGTCACCGGGCAGGATGCGGTTGCCGGCGGCGACCAGTTCGTCCACCGGCACCGCCAGCGCGCGCTCACCCGGATTGAGCCGGAGGGCATAACCCTGCGCCATCAGCGCGCTGTTCAAGGCGGTGCCGGCGGCGATATCACGCACCGGCACCGCGCCGGAGGCGTCGGCGATGTTTGCGTAGCCACCGACCGGTGCCTGCGGGGCCGCGCCGATGCGCAGGTCCGATGCGGCGATCGGGCGGCCGGCGGGCAGGCGGGTAGCGGCTTCCACCACCGGCCAGTGCTGCGGCTGGCCATCCACCTGGGGCGCTGGCGCGGCCACGCTCTGCGCCGGACGCCGGCTGACCAGAAACGCCACCAGCGCCAGCACCAGCGCCAGCGCGATCAATGCGACAGCGGCGATGCGGGTCAACTTGAGCATGCAGACTCCGGGCAAGGGGCGCGTCGCATCACGGCGTGCCCAGGTCGAGCTGGGCCACCGCAGTACTGCGGATCGGCTGGGTGATCAGCCAGCCGTAGACGCGGCCGGTGCCGGGCAGGAAGGGTTTGCTGCTGTAGTCGTAGCTCACCGACACCTGGATACACTGCGCACTGGCCAGCCCTGCGCAGGGCGCCGGTGCGGAGACCACGATCGGCGGCGCGCCGGCGGTACTGCAGTTGGCCGGTTGGCCGGCGAAATTCAACAGCCACTGCATCGAGCGCTGTGCGGCCTGACAGGCGGCGACCCGGCGCTCGCTGGTGCTGGCATAGCGCAGCGAGGCGCGCGCGCCTTCGGCCGAGGCCAGGGCCAGGGTCTGCTGGGCGGCCATGATCATCACCCCGGTGTAGGTGAGCATCAGCAACGGCACCAGGCCCAGGATCAGCATGAAGGCGAATTCGATGGTGACCACGCCGCGCTGTCGCGCGCGGTCGGTGCGATGGAGGGTATGGCGGCTCATGGGCCTGCTCCGTAGGTGCTCCAGGCGATGAAGCCCAGCGTGGTGAAGGCAAGGTAGGCCGCGTACGGAATGCCGACCCGGCCCTGTCGCGAGGCGTGGATGCGGCGAGCCGTCGGGCGCGCCTGCCAGTGCTGCTGTGCGCGTGCATGCAGCCATTGCGCACGCAACGGCAGCGTGGCGCGCAGGCCGGGCGCGAGGAGCACGCACAACGCATGCGCACCGGCCATCAGGCTGCTGATCACCCAGATCGGCAACAGCGCCGGGGCGCCCAGCAGCAGGCCAAGTACGGCGAAGTACTTCACGTCGCCGGCGCCCATCCAGCCCAGCAGGTAGAACGGCAGCAGCGCTGCCAGACCCACCACCAGGCCGGCCAGATGCGTGCCTGGGAACGTGCCCGCGCCGCTGCCCCATGTCCACAGCAGCCATCCCAGTGCGGTCGCGCCGACGCACGACAGCCAGCGGTTGGACACGCGCCGCGCATACAGGTCGCTGATCGCGACCTGTGCACTCAGCAGCAGGGCCAGGACGGGCAGCAGTGACATCCGATGGGTCCTCCGTGATAGCGCATCGAACCGGGGAACAGCGGTAAACCGTTGGCATCGCCGCAGGCGCACAGCCTGCAGTCGCAGTGCTTGCGGGAGCGCGGCGCCGATCAGCCGGTCGACGGGGCGCTGCCACCGCCGGCGCTTTCAACCAGTGTTTTGAGCTTGGCGAACAGCGAGGTGAACATATCGCTGAGGCCGGTCTTCGCGGCGACCACCAGGACGCCGGCGATCACGGCGGCGAGGATGCCGTATTCGAGCGCGGTGACGCCGTCTTCTTCGGCGAGGAAACTGCGGATGGAGGCTTTCATGACGGTCTACTCCCTGTTCCGGTCAATCAATGGGACTGCCTGCGTATGGATGGGGGATCTCCGGCTCCGCCGGATCCATCCTGTGGCCTGCGCGCTCCGTGCGCAGGAAGCGGCCGCGCCTGCGGCCGCAGGCCTACCTGGGCATTGCCAGGCAGGCCATGTGCGGGAAGGGCGGAGCAGGCAGCGTCGCACCGCGCGGCGTCTTCGCCAGCGCATGTTGATTTGGGAACAGCGTCACATCCCTGAGCGTCTGCATTGCTTCCCCCTGTCGTGCATACCCGGTTTCCGCCATGGAACTGCCGGGATGCGTGCCTGCCGGAAAGTCCGGCGCGATCAACAGTATTCAATTCAATCATAGGCAGCGATGCGTTCGACTTTAACCGCTGCGGCTCGCCCTTTATCCATGCGTGGGCGTTGACCAACATTTAATGTTTATAAAGTGAAAGAGGTGTGTTTATAGCGTGATGAGAGAGTGATGACGGATTTCTGACGCGTAATTTAGACCGTTCCAAGCTGTTTCAAGGTGTTTTCTTCACGCGCAGAGCCCGCTGCGGCGGTGGGTTTACCTTCCGGCGAGTTCATGCATACTTGCCGAAAATGCGCATCGATAATCGGGCGTCGACCCGCGCGCAATATGCAGGAAGGACATTTCATTGTTTCCCGTTGCCGCGCTGGCGGCCGGTGGCGGGTTTATGCAGGGCATTGGCCGAGGACATTCAGGACGAAACGGGCGCAGCCGGTTTGACCGGCGTCGCGCGCATCCAGGCGCAAGGGGGCATCACTGTCATGGTAGATGGTGTAGTGGACGACAACGGCGACGGCGCGCTCAGGCCTTATGACCTGGCCACGCTGAGCGGCGTGCTGCGCGTCTGCGACCTGGAGATGGTCCTGCTGGACGGCAACGGTCCGCGCGCGAGCCTGCATTCGCGCGTGCACGACGAGGCCCTGTTCTGCACCGCGCAGTGCGGCTTCCATTTCCGTGGGCGCTTCATGCTGCCGCAGGACTGGTGCCTGCTGGGCTTCATCCACGCCACCGAGGAAGGTCAAAGCTGGTGCCACGGCATCCCACTCAGTGCTGGCATGGCCGTCACCGTGCTGCCGGAGGGCATCAGCGAGTTCACGCTTAGCGCGGGTACGCATCTGAGCCTGCTGCTGGCGCCGATGCAGCGCGTGCAGCGCAAGCTGACCGAACTCAGCCTGCGCAACACGTTGCCGTCGGGGCAGGCGCTGTCGCTGTTCAACGTGGATTGCGCACCTGGCGGGTCGGCGCTGCCGCAGCGCTATGCCGACCTGCACGAACACCTGGCCCAACCGGGCGGGCTGCTGCCTGCCGATGCGGTGGAATCGGTGTTGCACGCGCACATCCATGCACTGCTGGGCGCCGGCAGCGAGGACCGGCCATCCAATACGCGCGCCCGCCGTGCGCATTACCTGATCGCGCAGCGCGCCGAGAATTTCATGCGGCTCAACCTGCGTCGCTATATCTACATGCATGAAATCTGCGACGCCGCAGGCGTCAGTGAGCGCGCCCTGCGCTACGCTTTCGAGGACTTGTTCGGCACCTCGCCAAACCGCTATCTGTCGATGCTGCGCCTGTGCGCGGCCTGCCGTGGGTTGTCGATGGCAGACTCGAGCCGCAAGTCGGTCAAGGCGGTGGCGCTCAGCTGTGGCCTGTGGGATCTGTCGCGGTTTGCCGACAACTATCGGCGCGTGTTCGGCGAGCTGCCGCGCGACACGCTGATGCGTGCGCCGGCCCAGATCGGCAGCCCCGCCTGATCGTTTCATCCCTTTGCCTGCGCTGCCGCCGCCCGCCATGCACGTTTCCGGCAATCTGCCGGAATTGCGCATGCCGCTGCCGGTTATCGTTCTTGTCTTGCCGGAACGCACGCATGTGCTGCCGGAATGAAGTGCCCCGCCGATGACGTGGCGACTGTAATGACATCCAAGTGCCGCAAGGCATGGCTGATGCAGTCCACATCGTCCGTACACGGGGGAATACCTGATGAACCGTATTTTTCGACTGGTCTGGAGCCACCGGCTGAATGCCCTGGTGGTCGTCTCCGAAGTGGCCACCTCACGCGGCAGCCTGGTGGCCGGCCCCGTCGTGGTGCATCTGAAGGTCCCGCTCTCACTGCTGTCGATGGGCCTGGCACTGGCCCTGTGCAGCGGCACGGCACTGGCCGGTGAAAGCCAGACCCGCAGCGACCTGGATGCCCTGACGGCCAAATACGCGCCGCTGCCGGTCAAGGTGGATGCGGACACCGCGCTGGCAGCGGTGGTGCGTACCCGCGACAGCTCCCCCGCGCTCAGCGCCGATGCCAATGTCAATCTGAACCTGGGACTCGGCAAGGCCGCCGGTGGGGCGAACGCGCTGTTGGGTGTGCAGGTTGGCAGCAGCGTGCAGGCGGCACTGCCGCGGCAGGTCGGCGTGCCGGGCGCGACGGCGACCGCCGCGACCGCGCTGGGGGTTTCGGTCGGCGGCACGCCGGTCCTGAAGCTCGACAACGGCGTCCACGCGGCGGTGGCGGTGGCACCGAAGGCGTCGGTGCAGGCGAAGTCGGCACTGACCACGAGCGCTACCGTGGACACGCTGAAGCTGGAGGGCGCAGCGAGCGGTGGTGCGGCCGCGACGGTCGACGCCGGTACAGGTCATGCGCTGGCCGCGCAGGTCGATGGCAAGGCGAACGTGGACGCGAGCGCGGCGATCGGCGCCCGCGAAACCGTCAGCGCTGGGGTGGACGACGCGGTCAACGCGACCCTGGTGACCGGCGTCGCCGGTGGCGTGAAGGTGGATGCGCTGGCGCATGCGGTGGTCGATGCCGACCGCAACCAGAAACTGGTGGATGCCAACGCGGGCCTGATGCAGACCAGCGCGTTGACGCTGTCGCCGACCGCAGCCTCCGGCGGTCTCCTCGGCGGGGTGGGCGACCTGCTCGGCGGCGTCGGCAACACGGTGGGCAATGTCGTGGGCGGGGTCACCGACACGCTCGGCAACGTCGTCGGCGGTGTCAGCAATACCGTCGGCAATGTGGTCGGTGGCGTGGGCAACACGGTCGGCAACATCGTCGGCGGCGTAGGCGGGGTGATCTTCCCGGCGCCGACCTCGCTGCCGCCGGGGCATCCCAAGGCACCGGCACCGGCCGATCCCAATGCCGGGCTGATCATCGGCACCGGCGGCCTGGTGGGCTCGCTGTCCACGCTGGTCGGCCCGACCGCGCAGGGCCTGCTTGGGGGCGATGGCTACGTGCGCAACGGCAACCTGGCCGTCAACAGCGCCAATGTCATGCAGACCTATTCGGTGACCAACGTACTGGGTCTGCCGGTGGTGAACCTGACCCCGGCCGGCACGCTGCTGAACGGGCTGGGCGGGGCCGCCACCGGTGGCAGCTCGCACCTGACCCTGATCGGCGGTGTCACCTCCGACAGCTACATCTACAACATCAACAACGGCAATCCCAACGGCCTGCTCGGCCTGTTGCTGCCCGACCAGGCCCCGGGCTGGTCCAACAAGTGCGTGGACCTGCTGGTGGCCAGCATCGATTGCTGGGCGGTCAACGCCGCGCAGGACTACCAGGTGCTGGTCGGCGACGGCGCTTATGCCAATGGCTCGCGCGAAGTGGTGATCGGTGCGAATGCGCGCCACGAGCTGGCGCAGGTGGATGCCAACGTGGCCTTCCCCGGGGCAGGGCAGAACGATCCGAACGACCCCACCGGCGTGCCCACCGCCGACTATGCCGCGCGTATGGGCCACTCGGTGGTGGTCGGCGACAGCGCCAAGGGCACGGCCAACGGCCAGGTGCTGCTGGGCGCGGAGGCGACCTCCACCCAGGCCAACAGCGTGGCGCTGGGCTACCGCACGGTGGCCAACCGCGGCGCGCAGGCCAGTTACAGCGCGTATGGCCTGAACACGCCGCAGATCTCCGCAGGCGAAGTCTCCGTCGGTTTTGCCGGGGGCGAGCGCCAGATCACCAACGTGGCGGCCGGCAGCCTGGCCACCGACGCGGTCAACGTCGGCCAGTTGCAGGGTGCGATCAACCAGATCGATGCGCTGGACGGTTTCGCGGTGACCTATGACGATGACGGCGCCGGTGGCGCCAACTACCGCCGCATCACGCTCGGCGGCGGCACCGGTACCACCACGCTGGGCAACCTGGCCCCGGGCGCGATCGGAGTGGCCAGTACCGAAGCGGTCAACGGCGCGCAGCTGTTCTCCAGCAACCAGGCGATCGTCGACTACTTCGGCGGGCTGACCGCGTTCGACCCGGCCACCGGCGCCTGGACCGCGCCGAGCTTTGCGATCACCACCGTGTCCAACGGCGGCGCGATCGCCCAGGGCGTGTACGACAACGCCACCGACGCGTTCTCGGCGGTGGATGGTTCGCTGGTGAACCTCAACAGCCAGATCACCGACATCCGCAATGGGATCGGCAGCAAGTACCTCAAGGTCAATTCGATCGGGCTGGCCGCGGCTGCGGTCGGGCTGGACAGCATCGCGGTGGGGACGGGCGCCTCGGCGACGGCCGCCAACGCCATCGCCGTCGGTGCCGGTGCCGTGGCCGACCGCGACGGTACGGTGTCCGTGGGCGCAGTGGGCAGTGAGCGCCAGGTGGTGAACGTCGCCGCCGGTACGCTGGCCACCGACGCGGCCAACATGGGCCAGTTGCAGGCATCCGAGCAGGGCGCACTGCGCTATGACGAAAACCCCGACGGCAGCGTCAATTACGCCAGTGCCACGCTCGGCAATGGCACCGGGACCACCCGTCTGGGCAATCTCAGCGCCGGTGCGGTGACCGCAGTAAGCACCGAGGCCATCAACGGCGCGCAGCTGTTCAATGCCAGCCAGGCGTTGGCCACGCATCTGGGCGGCGGTGCGGCGGTGGACGTCAACGGCGTGCTCAGCGCGCCCACCTACACGATCAACTCGGTGTCCAGCACGGGCCAGGTGACGGCGGGTGACTATAGCGATGTGGGTACGGCCTTCGACGCGGTCAGCCAGTCGCTGGCCAATGTCGCCGACCAGAGCGACGCGGTGGACAAGCTGGCGGTGAAATACGACGTCGATGGCGCCGGCAACGCCACCGACACGGTCACCCTGACCGGCACCGGCGGCGGTGCGGCGGTGGCGCTGACCAACCTGGCCGACGGCAACCTGCTCGCCGGCAGCCGCGATGCGGTGACCGGCAACCAGCTGTTCCAGACCAACAACGCGTTCATCGGCTACTTCGGCGGCACCACCAGCTTCGATCCCGCCACCAACCTGTGGACCGCGCCGACCTTCAGCATCTCCTCCATCGCCACCGATGGCAGCGTGCTGAGCAACGACTACAGCAACGTCACTGTTGCCTTTGCCGCCGTCGACGATTCGCTGGTCAGCCTCAACACCCGCATCAACCAGATCCAGCCGGGCGCGGCCAACCCGTTCGTGCAGGTCAACTCGACCAAGACCGCTGCCAGCGCCAGCGGCGCCAACAGCATCGCCATCGGTCCGGTGGCCTCGGCCAGCGGCAGTGGCAGCACCGCGATCGGCGACGGCGCCAGCGCCAGTGCCGACAACAGCGTCGCGCTGGGCGCCGGCTCGGTGGCCAGCGTGGGCGCGCAGAGCGGCTACACCGCTGCGTATGGCGCGGCCGGTGGCAGCAACTCGGCAGGTGAAGTGGCGGTGGGCAGCACCGGTGGCGAACGCAAGGTGACCCACGTGGCCGATGGCTCTGACCGCTACGACGCGGTCAACGTCGGCCAGCTGCAGAACGGCGTGACCTACGCCATCGACCAGTCCAAGGCCTACACCGACACGCAGATCAACAACATCAACAACGGCACCTCGGGCATGTTCCAGGTCAACAACAGCAACAACCTGGCCGCGCCGGCGGCGACCGGTGCCAACGCGGCCGCCGGTGGCGTCGGCTCGACCGCCGCCGGGGCCAACAGCACCGCATTGGGCAATGGTGCCAGCGCGCAGGCCAGCAACACGGTGGCGCTGGGCGCGGGATCGGTGGCCGATCGTGACAACACGGTCTCGGTCGGCAGCGCCGGTGCCGAGCGCCAGATCACCCACGTCGGCGATGGCAGCGCCGCCACCGACGCGGTCAACGTGCGCCAGCTGCAGGCCTCGCAGCAGGGCACGATCCGCTACGACACCACCGTCAACGGCGCCACCAACCTCAACAGCGTCACCTTGGGCAGCACCAGCACCGGGCCGACCACCGTGCGCAACGTCGCCGCCGGTACCGCCGGCACCGATGCGGTCAACGTGGACCAGCTGCGTGCGGGGATGAACCAGAGCCTGGACTGGTCCAAGGCCTATACCGACGAGCGCTTCGATTCGTTCGACCGCAACCTGCGCCGCACCGATGACCGTGCCTCGGCCGGCGTTGCCGCCGCGATGGCGGTGGCCGGGTTGCCGCAGCCCTATGAAGCCGGCCGCAGCATGGCCGCGGTCGCGGCGGGCAGCTACAACGGCGAATCGGGCGTGGCGGTGGGCATCTCGGGAGTGTCCGAAGGCGGTCGGTGGATCTACAAGGTGGCCGGTACCACCAACAGCCGCGGCGAAGGCGGTGTCTCGGTCGGCGCCGGCATCCAGTGGTGATGCCGGAATCGCGAGCACTCTGCAGTGATCGTTCCCGGTGACCGCCGTCGGCGGCGCCGGGGATTCCAGCGCGACTCCGCGCACAAGGGGGAATCCATGTCCGCAGCATCCAACACCCATGACCCGGCGCCGTTGCTGCGCTCGCTGTCACTGTGCCTGGCGGTGCTGCTGTTCAGCGCCTGCGCCAGCGGCGGCAGGCACAAGCAGCTGGTCTCCGCCGAAGCGATGCCCGGCACGCAGGACGGCGAGGTGGCCTTCCCCGATCCGGGGCGCGCCACGCTCAAGGAAGGCCTGTTCGTCGACCTGGACAACCTGCGCCTGTTCGCGCGCGGGATGAGCAAGCGCCAGCTCCACACGCTGTTGGGCACGCCGCATTTCGGCGAAGGAATGTGGGGCGTGCGCGAGTGGAACTATCTCTTCAACTTCCGCAGCACGCCGGGCGGGGACTACTTCACCTGCCAGTTCCAGGTGCACTTCGACAGCAAGGGCATCGCCCAGGCCGGCTACTGGAAGCCGCAGGCCTGCGCCGCGTTGCTGCAACCGCCGGCACCCCCGCCGCCGCCGCCGCGTCCGGCACCGATGCCGGCCGACCCGGTGCGGCTATCGGCCGATGCGTTGTTCGGTTTTGATAGTGCGGTGCTGACCGATGTGGGTCGGCGTAGCGTGGAAGGATTGCTGCAGCAGGTGCGCAGCGCCAGCCAGACCCAGACCATCCAGGTGCTGGGCTACACCGATCGCATTGGCAGCGACAGCTACAACCTGCTGCTGTCGCAACGGCGTGCAGATGCGGTTCGCGACGCGTTGGTGCAGGGCGGGGTGCCCGCCGCGGCGATCATTGCCGAAGGACGCGGCAAGTCCGACCCATTGGTGCAGTGCATGCAGGGCGACCGCCAGGCGGTGATCGCCTGCCTGGCGCCGAATCGCCGTGTGGAAATTTCTGGTCTGGCGCAGCCCCGCTGAGCCGTTGCGCGGCAGGTGGCCGCGCGTCCTCCCCCGTCTGGCTCCGGATGGATGCGGTTGGTCCGCATCGATCGGAGCGGCTTTTGACCTGGCTCGTCGCCCCCGCGGGATGTCTCCCCCGTCATCGCACTGGGGCGGCGGGCCAGGTCACCCTCTGGATGAACCTGCCCGAGCCCCCGTGCCGTTGCGTGACGGTTACGGCATCAGCACCTTGTCGATCACGTGGATCACGCCGTTGCTCTGACGCACATCGGCGATGGTGACGTGTGCGGTGTTGCCCTTGCTGTCGGTGACGGTGATGCCCTTGCCGACCTGGCGTGCGGTCAACGCTTCACCCTGCACGGTGGTCAACGACGCCTTGCCGCCGCCCTGCTTGATCTTGGCCAGCAGCGCGGTGCTGTCCACGTTACCCGGCACCACGTGATAGGTCAGTACCTTGGTCAGGTCGGCCTTCTTTTCCGGCTTCAGCAGCCCCTCGACGGTGCCCTTGGGCAGTGCGGCGAAGGCGGCGTTGGTCGGGGCGAACACGGTGAACGGGCCCGGACCCTTCAGGGTTTCCACCAGTCCAGCGGCCTTCACTGCGGCGACCAGCGTGGTGTGGTCCTTGGAATTGACGGCGTTATCGATGATGTCCTTGTTGGCATACATCGCTGCGCCACCGACCATCGGATTGGCGGATTTGGCCGCCATGCTGGTGGCGGGCTTGGCCATCGGCGCCTGCGCGAACGCGAGCGGGGCGGCGGCGGTGGAAAGGCAGGCAAGCAGGAGCAGACCGGTGAACGAGGTTTTCATGTGCTTCTTCCCGACAGTGGCGTCCAAGTGACGCATGGGTATCTACGCGGGGAGCGACGCACCGGATGCAGTGCCACGCACATTCTTTTTTGTGTGACGGGCAGGTGAGGGCGCTTCAGCCCTCACCACGCGCACTGGTGATGGAGGCGCCTTCGCGCATCACCAGGGTCACCGGGGTCTTTTCGACCACCTCCAGCAGGCGCTGCCACTGCGCATCACTGAGTGTCGCGCTCGCATGCAGGATGCGATGCACCACCAGCTTGCCGGCCGCATCGCGCGCGGACGACAGCTCGGCGCGGAACTCGCCCAGCGCCCAGCCTTTCTTTTCCGCATACATGCGCAGGGTGATCGCGGTGCACGCCGATAGCGCGGCCAGGTACAGATCGAATGGCGCCATGCCGGCGCCCTGGCCGCCGAGCGTGGTCGGCTCATCGGCGATCAGCTCATGGGCACCACTGTGGATGCGGTGGCGGTAGTTGCTGCCGTCGGAAACGATCTGGACCTGTGCCATGCGGGATGCCTGCCGGGAGCGGTGAGAGGCGCAGGATGGCATGCGCACGGCTCACGATGCCATCACGGCCCTGCTCGCATCGTCAGGCCGTTGCGACCGGTGTGAACCGTATCCTTTTCACCAAGGGAGCCTGCGTCATGAAAGCGTTCGCCATTGCCGTCCTGGCCAGTTCACTGGTCGCCTGCGCGTCTACGCCGACGGTCAACACCGACTACGACAGTGCCGCTGCCTTCGCCTCCTACACAACCTACTCGTGGGCGATCAAGCCCCAGGCCAGCTCACCGCTGGTGCAGCAGCGCGTGGTGGCCGGCATCAATGCCCGTCTGCAGGCCAAGGGCCTGCGCGAAACACCGCAGGGCGGTGACATCGCCCTCGCCGCGCACATCATGACGACGCAGCGGCAGACGTTGGACACGTTCTACACCGGCAGTGGCATGGGCGGTTGGGGCTGGCGCGGGGGCTGGGGCGGCGGCATGGGCAATGCGACCACCACCGTGCGCACCTATCAGGTAGGCACGCTGGTGGTAGACATGTTCGATACCCGCACCCAGCAGGCGGTGTGGCGCGGCACCGCCAGCGGCACCGTGCCCACTTCGCCGGCGAAGGTCAACGCGGCGATCGAAACCGGCCTGGACAAACTCTTTGCCGCCTATCCGCCAGGGGCGACGGCCCCGCGTCGATGACGGCGCGGTGGTCGGCCGCCGGACTACGGCGCCCGTTTGGGATCGCCGCCACCGGCGGCGATCCAGGCATCCACCGCCTGCGCCACCACGGTCATCGGCATCGCGCCGTTGCCGAGGATCAGATCGTGGAAGGCGCGGATGTCGAAGCGGTCGCCGAGTTGCGTACGCGCTTTCTCGCGCAGCGCAAGTAGCCGCAGCTGGCCCATCTTGTAGGACGAGGCCTGGCCCGGCTGGACCAGGTAACGGTTGATCTCCACGCGTACATCGCCGGGCGTCATGCCGGTCTTGTCCTGCAGGTAGGTGGCCGCCTGTTCGGGCGTCCAGCGCTTGCGGTGCAGGCCGGTATCCACCACCAGCCGCACCGAGCGGAACATTTCCGCCTGCAGGCGGCCCAGGTCGCCGGCCGGGTCATCCTTGTAGATCCCGGTCTCGGCCATCAGCTGCTCGGCATACAGCGCCCAGCCCTCGCTGAAGGCGCTGGGATTGAGGCTGCGGCGCAGCAGCGGCAGGTCGGTCAGCGTCTGTCCGATCGAAATCTGGAAGTGATGGCCCGGCGCGCCCTCGTGGTAGGTGAGGGTAGGGATGCTCCAGCGCGTGTTGGAGTCGATGTCGCCCAGGTTGATGAAGAACGTGCCCGGCCGCGAGCCGTCCATCGCCGGTGGGTAGTAGTAGCCGCCCGGCGAGGTCTTCTGCATGTGCGTCGGCACCGGCTGTACCACCAGCTTCTGCGGCGGCAGATGGCCGAACCAGCGCGGCAGGATCGGGTCCAGGTCACGCAGCCGCTGCTCGATGTCGCCCAGCAGTTCCCTGCGGCCGGCATCGCTGTCGGCGTACCGGTAACGCGGATCGTCGCGCAGCTGCTGCACGCGCGCGGCCACGCTGCCCTCGCGCAGGCCGAGCTGGGTCAGCCGCGCATCCATCGCCTTTTCCACGCGCGCCACTTCATCCAGGCCGATCTGGTGGATCGCATCGGCGTCCAGGTCGGTGCTGGTGTACCAGCGCAGCGCTGCATCGTAGTAGGCCTTGCCCTGCGGCAGCGCCCACACGCCCTTGTTGCCCAGGTGCCTGGCCTGCAGCGCCTGCACATCGGCCAGCAGACGCTGGTAGCCGGGGTTCACCGAGGTCTGCACGGCCATGCTGGCCTGCGCGAGCAGTTCGGCACGCCGCGCCGGTGCGATCGCCGCCACTTTCTCCAGTTTGCGTTGCAGCGACTGCACCCACAGGCTGTCCTTGGGCGCGGGCGCCAGCAGCGTGCGGAACTGCTCGGCCGCGCCCTGCAGCGCCACCTCCGGCGGCACCACGCCCTGCGCGGCCTGCATGTCCACGTTGGCGCGCACCTGGTCCAGCTTGGGGGCCATCGCCTGCAGCCGCGCGATGTAGCTGCGGGCGCTGGCCTCGTCGGTGACCGCGTGCTGGTTGTCCATGAACTGCGGCAGGTTCACCGGCAGGCTGAACAACTGGTCCACCGCGTAGGTGCTGCCGCCTACCGGCAGCCACGCGGCCGCCCACGGCACCGCCATCAGATCGATCTGGGCTTGGTAGAACCAGCGCGCCAGGCCGTCGCTGAGCTGTTGCTGCGGATCCAGTGGGGCGCCGTGCCAGTCCTTGATCGCGGCGAGGTTGTCGGCCAGGAAGCGCCGGTTGACCTCACGCTGGGCCAGCGACACATCGGTGAGCTGGCGGGAGAAGTCGGCACCGTCGCCGCTGATGCCCAGCATCGTGCGCAGTTCCGGATCGGCATTGATGGCGGCCATGGTCTGTACGTCGAGCAGGCCATTGAAGGAAACGGCAGCAGGTGTACCGGCAATGGTGGGGGCCTGTGCCTGCGCGGCCGGCACGGTCAACGCGAGAGGTGAGGCCAGGGCGACGGACAGCAGCAGGGGCAGGGTGGCAGGCTTGTGCGCAAACACGGGCTATCTCCGGTGGCGGGCGGTGTGCGCGCAGGCTACGCCAGGCGCGCAGGCCGCGCATCTGCGACGGGTCACGCGGTCGCCGGGGCGGGCGGGCGCACATTGCCGTGCTACGACCCGCCCCGCCATACATGCGCGCTTTATCGGCACCGTCAACCCGCGCGTCGCTCGAAACCATCGCTGCTCCATGCCTCGCTGCCCACGCCGTGATGGATCACGAACAGGCCGTCCGGATCGTAACGGCGCTTGGCTGCCAGCAGGCGCGGGTAGTGTGGCCCCCAGAACGCCTGCTGCCAGTCTTTCTGGAAGTAGTCACACTCGGACACATAGGTGGGCGCCTGCGGCGCCACCGCGCCCAGGGCTGTGTAGGCGCGGCTTACCCGTAGCGCGCCATGGCGCGCCTCCGGCGCGTTCACCGCCCCGCCGCAGCCGGGGTACACCGGGCCGCCGGCGTTGCCGATCAGCGCCAGTGCGAAGGCATCCAGCACCGCCGGATGGGTGGCGGTGGCAGCGCTGGCGGCGAGGGCATCGGCCGGTGCGCCGAACAGGCCCTTGTTGCAGTGCAGGCCCACGTCCATGTGTTCGGCCGCTGCGCAAAGCGCGTCGGCGGCGTTCTCTATGCGGTCCTCGCCAAGCAATGCCGAGGGCAGCCATGCCGAGGCGTAGCCGTGCAGGAACCAGCCCACCTGGCCCTGGTCGCCCTTCCACAGCATGTGCGTGGGCGGCGCGCCGTCGCGGGTGTCTTCGGCGATGATCTGCGGTGCGTGCTGGCGGAAGAAATCGGCATTCCAGAAATCCCGCGCCGGCATTGCCAGTGCCTGCAGCGGCTCTCTGACGGTGTAGTCCGCACGCGCCTGGATCCACGCCAGCAGCGGCTGCCAGGTTGCTTCGGCCGTCTCGCGGTCCAGCCCCTGGAACACCATCGAGATGGACAGCACGCGCTCGCCGCCGAAAGTGATCTGCTCCCCCCAGTGCGGATTGCACAGGGCGTCGCGGTAGAACCGCAGCACCTGCGCGGCCAGCGCGCGCCATGCCGTTTCGGTGCCGGCCTGCACCTTGAGCGAGATTCCGCCGAAGGTGCGCGGCAGCGCATGGGTCTTGAGGGTCATGCGGGTGATGATGCCGAAGCTGGCCGCGCAGCCGCCCTTCAACGCCCAGAACAGCTCCGGTTCGTGGTCGGCGTTGACCACGCGGACCTCGCCGTCGGCGGTCACTACCTCCGCTTCCAGCAGGCTGGCGGCGGCCGTTCCGAACGCCTTGGAGAAACTGCCGAAGCCACCGCCGGTGACCAGGCCGGTGACCCCCACCGAGGTGCAGCCACCGCCCTGCACGTAGCGCCCGCCCTGGGTGGTGACCGCATCGTAGGCATCGATCCACATCGCCCCGGCGCCCACGCTCACCGCCGGCTGGGGCGCGGTGCCCGGCCGCGCGCCCTGCGGCACGAAGGCATCATGCAACTGCACCTGCTTCATCGCCCGGGTCCAGACCAGCAGCGAATCCGGCGCGCAGGAGGTGCCGTGATAGCTGTGGCCACCGCCCTTGACCACCAGCCGCAGCCGGTGCCGCCGCGCGAAGTTGACCGCGGCGGCAACGTCGGCACTGTCGCGGGCGGCCACCATCTGCGCGCTGGGGACCGAACGCCACGCTCCGAAGTAGCCGCTGGTCTGGGTCAGCCCGGGCTGGTCGCCGATGTAGAACGGATTCTGGATCTGCGCCATGCCCTCGGCACGGGTGGTCGCATCGCCGAGGAACGGCGACTGCGGCACCGACAGCCGCCCGCCGACGGCGCGCGACAGCTGCTCCCAATCGGTGGCGGCCGGCCAGCCCACGCCGCCGGGACGCGCCCGGGCCCATGCGTTGGCCGGCGCGGCAGCGGCTTTCAGCACCAGCGGCAACAAGGGCAGGGCCAGGCTGGCCTTGAGGCAGTCGCGTCGTTTCATCGGGGGCATTCCTTCGGTCGTGGCCAGTGGCGATGGCAGCCACTGTGCGCGGCGAAAGGCCCGCCGTCATTGGCGTGGGGATGAAGGCAGGGACAAAGGGATGAGTGGTGGCCAGGGAGGGACGGGGCTCGGGTATGCTGTGGGGCGCAGCGCGGGGAAGGCGTTGCGCCACCTACCGACGGATGACCGATGGCTATCGCTTTGATCGCGTTGCTGCTGATGGAGCTTGTTCTCCAGATGGCCTGGAATCGCCTGTACTTCGTCTGGGGGATCACCCTGTTCGACCGGCGCATCGCCGCCCCGGCCGACGCCCGGGCGCGGCTGACACCGGGCAGCCTGGAGCGAGACCTGGCGACCGGGCAGGGGGCGACGCTGGCGTTCCATCGATTCCCCGATGGTCTGGTCGCGTTCCGCGGCAGCTTCGGGTTCGCCCAGCGCCGCTACTATCCGCTGATGCGCGGCCTGATCATGGTCGATGCCGAGCGCAACCAGGTGCGCGTGCTGGGGCTGTGCAGCTGGTTCCCGGTGGCGTTTGTGCTCGCGCTGGTGCCCATCATCGCGCTGCGGCCAAGCGCTGCACCGTTGCTGCTGCTGCCGGTGATTTTCGTGATCGGCTATGTGATCCAGAAAAAGCAGTTCCTTGCCGTGGTGGAGGCCATACGCGCGCAGCTGGATGACACGCCCATGGACGTGATCATGGCCGAGCGGCTGCAAGCGCGAGGGCGCCACTGATGCGCCGCTTGCACGCCCTCCCGGCGCACAGGATATGAAACCCATCTCGACTGTACTGGGCGCGCTGTTGCTGACGCTCACTGCCTGCGCCGGGGTTGACACGCGCGCCGCCGCGTCAGCGGAGCCGGCGGATGTCCAGGCGCGCATCGACCGTGTCGAGCGCGGCCTGTCCACGCCGGTGACGGTCAAGGGCGTGCCCCCGGTGAGCTGGTCGCTGCGCGAGCGCATGGCCTTCCATCACGTCCCGGCGGTGAGCATCGCGCTGGTCAACCACGGCAAGGTCGAGTGGGTCCGGGCGTACGGGGTGCTGGACGCCGCCACCGCCCGGCCTGCAAGCCCGGCCACGCTGTTCCAGGCCGGTTCGGTCAGCAAGGCCGTCACGGCGATGGGCGCATTGCATCTGGTCGAGCAGCACGCGTTGTCGCTCGATGCGCCGGCCAACGATGCCCTGCGTGCGTGGAAGATTCCCGACAACACATTCACCCGCACCGCCCCGGTCACGCTGCGGCGGCTGCTCAACCACTCGGCGGGGATGACAGTGCACGGTTTCCACGGCTACGCGCCGGGGCAGGCGATTCCGTCGCTGCTGCAGGTGCTTGATGGAGCACCGCCAGCGAACTCCGACCCGATCCGGGTGGACGTCACCCCAGGCACGCGGTGGCGGTATTCGGGCGGCGGCTTCAGCGTGGTGCAGTTGATGATGACCGAAGCGGGCAAGGCGCCGTTCGACCCGCTGATGCAACGCACGGTGCTTGGGCCGCTCGGCATGCGCGACAGCACGTATGCGCTGACCCTTCCGCCAGCGCGGCAGGAGCGGGCGGCGACGGGGCACCGCAGCGATGGCAGCGCCGTTCCCGGGCATTGGCAGATCTATCCCGAGTCCGCAGCGGCAGGCCTGTGGACCACCGCAGCGGACCTGGCCAGGATCGTGATCGAGGTGCAGCAGGCGCAGGGCGGGCAGTCGGGCAAGGTGTTGTCCAGCGCCATGACCGCTACGCTGCTGACCCGTGGCCTGGGCGAATACGGGCTGGGCTTCTACGTCGAACCGCTCGGGGCAGGGACCAGTTTCAGCCATAGCGGCGGCACAGACGGCTTCCGCGCGCAACTGTATGGCTACAGCCATACCGGGCAGGGCGTGGTGGTGTTGACCAACAGCGACAACGGCGCGGCGCTGATCGCCGAGCTGCTCGGCAGCATTTCGGCCGAGTACGGCTGGCCCGAGTTCGGCCGGATCGAAAAGACCGCGCTGGCCCCGGATGCGGCCCTCAACGCGGCGGCCGCCGGCGCCTATACGCTGGAGGATCAACCGGCCGCCATCATTGCCGAGGGGGATCGCCTCTACTTCCAGAGCGATCTGTTCGGTGCGCAGCGCATGGAACTGTTTGCCGAATCGCGTACGCGCTTCTTCATGACCGCACAGGACATGAGCGTGGTGTTCAAGCGCGGCGAGGACGGTCGGGTTGACGGCTTCGACCTGCTGCGTGGCGCGAACACCTATGTGGGTACGCGCCATCGGCCGTGACCGACGGTATCGCAGCTGCGTAGAATTGGCTGCTGACCTTACCGTTGCCGCGTGCAGAGGACGCCGGGTACATGAATCGTTCCGTACGCGATGGCGAGCGTCGCACCCGCCTTGCCGCAGCGATGCACGCCGCCGGCTGCACCCAACCCAAGGATTGGGTGCGCAGTGAGCTGGGCGAGGACATTCCCCAGTTCGCCCGTTTCCTCATGCTTCGTGACGTGCACCGGCTTGCCGATGCGGTGGATGACACCTTGACCGAGGCCCTGTACGACCAGCCCGAGCTGCAGCACACGCTGGATGCGTTGCGTGCCGCGGTGCCGTCGGCATCGCTGCACGCCTTGCTGCTGGCCTATGGCAAGGCACTGGGCAACGGTTTCGTGATGGCCCTGGATCAGGGGCCTGCCGCGCCGGAAGAAGGCATGCCCGGATGGCAGCTAATGGAAACCGATGCCGACGGCGCGCCGACCGGACGCCGGGTGGAAGGCCTGCACGAGGACTATCTGGATTTCGACACGTCCTACGAGCGCCTGTCCGTCCATGGGTATCTGCCATCGTCCTCAAAGCTCGAGGATGGCGATGCGTAGGACGCTGGTGGGCGTGCTGTTTTCCCTGATGTCGTTGGTCGCAGCCGCAGCCGTTGCGGGCGAGGGGCCGGGCTGGGTGCCGCCTGCAGGATCGGAGCAGGTGCCGCTGTGGCCCAATGGCGCGCCGGACCGGCCGCAGGCACGGTCCGCGCCCGAATCGGTATCCACGGTCAGGACGAAGACCGGTCACGACTATCTGGCCATCGCCAACGTGAGCGAGCCGACCATCACGGTGCTGCCGCCCAAGGGCGCCAACACCGGTGCGGCGATCCTGGTTTTCCCCGGTGGGGGTTTCAGCATCCTGGCGATGGACATCGAAGGCACCGAGATCTGCGACTGGGTCACCGCGCGGGGCATGACCTGCGTGCTGCTCAAATATCGCGTGCCGGGCGGCAACCATTACTGGAACAAGGCCTGCAACTGCCACATCACCCCACCGGTGCCGTTCGCGCTGCAGGACGCGCAGCGGGCGATCCGGATGGTGCGTGCCCGCGCGCCCGGGTTGGGCGTGGACCCCCCACAGGATCGGTGTGATCGGGTTCTCGGCAGGTGGCTATCTGGTCGCGCAGACCAGCAACATCCTCCAGCCTGCTTACCGGGCGGTCGATGCGGTGGATGAGATAAGCAGTCGCCCGGACTTCGCCATCGCCCTGTATCCAGGGCACCTGTGCCGCGCAGGGGACACGCTGGACCCCGGCCTGCCTGTCACCGATCAGGCGCCGCCGACCTTCCTGCTGCAGGCCTGGGACGATCCTGTCGACAGCATCTGCAACAGCACGGTCTATGCGCGCGCGCTCGACGCGGCCGGCGTGCCCACCGAGGTGCATCTGTTCGCCAAGGGTGGGCACGCATTCGGCGTGCGCCCTACCGGGCATCCGGTATCGTCATGGCCGGCGCTGGTAGGGAACTGGCTCAAGGAAATTCAGGTGCTCTAGCCTCACATCCTTCATCACGCGCAGGTGGCACCATCGACCGACCCCTATTTTCGGAGGCTGCCGTGAACTCAACCGTCGTCCTGGCCCGCCCTTGGGCCATCCATCCCTTCCACGCCGCCGTGCTGGGCGGCGTACTGCCGCTGTTCCTTGGCGCGCTGCTGGCCGACTACGCCTACTGGGCCACGTACCAGCCGCAGTGGAGCAATTTCGCCGCGTGGCTGCTGGTCGGCGCGATGGTGATGGCCACGCTGGCGCTGGTCTGTGGCATCGTCGGGCTGGTTCGTGGCCGTCGCAACCTTGGCTATGCCGTCGTCCTGGCGGTCACCTGGGGCGTTGGCTTCGTCAACTGCCTGCAGCACGCCCGCGATGCGTGGGCGGTGATGCCGGCCGGGTTGGTCCTGTCGGTGATCGGCACCGTGCTGGCCTTGGTGGCGACGTGGATCGGGTTTTCCAGCCTGCGCGTGGGAGGTGCACGATGAACCGTCAGATGATCAGAGGGGTATCGGTATCGGTGTTGGCGGCGGCATTGGCTGCCTGCGGCGGCCAGGCGCCCCAGCTCCATCAGATCGGGGGTACGCCCGAGTTGCCCGAGCCGCACCGTGGGCTGATGCCGGACATGACCATCGCCACGCCGTCCGCCTGGGGCGACCGGATGCCGACCGTGCCCAAGGGCTACCGCATCGCCGCGATCGCCACCGATCTGGCCATTCCGCGCCAGACCCTGGTGCTGCCCAACGGCGACATCCTGGTGGCCGAAGGCCGTGGCGGCAACGAACCGGCGCTCAAGCCCAAGGACGTGATCGCCGGGAAGATAAAGGCCAAGGGCACCACGCCGGTCAAGGGCGGCAACCGTCTGACCCTGCTGCGCGACGCCGATGGTGACGGTGTGTATGAGATCAAGACCGTGTTTGCCGACAAACTCAACGCGCCCTATGGCCTGGCGCTGATCGGCAGCGCCCTGTATGTGGCCAATCAGGACGCGCTGGTGCGTTTTGACTACCAGGCCGGGCAGACCAAGGCCGGCGCAGCGCCGGTGAAGGTCACCGACCTGCCGGCGGCGATCAACCACCACTGGACCAAGTCGCTGGCCGCCAGCGCCGACGGCCGCTATCTCTACGTTGGCATCGGCTCCAACAGCAACATCACCGAACGCGGCCTGGACGTTGAAATCGATCGCGCGCAGGTCTGGCAGATCGACGCGGCGAGCGGCGCACATAAAACGTTTGCCACTGGCCTGCGCAATCCCACCGCGCTGGCGATCCAGCCCGGCACCGGCGCGCTGTGGGCGGTAGTCAACGAGCGCGACGAAATCGGCCCCAACCTGGTGCCCGATTACCTCACCTCGGTACGCGAAGGCGCATTTTACGGCTGGCCGTACAGCTACTGGGGCAAGAACGTGGATCGCCGCGTGATGCCGCAGAACCCGAAGAAAGTGGCCTCGGCCATCGCACCGGACTACGCGCTGGGATCGCACGTGGCCGCACTCGGCGTGTCGTTCTCCGCCCCGGCGATGGGCGCGACGTTCGCCGATGGCGCCTTTGTCGGTGAGCACGGCAGCTGGAACCGCGACCCGCCGGCCGGCTACAAGGTGGTCTTCGTTCCCTTCAGCAATGGCCGTCCGGCCGGCGATCCCATCGATTTCGCCACCGGCTTCCGTGGCGATGACGGCAAGACGCGGGGCCGCCCGGTCGGGGTCACCGTTGATCCGCGTGGTGCGCTGATCATTGCCGATGACCTGTCCAACACCATCTGGCGGGTGACACCGGCAGCAGGGGCGGCAGCGCCGAACTGAACCTGACAGGATGTCGATGCGTCAATGTGCACGCATTGACGCGGCGTTGCCACAATTGGCGTAAATTGCTGACCGAATTGCGACGGGCGCTGTAGCGCCCGTCGCCTCATGTCCGCGTGCCTGCAACGCCTTCGCTCAAGATCCGGTGCCTCAATGTTGTCTGCCCCCTCATTCCCAGTGGTGCGCACGTGCGCGGTGTTGGCGTCGTCATCGGAGCGCTGCGCGTGAGCGCTGCGTTCGGGCGCTTCCCGGCCGGTAACGGTGTCGTCGCCGAGCGGGTGCGGGCGATGGACTGGCACGCCACCCCGGTCGGTGCGGTCGAGACCTGGCCCAGCGCGCTGCGCAATGCGGTCAACCTCATGCTGGCCTCGCCCGAGAGCATGTACGTGGTGTGGGGTGATGCACTGACGTTCTTCTTCAACGACGCCTACAGCCCCATCCTGGGCACACGTCTGGAAGGCGCGTTGGGTGCACCGCTGCGCGAGTTGTGGGCCGATGCGTGGGACGCCGTGCGGCCGCCGATCGAGCGCGCCTTCGCCGGCGAGTCCTCGCGCTTCGAGAACATGCCGGTGGTCATGGCGCGGGGCGGTGTTCCCGAAGACACCTGGTGGACCTTCTCCTTCTCACCCATCTACCTGGATGACGGCAGCGTCGGCGGCGCATTCTGCGTCACCAAGGAAGTCACCCAGGCCATCGTCGCGCAGCAACGGCTTGCCCAAGAGAACCAGCGCCTGATCGCGCTGTTCGACAAGTCGCCGATGTTCATGGCGTTCCTGAGCGGTCCCGAGCACCGCATCGAGCTGGCCAACCCCGGGTACGAGCGGCTGGTGGGCCATCGTGACGTACTCGGCAAGTGCATCCGCGATGCGCTGCCGGAGGTGGTGGAGCAGGGCTTCCTGCCATTGCTGGACCAGGTCTACCGCACCGGCCAGCCGTATACCGGCAGCGAAGTCATCTACGATGCGCCGCTGGCGACCGATCCGTCCAGCGGCCGACGCCAGCTGGACATCGTGTTCCAGCCGGTGCTGGGCGAGGACGGCAGTACCGCCGGCGTGTTCGTGCAGGGTCTGGACATCACCCCGCACATGGAGCTGCAGCGGTCGATGCGCGAGGTGGAAGCGCGCAACCGCCAGATCATCGACAGCGCCAGCGACTACGCCATCGTCGCCTCCGACCTGGAAGGCCGGGTGACCCTGTGGAATACCGGCGCCGAGCACCTCTTCGGCTGGAGCGAGGCGGAGATGCTTGGCCGCAGCGTCGAGGTGATCTACACGTCTGAAGACATCAACGCCGGGCGCCTGAAGCACAACCAGCAGATCGCCATCGACGCCGGCGGTGTCAGCGGCGAGCGCTGGCTGCAGCACAAATCCGGTGCGCGCTTCTGGGCGAACGGATCGATGACGGTGTTGCGCGGTGAGGACGGCGCGGTGCTGGGCTTCGTCAAGGTGCTGGGCGATCGCACCGAACAGCAGCGTGCCGGCATGGCGCTGGCGCACAGCGAGCGACGACTCGGCGCGCTGGTAAGTGCCTCTTCGCAGTCGCTGTATGCCATGTCCGCTGACTGGCGCGAGATGCGGCCGATCCTCGGTGCCGGTGCCTCGGCCGAAATCCTGCCCGCCATCACCGGCTGGCGCGAGGAGCGGGTACATCCGGACGATCGCGGTGCGCTGGAGGCGGCCATCGCGCTGGCGATGGGCCAGCGCCAGCCACTGCGACTGGAACACCGCGCCCTGCTGCCCGACGGCAGCGTGCGCTGGGTGTTGATGCGCGCGGTGCCACTGCTGGACGACGCCGGCGAGGTGACCGAGTGGTTCGGTACCGCCTCGGATGTGACCGAACGTCGCCAGGCCGAGCAGCAGCTGCGCCAGCTCACCCTCACCCTGGAAGAGCGCGTGCAGGCGCGCAGCGCCGAGCTGCAGGTGGCCGAAGAGCGCCTGCGCCAGAGCCAGAAGATGGAAGCGGTGGGGCAGCTCACCGGTGGCCTGGCGCATGACTTCAACAACCTGCTGACTGCCATCTCCGTTGGCCTGGAACTGCTGGAACTGCGCATCGAGCAGGGACGCTTCGACGATATCGGACGTTACCTGGAGATGGCCCAGTCCAGCGCGGCGCGGGCCACCGCGTTGACCCAGCGCCTGCTGGCGTTCTCGCGGCGGCAGACGCTGGCGCCTACGCCGGTGGTGGTCGAAGACAGAGTGAGCGAGATGCTCGATATCATCTCGGGCACGCTGGGGCCGTCGATTTCGATTACCACCGACCTTCAGTCCTCGCCGTGGGCGGTGCTGGTGGATGCGCCGCAGCTGGAAAACGCGCTGCTCAACCTGTGCATCAATGCGCGCGATGCGATGCCCGAGGGCGGCCCGCTGGCGATCCGCACGGCCAACGTGGCACTCGATGACGTCGTAGCGGCGCAGTTGGAGGTTCCGCCCGGCGACTACGTATGCCTGTCGGTACGGGATGCCGGCAGCGGCATGGAGCCGGCAGTGATCGCCAAGGCGTTCGAGCCGTTCTTCACCACCAAGCCGATCGGGCAGGGCACCGGCCTGGGGTTGTCGATGATTTACGGCTTCACCCGCCAGTCCGGCGGCCAGGTGCGCATCGACTCCGAACCCGGCCACGGCACCACCGTGCACCTGTACTTGCCGCGTTTTGCCGGTGAGGCCGCCGAGCACAGCGCGCAGCCGGCGCCCGATGTCGGTGAACACGACCGCGTGGCAAACGTGGGCACGGTACTGGTCGTGGAAGACGAGGACGCGGTCCGCGCACTGGTCACCGAAGTGCTGGCCAGCTCGGGCTATCGCGTGCTGGAGGCGCCGGAAGGCGGCCGCGCCATCGAAACCCTGCAATCCGATGAGAGCATCGACCTGCTGGTGACCGACGTTGGTTTGACCGGTGGGTTGAACGGCCGGCAGGTGGCCGACGCCGGGCGCCAGGTGCGCCCGGGCCTGCCGGTGCTGTTCATCACCGGCTATGCCGCCTCCGCTGCCGTGGGTGCGGGGCAATTGGAGGCGGGCATGGAAGTGCTGACCAAACCGTTCACCGCTGCCGAACTGGAACGCCGGGCGCGGGCGTTGCTGTCCACCGAAGGCGCGACGTGAGTGCCTAGATGAGTTCGTGCACCGTGCCCAGCAGTTGCTTGAGCGTAAAGGGTTTCCTCAGCAGCTTCATGTCACCGCAGAGGAAGTCCGGACGGGCCCCCGCGGTACCGGCGTAGCCGGTCACCAGCAGGATCGGCATCGTCGGGTGGAGCGCGTTGGCGATCTGGGCGAGGTCGCGACCGTCCATGCCCGGTAGTCCCACATCGGAGAGCAGCAGGTCGAACGGGCCCTCGGTCTTCAGGCAGTGCAGGGCGGTTTCGGCATCGGCAGTGGGCAGGACGTCGAAGCCATCATCGCTGAGGATGTCCCGGGTCATCTCGCGGATGGCGGCATCGTCTTCGACCAGCAGTACGCGGCATCGTTCGTGAGGAGAGGGCAATGAAACCTCCAGCAGTGGTCGGGTAAAGCATCGGCCAGCGGATGCGGAGGTTCAGAGTAGCGCCATGTCGCGTTAGTCTGCCGTGCATCAATCGGGAAGGTGCTGTCATCATTTCGCGACGGGGCCCAACGTTCAGGCCCCGCCGCAGTGTCCGGCCTGCTGGCCTAGAACTTCCAACCCACGCGTGCGTAATAGAAGCCGCCGTTGAATCCATAAGGCGAATGCACCGGATACTCGGCACCGGCCACGCCCGACCACGGGTTCTTCGACGGCACGCGGTCGAACAGATTCTGCGCGCCCAGGTTGATGTACATTCCTGACGCGAGTGCCCAGCCCACCTCCGCATCGACGAGCATCGCGCTGCCGCCGTAGATCGGCAGGCCACCGTCGGCGGCGGAAATCACGCCGCTGTCGAGGTGGTCTTCGTACCAGCTGCTGTAGTAGTTCAGGCGCAGGTTGGCGTGGAAGACTTGCCGTTGGTGGTGGATGCTGAAATATCCCTTGGTGCGGGGCAGCGACTTCTCCAGTTTGTAGACCCGCGCGGCATCGATGAAATCGGTGTCGTAACGGTCCACCTCGGTGCGGTTCCAGTTGGCGGCCACGGCGTAGGTGGTGACGCCGCCGAAGTGGTTGCTCTTGTAGCTGGTGACCAGATCGGCGCCGGTGGTGGTGGTATCGAAGGCATTGCCGAAGTAGGTCACCTGCGAGATCGATGCTGCTTCCGGATTGCCGCCGGCCACCAGCGCCGCGCGTTCTTCCGGGGTCACCACGAAGCTGGTGCTGAGCGCGATCCGGTCCTTCACCTTGATCTGGTAGCCGTCCAACGTCACCAGCCAGTCGCCACGGGTCCAGACCGCACCCAGTGACACGTTCCGGGATTCCTCCGGGGTGAGCGGGCGGGCGCCCTTGAGCTGGGCGATGGCATTGGTCGGCGGCAGCGTGGCGATGTCTTCCAGCGCGGTGCCACCGAACACGGTACTGATCTGGCTGATGTTGGCCTGGCCGGGCGTGGGCGCACGGAAGCCGGTGTTGTAGGCGCCGCGCAACGCGAATGCCTCGTTGACATCGAAGCGTGCGGTGAACTTGCCGGTGGTGGTGCTGCCGAACGAATCGTAGTCCTCATAACGCAGTGCACCGGCCAGCAGCAGGCGCTCGGTGAGCTGCGCCTCGAGGTCGGCATAGGCGGCCCAGTTGCGGCGATCGAAGGTACCGGCGGTGCGCGTGCTGAAGCCATTGAAGCCGTTGGAACCCAGCGCGAAGCCCTGTTCGGTCAGCGGCCCGATCGCGGTCGATGGACCGTCGCCGGGACTGATGGTGAAGCTCTCTTCGCGCCATTCCGCGCCCAGCGCCAGACGCAGCGGCTGGGCGGTGAACGTGGTGGCGATATCGCGGCTCACATCGACGTTGAGGTTCTTTTCGGTCTGGGTGTTTCCACCCGGGCGGAAGGACAGGCCCTGCGGCTGCGCCGGGCCCAGCGAGGCATTGACGGTGTTGTAGATGACAAAGTCGATGTCGTTGCGGCCCCATGAACCACTCACATCCCAATACCAGTCACCCCAGAGACCCTTGGCCCCGGCCACCACCGACGCGTCTTCCAGCGAGCCACCGAAGCGCGGGGTGAAGCCGCCCGGCAGGGTGGACAGGAAGGTGAAACAGTTCGACGGCAGCGCCGCCACCGCCGCGCTCACCGAACTGTACGGCAGCAGGTTGCCGCCCCCGTCGCGCAGTGCGATGCCCGGGCAGGCACCGGCACCGCTCAGATTGCCCACCAGCAGGGTGTCGCCGCCATCGTTGGAGTACACCCCCGAGCGCGCGGTCGGATCGCGGTAGTAGAAGCCGCCGTCCACCTTGCGCTTGGCGTAGTTGCCGAACAGGTAGAGGTCCACGCTGTCGGTGGACAGGCCCAGGTTGGCTACCACCTTCAGATCGTTGTTCACCTGCGGCGAGCCCCAGGTCTGCGCCGGTTGCCCGACGCCGGGGTAGCCGGCGGCGCTGGCGGCCGCGGCATCGTCGCGTTGCACGCTGCGCGAGGTGTCGTCCGCCTTGCGCCATTCGGCGGTAAGCGTGGCAAAACCACGCGCGGTCAAGGGCAGGCCGATCTGCGCCGAGTACTGCGTGGTCAGCCCGTCACCCTGATAGTACTTTCCGGTGAATACCTCCGCGCTGCCGCCTTCGCGCAGCTTCTTCAGGCCGAAATTGATCACCCCGGCAATCGCATCCGACCCGTACTGTGCGGCCGCGCCGTCACGCAGCACGTCCACCTGTTCCAACGCCAGCGATGGAAATACCGACAGGTCCGGGCCCTGTGCACCGTCGGACAGGCCGTGACCGAGGAAGGTGATCACCGCCGCCCGGTGGAAGCGTTTGCCGTTGACCAGCAGCAGGGTGTTGTCCGGCGGCAGGCCACGCAGGTTGGCCGGACGCACCAGGCTGGCGGCATCGTCGATGGGAATCGTGCTGACGTTGAAGGAGGGGACCAGCACCCGCAACTGGTCGAGCGCATCGGTGGCGCCCTGGTTGCGGAACTCTTCCCCGCTGATGATGTCAATCGGCACTGCCGAGGACGACACCGTGCGCGGCTTGGTACGACTGCCCAGTACCGAAACCGTCTCCAGGGTAGCGGCGTCCGCCGTGCCTGGGGGTGTGCTGTCCTGTGCAGTCGCAACGGAACTGGAGAACAGCAGCGTGGTGGCCAGCGCCACGTGTACTGCAGATGCCAATGGCGAAATTGCTTTCGGAGCGTGAACACACTTGCCAATGCTGTCGTTCATGGGTGCACCTTGCAGTCGGAGTGTTGGAGGTATCGTTCTCTTAGTCGGTCATCCCATGGGTTCTCCCTGCGCGGCAGGGGATCTGCTGCGCTGCAACAATAATTAACAGAAGTTAAATGCAGCTGCAACACGGGTGTGCTGCGTGCGCCGGCCGGGCGGTGGGTCGTACGAAAGTCCCGCCGTACTGCGGGGGCGGACGACTGGTACAAATGTAACTGACACTGTTACATTAAACGCCATCTTCCGCCGTAGGCCGTCATGTCCTTTTCCGATCCCGATGCGGTAGCGCGCTACGCCGACACGCTCGTCCGTCAGGTACCCGGTGTGCAGGCGCTGCATCAGATGGCGCACGTGCTGCTCGCCGAGCGGGTTCCGCAGGCGGGCAGGGTGCTCGTGCTTGGTGCAGGCGGAGGGATGGAACTGCGCGTCTTCGCCGAGTGCAGCCCCGACTGGCATTTCACCGGCGTGGACCCGTCCGCGGAGATGCTCGGGCTGGCCACGCGCGTGCTGGGCAGCCTGTCCCCGCGCGTCGAACTGATCCAGGGCTACATCGATGCTGCGCCCGTCGTCGCGTTCGATGGCGCCACGTGTCTGCTGACACTGCACTTTCTATCGCGCGAAGAACGCCTGCACACCCTGCGCGAACTCCGGCACCGCCTGAGGCCGGGTGCACCGCTGGTGGTCGCCCACCACAGCGTGCCCCGCGATCCGGATGAAAAGCGCGTGTGGTTCCAGCGCTGGGCCGCGTTCGTCACCGCCCGCGGCATCGGCGGGGAGAGCGCCGAAGCACGCGCCGAGGCGATCGCCAGCAGGCTGCCCACGCTCGCGCCGGAAGAAGAGGTGGCGCTGCTGGAGCAGGCCGGTTTCGAGCGGCCCGCGCTGTTCTACGCTGCGCTGTCGTTCCGCGGCTGGGTTGCCTACGCCGGGCAGGATCAGCCGGGATAGGTGGGGAAACGCTCGTCGGGGTGGTGCTTCTTCCACTCGGTGTGGGCGACGGTGCCTTCCCAGGCGATGAACGCCTTCGGCGGACGCCCGCGACCTGTCCAGGTCTCACCGCTATAGGGCAGCCAGAAGCGTGGCGGCAGGTCTTCGCGAGGCGGTCTGCTGGCCTTGACGCGCTTGGGCAGGGCGGTCCGTGCGGGCGCTGCGTCGGCGCCGATGATCGCGCGGATCCTGGCTTGCTGCTCCGGGCTGAAGTCTTGGTAGCAGGCCTTGAGCAGCAGCGTCACGCGGTCGTAGGCTTCCCGGGTGGCGGCACGCAGCAGGGCCGGATCGTCCATGTTCGATCGCGCCAGCAGGTCGTCCAGGGCAACAGGGAGTGATGAGGCAGCTGGAGCACCGGGGGACGTGCGCGGCATGGAATTCCGGGGTGAAGAGTTGGCGAGTGGGGCACGATAGCAAATGCACGTGTAAACATCGCCAATTCCCTTGTCAGTGGCTTCGGCGTGCCTGCCCATCGGCGGGCTTGGCCGGCGCAGGGGCAGGCAGACGCCGCAATACTGCCTTGTCCACCTTGGCGGCAACACCAACGCTGCGCCCGGCCAGGTTGGCCACGTGGTACTGCACCGCCACGCCCAGCACCTGGGTCGCCTCGGACAGGTTCAGCCCGTAGGCCTGGCGCAGCCACTGCAGCATGCCCGACGTCGCCAGCCGCAGCGCGTCGTCGCTGGAACCGCCCTGGCCGAGCGTCATGACCTGGGTGGGAGATTCGACGCGCGGGGTGGCGATCGACTGTTGCTTCACCAGCGCCACCTTTACCACCACGTCCAGCGAGGTCTCCAACGCCCACTGCGTGGTTTCGCCATCGCCCTGCAAGGCGTGCCCGTCGCCCAGATACAACAATGCACCGGGCTGCTGCACCTGCAGGTAGACGGTGTTGCCTTCGACGACGGCATTGAAGTCCATGTTGCCGCCGAAATCGCCGGTATCGCCGGTGGAAAATGCCGGGTAGCCGAAGCCGGGGGCGACGGCGAGCCCGCCCAGCATCGGCTTTACCGGAATCTCGAATTGCTTCAGTGCGCCGGTGGCACCGTGCGGGCGGGCGATACCCTTCGCGCGGTCCAGCGTCCAGCGCACCGGTTTGCCCAGGGACGCGCTTTCGGCCGCGACCCGTGGGGTCTTAAGCCGTCCCACCACACCATCCAGGCTGTCGGCGTAATCGCGGTTGAGCTTCAGCGAGGTCAGCGTGATCGCCAGGGTGTCGCCCGGCTCTGCACCGGCCACGAAGAACGGGCCCACCTGCGGATTGCCGAACAGCGCTCGGGTAACGCCGTTCTCGTCGACGCCGCCGGAGTCCAGCGTACGGGTCTGCACCGAATCGCCCGGTTGGATCACCAATACCGGCGCGCGATCCGCGCTGAAGGTATTGGAATAGTCCGTTGGCGTGAACACATGCAACTGCGGTGTGGTGGAGGCGGGCGTTGGCACGCGCCATGCCTTGAAGGCGTGGGTGGCACGCACGGCGCGGTTGTTGGTGTCGGGTTGGTCGCTCTGGCCCTGCATGCGTTCGCCGTCGATGCGGCCGGTGAAGTGATACACCTGCCCGTCGCTATCGGTTGCCGTGAACTGCAGGGTGTCGCCGACCCGCGTGCCTTCGATCCGATCCGCATCCAGCCTGCCCTGGATGCGCTCGCCCCGGGTGTCCAGCTGCAGGGTCTGATGATTGTTGTTGCCCCAGAGGTCGGTTGTCACGATCCACTGTTCGGCGGCACGTGCGTTGAGTGGCAGGACAGCCAGCAACAGCGGAAGCAACTTGGAGGGCGTAAACACGGCGTGTGGCATCCGCAGGGCCCGCAAGGGCGTATGCCGCAGCCTATGCGCTTGCCCACCGGCGACACAGTGTCGAAGGTAACCCGGCGCTGCCCGATGGAGTCGCTTATGATCGGCCCACTTCATTCCCGCGGCGGCGTCATGGATCGAGCCCGTTCCCATCCTGCCTGGCGACAGCACCTGTGGGCGTTGCTCTCCACGCTCACCCTGCTGCTGTGCGGCAGCCTGCCTGCGCTCGCGCAGACCGCCCGCAAACCCTCGCCGTACGAATACCGCCCGGGCAGCGATAGCGCGTCTGTGCAGCCGACGACCGGGCCGGACTCCCTCGCGCGCATCGACACCCGCGCGCAGTTCATGCAGCTGGCCCGTGTCTACAACGCCGGTACGGCGCTGGAGATGCCGCATCTGATCTTCGTGATCGACCGGCAGAATGCGGCACGCATCTACTACATCAATACGCCCCGCTTCGCGCTGCACGAGCAGTTCGTGCGTCGCCAGGGACTGCTGCGTTCGTTGGACAAGGCAACCCTCAACGCGCAGTACCGTGATCCGCAGCGACGCTTTCTGTTCGGCACGTTGAGCTGGCAGAAGGACCTGCCGGGCTACACCTACGAGTTCTGGGAGGGTGACAGGCTCACCGCGTCCCTGCTGCGGCAGACCGACACGGTGCTGCGGGCCTCGTTCGGCGAGCCCATCCGCTTCAAGACCAACTCCACCCAGCACGAGCAGCTGGCCAGCGGCATGGGGCTGGCCTACGTCAGCCAGGAAGCGTTGTTGCGTGAGCAGCGTTTCCTGCCGTTGAACACCGGCCGCGCCGAGGGCCGGCTGCGGATCGTGCGCACGGAGGCGCAGCTGCGCACGCTGGCGCCGCAGGACATCCCGGTACTGGACGAGGTGCCCATCGCATTGACGCCGGTAGCAGGGCTGGTGACCCAGCGCCCGTCCACGCTGCTGTCCCACGTCAACCTGCTGGCCAAGGGCTGGGGCATCCCCAACGTATATGTGCGCGACGCGCAGCAGGCGCTGCGCCAATATGACGGACGCTGGGTGGCGCTGGAGGTCAGCAACAACGACTACCGGGTAACACCACTGACGCGGCCGGCAAGGGCGCCCTCGGCCCCTGCGGCGCGCCCGGCGGCGCGCAACCTGCCACGCCCGGACCTGAGCGTGGTCGCGCTCAAGCCCTTGGCGTCGCTGCGTGCGCGTGACAGCAGCCACTGCGGGGTGAAGGCTGCCAACCTGGGCACACTGAAGACGGCGCTGCCCCCGGCGGCGCGCGTACCCGATGGCTTCTGCATTCCGTTCTCGCACTATCAGGCGATGATGAAACGGCTGCAGATGGCCGAGCGACTACAGCAGCTGCAGCGTCGCCCGGGCTTCAGTGCCGACCCGGACATCCGCCGCGATGCGCTGGCGGCGCTGCGTGCGGAGATCAGCAATGCCAAGCCCGATCCGGCGTTCGTCCGGGCCCTGGACACGCAATGGCAGGGGCAACTGAAGGCGGCCGCGGTGTTTGTACGCAGCTCGTCCAATTCCGAGGATCTGCCCGGCTTCAGTGGCGCCGGCCTGTACACCACCGTCCCCAACGTGACGCGTGCCGATGCCCTGGCCAAGGCGGTGCAGACGGTCTGGGCATCGGTCTACAACTTCGAGGCCTATGAAGCGCGCGCGGCGGCGGGGCTGCGACAGGACGCGGTGGCCATGGCGGTGCTGGTTCAGCGTGCTGCGCCTTCGGACAGTTCCGGAGTGATGATCACCCGCGATCCCTTCGACGCCGCCCGCCGCCACATCACCTACATTTCGGCCAAGCGCGGGCTGGGAATCCGCGTGGTGGAGGGCAAGCGCCAAGCCGAACAAGTGATGTATTCGAACTGGTCCAAGGCGGTGCAGGTATTGAGCCGGTCGGCCGAAGATACCCAGCTGGTGGCCAAGGCGGGCGGCGGCGTCCGCGAAGTTCCCATCACCGGCTCACGCCAGGTGCTGACCGATGCGCTGATCGTGCGGTTGGCCAACGTCGGGGCCGCTACCAAGCAGGCGCTGGGCGGTGTGGACCAGGATATCGAGTGGGCCGTGGTCGGCGATGAGGTGCTGATGCTGCAGTCGCGGCCCTATGTGGATGGACGCGGGCGGTAGTGGGCTACTGGCTCATCGGATAGGAGCCGGCACAGACGTCGCCTTCTTCGACACCGGTAATCCATGCCTGCAGTTGTTTGATCCGGTCGCGCGTGAGCTGCTCATACTCGCCGCTCTGGCACATCGGCAGCACGCTGCCATAGTCGGCCGGACTCGGATACCGCGCTGCGATCTGCGCATCACGGAAGACGATCCAGGCGCGCTGCGATGCCTTCAGTTTGTCCAGGAACACCTTGTCCTGGGCATTGGCGGCCAACACCTTCGCGTAAACGCGGTTGAGTTCGGCATCGGCCGAGTGCGCGGTGAGGCTGGCGCATTGGTTGAGTCCGGCCTGGGATTGATTGGGGCTGTCGCAGGCCATGCCATCGGAGGTGCGCGCGGGTGCGGCTGGCGTGGAGGGCCTTTTTCCCTGGGCGGGCGCCGATGCCGCCAGGCAGAGGGAAAACGCAAGAGTGAAAAGCATCGCAGGACGTTTCATTGGCGTCGCTCCAGGCCAGATAGAACAGAGGGACATCTCAGCCGCTGTAGCCTCGGATGCGCATGCATTTCTTGATCAGGTCCGATTTCTCCATCCCGCGCACGACACCGTCTCCGACCGCGTCTCCCGTGCTTTTGGGCGCTCGCCCATCGCCGGTCGTGGCCTTGGAGGCGTCGTAGTCGCACTCGGCCAGATCGTGCTGCTTCTGCGACTCGCTCGCGCCGGGCTTGCTCCAGCCCTTGATCTGGGCAGTACCGCATCCAGTGAACATCACGGCGCTGCAAAGCAGCGCGACACCGCGGAGTGCGTTGGTATCCATGGCGATCTCGGTGGATTGGGTCATGGCGGGGCTGGCCACGGCGGCATTAACGGGCGCGACGGGTTAATGCCGCGTGAGCAGGGGGACGGGGCTCATCCATCGCCCCTGGACGTGCTCCAGGCGCTCGGCAACCAACACCCGCTATTGATCGCCATCGGCGCGCCGTACCGTGGGTGTCACGCAACGGAGATCAGGATGTCCGTGTTCCGTTGCCGCCAAACGTCAATGGTCTACGCCAGCCAGATTCTGCATGACGATGAGGTGCCGTACTGCAGTGCTGGCGACCGGTGCCCAGCCTGAGGCGCTGCAGCAGGTGGCCGATAGCGGACCTCAAGGCGAATACGCGTCAAGATGGTTGGCAAGGCGGTCGATACTGTTCGCATCGACCACCGCAGCCACATAGCCATCGGGCCTGATCAGCACCCACTCGCCAGGCGCCATTCCGTAGGCATCTTCAACGTGTCGATCCATATCGCGCAGATCGCCCGCAGCGCCGAAGACGTGCACCTGCAAGCCGCTACGCAGCGGTGCGATGGCGCGATCGGTCGCGTAACCCAGCAGCGTCCAGTGCGTGCCGCGCAACACCTCGAACAGCCGCACGGGCTGGCCACCAGCACCCAGCAACGGCGCATCCGGGGCGCGGTCGCCTGGCGTGATGCATCCCGTGCGAAACGCGCCCGCGAGCGATAGAGACGACGCCCGATACCCGAGGTCCAGCTGCTGCACCTCCCGCCCGCGCCGGTTGTCGCCGCGCTGGGCGTCATCCAGCAGGCGGGTGGCCAAACCCAGCATGGACGCTGCAATGGGGCGGCGCTCTTCCTCGTAGGTGTCCAGCAACGCCGCCGGCGCGCCCTGCAGCACCGATGCCAGCTTCCAGCCAAGGTTGTACGCATCCTGCGCGCTGGTATTGAGGCCTTGGCCGCCGGTCGGAGGGTGCGTGTGGGCAGCGTCGCCGACCAGGAACACGCGGCCGATGCGGTAGCGTTCGGCAAGCCGCGCGTGCATCCGGTAGGCCGACGCCCACGAGACGTCTTCAACGACGAGGTCGGTGCGACCGGTCCGCTCGCGCACCATCGCCGCCAGCCCGTTCACCGACAGATCCACCTCTCCGTCGAGCGGCACCGAAGCCTGCAGTTGGAACAGGGCGGTTCCCATCAGCGGACACAACGAAATGCGGCGCGCCATGTCGTCCTCGTTGAACGTGTGCCACGCATCGCGCGGCAGCCCCTGCAGCACGATGTCGGCCACCACCGCGCGCACCCCGAGGGTCTTGCCGGGGAATCCAATATCCAACGCCTGGCGTACGAAGCTGCGTCCGCCGTCGGCACCGATCAGATACCGGGCGCGAACGGTCTGCTCGCCCGACGGCGTAGCAAGGTGGACGCTGACGCCATCACCGTCCTGCTCGAATCCCACTACCGCGTGGCCAAATTCGACGTGATGCTCCAGTTCTGCCAGGCGGTCGCGCATCACCGCTTCGGTCAGGAACTGCGGCACCATCAGCGGCTGCCGATAAGGCTCGGCCGGGGTGGCCGGCGACGCCTCCAGCACGAGGGCATCGGTGCTGCTGCCATCGGCATGGTGGCTGCGCGACACGGGGTAGGGCCCGCCTGCGGCGAACAGCCGGTCGATGATGCCCATGTCTTCGAAGATCTCCTGGCTGCGCGGCTGGATGCCCTTGCCGCGCGAGCCATGGAAGGGCTGCTCGCGCTGCTCCAGCAGCCGGAACGCCACCCCGCGGCGGGCCAGTTCGATGGCCAAGGTCAGGCCGGCGGCACCGGCGCCGCAGATCACTACTTCAAGGGTGTTGCCCATCGTCTCTCTCCAGGTATGTGTAATATGCACTTACTTGGAGGGGATGCTATGCCGTCGAAAAACAAGGTGCAAGATACACATATTTTGCCGGACCTGAAGGCGCTTCACCTCGCCATGGTCGGCATTGCCAGCGTCATGAACCGCCCGCGCAACGACGAGCGCCTGCTCCAGGAGGCGGGAGTGAAGCTGGACCAGGCCCTGTTCCGGCTGCTGGTGATGATCGAGCGGGTGGGGCCCATCGGGGTGGTGGACCTGGCTGATCGCCTCGGCCGCGATTACACGACCATCAGCCGACAGGTCGCCAAGCTGGCGGCGATGGAACTGGTCACCCGCCGCGGCAATCCGCAGGATCGCCGCATCCGTGAGGCGACCATTGCACCAAAGGGCAAGGAAATGACCGATCGCCTGGACGCGGCGCGTGAGCGGATCGGACGGCATATCTTCCAGTCGTGGGCGCCGCAGGAGGTGGCGGACCTGGTGCGTTTGATGGACCGGTTTGCCAGTGCGCTGGAAGCGCAGGAACATGAGACGGGCAAGCAGGCGCCGGGCCGTTGAGCGACGTTCGTCGCCGAGCCGACCTTGAGGTCCGCTGCAGCGGGGTGGCGCAGGCCGTTCGAACGCGGGCGTAGCACTGTGAGCAGTCGGTGCCGCTCCCAGTCCAGGTGTCCGGTGCCGCACACGCGGCACCGGCCCAATCGCCTCAGCGCTTCGCTTCAGCACCCACCTGCTGCATCAGCACCGCCGCCGTCTCCGACGACGATCCCGGGTTCTGCCCGGTGATCAGCAGGCCATCGCGCACCACATACGAGCCCCAGTCCGGCCCCTTGGAGTAGTCGCCGCCGAGCGCCTTGAGCGTGTCCTCGACCAGGAACGGCACCACCTTGGTAAGACCGACGCCTTCTTCTTCGGTGTTGGTGAAGCCGGTGACCTTCTTGCCGTCAACGAGCGGCGTGCCATCGGCGGCCTTGACGTGACGCAGCACGCCCGGGGCGTGGCAGACCAGGGCGACCGGCTTGCCAGCGGCGATGAACGATTCGATCAGCGCGATGGAGTGGGTGTCTTCGGCCAGGTCCCAGAGCGGGCCATGGCCGCCGGGATAGAACACGGTGTCGAAGTCGGCCTGGTTGATGCTGTCCAGGCGGACGGTGTTGGCCAGTTGCGCATTGGCATCGGCATCGGCCTCAAAGCGACGGGTCAGCTCGGTCTGGAAATCGGGTTCGTTGCTCTTGGGGTCGAGCGGCGGTTGACCGCCCTTGGGTGAGGCCAGCACGATTTCGGCACCGGCGTCCTTGAAGGTGTAGTAGGGCGCGGCGAGCTCTTCGAGCCAGAAGCCGGTCTTGCGGCCGGTGTTGCCGAGTTGGTCGTGGGAGGTAAGAACGATGAGGACTTTCATGATGGTGCTCCTTGGGGGGCGATGCGGGATGGGGAGAACAGTAGACCGGTCGTCTAGTAAACGGGTGTGAAAAAAGCAGGTCGCCGATGAAGCGCCTGCTGCGTGGCCTTCCCGTCAATGGGAGGGGTGGAGAATCCTGCGGGTGGTGCGCGCTGCGTCGTCGAACGGCTGGGTGTGGCGGACGATCTTGACCATCAGGCTGGCACCCAGCCAGAGCTGATACAGGCTCTGCGCCACGCCATCGGCCGGGTCGTCGGGCGCCAGCGAACCGTCGGCTACGCCGGCGGTGATCGCATGCGCCATCCGTTCGATGATCGCGGCAGTGCCGCGTTTGAGTGACGCCCGCATGCTCTCGGACAGGTCGGCAACCTCGGCACCCAGCTTCACCGCCAGGCACTTGCCTTGGCAGTCTTCGAAGGATTGGTTGTCCCGCCACGCCTGGAAATACGCATCCAGCCGTTGCGCACCGGTCTGGCCGGTCTGGCGGAAGATGCGGTCCATGTCGGCCAGGTAACCGCCGAAGTACTCCTCGAGCAGGGCTTCCCCAAAGGCGTCCTTGGACCCGAAGTAGTGATAGAACGAGCCCTTCGGCACGCCGGCCGCAGTCAGCACCTCGTTCAACCCGACAGCGGAAAACCCTTTGCCGCCCATGATCCGCTGGCCGGTGGCCAGGATCTTGTCGCGGACGTCGGTGCTGTCGATGGCGGGTGCAGGGCTCATGGGATGGACTGTACTCTCCATTAGACCGGTCGTCTAGTAATTCTTGAAGCGGCCTTCGACTGGATGCCTGGGCGATTTCACCGCACAGTGGAAGCACGCCCCCGGAGACCGCCATGACGTTCAATGCCCTGCTTGCCCGCAAAACCGGCGACACGATTGCCACTGACATCGTGGCCCTGGAAGAGCACGACCTCATGCCCGGCGACGTTACCGTGGCCGTGGCGTACTCCACGGTCAACTACAAGGACGCGCTGGCGTTGTCGGGCCGCTCGCCGGTGATCCGCAGCTTCCCGTTGATCCCGGGCATCGATCTGGCCGGCGTGGTCGAGACCTCGAACTACCCCGGTATCGCGCCCGGCGATCGTGTGCTGGTCAACGGCTATGGCTTGAGCCAGACCCACCATGGCGGTTATGCGCAGAAGGCGAGGGTGCCCGGCGAGTGGCTGGTGAAAGTGCCCGACGCCTTCAGCGCCCGCGATGCGATGGCGATCGGCACCGCTGGCTACACGGCGATGCTGTCGGTACTGGCCCTGGAGCATGGCGGGGTCACCCCGGACAGCGGCGACATCCTGGTGACCGGCGCCAACGGCGGCGCGGGCTCCATCGCCATCGCACTGCTGTCGGGGTTGGGCTACCGCGTGGTGGCGTCCACCGGCCGCCTGGAAGAATCGGCGTATCTCAAGGAACTGGGCGCGGCCGAGATCGTCGACCGCCACACGCTGTCCGCGCCGGGAGCACCGATTGCCAAGGAGCGCTGGGCCGGGGCCATCGACGCGGTCGGTAGCCACACCCTGGCCAACGTGCTGGCGCAGATCCGCTATCGCGGTGTGGTCGCCGCGTTCGGGTTGGCGCAGGGGGCCGACCTGCCGGGCTCGGTGCTGCCCTTCATCCTGCGCAACGTGACGCTGGCGGGCATCGATTCGGTCAACGCACCGCTGGCGGCACGCCGGCAGGCGTGGGCGCGTCTGGCCACCGATCTGGATCCTGCCAAGCTTGCACGGACCACCCAGGTGATCGGACTGGCGCAGGTGCCGACCATTGCCGCGCAGGTTCTGGAAGGGCGCGTGCAGGGCCGCACGGTAGTGGACGTCAATGCCTGATCATCCGGCCCGGCTCAGGCCAGGTCGCGTACCGAACCCAGCACTTCTTCGGCGGTAAAGGGTTTGCGGATCAGGTTCACGCCGGGGTACAGAAAGTGCGGGCGATCGTCTATTTCGCCCGCATAGGTGGTCATCAGCAGGATGGGCATCGTCGGATACAGCCGGCTGGCGCGCTTTGCCAGGCTCCAGCCATCCATGCCCGGCAGGCCGATGCTGGAGAACAGCAGATCGAACGACGTCGCGCCGGTCAGGTGATCCAGCGCGGATTCGGCGTTGGCGGCGGACACGACATCGAAACCGTCCGCATCCAGGATCGTGGTGGTCCTGGCGCGGAGGGCATCGTTGTCCTCGACAAGCAGGATGCGGCAAGGGGACGGATGTGGCACGGTGGCTGCCTCGCGGGAAACGCATGCGGCGGGGGCCACACTTCGTCACGAGGGTAGTGCGGACGGGCGTTAGTCCGTCGTGCATCCGGTGCCACGGATCCGTTACCCCATGCCGCGTCCGACTACGGAATCAGCCGCTGCGCGCGCAATCGCTCGAACAGCGCGAAGAACGCATCGTCGCTGGGCTGGTAGTCCAGGAAGCCCATCCGTCGGCTCTTGGACATATCGGTGACCACTTCCAGTGGCCGGCCCAGGTCGGCGTCGGTGTGCCACGGCGAGATCAGGCGATGGATGTCCTGCTCGACCAGCCCATGGGCGGCCGCCAACGCCGACCATGCGGCGGCATCACCGGCCATCTGCTGCTCCAGCGGACGCACCTCGCCGGTGAAGGGGGCCGGCTCGAGATCGAACCACGTCGCGATCCGCGACCACATCCAGCGCCAGCGGAACACATCGCCGTTGACCACGTTGAAGGCCTGGTTGGCGGCGGCGGGCGTCTGGGTTGCCCACAGCAGGTGTCTGGCGAGCAGACCTGCATCGGTCATGTCGGTCAGCCCGTCCCACTGCGCGGGCGAGCCGGGGAAGTAGAACGGACGCCCGCTGCGCTTGCACAGCGTGGCGTACACCGCCAGCGTCGTGCCCATGTTCATGGCATTGCCCACCGCCGCGCCGATCACCGTGTGCGGGCGATGCACGCTCCAACTGAAGCCGTCGCGCGCTGCAGCGGCAAATACCTCGTCTTCCTGTGCGTAGTAGAAGTTGTCCACCGCCAGCCGTGGCTGTTCCTCACGGAACGGCGTCTGTGGCAAGGCACCCTGCGCATAGGCTTCAAACGGCCCCAGGTAATGCTTCAGCCCGGTGACCAGCGCGACGTGCCGCACGCTGCCGGCCGGCCGCAACGCGTCCAGCAGGTTGCGCACCATCGCCGCATTGACGCGGATGTTCTCGGCCTCATTGGCCTGGCGCGACCAGGTGGTGATGAATACATGGGGGGGTGCCAGCGCTGCCAGTGCGGCCTGGGTGGACGCGGCGTCATGCAGATCCGCGGCGACGCCCTGCGCGCCTTCGGGCAGCTGGTCCGGACGGCGGGCCAGTCCGTGGACCTCCCAGCCGGCGTCCAGCAGCCGCTGGATCAATGCACTGCCCACAATGCCGGTCGCCCCGACTACCAACGCTTTGTTCGTCACGATATGGCCTTTTCATTCTGTTCCAGGCGCACACAGTAGGATAGGCGTGCACCGCCCGAAAGAAGGCACCAAATGGTAACCACGCGATGAAAACCGGCACTCCCGACGAAGAATGGCGAGAGGATTGCGCCCCGCGGCGGGTGCTGGAGCTGTTCAGCACCAAATGGACCTCGATGGTGCTGCACACCCTGGCCGTGCGCCATGCAGGCACCGCGCGCAGCAATGCGCTGCACCGCAGCCTGCCGGCGATCTCCAAGAAAATGCTGATCCAGACCCTGCGCGAAATGGAAGCCGCAGGCATCGTGCTGCGCACCGAATTTCCCACCGTGCCGCCGGCAGTGGAGTACACGCTGACACCGCTGGGCCGGCAGCTGGTGGAGCCGATCGAGCTGATCTACCACTGGGCACGGCGCAATGCCAGCGCGCTGGATGCCCTGCAACCGCGCACCACCTCACGCCGCCGGTAATGCCACGCCATGCGTGACAGCCCTGGACAACGGCGCCAGAGCCGCCCGGATAGCGGTATATTTCGCGCCCTCCCCATATCCAGCCCTGAGCTTCCGTCATGACCACGCCCCGGAAACACTACAAACACCCCGCCGAATCGGACATCGGCCACGGCACGATTTACCTCGAGGCACAGGGCGATGTGATCGTGCGGCAGGTCGAAAGCTACCGCAGCGTGCTGGTCTGGGCCGACAAATCCGGGCAGGCCGATGCGCGCTTCCCGATGTCCGATCAGCCTTTGTCCTGGCTGGACCTGGATTCGGATGACAGCATCACCGCCACCGAATTCGAAGCCGTCTGGAAGCGCGCCAAGGCTGTTTCTGGTTGAGCTGAGCGTCACTGCGCGCGGCTTGGGCAGCTCACCGCCCGCACCGGTGACCGGTCTTGTCGTCCCGGCGTCATTGCTTGTAGAGTCGGCTCTCGCCGAGGTCTGGATGACCTGCGGCAGGGAGCCGGTAGCGCCCAGCGCAGCCGGAAATGGAAAGGGAGGTCCGGGCCGGCGCGGCAGCGTGGACCGGAGAAGCAGGCGCACTGCGCCAAGGGGGCTTCGAATGGCGTTGTTCGGGTTTTTCGTACTGTTCCTGGTGTGCATGGGTCTGGCCAGGATCGTCAATGCGACCCGCGGGCGGCTGACCGTCAACGGTGCGGCGATCCATCTGCTGCTCACGCTGGTCTTCGCCGTTTTCATCGTCGTGATGGCGGTGCGCGCGGATCTGCAGCCCGGGGCATTCGGCTATGCCCTGGGGTACAACCTCGGGCCCGCGTTGCTGGTTGGCGTGCTGGCCGCGCACTACGTTTTCAAATTCCGGGGCGAGAAGGCGAACGAAGCGCGCGTCCGCCGGTTGCGCGAGCAACGCCTGCGTGCGGACGCAGGATGGGCGGATCCTTGAACAGTCAGCAGTTTGTTGAAGCGATGGAAGCCCACGTGCGGGACGCGGCGACAGAGGCGACGATGAGCACGCTCGAATCGCCGCCCGGAAGGCGACCTTCGCTGGCGGTTCGCGAACGCGCCGCCTGGTATGGCGGGTTGTCACCGCAGGACCAGGCGCACGTGCGCAGCGTGGTGCGTGAGGCCGCCGGAGCAACGGTGTTCGGGCTGCTGACGGTGTTGGACGGTGCACGCATCGTTGACGAAGAAAAGGGACGGTTCGAGCTGTTCTATACGGGCTGCGAACGGGCGCTGCTGAACCCGGAGGGCATCGACCTGCACGATCTGCTTCGGGGGCCGGCCGATGAAACTGGGTGAGCTCACTGCCTTCGGCCACAACGTGGCCGACTCGTTGGCCAGTGGCATGTGCTTCATGATCGGCTTATACACGCTGGATATCTTTGCGGAGGCCGCCGCCTCGCGAGAGGGCGAAATCGTGGTGAATTTCCTGACAGGGGAAGCCGCGGGCAGCCCGGCCTCGGCAGGGATAAAGCATGCCACTGGCCAATTCGCGCAGCGACTGCCCGAGTTGGCTTCGCAGCACGGTCTGGATATCGGCCAGATCCGCGTTCTATCCGCGCGATTTGGTACGGACAAGGTCGCAGGAAGGCATTTCCAGGTATCGGTCGAAACCGCAGACGGTCGCCGCTCCATGGACCAGTACGTGGGCAGCCCCGGCAGGCGTTACAGCCGAGCGCGACGGTCTCGCGTTGCACCCGGTACGGACTGACACAACCGGCTTATACCGTCCAGCCGCTCCGGCCTGCAGCCACGTGCATCAACTGATCCAGCTGCCGCAACGCCCGGTGCAGTTCCTGCCGGCTCGCAGGCGCCCCCAGCGAGATCCGCACCGCATCGTGGATGGCCACCCCGTCGGGGGTGAACGCCGACGACGGGGCGATGCCCAGCCCCTGCAGGCGCGCTGCATGGGTAAGGCTGGCGGCGGTCCACTGTGGCGGCAAGCGGCACCATGCGTGCACGCCGGCGCAGTGCTGCAGGAACGTCGGCGACAGCGCCGACTGCGCCAGGTAGCGGCGCTCGGCGGCTTCGTTCTGCACCAGCCTGAGCAGGGCAGTGGCCGAGCCATCCAGGATCAACTGGGTGACCAGGGCATTCATCAGCGGCGGTGCCATCAGGTTGACTGCGCGCAGCGCGTCCAGCACGCCCTGGCGTGACACGCCGTCGGGCAGGTGGACGAAGCCGGTGTGCAGGCCCGGGCTCAGGCACTTGGACAACGTGGAGATGTAGCAGGTGTGCCGCGGCGCCAGCAGCGCGAGCGGGGCAGGGGCATCGTCGACCAGCAGCCAGTACGGGTCGTCTTCGATGAGGCGCAGGTCCTGTGCGCGCAACACGTCGGCCAGCGCCCTCCGGCGCGCTTCGGGCACGGTATGGGCGGTGGGGTTCTGCGCGGTCGGGTTGAGGTAGACCACCTTCGCGCCGGTGGCCCGCGCCTGCCGACGCAGCGCATCCGGGCGCATGCCGTGTTCGTCGCATGCCACTACCTGTAGCTTGCGTTGCAGTACCCGCGCCGCATGCAGCAGGCCGGGATAGACCCGCGGTTCGCACAGGATCGTGTCGCCGGCCTCGGTGAGCGCCAGCAGCAGCGCCGACAACGCCGCCTGCGCGCCTTCGGTCACCACCAGCCGATCGCTGTCCACCTTGCCCAACATCGGTTTGAGCCACTGCTGCGCGGCCAGATGATCGGCGCGGCTGCCGCCGCCGACGTGGTAGGTCATCAGGTTGCCGGCATCGCTGCGGGTGAGCACCGTGGACAGGCCACGCCGCAGCATGTCGGCCACCTCGCCGCCGGGCGGGGTCGGCGGCAGGTTCATGCTCAGGTCCACCAGTTGGTCCAGCGCCACCTGGGGTGGGGCGACGAACGAGCCCAATGGTCCGCGTGCGTCGATCAAGCCGCGCTTGCGCGCCTCGTTGAACGCGCGCGTGACCGTGGTGAGGTCCACGCCGAGGTCGTTGGCCAGTGCGCGCTGCGCGGGCAGGCGTTGGCCGGGACGCAGCGCGCCGGACCGCACGGCGCGTTCGAGCGCCTGCACGATACGCAGGTACACCGGCCCGTGCCCGTCGGCGATGAGGCTGCTCCACGCGGGGCTGTCGGCTTGCATCGGCGCATCTTACGCCGCGCCGCGCAGGCGCCTGCGACAGTGTGTCGCATCATGTATGGATCATGTCGTTGCCTAACGTACGCGGCTGCGGCGGGCACCCCCCATGCATATCGGTCATGCAGGGGGTTGTCCGCCACTTTTCATGATCCGGGCCGCCCGGCCCGGCACTGCGTTGGAAGGGCCGTCCCGCATGATCCCCGTTACTCAACCTGCTCGCCGCGCCCCGTTGGCCGGTCGAGCCCGCGCCGGACGCTGGTCCGGCCTGGCAGCGCTGCTGCCCCTGCTCACCGGGTGCACCTCCCTGGAGCTGTTCAATCCCATGGGCAGCATCGCCGAACAGGAGATGCAGCTGATCCTGGTCTGCACCGGCCTGATGCTGCTGGTGGTGATTCCGGTGATCCTGCTCACGCTGTACTTCGCGTGGCGTTACCGTGCGTCCAACACAAAGGCCACCTACGCACCCGACTGGTCGCATTCCACCGCGATCGAGGTCGTCATCTGGACCATCCCGTGCCTGATCATCGTGGTGCTGGCGGTGTTGATCTGGAAGAGCACCCACGCGCTGGACCCGTACAGGCCGATTGAATCGGACAAGGCGCCGCTGCGTGTGGAAGTGGTGGCGTTGAACTGGAAGTGGTTGTTCATCTACCCCGACCACAACGTGGCCACGGTCAACGAGCTGGTGATGCCGGTCGATACGCCGATTGCGTTCAAGCTGACCTCCGAGTCGATGATGAACGCCTTTTTCGTGCCGCAGCTGGGCAGCATGGTCTACACCATGGCCGGCATGCAGACCCGCCTGCACCTGATCGGGCACACCCCGGGCACCTACGCGGGAATGTCCTCGGCTTACAGCGGCGCCGGCTTCTCGGACATGAAGTTCCCGGCACGGGTGGTCACCGAAGCCGATTTCGCCCGCTGGCTGGCGCAGGCCCGCAGCAGTGGCGACCACCTCGGCGCCACCCGCCTGGCCGAACTGGAAACGCCTACCCACGGCTCGCCGCTGCTGCGCTTCGGTGCGGTGGATACCGGGTTGTTCGACAGCATCGTGCGTCGCCACGGCGGCATGCCCGATGACGAGATCTGCCTGCCGGGCGAAGCACCCGGGGCGAAAACCCAACTGGTGAGCCTGGCCGCGCCTGCCGCCAGCCGTACCGCGGAGAACTGATTGTGCTTGGAAAGTTGAACCTCGAAGCGATTCCCTACCACGATCCGATCATCATGTCGGCACTGGCCGGGTCGCTGCTGCTCGGCGTGGCGATCATCGCGGCGATCACCTACTTCAAGAAGTGGGGCTACCTGTGGACCGAGTGGATCACCTCGGTGGACCACAAGAAGATCGGCGTGATGTACATCCTGCTGGCCCTGGTCATGCTGGTGCGCGGCTTCGCCGATGCGCTGATGATGCGCGCCCAGCAGGCCATCGCCGCCAATGACAGCGCCGGCTACCTGCCGCCGGAACACTACGACCAGATCTTCACCGCGCACGGGGTGATCATGATCTTCTTCGTGGCGACCCCGCTCATCGTGGGCCTGATGAACATCGTGGTGCCGTTGCAGATCGGTGCGCGCGATGTGGCCTTCCCGTTCGTCAACTCGCTCAGCTTCTGGCTGTCGGCGGTGGGCGCGGTGCTGGTGATGCTGTCGATGTTCGTCGGCGACTTCGCCGCCACCGGCTGGGTGGCCTATCCACCGCTGTCGGGGATCGAGTACAGCCCCACGGTGGGCGTGGACTACTACATCTGGTCACTGCAGGTATCGGGCATCGGCACCACGCTGACCGGCCTGAACTTCATCGTCACCATCCTCAAGATGCGTGCGCCGGGCATGGACCTGATGAAGATGCCGGTGTTCACCTGGACCGCGCTGATCACCAACATCCTGATCGTGGCGATCTTCCCGGTGCTGACCGCCACCCTGGTGCTGCTGAGCATGGACCGTTACTTCGGCATGCACTTCTTCACCAACGATGCCGGCGGCAACGCCATGATGTACGTCAACCTGATCTGGATCTGGGGCCACCCGGAAGTCTACGTGCTGATCCTGCCGTGCTTCGGTGCGTTCTCCGAGATCATCGCCACCTTCTCCGGCAAGCCGCTGTTCGGCTACCGCTCGATGGTGTACGCCACCTGTTCGATCGGCGTGCTGTCGTTCTTCGTCTGGCTGCACCACTTCTTCACCATGGGCTCGGGCGCGAACGTCAACGCGTTCTTCGGCATCATGACCTCGATCATTTCCATCCCCACCGGGGTGAAGCTGTTCAACTGGCTGTTCACCATGTACCGCGGCCGCATCCGTTACCACTCCTCGACGATGTGGACGATCGGCTTCATGGTCACCTTCGCGCTGGGCGGCATGACCGGTGTGATGCTGGCCATTCCGGGTGCGGATTTCGTGTTGCACAACAGCCTGTTCCTGATCGCGCACTTCCATAACGTGATCATCGGCGGCGTGGTGTTCGGCTGCCTGGCCGGTATCACCTTCTGGTTCCCGAAGGCGTTCGGTTTCACCCTCAATGAGCGCTGGGGCAAGGTGTCGTTCTGGTGCTGGCTGGTTGGTTTCTACCTGGCCTTCATGCCGCTGTACGTGCTGGGCTTCAAGGGGATGACACGGCGCATGAACCACTACGCGGTCGAGGGTTACCAGCCGTGGTTGATCGTGGCGGCCATCGGCGCACTGGTGATCGCCGCCGGCATCGCGGCGATGTTCATCCAGTTCTACGTGAGTGTCCGCGACCGCAAGGCCAACCTGGACCTCACCGGCGACCCGTGGAATGCACGCAGCCTGGAGTGGGCCACATCCTCGCCACCGCCGTTCTACAACTTCGCCACGCTGCCCTCGATCACCTCGCTGGAGCAGCACTGGGACGACAAGCAGCACGGCCGCGCCTGGCAGCGCCAGACCACGTACGAGGACATCCATATGCCGCGCAATACCGCCGCCGGCGTGGTGATCTCGGTGTTCAGCCTGGTGCTGTGTTTCGCCCTGGTCTGGCATATGTGGGTGCTGGCGGGGATCGGCCTGATCGGCGTGATCGCCACCTTCGTGCTGCGCTCCTATGACCGTGACGTGGACTACTACGTGCCCGCCGCCGAGGTGAAGCGCATTGAAGACGCGCACTTCGCGCGCATGGAAGGAGCCAAGGCATGAGCGGAGATACCCTGACCGCTGCCACGCAGCACGGCCCGCTCGCGGCCGGTCATCACGACCACGGCCACGCGCACCACGACGACGGCAACAAGACCATCGTGGGCTTCTGGATGTACCTGATGGGCGACTGCCTGATCTTCGCGGTGCTGTTCGCCACCTTTGGTGTCCTGCTCAACGGAACAGCCGATGGCCCCAGCGGCGAGGAACTGTTCAAGCTCGGCTTCGTGCTGGCCGAGACGGTCCTGCTGCTGCTCAGCAGCTTCACCTTCGGCGTGGCGATGCTGGGCATGCAGGCGGGCAAGCGCAACCAGGTGGTCGGCTGGCTGGCGATGACCGGCCTGCTCGGCGCGGGCTTCATCGGCATGGAGCTCTATGAGTTCGCCGAGCTGATCCATGAAGGTGCCACCCCGGATGTGAGCGCCTACCTGTCGGCGTACTTCACCCTGGTGGCCACCCACGGCCTGCACGTCAGCTTCGGCCTGCTGTGGCTGGCGATCATGATCCACCAGGTGCTGAAGTTCGGCTTGGATGGCGTGGTCCGCCGCCGGCTGGCCTGCCTGAGCCTGTTCTGGCACTTCCTGGATCTGATCTGGATCTGTGTGTTCACCTTCGTCTACCTGAGGGAGTTTGTATGAGCGCGAACGCGCCTGATGCCGATCACGGTGGCGGCCATGCCACCTTGAAGGGCTATATCCTCGGCCTGCTGCTGTGCGTGGTGCTCACCGGCGCCTCGTTCGGCGCGGTCATGACCGACCTGGTGCCGCAGCCGCTGCGGCTGACCGCCATCGTGGTGCTGTGCGTGGTGCAGCTGGTCGCCCAGCTGGTGCTGTTCCTGCATATCGGCGCCGGCCGCAGCCAGCGCGAGAACACCGGCATCTTCCTGTGCACCGCCTTCCTGATCGCCATCGTGGTGGCCGGCTCGCTGTGGGTGATGCACAACGCCACCCAGAACATGATGCCGATGCAGCTGTGAGCAGGGCCATGAACCGATGGGTGTCCTGCCTGGGGATCGTCATGGCGCTGAGCCTTGGCGCGGCGCGCGCAGGCAATGCAACGACTGCGCCACGCGCGCGTACCGCCGTAGTGGCCAGCCACGCATGGATCCGCCTGCCGCCGCCGGCTGCCAACGTGGCCGCGGGCTACGTGCAGCTCTACAACCACGGCAGGGAAGACCGATTGCTGGCAGCCACGGCCACCGGCTTTGGCCAGGTGCAGATCCATGCGATGCGCATGGACGGTGAGCTGATGCGCATGCAGGCGCTGCCGGAGGGGCTGGTGCTGCCGGCCGGCAAGGTCACCGCGCTGCAGCCCGGCGGCTACCACCTGATGTTGATGATGCCCACGCGCCCGCTGCAGGAGGGTCAACCGGTACGGGTGCGCCTGCAGTTCGCCCGGGACGGTGAGCAGCAGGTGGATTTCGTGGTGCGCGACGGCAGCAGCGCACAGTTGCACGGGCATGGGGCAGGGCGATGAGGCGCGGTTGGCTCGGCGGCGCGTTGTGCCTGGCCCTTCTGGCCGGCTGCAGTGGAGGCCAGGCACCAATCATGGGGCAGGCCGCACTGGAGTCGGTGGCGCTGCATAGCAGCGATGGCCGCACGCTCTCGATCAGCGGGCTGCGCGGCAAGCCCACGCTGCTGTTCTTCGGTTTCACCCATTGCCCGGAAGTGTGCCCGCTGAGCCTGGTCAGGGCGGTACAGCTCAAGCACCAGCTCGGGCCGCTGGCGGAGCACCTGCAGGTGGTGTTCATCACCGTCGATCCGCAGCGCGACACCCCGACGCATCTGCGCGCGTATCTGGCCGCGTTCGACCCGGCGTTCATCGGGCTGGCGGGGGATGAGGCGGGCACGCGTGCCGTCGCCGAAAGCCTGGGCGTGAGCTACCAGCGTGTTGGCGAGGGCGAGGCGGCCACGTTCGAGCACACCGCGTCGTGGTTCCTCCTCGGTGCCGACGGCAAGCTGCAGGAGGTGCTCGGGTACGCACTGAGCGAGGCGGAGATGGCGGCCAAGGTCCGCACGCGGCTGACGCCCACCCGCACGTGAGGCGATGCGGATGAGCGCGCCAGGGTCGGCACGCGCACCGCGCACGGATGCGATGCTGCTACTGGCCACAGCGCGATGGATGCGCGAGCGCCCGCACCTCCCAACACGCGGCAACGAATCGCACCCTGTCCCCCACCACGAACGGCGCAAACGCCTCGTCGATCGCCTGCAATACCCGTGCATGCAGCGCCGGTTCGATGTCCCCGCTGCGCAGCGCCGAACCGACCGGGCCCAACAACGTCACATAGGCAGGCAGGTCCGCGGCGGCGATCTCGCAGGCAACATCCTGCGCAACAACGTCAATGTTCTGCCATCCCGCATCGGTGAGAATGCCGATCACCCGGTCCCGGTCCGCAAACGCGAACTGCCCCGGCGCATCGGCAACGCGTGCGGGGAGCGTCAACAGGTGTGCCGTGGCGCGCTCGGCGGCGGTCATGAACGGATTTTCGGCGGCGCTGCGCCAGGCGATCGCATGCAGGCCGCCACCGTTGCGGGTTGCCTGGCGGAGGTTGGAGAAGGCCATCACCGGGTCATCGAAGAACATCACCCCGAAGCGCGACACAATCCGGTCGAACGAGGCGGGCAGCGACGCAAGCCGCTGTGCATCGCCCACCCTGAAATCCACCGGCAGTCCTGCGGACGCAGCGCGCGTGATGGCGCGCGTGATCAGCGGGGTGGAAATGTCCACGCCGGTGCAGTGGCCGCCGCTGCCCAGTCGCGTCGCAATCTCCAGACTTACCGCGCCGGTGCCACAGCCCACGTCCAGCACCGTTGCAGGTGAATCGGTCGGTATGGCCTGTGCCAGCTGTGTGGCGAACGGGGCAAACATCTGGTCCAGGATCCGTTCCGCCTTTACCCAGGCGTGACCGGCGGGGCCGTTCCACAGGGTGTGTTGTGCGGTGTCGGGCATGAGGGGCTCGTTCTGGGCTTGCCAGCAGGGAAGGGAGCCTGCACTCTGCCACTTCAAGTGCACTTGAGGTCAAGCAATGCGCGAACTGGATATCGCCGAGGTGGCGCGCCGCGCGGGGCTGGCGGCGTCGGCACTGCGCTATTACGAAGAAAAGGGGCTGGTGCAGCCGATCGGCCGACGCGGGTTGCGCCGGGTGTACGCCGAAGACGTGCTGGAGCGGCTGGCGTTGATTGCGCTGGGCCGGGCTGCGGGCTTGTCGCTGGAGGAGATCGCTACGATGTTGGCCGCGGACGGCGGCACGCGCATCGACCGCGCGCGACTGCTGGCCAAGGCCGACGAACTGGACCTGGCCATCGTACGCATGGCCGCCATGCGCGATGGCCTGCGCCACGCGGCGGCGTGCCGGGCCAGCAGCCACCTGGACTGCCCGCGTTTCCGTGCGCTGCTGCGCGGGGTCAGGCCAGCGTATCCACCAACAACTTCACGTTGAGCACGATGATCACCGCCCCGACCAACCACGCCAGCGCGATCAGCCAACGCGGCGCCACCAGCGGCCCCATCTTGGCCTTGTCCGAAACCAGGCGCACCAGCGGCACCACCGCGAACGGCAACTGCATCGACAGCAGCACCTGGCTCAGCACCAACAGGCGCGCGGTGCCCTGTTCGCCATAGATCGCGGTAACGATCACCACCGGCACGATCGCGATGCCGCGGGTGATCAGACGCCGCGCCCAGGGCGGAATGCGCAGCCGCAGGAATCCTTCCATCACGATCTGCCCGGCCAGCGTGGCGGTGACCGTGGAATTGATGCCCGAGGCGAGCAGGGCGACCGCAAACAGGGTGGACGCCAGCCCGACGCCCAGCATTGGCGCCAGCAGTTCGTAGGCCTGTTCGATCTCCTGCACATCGGTGCGTCCCTGCGCATGGAATACGGCAGCGGCCAGGATCAGGATCGATGCGTTGATGAACAACGCCAGCATCAAGGCAAGGGTGCTGTCGGTGACCGCCCAGCGCAGCGCGCTGCGACGGCCTTCCTCGGTGCGCGGGTAGGCGCGGGTCTGCACGATCGACGAGTGCAGGTACAGGTTGTGCGGCATCACCGTGGCCCCGATGATGCCGATGGCCAGGTACAGCGCATGCGGATGGGTGACCACTTCCGCGCGCGGAATGAAGCCGGCAAGCACGGCCTGCAGCGGTGGCGCCGCCAGTCCGATCTGGATCGCAAAGCAAGCGAAGATCACCAGCAGCAGCGCGATCACGAACGCCTCCAGTGCCCGGAATCCCCGGTTCATCAGCCACAGCACCAGCACCACATCGATGGCGGTGATGATCGCCCCGGCCACGAGCGGGATGCCGAACAGCAGCTTCAGCGCGATGGCGGTGCCGATCACCTCGGCCAGGTCGCAGGCGATGATCGCGATCTCGCACAGCAGCCACAGGGTCAGGTTGACCGGTCTGGAATAGTGGTCGCGGCAGGCCTGGGCCAGGTCGCGCCCGGTGGCGATGCCCAGCCGCGCCGACAGCCCCTGCAACACGATGGCCATCAGGTTGGAGAGCAGGATCACCGACAGGAGGAGATAACCGAACTGCGCGCCGCCGGCGATGTCGGTGGCCCAGTTGCCCGGGTCCATGTAGCCCACCGAGACCATGTACCCCGGCCCGAGGAAGGCCAGCAGCCGAAACCACCAGTGCCCACCCTGCGGCACCGCGACGCTGGCGTTCATCTCGCCCAGGCTCGGGCTGTGCCCGCTGGAGGAGGGCCAGGCAGGCGCGGTGGGTGGGCGGCGTTGGATGTCCATGACCGCAATATAGCAAAGGCTATCTTAGTAAGTGATTGCAATGACGGGCCGTTTGATGGTGCGATCCGGCCATGCGACCAGGGCGATGCCACCCCCTTAACCGTTAACCGCGTATCGTCACCGCTCTTTGAGTTGGAGTGGATGCATGCGTTGGATCGTGTTGTTGGCCGCCTTGGCCATGCCGGTGGTGTCGTGGTTTTCGCAATCCGGTGCGTTCGGCCCGACCAACGGTGCGATTTCCGACCGTTATCCGACCCTGCTGGTCGCAGCGGGCTATGCGTTCGCGATCTGGGGCCTGATCTTCCTGTGGGACGTGGCGTTCGGGCTGTGGCAGCTGCGCCGCCGCAAGCCGGACCTGGTCGGCGTACGCGGCTGGGCGGCCACCGGCTTCGTGCTCACCGCGGTGTGGATGCCGGTGTTTTCCAACCAATGGTTCCTGCCGGCGCTGGCGATCATCTGGGCCGCCCTGGTGTGCCTGATTGTCGCGGCGGTCCGCGCGGCACCGCCGGAGGCCAGTGCCGGGCAGCGTGCGTGGGCGGCCTATCCGCTGGCATTGCATGCCGGCTGGTTGTCGATGGCGGCCTTCCTCAATACGGCGCAGGTGATCGTGGCCTATCAATGGCTGCCAACCGCGGACATGTTCACCTGGAGCGTGGTGCTGCTGGCGGCGGCCACGCTGCTGGCGTGGTCGGTCAACCAGCGCCTGCGGGGTCATTTCGCCTATCCGGCCGCCGTGGTGTGGGCGCTGGTGGGTGTGTATGTGAAGCAGTCCGGCTGGCGCCTGCCCGGCGCCGATACGGTGTCGGTGCTGGCGCTGGCAGTGGCCGCGTTGCTGGTGCTGCAGACCCTGGTGCTGCGCGCACGCGCCTGGCGCCAGCCGCGCGCGGCGGTGGTGGCTGCGCATCGGCACCGCCGCTGAGGCGGGTCCCGCGACGCTTCCATGACGCGCCGCCGGGCACGCTCCGGTGACCGTCAACACCATAACGCCGAGCAATGCCCGGCAACCTTCTTCAACAACGTAGGGCCGGCCTTGCCCGGCAACCTCGATCCAGCAACAGGAGAAAACACATGCGCGCTGCATTGCATGAAACATTCGGTGATCCCACGGTGGTGCTGCACGGCGGCGACGCGGCAATGCCGCAGCCGGGCAAGGGCGAGGTGCGCATCCGCACCGTCCTGGCCCCCATCCACAACCACGACCTGTGGACCGTGCGCGGGCAATACGGCTACAAGCCGACGCTGCCGGCCATCGGGGGCAGCGAAGCGACCGGCGTGATCGATGCGCTCGGCGAGGGCGTCGACGGCCTGAGCGTCGGGCAGCGGGTCAGTGCCGCCTCGGTGCATGGCACGTGGGCGGCGTATTTCGTGGCACCGGCAAAAATGGTGATTCCGATGCCCGAGGCGATCAACGACGAGACCGCCGCGCAGCTCATTGCGATGCCGTTGAGCGCGCTGATGCTGCTGGAGTTCCTGCAGGTCAAGCCGGGCCAGTGGATCCTGCAGAACGCAGCCAATGGCGCGGTCGGCAAGGCACTGGCGATGCTGGCCAAGGCGCGGGGCGTGCACTGCGTAAACCTGGTGCGGCGTGATGCGGGCGTGGCCGAGATGGACGCGTTGGGCATCGAGCACACCGTGTCGACTGCACAGTCGGACTGGATGGCGAAGGTGCAGGCCAAGACCGGCGACCAGCCCATCGTTGCGGCGGTGGATTCGGTCGGCGGCCGCGCCAGCAGCGAGTTGATGACCCTGCTGGGTGATGGCGGCACGCTGGTGTCCTTCGGGTCGATGACCGGCGAGCCGATGCAGCTCAACTCGGGCGATGTGATCTTCAAGCAGGCCACGGTGAAGGGCTTCTGGGGCAGCAAGGTCAGCCAGGCGATGGCGCCGGAAGACAAGCGCCGCCTGGTCGGCGAACTGCTGCAGCTGGCCGCACGCGGCGGGCTGAGCCTGCCGGTGGATGCGGTATTCGGCCTCGATGACGTGGCTGCCGCGGCCAAGGCCAGCCTGGAGCCGGGCCGCAACGGTAAGGTGCTGCTGCGCCCGTGAACCGCGCGTAGAGCCGACCGTTGGTCGGCTGTCACACCGTCACGGAACCCGACGGAGAGCAGCCGACCAACGGTCGGCTCTACGTGGCAGCCGACCAACGGTCGGCTCTACGGGTTGGCGCGCAGCGCCTGGATGACCACGCGCATCGCGCTGGAGGACTGTCGGCGGCTCGGGTAATAGGCGTAATACCCGTCGAACACATCGCACCAGTCCTCCATCACCCGCAGCAGGCGGCCGGCGCGCACGTGCTCCAGCACCATGTCCTCGGGCAGGTAGGCCAGCCCCGCGCCCGCCAACGTGGCGCGCAGCATTGCGCTGCTGCCGTTGAAGGTCCATTGGCCGGCCACGCGCACGTTGACCTCCTGGCCATCCTTCTGCAGGTCCCACACCATCAGCCCGCCGTGGGTGGGCAGGCGCAGGCCGATGCAGTCGTGCGCGCCCAGATCGTCCGGTGTCCGTGGCGCCACATGACCGGCGAAGTAGGTCGGGCTGGCCACGATCGCCATCCGCTGCGGCCCGCTGATCGGCACGGCGATCATGTCCTTGGCTACGCGCCCGCCCAGGCGGATGCCGATGTCGTAGCGCTGGGCCACGATGTCGGCCAGGCCGTAATCGACCGTGAGTTCGACCCGCAGGTCCGGGTAGTTGGGCAGCACCGCGCTCAGCCGCGGCCACGCGATGCTGTTGGCGGCGTGTTCGGCGGTGGTGATGCGGATGGTGCCGGCGGGGGGGTCGCGGTAATCGGTGATCGCCACCAGCTCGGCCTCGATCTCCTGCATGCGGGGCGCGACCGTGTCGTACAGGCGCTCGCCAGCTTCGGTCATCGACACGCTGCGCGTGGTGCGGGTCAGCAGGCGCACGCCGAGACGTTCTTCCAGGCCGCGCATGGTGTGGCTCAGCGCAGACTGGGACACCCCGAGCTGGGCGGCCGCGCGGGTGAAGCTGCGCTCGCGCGCGACGGTGAGAAATACCTGCAGGTCGTTGAAGTTCTCACGGGCCATGCAGGCGCTCCAGCGGGCGTGCGATTCACGTGCGGCCATGATGGGCGCGTACCACTGGTGAGCGCAAGGCGTCACTGCTGGCGCATTGATGAGTACGCTTCATGACAGCATGCCAGCTGCGCGGGGAAGTCCCTGGCGGTTGCGGGGCTACAGTGGCACCTCCTGCCGCCGCCGTGGGAACACCCGCGCAGCGGAGCCGCTTCCCGTTCTGAGGAGACTTCCATGGACCTGTTGAGTACCGCCCTGTTGTCGATGGCCGCCGTCGCCACGCCCGACGCGCAGGCCCCGATCCAGATCGCCCGCGCCGGCAGCACCGCCTCGGCCGCCGGCCCGGCCGACTACTTCACCGGCACGGTGCGCATCGATGCCCCGTTCCAGCGGCCCGCACCGGCGCGCGTGGGTGGTGCCACGGTCACCTTCGAGCCCGGCGCGCGCACCGCCTGGCATACCCATCCGCTCGGCCAGACCCTGATCGTCACCGCAGGCGTGGGCAGCGTGCAGGAGTGGGGCAAGCCGGTGCAGGAGATCCGCTCGGGCGACATCGTCTGGATCGCACCGGGGGTCAAGCACTGGCATGGGGCCAAGGCCGACGTGGCGATGACCCATATCGCCATCGCCGAGGCCGTGGACGGCTCGCCGGTGACCTGGATGGAGCAGGTCAGCGAGGCGCAGTACGCCGGCGGCTGACAGGGGCAGGCGTACTACGCGCGGACCGCCGCCGCACGGGTCGGTCACGCGCCGGTCGCTACCCTGTCCATCTCGATACATGACAGGAGCACGCCGTTGACCAAGGTCTTCATCGTAGGTGCCGCCGGCAAGGTCGGCCGCCATCTGGTCGAACAATTGGCCGCCCGCGGCCATCAGCCGCTGGCCATGCATCGCCGCGCCGAGCAGGCGGCGGAACTGACCGCACTGGGCGGCGTGCCGGTGCAGGGCGACCTGACCGGGATCGACGTCGCCACGCTGGCCACGCAGATGCGCGGTAGCGAGGTGGTGGTGTTCACTGCCGGCGCGGGTGGCGCGGGCATGGAGGTGACCAATGCCATCGACGGCCGTGGGCTGGAGCTGGCCGTGCAGGCCGCGCAGCAGGCCAACGTGAAACGCTTCCTGCTGGTGTCCGCATTCCCCGAAGCCGGGCGCGGCAAGGCACTGGGCGAGGGCTTCGAGAATTACATGACGGTCAAGAAGCGCGCCGATGTGTATCTGGCCGCCAGCGACCTGGACTGGGTGATCCTGCGCCCCGGCACGCTCAGCGACGCGCCCGGCACGGGGCGGGTGACCCTCGGCCCGGCCATCGCCTATGGCGACGTACCGCGCGAGGACGTCGCTGCCACCCTGGTCGGGTTGGTGGAGCATCCGGCGCTGCGTCATCGCATCATCGAACTCACCCAGGGCGATGTCCCGGTCGATGAAGCGCTGGATCGGCGTGGCGTAAAATAGCCGGCCCGAACCGCAGTACAGACGAGCACGCCATGACCGACGCCCCGTTCTATCCCATCGGCACCCCCGGCCAGCCTTGGGGCGCCGCTGAAAAGGCGCAATGGCGCGCCCGCCAGGTGCCGCAGCGTGTGTACGCCGATGACGTGCTGCCGCTGCTGGAGGCCCTGCGTAGGGACTTCGACGTCACCCAGTACGGCACGCTGGACTACCCGCCGCACCAGTACCCGCTGTTTGCCGTGCGCAGCCGCGATTGGAACCCCCAGTTGCCCAGCGTGCTGGTCACCGGTGGCGTGCACGGCTACGAAACCAGCGGCGTGCAGGGCGCGCTGCAGTTCCTGGCCACCCGCGCCAAGGACTATGCCGGCCGCGCCAATGTGCTGGTCGCGCCGTGCGTGAGCCCATGGGGGTATGAGCGCGTCCAGCGCTGGAACGCCGATGCAATCGATCCCAACCGCGCGTTCGTGGCCAACAGCCCGGCGGCCGAATCGTCCGCACTGATGGCGCTGGTCGAACCGTTGCGTGACGGCATGCTCATGCACATCGACCTGCACGAAACCACCGACAGCGACGAAAGCGAGTTCCGCCCGGCGCTGGCCGCGCGCGACGGCAAGCCGTTCGAGCCGGGCCTGATCCCGGATGGCTTCTATCTGGTGGACGACAGCGAAAACCCGCAGCCCGCGTTCCAGACCGCGGTCAACGCGGCGGTGGAGCAGGTGACCCACATCGCCCCGGCCGACGACCGCAACGAAATCATCGGCTCGCCGGTGGTCGCCCCCGGCGTGATCGAGTACCCGCTGAAGAAGCTCGGCCTGTGCGCCAGCATCACCGGCGCGACATACACCACCACCACCGAGGTCTACCCGGACAGTCCGCGTGCCACCCCGCAGCAGTGCAACGATGCGCAGGTGGCGGCGGTGTGCGCGGCGATTGATTACGCATTGGCGCACAAGTAACAGGTCGAGGCGGGCCAATCGCTCTTGGCACACCTCACCGATTGATATGCATTACACCAGTGATGACGGGTTATTCTGACCCCAACCTTCATATCTGGGCCGCTCGCCTTCCAAGGCGAGCTTGAGCATGCGAGCGTGGCGTACATTCGATGCGTTCTGCGCCATCGATTTACATGCATCGCTGAATGCACGAGCGTACTCCTCGTGCCCTACCGGCAGAGATCGGGACGCGCCATGATGAAGCAGCTTGGTCACCGTCTCCCGAAGTTGCGTCGAATTCAGTTTCTGCAACTGGCTCAGAAACCACTCTGTCGTCATGTATGACGGCCCAAAGGAATAGCCGCCGATTGCGATGTCTTGCATGTAGCGCAAGTCGACATCGTCCTCTACAGGAGGTTCGCCTGCCTCGGCCAGATCGTCAACGAGTTGGCGCTCGCGCAGGAGTTTCGCAAGTGCGGTGTTGAGGCGGTCCGCATCCCACCCTGAGATTCGGGCCGATTCTGCGTTTCCAGGAAGACGTCTTTCATAGTCGCTAATTGCCGAGGCCACAAGCGCCCCCGATGCATCAACCGTGCCCAGCAGCCCGAGAGACTCGTCGAACAGGGCGTGGTTGATGTAATGCGCCGCGCGGGTTGCGCAGCTTCGCGCGGCGGTGACTGCATCCTCAGTCGACCACTCAGGATCCCAGTCGAAGCGATCTCGCAGCTGTTTGATTTCCTGTTTGAGCTTATGTTGGTCTTCCCGGGAGTACTCTTGCTGCAGCATGGTTCGCATAGGTTCGACGGGCAGCTGTCCGTCGAACATCAATCGTGCGACCAAATCCGTAAATGGACCGTCGACCGAGAATCCAAGCGCCTTGGCCGCTTGCTCTAGGCCGGGCGTGCTGATGAGGTGGTGCGCGTCGTCGAATGCCAGTCGCTCCAATGCCGGGAATGCGGTTTGCGCTCGGAAATGAATACTCATGAACAGCACCAGCGGTGCAAGGAAGTCACGCATGGTTGCACTGTCGGCTGGCACATCTGCCGGGGCCAGCCTGGCTTCGGCCGCGATCTTTTTGATTGCGCGGATATTGGTAATTCCACAGTAGACAATCAGGGGCGACAATGCGGCTCGCAGCCTGTCGGGTACCGGGAACACGACGTCCAGCGACTGCTCAGGCCGCGGCCTTAGGTTGATCTCCCTGTCGACGATTTTCTCGCGGATATGTTGCCATTTCTCTTCGTCTATAAGTTTGGCGTCGTTCATGACGAGGACGAATCGACACTTGTGCAGCATGCGAAGCTCGTCGATGAATCCTGAAATTTCATCGATACCGAGCTGGTCGTGTTTTCGCTCGATGTCATCCAGCACGATGATGTGCTCCGCCAAGGCCGCGCCGGAGCGAAGCAGCACAAGTTCATTGGCCATGGGACCAAGCGTATGTGCTTTGCTTAGCAGTGACTCCAGTTCCTTTCGCACCCCGCGGGTCTTCTCGTGGAGCAGTCCCCTCAGCCCGCCCGTACGCGACATGCTGTCGTCGAGGAGGACCAGTTTAAGTTCTGACAGGGACTTCAGCCCGAACAACGAGGCGCATGCAAAGCTGTGCGTGCCTGACTCGCTCATCTCCTTGATCGTTCTTTCCACGGCAGACGTCTTTCCAGAGCCCCATGGGCCGCTCAGGGATATAACGGCTGTCCCCTGATCCCTTAGTGACGAAAGAAGGATCTGTCTAACCCCCCCGTGCACCGAATCAACGTCGTCCGCTGATGGCGTGGCTTGTATGTTCATTGCGCAGTCCTATCCATGGAAAAAATGATGTGACCATGACTCGGCGTGTCCTTGCAATCGGGAGATTCGCTAGACGCGTCGGGAAATTTCTTACAATGCGACCGCTCCCGCATCGCTGCGACACGATTTCAAATCACATTCGGCGACGCTACAACATTAAATCAAATGTCGCCTTTAAGCCCGGCCGGCACACGGTGCTAAGGGCGGAACAGCAGAAACTGATCCAGCAGCCACAGCGCCGCCGGGCCGAGCGGGGTATCGCGCGACCACACCGCATCGGCACCGATCAGGCGCGGCCAGCCCGGCAGGGGCAGTTCCACCAGTTGGTCGCGGCCATAGCGGCTGACCAGGTCGCGCGGCAGCTCGGCCCAGCCGAAGCCGTCTTCGGCCATTTCCAGCACCATCAGGTAGTCCGAGGCCGCCCAGATGCGCCCACGTGCGTGGCCACTGCACCGTGCATCGCCGCTCAGGCAGATCTGGCGATGCCCGGCCAGATGCGATTCGTCCGGCGTGGCGATCCGGGTCAGCGGATGGTCGCGCGCCACGAATACCGCCATTTCCGCGCGCAGTGGCAGCGACCGCACCGCCAGTGCGGATGGATACTGCGCCTGCTGCGGCACCAGCCCGAGCTGGGCGCGGCCACGTTCCACCACGTCGAGGACGTCGTCGCCTTCGGCATCCAGCCACTCCAGCTCGATATCCGGGAAGCGCTGCTCGAACCGGCGCAGCAGGTGCTGGTCGGGGTTGAGCTGGTAGATGTCGGAGAACACCAGGGTAAGGCGTGGCTCGACCGCGTCGCCCAGGCGGATGCTGAGGTGTTCCAGGCGCTCGGCGGCGGCGAGGATCTCCTGCACGTGGCCGAGCACCTTGCGGCCGTCCTCGGTCAGCTGCGGGTAGCGACTGGTGCGGTCGAACAGGGTCAGGCCGAGGTCGGCCTCCAGCGTCGCGATGCCGGTGCTGATGGTGGACTGGGTCTTCTTGAGGCGCCGCGCAGCGGCTGAGAACGAGCCCAGGGCGGCGGCTTCGACGAACGCGCGTAGGGATTCCGGGCTGTAGCGCATGGACGTATCGCCTGTATCGATGGATTCCATCTTTGGACTGATGGAATTGACGATGATACTGATCGCGTCATTGGGCCGCCATTGCCTGACCGTTCGTACCGGCCAACGGTCGGCACCCACCAGCCCATCCACGGCCGGTGCCTGCAGGCGCGCCACCGACGCACGCGTATCCGCCACCCCGGCAGATGCCCCGGTACCCGGCCCTTCGTCGGTGCGCGCCGGCCCAACATCAAGGAGCTTTCCATGCACACACACGTGCATTCGCAATCCCGTGCCCGTGGCGGTCTGATCGCCTGGGCCTGCCTGACCCTCGCGGTCGTCGCCGAAGTGGTCGGCACCTCGTTCATGGCCGACGCGGCCCGCCATGGCGGTTACCTCGGCTATGCGGTGATGGCCGTGGCGCTGGCCATTTCGTACTACTTCCTGGCGCTGTCGGTGCGCGGCATCGCGGTCGGGGTGGCTTATGCGGTCTGGGAAGGCCTTGGCCTGACCCTGTTGACGCTGGTCGGCATCGTCGTGTTCAAGGAGAGCCTCTCGGTGCAGCAGATGGTCGGCCTGCTGATGGCTGCCGCGGGTATCGTCTGCGTCACCCTGGGCGAAGCACACACGCCATGAACCTCACCGCCTTTCTTTTCGTGCTGTGCTCGGCAGTGATCGACATCGCCGCCAACATGATGGTCGCCAAGTCCGATGGCTTCCGTAAGCCGGCGTGGGGTGTCGCTGCGATCTTGCTGGTGTGGATCGCCTTCGCGCTGCTCGGCCAGGCGCTGAAGACAATGGACCTGGCCACCGCCTATGCAATGTGGGGTGCGATCGGGGTGATCGGCACGGCGATCTGCGGGCGCGTGCTGTTCGGCAACCGGCTGCGCCCGATCGGCTGGGTGGGCATTGCGCTGGTCACCGGCGCGGTGGTGGTGCTGTCCAGCCACTGAAGTGCGCTCAGCGGAACAGTTGGTTCAAGGTGGCCCCGGATGCCGCATCGGCGAATCCGTCGAAGCGGCCTTCGTCTATCAGCAGTTGCGAGGCGCGCATCATCCCGCCCCAGGCGACCCGTGCCATCGCGCCACCCACGCTGACCCGGCGCACACCCATTGCGGCGATGTCCTGCAGGGTGAACGGTACGGCGGCGCCGACCAGCAGATTGACCGGCTGCGGCGCCACGGCGTTGACCACCGCTTCGATCTGTTCGCGGGTGCTGATGCCGGGTGCGTAGAGACAGTCCGCGCCCGCGTCGGCATACGCGCGCAGGCGGGTGATCGCATCGTCCAGGTCGGGGCGGCCGACGAAGAAGTTTTCGGCGCGGCCGATCAGCAGCACATCTTCACCGGACTGGTCGATCGCCCGGCGTGCCGCGCGTACCCGTGCCACCGCGTCCTCCAGCGTACGCAGCGGATGGGCCGGGTCTGGCCCGGCATCTTCGATGGAGATACCCGCCACCCCGGTGGCAATGGCGCGGGTGACGTTGCTGCCGACCTCATCCAGCGTGCCGAAGCCGTCGCCGAAATCGGCATTCAGCGGCAGCGGCGTCGCGGCGGCAAGGGTATGCAGGTGGGCAAGCGTTTCATCCAGCGACACCGTGCCATCGGCCTGCGCCTGGCTCCAGGCATGGCCGGAACTGGTCGAAGCCAATGCCTGGAAGCCCAGGCTGTGCAGGTAGCGTGCGCTGCCCGGATCCCACGGGTTGGGCAATACGAAGCAGCCGTCGTCATGCAGCGCACGGAAGGCCGCGCGGCGCGGGCGGGGATCGAAGGACGGTGCGGTCATGGCGCGTATCCGGCAGGCGGTGAGCCGATGGTAACGCCACCGTTGGTCAGCCCCGTGCTGATCCGCGCGGCAGTGCTGGACGCCGTGTTAAGCCGTCGTGGGAATGCCCGGCGCTGCGTTCACGCCCAACGACTGGCGGGCAGGTCCAGCCTTGCGCAGGCGCCGGATCATCCGTCGCCACGACCTGGGAGAACACTGATGAACCGGATGCCACAAAGATCGCGCTGGCTGCTGACGATGCTGCTGTTGGCTGGCATCGCCGCGAACGCCGCTGCCGCGCCGACAGCCAGGGCGCCCGCGCCGCTGCCTGCGTTCGAGACGCTGGACAAGGACAAGGACGGCATCGTTACCCTGCCGGAGGTGAATGTGTATCCCGATGCCATTGCCGCGCGCCTGCGCAAGTGCGACGCTGACAAGGACATGAGGATCAGCCGCGACGAGTACGCCAAGTGCGAGCACGCCGCCCATGCTGCCGGCGCCAAGTGACACCGTTGGCTCAGGCCTTCACCCAGCGCGCCACCAGCCCGATCAGCAACAGCGCAGCGGCGACCAGGCAGAACGCGAATACCAGGCTGCTGCCGTGGGCGACGAAGCCGATCAGTGCCGGTCCGGCCAGTACGCCGGCATAACCGAGCGTGGTGATGGCCGGAATCGCCAGGCTTTCGGGCATGGCCTTCTGGTTGCCGGCCATCGAGAACAGCGCCGGCACGATGTTGGCGCAGCCCAGGCCGATCAGCGCGTAGCCGAGCAGCGCCAGTGGCAGTGCCGGGGCGAAGGTGACCAGCGCGAAACCGCCGGCGGCGACCAGGCTGCCCAGCAGGATCGCGCGGTGCCGCCCCAGCCGTGCCACCACGCCATCGCCCACCAGCCGCGTTACCGTCATCGCGATGGCGAAGGTCATGAAACCCAGCCCGGCACGCGCGGGGTCGACCTGCTGCACTTCATGCAGGAACACCGCGCTCCAGTCCAGCATCGCGCCTTCTGCGAGGAAGGCGACGAAGCACAGCACGCCGATGCCCAGCACCACGCCACGCGGCACGGCAAACACCGGCGCGCCCGACGGCGCCTTGTCATTGCGCCAGAACGGCAGCGAGACGGCCAGCAGCGCCGCCATCACCGCCGACCCCAGCAGGCATACCAGCCACGGCGGCAGATGCAGGGCCAGCAGCGCGGTCATCGCCGCCGCACCGACGGCGCCGCCGATGCTGTAGAAGGCATGGAAACCGGACATCATCGGCCGCCCGCTGTCGCGCTCGACCATCACCGCCTGGATGTTCATGGTGCAGTCGCAGGCCCCCACGCCGGCGCCGAACACGAACAAGGCCAGACCCAGCGTCCATGGCGAGGGCGCGATGGCCAGCAGCGGCAGGCTGGCAATCACCATGATGAGGGTGGCGATCATCACCGCGCGGCAGCCATGACGTGCGGCGAACATGCCGGCCAGCGGCATCGACAGCAGCGAGCCGGCGCCCAGGCACAGCAGCACCAGGCCGAGCGAGCCGTCATCCAGGCCGGTGCGGGATTTGGCGAAGGGCACCAGCGGCGCCCACGCGGCGGTGGCGAAACCGGGCAGGAAGAAGGCGGCGCGGGTGGCGTGCTGTTCGGTGCGTGTGCCGACGAGGGTGGAACGTGCAAGCGTGGACATCGGGAGCGGGCTCACTCTGCGCGGGCGTGGTGGAGATCGACGCCGCGACGCGCAAACGCCTCGGCCTGGGCCGACGGTGCGTCGGCTTCGAGTACCAGGATGTCGATCTGCTCGACCCCGCCGATGCGATGTGCAGCCTGTGTGCCGAGTTTTTCGTTACTGGCCACCACCACGCAGCGGCTGCTCGCGGCAAGCATCGCGCGCTTGAGTGCAGCCTCTTCGCCGTCCACGGCCCAGATCCCGGCTTCTGCATCCACTGCGCAGGTACCGATGAAACACACGTCCACCCGCAACGCGGCGATCGCTTCCAGCGCCTGTGCACCGACGGCCGCGCCGATACGCCGGTCCAGCCGGCCGCCGATCAGGCTGACCTCGATACCGTTGCGTGCCATCAGCAGCACCGCGATATCCGGCGCGTTGGTGATCACCCGGATGCCCTGCTGGTCGGGCAGGCAGGCGGCGATGGCGCTGTTGGTGGACCCGGCGTCGAGCAGCACCAGCTCGCCCGGGCGGACATGCGCGGCGGCGGCACGTGCGAGGGCCTGCTTCTGTTCGCGTTGCTGGGTATGGCGGTCGGCCAGCGGCGGGAACGCCGGTGCGGCGGGCAGGGCGCCGCCGTACACCTTGCGACACAGGCCCTGGCTGGCCAGATCGCGCAGGTCGCGGCGGATCGAGTCTTCCGACACGCCCATCTGCACGGCCAGCGGCGCGGAGAACACGCGGCCTTGTTCGCGCAGCAGGCGCAGGATGGTCTGTTGGCGTTCGCCGGGCAGGGCTTCGGGGGTCATGGAACGACTCGCGGGAAATGAAACGTGCAGGGAAGATTGTTCAAACCGGCGAAAACGGGCATCGTTCGTTGCGCCGAGGACTGAGTATACGGAAACGTGCGCGATAATGCGTACAAACGTGCATTCTATCGTGCATGAATGTTCACGCCCGTCCGCCGTTGCGCTAGTCCTCCCGCGACAGTTCCGGCTGGATCACCCCGGCCACCCAGTCCATGAATGCAGTGACCCGTTGTGGCAAGTGGCGGCGCTGCGCGTACAGCAACGTCACCGGCATCGGCTCGGCGGCCAGCTGCGGCAGCACTTCCACCAGTGTGCCGGCGGCCAGCGCCTGGCGCACCCCGAGACGTGGCACCTGGATGATGCCCAGCCCGGCCAGCGCGGCGGCGCTGTAGCCCTCGCCGCTGTTGACGGTGATCGGACCGCGCATCGGCAGGTTCCGGTAGCCGGCACCGTCGGGATACTCGAAGCCCGGCGAGCGTTGGCCGAGCGTGCCGACGTAGTGGATCAAGGCGTGATCGGCCAGGTCTGCCAGTTCGCGTGGGGTGCCGTGCGTGGCCAGATACGCCGGGCTGGCGCAGTTGACGATCCGCATCAGGCCCAGCGGGCGGGCGACGAGCGTGTTGTCGTCCAGGCTGCCCACCCGCAGCACGCAGTCGAAGCCCTCGCGGACCAGATCGACGCGGCGGTCGGTGCCGCTCAGTTCGATCTCCAGGCCGGGATGCAGGGCCAGGAAACCGGGCAGGTGCGGGATCACCAGCTGCCGGGCCAGGCCGCTGGACATGTCCACCCGCAGCCGCCCTTTGAGCTGGCTGGTGTCGCGGCGGAACATGCCCTGCAGCTCTTCCATGTCGTCGAGCAGGTCGCGGGCGCGCTGCTGGAACTGCGCGCCGTCGGCGCTGAGCTGGACGCGGCGGGTGGTCCGGTGCAGCAGCTGCACGCCCACCTCGGCCTCCAGCCGCTGCACCGCCAGCGACACGCTGGCCTTGGGCAGGCCGAGGCTGTCGGCGGCGCCGGTGAACGAGCCGAGTTCGGCGACGCGCAGGAAGCTGCGCAGCTGGTCGAGGCGGTCCATGGATTGTTATCCAATATTGAACAGTCAAATCAGGATCGCGTGATTTATGTGGCCCTGCAAGATCAATAGGCTGTACCCACCCCCAACGCTGGAGAATCCACATGAGCAGCTCGCCCCGTATCGTCCTCATCACCGGCGGTAGTCGTGGCCTGGGCCGCAATGCCGCCCTGGCCCTGGCCGCCGACGGCGCGGACATCGTGTTGACCTACCGCAACCAGGCCGATGCCGCGCAGCAGGTGGTGGCGCAGATCGAGGCGCTGGGCCGGCGCGCGGTGGCCTTGCCGCTGGATGTGGCCGACAGCGGCAGCTTTGGCGCGTTCGCCGACCAGGTGCGGCAGACCCTGCAGACCCTCGGCGCCCGCCATCTGCAGGGCCTGCTCAACAATGCCGGCGAAGGTCTGTATGCGAGCATCGCCGACACCACGCCGGAACAGTTCGACCACGCGGTGGCGGTACACCTGAAGGGGCCGTACTTCCTGACCCAGGCGCTGCTGCCGTTGATCGCCGATGGCGGGCGCATCCTCAATGTCTCCAGCGGATTGGCGCGCTTCTCGCTGCCGGGCAGTTCGGCCTACGCGATGATGAAGGGCGGCATCGAGGTGTTCACCCGCTACCTGGCCAAGGAGCTGGGCGCGCGTGGCATCAGCGCCAACACGCTGGCACCGGGCGCGATCGCCACCGACTTCGGCGGCGGTCGGGTGCGCGACGACGAACACGTCAACGGCATGGTTGCCTCGATCACGGCGTTGGGGCGTGCCGGTCAGCCGGAGGACATCGGCCCGGTAGCGGCGGCGCTGTTGTCGCCGAGCACCGGCTGGATCAATGCACAGCGGGTGGAGGCGTCCGGCGGCATGTTCGTCTGAAGGATGCGGGCGTGCGCGTTGCGTGCGCCCGTTTTCGTTGCGGTGGTTCTGCAAACGGGTCGCATTCGCAGTTCGCGGCTATCATGGGCATTCTGTCCGTGCCGAGCCGAGTCTGATTTGAACGCTCCTCTTCCGATGCGCCCGATGGGCCGTGTATTTGCCACCGTCGCCTTCATCGAAGCATTGACCTGGGCCGGGCTGCTGATCGGTATGTACTTCAAGTACCACGCCGCCGACCCGACCCCGGTCGGCGTCCGCGTGTTCGGTCCACTGCATGGGTTTGCCTTCATGGCTTACGTCGTGGTGACGGTGCTGGCCGCGGTGCGGCTGCGGTGGCCATGGTGGGCGGCGGGCCTGGCAGTGCTGGCCGCGGTGCCGCCGTTGGTGACGCTGCCGCTGGAATGGTGGTTCAAGCGGCGCGGGTTGTTGAGCCGTCGCCCGGCCTGATGCTGGTCCCCGGCGCCGGCTTGGGGCGAACCTTGGTCGACTGCACGCATCGGGTCACCCTGCGGTGGCGACATGACGGGGGGCGTAGACCGGTTTGCTGATCGCAGGCGCGGACTGCGTTCGTGGGTCCTGCGTGCAATGCGCGTTGCGCCGGTATCGGCGGTGGTTTGGGAACCGACCGTGCCGGTGATTGGACGGGCGGCCACCTTCTCCTGTCTCAGGAGGGCATCACCGACGCCAACGCCTCGCCGATCTTTCCGGGGGACTGATAGCCGGCCAGCCGCGTGACTTCCTGGCCGTCACGGATCAACAGCAACGTCGGTGTCTGGCGCAGGCCGAGGCTGCGGAAGAACACTTCGCCGATGGTTTCCAGCTTCACCTTGAGCAGCACGACACCCGCCGCACGGGGCGAACCGGCGACGCTGGCCAGCGACATGTCCAGCATCCGGCAGCCCGGGCAGTCGTCCTTGTGGAAATCGACCAGCAGAACAGGGTGTTCGCGCAGGGCGGCATGGTAGTCGTCAGCGGTGGTGGCGTGCAGGGTCAGCATTGGAAGGCGTCTCGAAATGGGCCAGCACACGGTCGGCCCAGCGGTGAATGGTGTGGGTGTCGTCGCTGCCGTGCGGCATCTGCTCGATCTCCAGCACCGGAAGTGGCGAGCCGAAAAAACGGGCCAGCCGGTGCGCGGCGCCACAGTAGAACTCCAGGCCCCACTGGGTTTCCCCGGTACCGAACACCGCCACGGTTTCGCCGGGCGGCAGCCCCGGTCCGTCGCGCAGCGTGGCCACGAACTGCTTCATCTCCGCGGGCGTGCGGCCGGCGTTGTCGGTCCAGCAGCCCAGCAGCAACCCCGCATGCGGCTGGGCAAGGGCATCGGCCACCGGGTCGCTGTCCACGTCCAGGCAGCGCACCGCATGACCTCGCTCGGCGCAGTAAGCAGCCAGCAGCCGCGCCACTTCACGGGTGTTGCCGCTCAACGATGCATAGGCAAGCAGGAGGTTCATGGCCGCGCGTTCCTACAGATCGTCGAAGCCGTTGTCCGCATTGGTCTTTTTGTAGCTGGCGTTGCGCATCTCGAAGAAGTCGGTCTTGGTTTCGGTGAAGTTGTCGGCGTAGGCCTTGATCCACGGCATCACGTTGACGCTGGTATCGCTGTAGAGCTTCTCGATGCCGAGCATGCCGGCCATCTTGTTGGCGCGGTATTTCACGTAGCGGATCATCTCGTCCACGTCGATGCCGTCGATGCCGTCCAGCACCTCACCGGTCCAGCGGGTTTCCAGGGCGATGGCATGCTCGAAGGCGTCGTGCACGTAGGCGGTGAGTTGGTCGCCCTGCAGCTGCGGGTTCTCGCCGATGATGGCGCGGATCAACTCGCTGATGAACTTGGTATGGGCCAGTTCGTCGCGGTTGATGAAGCTGATGATCTTGCCGGTGCCGGTCATGCGGTTCTGCCGCACCAGGTTGTAGAAGAACGCGAAGCCCGAATAGAAATTGATGCCTTCCAGGATCGAGGACTGGATCAGCGAGCGGATGAGCGTTTCGGCGGTCTTCTCGCGCATGAAGTCGTCATAGGACTGCATGATCGGCTGGTTGCGCGCCTGGATGGTGGGGTGGGTGCGTGCGATCTCGAAGACCCGGTTCTGGTCGGCCAGCCCGGCGATGGAGGCCAGCACGTAGCTGTAGCTCTCGTTGTGGATCACCTCCTGCTGGCCGATGATCGCCGCATTGGCGTGCGCGGCCGGGTCGGTGATGTATTCGGCGACGTTGTAGATGAAGCGGGTCTGCGGCGAATCCAGCGTGGCCAGCAGGCCGATGATGGAATCGTAGGCGTTCTTTTCGCGCGCGCTGAGCTCGCCGTACCCGCGCGCGTCACCCTTCATGTCGACTTCGTCGGGGATCCAGAAGTTGGTCGACAGCTCCTTGTACGCCCGGTAGAAGGACGGGTAGGGGATGTCGTTCCAGTTGAGGATGCCGCTGGTGCGGCCGTTGATGATGCCGGTGGAGCGGTTGGGGTGGCGCGGTTCGAGGATCTTGATGCGTTCGAGCGGTGTTGCCATGGGGGTGTCCTGGTTGTCGGTTACGTGCGTTTGCCTGGTTGCCGGCCAGCGGCCGGCACTACCGTTGATGGGCTGTGCCTGGTTGCCGGCCAGCGGCCGGCACTACCGTGGACGGGCTGTGCCTGGCTGCCGGCCAGCGGCCGGCACTACCGCTGACGACCTGCGGTCGTCAGCTGCCACACCAGTCGCATTCGGTGATGTCGATGTCGTTGGAGCGCACGTAATACGTGGTTTTCAGGCCTTCGCGCCAGGCGCTCATGTGCAGTGCGAGCAGGGTGCTGGCGCGGATGGTGCTGGGCACGTAGAGGTTGAAGCTGATCGACTGGTCCACGTGGCGCTGGCGGCGTGCGTTCTGGCGGATGCTGGCGAACTGGTCCAGGCGGTAGGCGCCCTTTTCGTAGTACGGGTAGGTGTCCAGCGACAACCCGGGGGCGGCGACCGGGCGGCGGAAATCCTTCTTCTCTTCGTAGTAGAACGCGCCGTATACCGGGTCGATCGAGGCGCTGGAGCCGGCGATCTGCGCGGTACTCATGTTCGGTGCCACCGCCAGCAGCCAGCCGTTGCGCAGCCCGTGCACGCTGACCTGCGCGGCCAGTTCCTGCCAGTCGGGGCTGTCGTAGCCGCGCGCAAGGAAGTACTCGCCGGTCTGCCAGTCGCTGCCGAGGAAGGCGCTGTAGCGGCCCTTCTCTTCGGCCAGGCGCATGCTGGCCTGGATGGCCAGGTAGTTGATGCGCTCGTAGAGGCTGTCGGCGTAGTCCTCGGCCTGCGCGTCGTTCCAGTCAATCTGCTTGAGTGCCAGCAGATGGTGCCAGCCGAAGGTGCCCAAGCCGATCGCGCGGTACTTGCGGTTGGTGATGGTGGCCTGCGGAACCGGCAACTGGTTGAGGTCGATGACGTTGTCGAGCATGCGTACCTGGATCGGCACCAGCCGTTCCAGCACGTCGCTGGACAGCAGGTCCGGCGCGGCGGTGACCGCACGACCGAGATTGATCGAGGACAGGTTGCACACCACGAAATCGCCGGCCTGGCGGGTGGTGACGATCTGGTCGCCACTGATCATTTCCTGCATCAGCCGGGTCGGACTCATGTTCTGCAGGATCTCGGTGCACAGGTTGCTGGAGTACACCGTGCCGGCGTGCTTGTTGGGGTTCATCCGGTTCACTTCGTCCCGGTAGAACATGAAGGGGTTGCCGGTTTCCAGCTGGCTGACCATGATCCGCTTGAACAGGTCGATGGCCTTGATCGTGCGACGGCTGATGCGTTCGTCGGCGACGACCTCGGCGTACCGTTCGCGGAAACTGCCCTGGCCACGCTGCTCATCGTGGACGTCCTGCAGGTACCAGCCCTTGATCCGCTTCACTTCGTACGGATCGAACAGATACCAGTCGCCGCGCCGTTCCACCGCCTCCATGAACAGGTCCGGCAGGCATACCGAGGTGAACACATCGTGCGCGCGCAGGCGCTGGTCGCCGTTGTTCAGGCGCAGGTCGAGGAAGGCCTCGATGTCGCGATGCCAGACGTCCAGGTACACCGCGATGGCGCCCTTGCGCTGGCCGAGCTGGTCGACGCTGACCGCGGTGTTGTTGAGCTGCTTGATCCACGGCACCACGCCGCCTGAGGAGTTGGCCACGCCGCGGATGGCCGCGCCGGCCGAGCGCACGTAGCCCAGGTAGGCGCCCACGCCGCCGCCGTGCTTGGATACGCGGGCAACATCGGTGTTGGAGTCGTAGATGCCCTGCAGGCTGTCGTCGACGGTGTCGATGAAGCACGACGACAACTGGCCGCCGACCTTGCCGGCGTTGGCCAGGGTCGGCGTGGCCACGGTCATGTACAGGTGCGACAGCGCCCAGTACACCTCGCGCACCAGGCGCATGCGCCGTGCGCGGGTGCGGTCGCCGCTGAGGTGTTCGTTCTGCATCAGGTACAGCGCGATGGTCAGCCAACGCTCCTGCGGCAGCTCATAGACCGCGCGCGAGTGGTCGGTGGCCAGGTAGCGCGTGGCCAGCAGGTACAGCCCGTTGTAGGCGAACAGGAGGTCGCGGTCTGGCTCGATCATGCGCCCGGCCTCTTCCAGTTCCTCCTTGGAATAGGCCTTGAGGATGTCGATGGAGTACACGTTGCGGTCGGCCAGGCTCTCCTGCAGGCCGACGTAGGAACCGTACTTGAGGCTGGCATCGTAAAAGCGATTCTTGCTGGCGCGCTTGTACAGCCGGCGCAGGTACAGCCGTGCGGCGAAGTGCTCCCAGTCCGGCGCGACCAGGTCGATGCGCGACTCGGCCTCGCGGATCAGCAGGTCGACCAGTTCATCGGCAGTGAGCTGTTCGCGGCGGTGCACCAGTGCCAGCACGGCCCGCTGGTAGTCGGCCAGGTCCAGCTGCGGAAATTCTGCGTGTACCCCCTGGATGGAGCGCAGCAGTCGCGGCGGGGCGAAGGGCATGCGGCGGTTGCCGCCTTCCTTGGTGATCCACAGACCATCGCCGCCGAGCGGGGCGGTGTGATCGAAGGAGGCGGAGGGTGCGGAGAGCGGGGTGTCGTCGTTGATCATCGGAAATCCATGCGGTGCGCAGTTGTCGCGTCGCGATGCAGGCATCGCGACGGCCGGGCGGGCGTCATGGAGGCAGGGGGATCATCCCCGGATGTATCCGGGCAACGCTCTCGCAACCAGGCGCCGTTCGGGTGGTCACGCCCTGCGACCGGAGCGGTCTGCGGGGGCGCAACGAGGAACCGGGCCTGGCGGAAGCGGGGAGCCGATGAACACAACATAGTGTGGGTCTGCCTCATCGTCAACATCATATGTTGGGTTGATGAGGTGCCGGACGTGACCAAACGCCGCAGCCGTGCGGGCGGGGCGTCGTCTGAAAAAACGCTAGCACGCAGGGGCCGACCGTGGGTCGGTTCACGGCGTCCCTGCCGATGGCGCGGGGGTTACTTCCAGGGCAACGCGCGCAGTTGCTGTCCCCGTTGCCAGGCCAGTTCGGCATGCACCTTGGCGTTGTCCGGATTGGTCAGTTCGGCGGCCATTGGCGAGGTGGCGGCCTCGCGTGCGGCGCGGGCGCGTGCGTCGTCCAGGTTTTCGCTGCGAAGCCCCAGATCGGCCAGCACGATCACCTTGCCCGGCTGCACTTCGACATGTCCGCCGGACACATAGACATGCAACGGCGGCTCGGCGGCGAGCGGAAACACCGAAACCATGCCTTCGCGCAACGTGGCCAGCAGCGGTGCGTGCTGCGCCAATACGCCAAAGCGACCCTCGCTGCCGGGCAGGCTGATCTCGCGCACGTCGCCGCTCCAGATTTCGCCGGTGAGGCTGATGATCTGTACCGACAGCCCCTGCGCGATATCGGCGACGATGCCGGGCAGGGCGGTGATGGGGGGCAGTGACGCCATTGCAGAGTGCCGGGGTGGGATGGATCCAGCTTAGTCGGGCCGATGTGTGTGCGGGTTGATCGTCGTCAATGTGCTGAACGCCGCATCACCCTGTGCGGGCATCTGCGAATGCGACCTGTTATCATTTGAATGGATAGCCACGGCGACCTTGATCGCCCAAGCCGATCGATTCGACGCGCCGCGCCGCCGCGCCGCGCGCCCTTCCTCTGATTGGCGGTGGTGGTCCATGCGTGAGCGTTCGGTAGTACCCGGTTTACCGGCCCTGGTGTTCGCCGCCCTGACCGGCACGATGGCGATGATGGCCTTCGTGGCGGTGGTGGGCCCGGTGGTGCGTCTGCTGGGCCTGGCCGAATGGCATGCCGGCTTGTCGGTGACCGCCGCCGGCGTGTTGTGGATGCTGTCCGCACGCCGTTGGGGCACGTTGAGCGACCGGATCGGGCGCAAGCGCGTGCTGCTGATCGCGCTGGCCGCTTACGTGGTGATCTACGTGGTCATGGCGGTGTTCGTCGATGCCGCGCTGGCCCGGCCGCCGGCGCTGTGGCTGTCGGTGGTGGTGCTGGTGGGGACGCGGGCGCTGGTGGGGTTGTTCTACGCCGCGGTGCCGCCCACGGCAGCGGCGATGGTGGCCGATGGTGCCGCGCCCGGGCAACGCGCTGCGGCCATGGCCAAACTCGGCAGCGCCAATGCGCTGGGCATGGTGATAGGGCCGGCCGCTGCGGGCTGGATCGCCTTCCATCAGCTGTCGTTGACCTTGTATGTCGCCGCGTTGCTGCCGCTGCTGTCGCTGGCGGTGATCGCGTGGCGGTTGCCGGCCGACGCGCCGGTGGCCGCGACGGCGCCGACCGGGCCGCGTCAGCGCCTGGGCTGGACCGATGCACGCCTGCGCCTGCCGATCCTGGCGGTCTTCGCGGCGATGGTGTCGGTGACCATCGCCCAGGTGACGGTTGGATTCTTTGCCATCGACCGGTTGCAGCTGTCGCCGACCGATGGCGCGCAGGCGGCTGGCCTGGCCCTCACCGCCGTAGGGGTGGGCCTGATCCTGGCGCAGGTGTTGGTGATGAAGCTCGGCGGCGTATCGCCGCGCCGCTGGATCGCCATTGGCGCGTTGATCTCGGCGATGGGCTTTGCGGCGGTCGCGCTGGTGGATGCGCGCTGGGAACTGTTGTTGGCGTACGCCGCCGCGGCGTTCGGCATGGGCTTCGTGTTTCCGTCGTTCCAGGCGCTTGCCGCCGATTCGGTGCAGGCCCACGAGCAGGGCGCGGCGGCGGGCACGGTGGCGTCGGTGCAGGGCCTGGGCATGGTGATCGGGCCGATGCTGGGCACGCTGCTGTACCAATGGCGGCCGAGTGCACCGTATGTGCTGGTGGGCGCGCTGCTGCTGGTGCTCTCCATCGTGGCAATGCGCCATCGCGTGGCGGTGACGGCATGAACGACAGCCTGCAGGCGCGCGCGCAGCGCGACGAAGACGGTGGCGGCGTGGACGAGGCGGCGGCCACGGCGCAGTTCCTGCTGCGCGCGCCGCTGCGTTCGCTGGACGCGCGCGGTTGCCGCGCACGCCTGCCCGGTGGTGGTACCGCCAGCCTGGCCGCGCGGGTCGCCGCGTTCTTTGCCGCGCCGCGTGCCGGGCTGCCGTTGCTGGTGGGGGCGCTGCCGTTCGACCCACAGGCCGACGATGCGCTGCATCAGCCGGAGTGGCTGGCGCCTGCGGCGGCACTGCCGGCATCGCCGGTGCCGCGTTTTTCCGGCAGTGTCAGCGCCGAGCCGAGCGCGCAGCACTATGCCGATGCCGTGCGCCAGGCGTTGACCCGGTTGCAACAGCCCGCGCCAGACCTGCACAAGGTGGTGCTGGCGCGCAGCCTGCACCTGCACAGTGGGCAGCCCATCGCACCGCGCGAGCTGGCCGCGCGACTGGGCCACGATCCGAGCGTGGCCACCTATCTGGTGCCGCTGCCGATCGACGGGCCGGAGCCGCCCGCCTGGCTGGTCGGCGCTACCCCGGAGCTGCTGGTGTCGCGACGTGGCACGCGGGTGCTTTCGCATCCGCTGGCCGGATCGGCGCGGCGCAGTGCCGATCCCGCGGAGGATGCGCGCACCGCGCAGGCTCTGCTGGGCTCGGCGAAAGACCACGACGAGCACCGCCACGTGGTCGAGGCCATCGTCACCGCGCTGGCGCCGTGGTGCACTCATGTCGAGGCCGATGCGCGCCCGTCGCTGCATGCCACTGCGACGATGTGGCACCTCGGCACGCGCATCGAGGCGACGCTGAGCGATGCCGCCACGCCGGTGGCCGCATTGGTGGCGGCCCTGCATCCCACTCCGGCGGTGTGCGGCACGCCACGCCAGCTCGCGCTGGATACGATCCGCGCTTTGGAACCGGTACCGCGCGGTTTCTACGCCGGCGCAGTGGGCTGGACCGATGCCGACGGCGACGGTGACTGGTACGTGGCGATCCGCTGCGCGCGCGTGCAGGGCCGGCAGGCGCGAATCTATGCCGGGGCCGGGATCGTCGCCGACTCCGAGCCCGCATTGGAAGTGGCCGAAACCGCCGCGAAATTCGGCGCGCTGTTGAACGCCCTCGGCGTCGACCACGTGCCTTCTGCATGAGTCAATGGAGTTGCTGATGAACGACGTGGACGAATCTGCGCTGATGCCGCTGCGCCAGACCTGGCCGGCGGCGCTGGTCGCCCGCTATCGCGCCGCGGGTTACTGGCGTGGCGAAACCTTCCCTGGTTTCCTGCGTGATCGCGCCGAACGCTTTGCCGACGACATCGCGGTGGTGGCGGGCGAGGTCCGCCTGAGCTACGCCGGGTTGTGGCAGGAAGCCGGCCGGATCGGCGCGGGCCTGCTCGCTGGCGGACTGGTGCCGGGCGACCGCGTGGTGGTGCAGCTGGGGAATGTTCCCGAATTTGTGACAGTGGTCTGCGGGCTGACGCGTGCCGGTTTGATCCCGGTGTACGCGTTGCCCGCGCATCGCATCACCGAGGTGACCCACTTCGTGCGCAAGGCGCAGGCACGCGGCTACGTTGCCGCATCCGGCCATGACGGCTTCGATTACCGCACCCTTGCACGTGAACTGCAGACGGCGGTGCCGACGCTCCAGCATGTGCTGATCGTCGGCGACGCAGCTGAGTTCAGTGCCGTAGCGGCGCTGGAGGGGGATATCTCGCAGCTGCCGGCCGATCCGGACCCGCAATCGGTGGCGTTCCTGCAGCTGTCCGGTGGCAGCACCGGGTTGTCCAAGCTGATCCCGCGCACGCATGACGACTACATCTATTCGTTCCGTGCCAGCAACGGCATCTGCGGTATCGACCGCGACAGCGTGTACCTGGTCGCGCTGCCGGCCGCGCACAACTTCCCGATGAGCTCACCCGGTTTCTTCGGTGCGTTGTACGCCGGTGCGCGGGTGGTACTCAGCCCGGGCCCGGGACCGGATGTAGCGTTTCCGTTGATCGCGCGCGAAGGCGTCACCTGTGTGGGTCTGGTGCCACCGTTGGCGCTGCTGTGGGCCCAGGCCGCCCGGAGTACGACGCATGATCTGTCCAGCCTGAACGTGCTGCAGGTGGGCGGCGCCAAGCTGGTGCCGGAAGCGGCCAGGCGCGTGATCGATGCGTTGGGCTGCCAGTTGCAGCAGGTGTTCGGCATGGCCGAAGGGCTGGTGAACTACACGCGGCTGCACGACCCGCAGGACGTGGTGGTGGGCACGCAGGGCCGACCGATCTCGCCCGACGACGAGGTACTGGTGGTCGATGACAACGGCCATCCGGTCGCCGAGGGCGCTGTCGGCCATCTGCTCACCCGCGGTCCGTATACGATCCGTGCCTACCACAACGATGCGGCGGCCAATGCGCGCTCGTTCACCGAAGACGGCTATTACCGCACCGGTGACAGGGTGCAGCAGCTGGCCGGTGGCTACCTGGTGGTGCAGGGCAGGGCCGGGGACCACATCAACCGGGCCGGCGAGAAGATCTCCGCCGAAGAGATCGAAGACCATCTGCTGGCGCACGCCGAGGTGTTCGATGCGGCGGTGGTGTCCATGCCCGATCCGTACTTGGGCGAGCGCAGCTGCGCATTCGTGATCGCACGAAATACCCCGCCGACGGCAGCCAGCCTCAAGGCCTGGGTGCGTGGACGTGGCCTGGCTGCGTTCAAGGTGCCCGACCAGGTGGTGTTCGTCGAGGCGTTCGGCACCACGGCGGTCGGCAAGATCAGCCGTCGCGAACTGCGCGCGCAACTGCGCGAACGTTACATCCAACAGACAGGAGGACCGCGCTGATGGCGCTGCCGAAGATTGCCGACTATTCCCTGCCGCTGGCCAACGAGCTGCCGGCCCCGCGCGGTGCCTGGCAGCCGCGCAGCGAGCGCCTGGCGCTGCTGGTGCACGATATGCAGCAGTACTTTCTGGGTGCATTCAACGCCGACGCGGCACCGTTGGCGCCGGCCGTGGCCAACATCGCCCGCCTGCTGCAGCACTGCCGTGCCCGCGGCATTCCGGTGTTCTACACCGCACAGCGGGGCAACCAGGATCGCCGCGACCGTGGCCTGCAGGCCGATCTGTGGGGGCCCGGCATGCACGCCACGCCGGAACACGAAGCGATCCTCGCTGCGCTGGCCCCGGCGGCGGGCGACCACGTACTGGTCAAGCACCGCTACAGCGCGTTCCAGCGCAGCAACCTGGAAACAATGATGCGTGCGCGCGGCCGCGACCAGTTGCTGGTCACCGGCGTGTACGCGCATATCGGCTGCGCGGCGACGGTGAGCGAGGCGTTCCAGCGCGATATCGAAGCCTTCATCGCGGCCGATGCCGTGGCCGATTTCTCCCGTGCCGATCACGATATGGCGATGCAGTTGATCGCGCGGACCTGCGGCGTGCCCTTGACCACCGACCAGTTGCTGGAGACCCTGGCATGAGCCCCGATACGCGCGTAGTCGCCCTCGACCTTGAACGCATGCGCATCGATGTGGCCGGCATGCTTGGCGAAGCGCCGGAGACCATTGGCGATCAGGACAACCTGATCGACCTGGGGCTGGATTCGATGCGGGTGCTTGGGTTGGTGCTGGCGTGGGGCGAGAGCGGGATCCCGCTGGAGTTCAGCCATCTGGCCGAGCACGCCACGCTGGCCGGCTGGTGGGGCGTGGTGCAGCGGCTGCAGGCCCGCGCCGACCGCGCATGAACGCACGCGTGGACCAGGTGCATGAAGCCGCGCACCGTCACCCGCTGACCGAGGCGCAGACCGGCCTGTGGTATGCGCAGCGCCTGGCCGACGCGCCGGCCGCCTTCAATACCGCGCATGCGGTGTGGGTGGAAGGCGCCCTCGACGTCCGCAGCTTCGTTGCCGCGGCGGATGCTGCCGCGCACGAAGCAGAAGCGCTCGCGCTGCGCTTCAGCGTGGGCGACGATGGCCAGCCGCAGCAGTGGCATGACCCCGACCACGTGCCCGCCATGCGCGTGGTGGACCTGAGCTTGCAGGCCGATCCTGCCGCCGCGGCAGGCGCGGCGATGGACCAGGACCGGTTGCGGGCGGTGGACCCTGCGCGTGACCGGCTGGCGCAGCACTGCCTGTTCGTCCTCGGCCCCGACCGGTACATGTGGTACCTGCGCGTGCATCACCTGGCCACCGATGGCTACGGGATGGCGCTCTTCAGCGAGCGGGTCTGCGCCCTTTACGGCGGGAGCCGTGGCGAACATCCCGGGCTGGCTGCATTTGCGCCCGTGATCGCCGAGGACGCCGCATACGCAGGCAGTGAGCGGCGTGATGCCGATGGCGCGTACTGGCGTCAGTACCTGTCCGGCGCGCCTGCGGCGGAAGGGCTGATAGGCATTGCCGCTGCCGCCGCCGCAGATGCGCTGCGCCTGGTCAGGGACGTGCCGCACGCGTTGCGCGCTCGCGTGCAGGCCGTCGCGCAGCAGATCGGGCAACCGTGGCCGGACCTGCTGAGCGCGCTGACGGCTGCGTACTGCCGCCGTTTCAGCGCGCTGGACGAGGTGGTGCTGGGCGTGCCGTTCATGGGACGGCTGGGCAGCGTGTCGGCACGGGTGCCGGCCATGGTGATGAATGTGCTGCCGCTACGCGTGAGCGCGGCCGATGACAGCGTTGCCGGCTTTGTCCGCACGGTCGCGCGTGACCTGCTGCGCGGCCGCCGTCACGGCCGCTACCGTGGCGAACAGCTGCGCCGCGACCTGGGACTGATCGGTGGCCAACGCCGCCTGCACGGCCCGATGGTCAACGTGCAGCCGTTCTATCGGCCGCTGCCGCTGGCGGGTGTGCAGACCCGGCTGGAGGTGCTGGGTACCGGTCCGGTGGACGACATCACGTTCGGATTCCGGGGGGATGGCAGCACACTGCTGGACCTGGAAATCGAAGCCAACCCAACCCTTTACGACGCCGCGCAGGTAGGTGCGCATGCCGATCGGCTGCTGCATTTCATCGCCGCGGCACTGGACGTGCACGAGCGCGACGGGCGCATGGACGATATTGCCCTGGCCACCCCGGCCGAAGCGCAGCGCTATCTATACGAGGTCAACGCGACCGCGCAGGCCCTGCCGGACATATCGCTGAGCGCCTTGCTGACGAACGCGATGCAGACCCACCCGAGGGCCATTGCGCTGGCGTTCGCGGGCCAGACGATGCGCTACGCCGCGCTGGAACGCCGCAGCCGGGCCCTGGCGTTGCAGTTGCAGGCGCTGGGCGCGGCGCGCGAGTCGCGGGTGGTGATCGCATTGCCCCGTTCGCTGGACCTGGTCGTGGCGCTGGTGGCCGTGCTGCGGGCGGGCGCGGCCTACCTGCCGGTCGACCTGGCCCATCCCGATGCACGACTGGCGCGGATACTCGCGTCCGCGCAGCCGGTCTGCGTCCTGGCAGAGGCCGAGGATGCCGCCCGTTTCCCCGGCTTGGCGGTCTTGTCCCCGCAGGCGTGGAACGATACGGACGACGCCACACTGGTCGATACGGTGCACCCGCAGGACGCGGCCTACGTCATCTACACCTCCGGCTCGACCGGGGATCCAAAAGGCGTGCTGATCGAACACCGCGCCATCGTCAACCGGCTGCAATGGATGCGCGGTCACTACAGCGTTGGCAGTGACGAGCGCATTCTGCAGAAGACCCCGGCGACCTTCGATGTGTCGGTCTGGGAGTTCTTCCTGCCGTTGCTGTGCGGGGCCACGCTGGTGATCGCCGCGCCCGACGCACACCGTGATCCGACCCTGCTGGCCACGCTGATCCGCGAACAGGCCATCACCACCGTGCATTTCGTGCCCTCGATGCTGGATGCATTCCTGTCGGTTCCTGCCGCGCAGGGCCTGACGCTGCGCCGGGTGTTCACCAGCGGCGAAGCGCTGGAGCCGTCGTTGCGCGATCGCTTCCACGCCACCGTCGATGCGGAACTGCACAATCTCTACGGGCCCACGGAAGCCGCCGTGGACGTGAGCGCATGGCCCGCCAGTCGCGATGATCGCTCCCACCCGGTGCCGATCGGTCATCCGGTCTGGAACACGCGGCTCTACGTGCTCGACGCGCAGCTGCGTGCGCTGCCGCCCGGCGTACCCGGCGACTTGTACCTGGGCGGGGTGCAACTGGCACGCGGCTACCTCGGCCGCGACGATCTCACCGCCGAACGCTTCCTGGACGATCCGCACGTGGCCGGCGGCCGGCTGTACCGCAGCGGCGATGTCGCCCGCTGGCGCAGCGACGGCGCGGTGGAGTACCTGGGCCGCAGCGATCACCAGGTCAAGCTGCGCGGCCTGCGCATCGAGCCGGGCGAAATCGACGCCGCGCTGCGTTCGCAGCACGGGGTGACCCGTGCGGAAGTGCTGCTGCGTGAGGACCGGCCGGGCGAGCGCCGCCTGGTCGGCTACGTCTCTGGCGAGGGCCTCCACATCGACCGCATTCGTAGCGGCATTGCCGCACGCCTGCCGGACTACATGCTGCCCAGCGCGCTGGTCGTGGTCGAGCATTGGCCGGTGACCGCCAACGGCAAGCTTGATCGCAACGCGCTGCCCGCGCCCCCGCTGCACGCGCAGGACGGCCGTGCGCCGTACACGGAAACCGAGCAGGTATTGGCGGCGCTGTTCTCGCAGGTCTTGGGGCGGGAGGCGCCGATCAGTGCCGACGCCGATTTCTTCAGTCTCGGCGGCGATTCGCTGTCCGCGGTGCACCTGCTGCTGGCCATCCAGCACCGTTGGCAGCGCGACCCGGGCCTCGGCGCGGTGTTCACCCACCCCACCGTGGCGGGCCTGGCCGCACTGCTGGACGCGCCCACCGCCGAGACCGACGATGGCTTGGCGCCCTTGATCCGCCTGGCCAGTGGCGAGCCGGGCAGGGCACCGTTGTTCGTGGTGCACCCCGCCGGTGGCATCGCCTGGAATTATCGTGACCTCGCCCGCGCCCTGCAGCCGGCCCGTGACGTCCACGGCCTGCAGTCGCCCGCACTGGACACCGCACAGCCGCTACCGGACAGCATCGACGCGCTTGCGGCCACCTATGTGGACCGCGTGCTGTCGGTCCAGCCCGAAGGCGCCGTCCACCTGCTGGGCTGGTCGGTGGGCGGGATCATCGCCCAGGCCATGGCAGTGCGCCTGCAGGCCGTCGGTCGTCAGGTGGGCGAGCTGGTGCTGCTGGATGCCTACCCAAGCGAATGCTGGCGCGCCGAACCCGCGCCCGACCCCGTGGCCGCGCTGCGCGCATTGCTGGCCATTGCAGGGCATGACCCCGATGCGCATCCCGAGCTGGACAGTCGTGCGCGCATTCTGGCGTTCCTGCGCCGTGGCGACAGCGCGCTGGGCAACTTGCCCGATGCGGTACTGGATGGCGTGGTGCGTGCGGTCACCGGCACCAATGGTTTGATCCGCGAACATCACCATCGTCCCTACACCGGTCGCCTGCGGCACGTTCGCGCTGGCCGCGACCACGCCGCGCGACCCCATCTTCAATCCGCGCTGTGGAACGCGCATGCAGGGCAGGTGGATGCGCTCGAACTGCCGTTCCTGCATGCAGAGCTGACCGGCCGCGATGCCGTGGCCCAGCTTGCGCCGTGGCTGTCCACCCATCTGCAGCGCTGGGATACGCCCCCGGCAAGTGCGCTACCAAAGGAAACGTCCCGATGAAACTGACCGGATTCGACGGCACCCTCGCTCTGGTTACCGGCGCGGGCGGCGGGATCGGCGCGGCACTGGTGCAGCTGCTGCTGGACAGCGGCAGCGTGGTGATCGCCACCGACCTTGCGGTGCCGGTGCTGCCTTCGCACGCCAACCTGCATGTGCGGTCGCTCGATGTCACCGACGCGGCGGCCGTGAACGCAGTGGTCGCCTGGGCCGAGACCACGCTCGGCCCGATCGGCTTCGGCATCAACGTTGCCGGCGTGCTGCAAGTGGGCACGGTGGACCAGATCGACGACGCGCAATGGCGGCGCGTGTTCGCGGTCAACGCCGACGGGGTGTTCCATGTCTGCCGTGCGCTGGCGCGGGTAATGACGCCGCGTCGCAAGGGCGCCATCGTGACCGTCAGCTCCAATGCCGCCGGTGTTCCGCGCCACGGCATGGCGGCCTATGCCGCCTCCAAGGCCGCAGCCACCATGTTCACCCGGTGCCTCGGGCTGGAACTGGCCCCGCATGGCATCCGCTGCAACATCGTCGCGCCCGGATCCACCCTCACCGCCATGCAGACCGGCATGTGGGAGGACGCCGACGGCGCCCAGCGTGTGATCGACGGCACTCCCGATACGTACAAGACCGGCATTCCGCTGCGGAAACTGGCCACGCCGGCGGACATCGCCCAGGCGGTGATGTTCCTGCTCTCCGAGCAGGCCGGCCACATCGCCATGAGCGATCTGTATGTCGACGGTGGCGCGACGTTGCGAGGGTAAATAGCGGCCCTGCAGCATGGCAAGGGCGAGAGCCGGCCAGCGGCCGGCACTACCGGTCAACGCGTTCTCCGTGGTCGCCTGTTGAGGCTGCTTATCCCTTGAGCCAGCGGTCGCAGGCGGCGCTGGCATCTGCGCCCGGCGCGGCCTTCGCGCACGTCTCGCCCATGCGCGCCTGCAGGCGGCCCAGCGTGTCCTGGCCGTGGTGGACGCGGCTCCAGGTCTGCAACGTGCCCGCCAACCGCTCGAAGCGCTGCCGCGTGCGCTGGTGGTACCCGGCCGGCTGCGCATCCAGTTCGGCGATCACCTGCGCGGTCGCCTGTTCGATTGCCGCGTTGTCCTCGGGGCGCAACCGCACCAGCCCCTCCACATACAACACGCCCCACTGCACCCGCGTCGCCGGGCCCTGCGCGCCGTCGTAGGCCTTGCGCAGCCAGTCCAGCGCCGCGTCCTTGTCGCCGCGCGCCTCGGCCAGTTCAGCCAGCTCGGGCATGTAGTAATACGGCGTCTGGCTGCGATCCAGCTCGGCCAGCAGCAGCGTTTCCGCCGCGGCGTCGTCGCCGACCTCACGCAGCACGTACACCGCTGTGCTGATCGTCGCCTGTCGCTCGTGAGGGGTCCTGGCCGCCGCGTCGGCCGCGGCAACCCGCTCATGCGCCTTCTCGGCCAATGCCGCCGGCACCGGCGCACCGGCATGCTGCTGCTTGAACAGGCTCAACTCCGTGATCACGCTGGAGAGCCGCGCATCGGCCGCGTTGTCCTGGGTGGCATCGGCACGCTCCAGCGCGGCCAACAGCTGCGCGCCCAATTGCTCGCCCTGTTCGGGCGTCGCCGCCGCACGTGCCACCAGCGCCGGACCCTGGTAGCCGAGTAGATCGCGATTGGCGCGCACCTCGGTGGGCGCCGCCAGTACCGTGGTCAGCAGTGCACGGGCCTGCTCGCGCGCCTCACCGCCGGGAGCCGCCTTGTCCTTGCCGTTGGCCTCCGCGCCCAGGGCGAGCAGGGCGAAGCGCCGTTGCAACGCCGGTGCCGGCGCGGCCTTGGCCAACTGCCGCAACAGCACCGCCGGGTCGCGCTGCCCGGACAGGCGGTTGGCATCCACTTCCCAGCCGTAGTCGCCCAGGATGCGCCAGTCGTCTTCGGACACCCGCTGCGGCGACACCACCGCCACCCGCAGCACGTCGGCCACGGCGGTGCGTCGCTTGGCCGCCAGGGTGAGTGCGCGGGTCAGTTCGGCACTGTCGTTGCCGCCGGCCAGGCGGGTGATTTCGTGGCGCTGCGGATCCAGCACGATCAGCGTGGGATACCCGCGCACGCCGAACTGCTCGCCCAGCGCCTGCGCGCCTTCCAGGTCGCCGTCCAGGTAAACCGGCACGTACTGTCGGGTGAGCGCGATGAAGGCCGGATCACGGAACAGGGTCGCCTTGAGCTTATTGCACGGCGGGCACCACACCGCGCCCCAGTACAGCAGCACCGGCTTGCCGGACTGCTGCGCATCGGCGAACGCATCCTCCACATCGCCATGCCGCCAGGCGATTTCCTCGGCGGCCGGCGCCGCTTCCGCAGTCGCTACCGGACTGGCCGAAGGGGGCTGCTGGCATGCGGCAAGCGCAGTGCACAGGGCAAGCAGGGCGAGGGGCAGGGCAACGCGCATCGGCAGGATCCAGCAGGGGAGAGGTGCCGCAGGCGCGGCCAGCCTGCATTCTAGGAAGCTGCCGGCCCGTGCAGCGGGGCCGGTTCATGCCGATTGCTTATCTGCCCAGTCGCGGCGGTGATCAGCCCGGCCCCAACCGGTCGTACATCCGCACCAGATCGACCAGGGTGCGGGCCTGCATCTTGCGCATCACGTTGGCGCGGCGCACCTTCACCGTGATCTCGCTGACGCCCAGTTCGCCGGCGATCTGCTTGTTGAGGCGGCCGCGCACCACCCCATCCACCACGTCACGTTCGCCAGCGGTAAGCGCCACCCAGCGCTGGCGCAGGATGTCCAGCGCCTCCTCATCACGGCGGCGCAGACGGTCGCGCTCGATGCCGAGGTGGATCGCATCCAGCAGTTCCTGGTCACGGAACGGCTTGGTCAGGAACTCGATGGCGCCTTCCTTCATCGCGGCCACGCCCATGGCGATATCGCCGTGCCCGGTGATGAACACCACCGGCAGCGTCAATCCATGGCTGGCCATCTGCCGATGGAACTCCAGCCCGCTTTGGCCCGGCATGCGCACGTCCAGCACCAGGCAGGCTGGCGCATCCTGGCGCGGATGCTGCAGGAAGGCGGCGATGGAATCGAAGGCGCGCACCTGCAGCCCCATCGAGGCCAGCAGGTCTTCCAGCGCGGCACGCACCGAATGGTCGTCGTCGACCACGTAGACGATCGGTGCGGGCTCGCCGGCCGGTGCAGCGGGCTTAGCCATGGTCGGCCCCGGCATCGACCGGCAGCTCGAACACGAAACGCGCGCCACCGCCTTCGGCCGGCTCGGCGCGGATCAGGCCGCCGTTGGCCTCCAGGATGCTGCGGCTCAGGCTCAAGCCCAGCCCCAGCCCCCCCGACTTGGTGGTCCAGAAGGCATCGAACACGCGCTCCGGTGCTTCCAATGGCAGCCCGCTGCCATGGTCGCGCACGCTCAGTGCGACGCGTGCGTCATCCACGCGGAGACTACGCAGCGTCAGACGACGCGCACCGGCGGGAATTCCGGCCATCGCATCGACCGCGTTGAGAATGAGGTTGCCGATCACCTGCTGCACCTGTACACGATCCCCGAATACCAGCGGCAGTTGGTCATCGAACTGGGTGTTCACCGCCACCGCGTGCTGCTCCAGCTCGCTGCGCGACAACGCCAGCATTTCCAGCACCGCCTGGTTGAGATCGAAGCCGTGTCGTTCCGGGCTGGCACCTTGGGTCAAGCCACGGATGCGTGCGATCACGTCACTGGCGCGGTGCGCATCGGCGAGGATGCGCGCCAACGTCTGCCGCGCCTTCTCCACGTTCGGCGGCGCCTGCGCCAGCCAGCGCTGGCTGGCTTCGGCACTGCTGGCGATGGCGGCCAGCGGCTGGTTGACTTCATGGGCGATGGAGGTGGTCAGCTCGCCCACCGTGGAGGCGCGCGCAACGCGCAGCAGACGCGCCTGCGCTTCCTGAACGGCGGCCTTGGCCGCTTCCATTTTCAGTGACAGGTAGGTGGTGATGACGATCACCAGCATGCCGATGGCCGAGTTGACCAGACCGATGCGGTAGGTGCCGAAGCGGGTCAGGAAGAAGCTCAGCCCGGTCAGCGCGATACAGATTGCCGCCAGCAGCACCAACCCGCGTGCACTCATGACCCGCGACGCGGCCAGGATCACCGCCGCATAGAAGCACGCGGCGGCCACGGCGTAATCGGTCAGCGTATCGGCGGCGAAGATCGCGGCCATGACCACGCCCAGGCCGAGCAGGGCCAGGGTGTGCCGCGAAGGCGAAGAGGGCATCGGAACGACTCCCGTTGGTACAGGGTGGAGCGCCGCAACAAGCGGCGCGCGGAGCATAGCATCGGCACCGTGGTGGGCCGGTATCAGTCTTCCAGCGTGGCATTCCAGAACCCCTGCAATACGCCGGGCGTGGCCGACAGCGTAGCCAGCACGCCATCCAGCTCATCGGCATCCACCGCCGTCGCATACAGCACGGCTTCGATTTCCACGTCGCGGTCGCCGAACGGCCGCGGCTCCACTGCCCGTACCGGGTAGTGCGCCTGCTCCAGCAGCACCAGCAGCTGGTCCAGCACCTCGGCCTGCCGGTCACGCTGGCAGATCACAGTGACCGCGTAGGTAGCCTCGCCGGACGCTTCCTGCAGCGGTTGCCGCTGGATGCGGTTGACTACCGGCCGCAGCAGTGTGTTGGCGGCCAGTACAAACAGCGCGGCCAGTACCGCCTCGGGCAACAGCTTGATCCCGGCACAGGCGCCCACCGCCGCCGAGCCCCACAGCGTGGCGGCCGTGTTGAGCCCGGATACCTGCGCACCGTCCTTCATGATCGCCCCGGCGCCGAGGAAACCGACGCCGGAGATCACGTAGGCCACCACATGCAGCGGCGAGGGCGGCCCGCCGTACATGTCATGGAAGCGCACGGCCAGATCGACGAACACCGCCGCGCCCACCGCCACCAGCGTATTGGTGCGCAGCCCGGCCGTGCGCTGGCGCAGCTGGCGCTCCAGGCCGATCGCCGAACCGAGCACGAAGGCGGTACCCAGGCTGATCAGCGTGCTGACCGTGGCCCCGGCATTGAACGGCGGCAGATGCGGATTGAGATCCATCACTGCCACCCGTAACGACGGATGTAAACCTTCTTCAGCAGCGTGGTCAGCACCGCATAGCCGAACAGGATCGCGACCAGGAACGGCCAGTAGCCCGGCGGCAGCGCCTGCAGCTTGAAGTAGCCGGCCAGCGGGCTCATCGGCAGCAGCACGCCGATGGCCATGATCAGCCCGGTCATCACCAGCAGCGGCGGGGCGGCAATGCTCTGCACGAACGGCACCTTGGGCGTGCGGATCATGTGCACGATCAGGGTCTGGGTGAGCAGGCCCACCACGAACCAGCCCGACTGGAACAGGCTCTGGTCGGCCACGGTGCGCGCGTCGAACACGTACCACATCAGGGCAAAGCAGCTCAGGTCGAAGATCGAACTGATCGGCCCGAAGAACACCATGAAGCGACCGATGTCCGCCGGGTTCCACTTCAGCGGCTTGCGCACCAGCTCTTCGTCCACGTTGTCGAAGGGAATGGCGATCTGCGAGATGTCATACAGCAGGTTCTGCACCAGCAGTTGCAGCGGCAGCATCGGCAGGAACGGCAGGAAGGCCGAGGCCACCAGCACCGAGAACACATTGCCGAAGTTGGAGCTGGCGGTCATGCGGATGTACTTGAGCATGTTGCTGAAGGTGCGCCGGCCCTGGATGACGCCTTCTTCGAGCACCATCAGGCTCTTCTCGAGCAGGATGATGTCGGCGGCCTCCTTGGCGATGTCCACCGCGCTGTCCACGCTGATGCCGATATCGGCCGCGCGCAGGGCCGGCGCATCGTTGATGCCATCGCCGAGGAACCCCACCACCTTGCCCTGCGCGCGCAGGGCACGTACCAGCCGTTCCTTGTGCAGGGGGGTGAGCCGGGCGAACACACGGTGGCGGGTGAGTGCGTCGGCAACGGCGGCATCGTCCATGCGTTCGATCTGCGGCCCGGTCAGGATCGCATCGGCGTGCAGGCCCACCTGGGCGCACACCCGCGCGGTGACCAGCTCGTTGTCGCCGGTGAACACCTTCACCTCCACGCCGAGCGCCGCCAGGGCCTGCAGCGCCTGCGCGGTGGATTCCTTCGGTGGATCCAGGAACGCCACATAGCCGAGCAGGGTGAGGCCCTGTTCGTCGGCCTGCGAGTAGACCTGCTGGGTCGCCGGGGTTTCCCTCATCGCGACCGCCACCACGCGCAGGCCCTGTTCGTTCAGCTCCTCGGTGGTCTGCCGCACCCGGGCCAGCCGCGCCGCGTCCAGCGGCAGGTCGCGGCCATCCTCGCGCACGGTGCTGCACACCGCCAGCATCTCTTCCACCGCGCCCTTGCAGATCAGCTCGTGGTGGTCGTCGCGCTCGGACACCACCACCGACATGCGGCGGCGCTCGAAGTCGAACGGAATCTCATCGACCTTGCGGTAGTCCTGCGCCAGGCGCAGCTCGGTCTGCAGCTCCACGTGCTCCAGCACCGCGCGGTCGAGCAGGTTGGTCAGCCCGGTCTGGAAGTGGCTGTTGAGGTAGGCGAAGGTGAGCACGTCCTGCGAGTCGTTGCCAAACACATCGGTATGCCGCTCCAGCGCGATCCGGTCCTGGGTGAGGGTGCCGGTCTTGTCGGTGCACAGCACTTCCATCGCGCCGAAGTTCTGGATCGCATCCAGCCGCTTGACGATCACCTTGCGCCGCGACAACAGCACCGCGCCCTTGGCCAGGGTGGAGGTGACGATCATCGGCAGCATTTCCGGGGTCAGCCCGACCGCCACCGACAGTGCGAACAGGAATGCTTCGGTCCAGTCGCCCTTGGTCACGCCGTTGACCAGCAGCACGAACGGCACCATCACCAGCGCGAAGCGGATCAGCAGCCAGCTGACGCTGTTGACGCCGGCCTGGAAGGCGGTGGGCGCCCGCTCGGTGGCGGTGCTGCGCTGGGCGATGGTGCCAAAGCAGGTGCGGTTGCCGGTGGCCAGCACCACCGCCGTGGCCGTCCCGGACACCACGTTGGTGCCCATGAACAGCAGGTTCGGCTGTTCCAGTAGATTGGCCTGGGCGACATCGGGCACCGCGAACTTCTCCACCGGCAGCGACTCGCCGGTCATCGCCGCCTGCGCCACGAACAGATCCTTGGCCGTGAGCACGCGGCAGTCGGCCGGGATCATGTCGCCGGCCGAGAGCACGATGTGGTCGCCGGGGACCAGTTCGCGGATCGGAAGCGAGCGCTGCTGCGCCGGCCGCCGGCTGTGCAGGTGCGCGCCGAAGTACTGGTCGGCCACGTCGGCCGCCTCGGTCCCCGCCGAACGCCGCAGCACGCGTGCGTTGTTGCCGACCAGCGCCTTGAGCCGCTCGGCGGCGCGGTTGGAACGCCCTTCCTGAATGAAGCGGATCAGGGTGGACAGCACCACCATGGTGCCGATCACCACGGTCGCTTTGAGGTCTTCGGTCAGCCAGGAGACCGCCGCCAACAGGGTCAGCAGCAGGTTGAACGGGTTGCGGTAGCACTGCCACAGATGGCGCCACCACGGCAGCGGCTTTTCGTGATCGATTTCGTTGGGGCCGACACGGTCGAGGCGCTCGCCGGCCTCATGCATGCTCAGTCCATCGGGATGCGAATCCAGCGCGGCCAGTGCAGTGGCCAAGGGCGCATGCGCCAACCGCAGCAGGCCATCGCTGAAGTCCACCGGCACCGATGTGGCCGCACCGCGGCCGATGCCCGCCTCGGGCAGGGCACGGCGACGGAACAGGCTGCCGGCGCGACGGCTGCGCAGGAAGGCATCGAACCATGCGTTCAGCAGGGTCATGGGGAACTCCTCAGGCGTGCTGCGCGCGGGCGACGGAAAACGTCACCATCGGCAGCGGAAAACGGGGATTGCCGCGCGAGCACAGCGGCTTCATGGCGGTACGGATCGGCGCGGGCAGGTGGCGCAGCACGCTGACGCGCTCGACGATCGGCAGCAGGCTCAAGGCGTCGGCGATGATCCGCGCCGAGCCCAATGCCAGGGCACGGGCGAACAGCGGTGCGCCGTGCTGCAACAGCTGGCTGCGCAGCGCGGCGACGTTGCGCTCACCGATCAGGCGGCGCAGGGTGATGTAGAGGATCTTGTAGTTCATCGGAAAGCCTCCGGACAGGCAGCGCCCGTCGGCTTCCCGTGACTCAGTCGAGCCGAAGCCGCCGGCCGGACGCCGGGGTGAAACAGGGCAGTGGGTGGATCAGGGGCGCGTGGCGCCCGGCAGGATCGGGATCCATGGGGAAATCCGGTAGCGGAAGGGCGGATCCGGGGCGACGCACTGCGCCGAACCGGTGCGCGTATTGTCCGCACCGCACGCCCGCAGGCCTAGATGCCCGTGGGTTCGCCGCGATATACCTTGGTATAGGGGTGCGATGCCGGCCGTCGGCCGACCGCGTGGATCAGGACTTGGCCGGGCGTGCGCGACGCGGCTTGGGAATGCGGCCCACGTCCCGCGCCGGCGCACTACTGCGTGGCTGCAGCGGTTCCAGCCAGGACAGGTTGTCCACGTAGGCCAGGAAGTGTTTCAGGTAACCGGGCGAGATGTCGCCCATCAACGTGATCGCGCGATGCACCAGCACCGCCGAGTTCAGCGGACCGCCATCGCTGGGTGCGGCCGCCAGCGATTGGCGTACCTGGCTGCGGCTGCGCACGGTGGCCCACAGCGCACGGAATTCGTCGATCGCCGGCAGGGCAGGGTAAGCGGTTGGCGCCGTTTGCGCGCCGCTGGACGCGTCGGGTGTGGACAACACGCGCGGGCGGGCAGCAAGTTCCGCGACCAGATCGCGCAATGGCGACGCACGCAGCGGCACTGCGACGCCGCCGCGCCGGGAAGCGCGCGGGAGCGCACTGGCGTAGGCCGCCACGCGGTCGGACAAGCGTTGTTCCAGCAGCGTGCGCGCGGTCCCTTGCGCACGCGCCGCACGCGCCTGCAGGGCATCGAGCACCGCGAACGCGACCGGGTCGTGCCGGTCCAGCTGTTGCTGGCGCCACTGTTCCAGCCGCGCGCGCGGATCGACCGGCTTAGCCGCCATTGCTGGCCTTGGCCGGCCTGGGCCGCGGAATCGGCGCCATTTCAACACGCCGGTTGCGTGCACGCCCGTCCTCATCGGCATTGGAGCCGACCGGCTGCTCGGCGCCGAACGCGGCGGCAAACACCGCAGAGGCGGGCACGCCTTCGGCGATCAACGCGCGGGTCACGGTAAGCGCGCGCTCGGCCGACAACGCCCAGTTGTCGGCGAACTGGCGATTGCCTTCGCGCACCTGGCGGTCGTCGGTGAAACCGCTGACCATCAGGATTTCCTCGCGCGAGGACAGATACTCGGCCAGCGGCGCGGCCAGGCTTTTCAGCAGCTCGCGGCCTTCCGGCTGCAGTTGGTCGGAATTGAGCGCGAACAGCACGCTGCCGCGGATGCCGATGCGGCCATCCACCAGTGTCACCCGGCCGGCCGCGAGCGGCACCGCCAGTGCCTGCTCCAGGGTCTTGCGCCGCGCCGCTTCGGCCTGACGCTGCTTGACCTCATGGTCCAGGCGCGTGGACAGCTCCAGTTGCAGCGCCACCACGCCGACCAGGATCAGCACGAACGCGCCCAGCAGCACCGACATCAGGTCGCCGAAGGCGGCCCAGATCGGTGCGCCGGACTCGCCGTCGACCTCGATCTCATCGCTCATGCGCTGGCGGCCTTGCCGGTACCCCGGCGTGCGCCGAGCTGCTGCAGTTCCTCGATGATCTGCTTCTGCGACAGCACGCTGAGGTCGATCACCTCGCGTGCCTGGCCCACGTAGTACGCCAGCTGCTCGTCGCTGCGTGCCAAGGATGCATCCAGCGCGGTGCCGATCTGCTCCAGGCGCTGCCCGAGATCGGCGCTGGCGGTGCCGAACACCTGCATCGCACCGCCGAAGGCATCGGCCAGGCTGGCCACTTCGACCGCGCTGCCGGTGACCTGCGCGGCCACCTCGCCGAGCTTGCCGGTTTCCACCGCCAGGTGCTCGGTGAAGCGGCTGCCGACCCGTTCAAGCAGATCGGCCGAGGTGGTGACCAGCGCGTCCACCGCCGTGCGCTGCTCGGTCGAGGCGTGGTTGACCGCATCCAGCAGGGTTTCCAGCGTGGCCAGCAGGCGGCTGCGCTCGTCCAGCATCGCGGTATCGCGGACCATGCTGTCGGAGAGTTTCTGGCGCAGTTCGGCGACCACATCGGCGGCGGCCTTTGGCGCCTCGGAAGCGACGTGTACGAGACGCGAGATCTCGGCGATGGTGTCGCTGGCGTGGGCCTGGGTCTGCGCGCTGATCTGCTGCGCAGTGCTTGCCAGGGCATCGCAGATCGCCTGCTGGCGCTGCGCGACCTGCGCGCTGGTCTGAGACCACTGCTCGCCCAGCGTGCCGGTCAGCGCTTCGAACGCGCCGCTCCACTGTGCCAGGCGCTGGGCATCGCGGGATTCCAGTGCGTCCTGCAACGTATGCTGCGACTGTTGCATCGCCTCCACCAGCGCGGCGGCCTGGGTATCGAAGGTGCCGGCAACCGCTGACAAGGCCGTCTGGTTGCGTTCGGCCAGCGCGCTGCTGGTGGCCTGCTGCTCGTCCAGCGCGGCACGCCACAGGGCCGCGGTCTGCCCGCTGCTCTGTTCCAGCCGGTGGGCGAGGGAGTCGACCAGCGCGGTGGCACGTGCATCGTGCTGGTCGGTCAACCGCTGCAATGCCGCGTCGAGGGCGGCAACCAGGCTGTCGTTGGCCTGCTGCTGCGCGTGCTGGGCGGTTGCCCAGCGTTCGGCCGTGGCGTCCAGGCGGGACGCCAGCGCATCGGCCAGGCCGCTGGCCTGGCGCGCGTGTTCCCCGGTGAACTGCGCCAGGCTGTCGCGCAGCTCGGCGGTGAGCGCCTGGTGGGTCTGCTGCTGCGCGGTCTGCGCCGCACTCCAGTGCTGCACGTTGTCGGCCATGCGCTCGGAGAGTGCATCGAGCAGGCCCACCGCACGCTGATCGTGCTGGGTGCTCAGCTGCTCCAGCGCAGCGCGCAACGCCTCACTCGACTGCTGGTTGCTCTGCTGCTGGGCGGCCAGCGCGGCGCGCCAGGTCTCCGCGTTGGCGGCATGGTTGGCTGCAAGGCCGGCGTTGAGCCCGCTCAACTGCTGTTCCACCGCAGCGCCCACGTGCTGCTGCAGTGCGCGGGTATCGCCGGCAATGGCGGCCATCGTGTCCTGCATGATCGGTTGCAACGATTCGCCGACCGCACGGGCACTGGCGGCCATGCTGTCCTTGAGCGCCAGCTCGACCGCAGCGGCCAGGCGTGCGTGTTCGGCGTCGGCCTTGGCGTGGAAACGCTCCTGGCTGTCGAGCAACTGCTGCTGGGTCTGGGTGCTGCGCTCCTCGATCGCCACGGTCAACGCATGCAGGCGCTCGACCAGCGCCGGCATCAGCTCGGCCTGCGCCTGCGCCATGCGGAAGGCCTCGGCACGCTGCCAGCCCTGCGAGTGGGGGTGCAGGCTGGTGGCGATCTGCGCATCCAGCAGTTGCACGGTCTGCAGGCGCTCGCGCCGGCACAGCGCGGCCAGCAGGCCCAGCATCGCCGAGGTCGCCACACCGGCGATCGAAGTCCCAAACGCGACCGCCAGCCCTTCCACCGGCGCGCCCAGTGAGCCACGGATGGCCTGCAGGTCAGTGGCGCTTTCCAGCGCCAGACCGGTGCCACGCAGCGTGGCCATCATGCCGAGCAGGGTGCCGAGCATGCCCAGCAGCACCAGCAGGCCCACCAGGTACGGCGTCAGTACCGGGGCGGGCAGGGCGATGCGCTCGCCATCCACCCGCAGCCGCACCGCGTTGCGCAGCCCGTCCGGCACCCGCGCCAGCCAGCCGGCCAGGTCGGCCTGCGCCGCGTCCGCGTCCGCGACCGCCCGGCCAAGACCGAGCGTGGCCTGGCGATAGCGCAGCAGTTCCAGCGCACCGGCGCAGTAGCAGGCCACGATCACCGCCGCGACCGCGGCACCGACCGGATTGCTGCCCAGGTAACCCGCACCGATCCAGCACGCCGCCAGCAGGCCGGCAAGGAAGACAACGAAATAAAGACTAGTTCTGAACATGACGTCCCAGTTATCGGGGGCGAAGCGCTGCAAGCAGGCCTTCGATCGGTTGAAAACGAACATCCAGTTCGGCCAGCAGCACGTCCTGCATATCCTGGTGGAAGCGCGCCAGCCAGCCATCGCGGGGTCTGGACGGCGTCGCTTCCTCGGTGTCGCCTGCGGTCGGCGCTGGCAGCGCCGACTCGTGCAGGCGTTCAAAATGCTGGCCCAGCAGCGCCGGCACCGCAGCCAGCAGGCTCTGCTCGCGCGGGCTCAGGGTCTGTTCCATCACCGCATCCACTTCGGCCAACCGCGCCAGTTCCGGCGAGAGGTGACCGAGCATGTCGCGCAGCCGGCCGCGCAGGCGCCCGGTGGAGGCCTGCATGGACCGCTGCAGGTTCACGCAGTGCTGGCGATGCGCGGCATAGTCATCGGCCAGGGCGCGCTTGCCCTCGGCCGGGGCCATGATCGCGGCGATCAGCACCGCGCGCACCCGTTCGCATTCGGCCTGTTCGGCACTGTCGAACACCGGCGCATCCGGCGGTACCGGCGGCAACCGTCCATCCAGCGCCCGCGACAACGCTACCGCCCGATTCCAATCCACCCATTGGCTGAGGCGGTCGGAAATATCCGGGCTGGAGGTGGGCAACGGTCCGTCGGCAAACCCCGCCAGCAGGCGGATGAAGGCCGGTCCGGGCACGGGCGGTCGGTAGGGGGCTTTCGCCATGGTTCCGGCTAAAAACCATGAATTTTACACCGGAATGACGATTTGCCTGTCTGAACGGGATCGGCGGGCGCCCCGTCGCGGGCCGTCAGCCCTTGCCCGTGCTGGCGCTGCGACGTCCCGATACGTGGGCGTTTCCCGGCACATGCCAGCGCCAGGGCAGCGCCACCGCCTTGCTGATCCCGATCCGCGGCCCCACCACCGGCGCGTCCGGCGGGTTCATCCCATCGCTGACGATGCGCACGCCCCGGTCATTGCGCACCAGATCGGCACCGTCCAGCGCCTTGGTGATGCCCATCGCCTGCGACAGCCGGCCTGGGCCACTGGCCAGATCGGGATCGCGGCGGATGGCCGGACGCGCGGCACGGATCAGGTCGAGACCGTCCACCGGCTCCAACGCACGCAACAGAACGCCCCAGCCTTGCCCGACCTCGCCACAGACCGCATTGCTGCCCCAGTGCATGCCGTAGCTGAAATACACGTAGAGGTGCCCGGCCTCGCCGAACATGGTGGCCGTGCGCGCGGTCATGCCGCGATAGGAGTGGGCTGCCGGGTCTTCGCTGCCTGCATACGCTTCCACCTCGACGATGCGGCCGGCGCGACCGTCGTCGCGCACCAGCAGCTTGTTCAACAGGTCCGGGGCGACCTGGGTCGGGTGTCGCTGGTAGAACGTACGGGGCAGGGTGATCCAGGTGTTCATGCCATTTCCTGCAGGTCGATTTCAGACGCATCACCACCACGCGTCACGACATCTCAACGTTGAATCGAATGCGCCGATGGCCCGCTGATGCGGTCGGCGAAATCGTCCGTGGCACGCACCAGCGCGTCGGCGGTGGCCGGTTCGGTAGCGCCATGCCCGGACAACACCATCTCCAGCCGGGCCTCGGGCCAGGCACAGGCCAGGTCCCACGCGCTGCGGGCGGGGCAGATGATGTCATAGCGCCCCTGCACGATCACGCCCGGCAGGTGGCGGATGCGGTCGATATCGCGCAGCAGCTGGCCATGCACGAGAAACGCGTTGTGGCGGAAGTAGTGCGCCTCGATCCGGGCCTTGGCCAGCGTGTCCAGCGGATCGGCAGTGGAGACGGCATCGACGTCGTGTACCAGCGTGGCGGCGTTGTCCTCCCACCCCAGCCACGCTTGTGCGGCGGCGATCTGCGTGGGCCGGTCGTCGCTGTCCAGGCGCGTCCAATACGCGGCAATCATCGCCCCGCGCTCTGCTTCCGGAATATGTGCCTCGTACCGTGCCCAACGCTCGGGAAACACCCAGCGCGCCCCGCCATCGGCCTCGTTGAACCAGCGGTTTTCCTCGGCGCGCCCCAGGTATACGCCGCGCACGATCAGCCCGGTGGCGCGCTGCGGATGGGTCTGTGCATAGGCCAGCGCCAGCGTCGACCCCCACGAACCGCCAAACACCAGCCAACGCGCGATGCCCAGGTGCGCACGTACCGCCTCGATGTCGGCGACCAGGTGCGCGGTGGTGTTGTCATGCAACTCCCCGAACGGCGTGGAGCGGCCACTGCCACGCTGGTCGATCAGTACGATGCGATACCGCGCCGGATCGAAAAACCGCCGGTGGGTTGGCGACGCGCCCGCGCCGGGGCCACCGTGCAGGAATACCACGGGGATGCCGTCCGGCGTACCGCATTCCTCGACGTGCAAGGTGTGCAGGCCATCCACCGGCAATGCGAACTCACGGTAGGGGGAGATGGCCGGATACAACGTACGCATGGGACGTCCTCGGGGGCAGGATAGGGCAGCATAGCGGCCCTCCCCGCCGCGGTCATCCTCAGCCCTTCGCTACCCAATGCACGGCCGCGAGCGCCGTTGCCAACCGCTGCTTGGCAACGTCGTTGGTGAATGGCGGCGTGCGTGGCGGGTCGTAGACGTCCGGACGGGTGCCCGCAACGATCAGGTCAATCGCATAACACGCCCCGTTGTGCACGGCGCGGTAGCTCTCCGCGGAGACGTAGTGGCTCATCGCCGCATCGCTGGCGGTGAAATGGGTGAAGCGCACTCCGCCTATCTCTGCCGTGTCCGACGGGTCGGTCGCCTCGTCGGGCGCGACGAGGCAGGCGGCGATATCGGCTGCCGTATCGCTGCGGCCGATCCGCATTTCGGCCGAGGTGACGTCATTGGAGCCATCCATCACGACGGCGATAAGCGGCGTGCCGATGCTGCCCGCCGCCGGATACAGTTTCCAGGCATCCAGCGTCAGGTAGCTGCGCTTGAAATCATGTTCGACATGCGTGCCGGGAACCGCGCGGACCGCGATACCCGGTGCCGGCTCGGCAAAACCATCGCCGGCCTGGGTTCCGGGCACCGACGCTGCCGGGCCCGTATCTGCGGGCGGGGCGCCTGCGGCGGCCATGGAGGATGACGCGGTCACGACCGCCGCCGGTTGCGGACTGCACGCGCTGACCATGGCCACCCACGCCGTACCCAGCACGAAAAATTGGACTGCCTGCTTCATGATCTGCTCTGGTTTCCATTCGCTCCGGAGAGCGTGCGCCAGCCCGCGTTAACGCCGCGCCATCTCGCGCACGGGCGCTATGCGGCCGACTGCAACGGCGCAGGCGGCGCCGGGCAGGGTGCCATGGCAAGCCTGTGCTCGCTGGCAAACGCATACAGTTCCGATTCGGCGCGGATCCCCAGCTTGTTCATCGCCGAAATGCGCTGCCGACTGATCGTGCTGATACTCCGATCCAGGCGCGCGGCAATCTGGGTGATGCTCAGCCCGGAGGCATACAACCGCAGCACCTCCAGTTCCTTCGGCGACAGGCAGGCGCACAGCGAGCCGGTTTCTTCGTCGCCGTTGCAGAGCTCGGCGCGCAGCGAACTGCAGACATAGGCCGAACCGTTGAGGACCTCGTCGATTGCCCGGGGAATGTCCAGCAGCGAGCAGGCCTTGTCGATCACGCCGCGCACGCCGTTCTTCATCGCCATCCGCAGCGTCGGTACGTTGGTGAACATCGTCATCAGCACCACCGGCAACGCCGGGTGCCTGCGGTGGATCATCGCCAGCATCGCCTGACCGTCCGGCGCGGTGCCACCGGGCATGGAAAAGTCGGTCATCAGCACGTCGCAGGGCGCGCGCTCCAGCGCGCAGAGAAGCTCATCGGCGCAGGCGGCCTCGGCCACCACGCGGTAACGGCCCGCACCTTCCAGCAAGGCACGAACGCCCAGGCGGACAACGGGATGATCGTCGGCGATGATGACGCGGATGGGCACGGTGGAACTCCTGGCGGACAAGCGTGGAGAACGGCACGGCACCCTGCCGATCGCCCGTATCGCGATTCAGGCGGCCTGCACCCTGTTCTGAGCCGAAAGTCTGTGCACTTTGATTGTTGTTGTATATACAAATAGTGCGAAAGGGGCACTGCATCTTTTGAACTGATGAAGTGTGGCGCGCAACGCATACCAATACTTGCAAACACCTGCGGCGGCGACCGTTTTCACAGTATTTGCATGGCGCGATCGAGGGGCCGGATGGTCTCCTAGAACCCCGTCGGCTGGTGACCGCCCAGCGTCACCGGCCAGGCATCCGCTCCCACACGAAGATCCCCATGATGTTGTCCGTTTCATCGTCCGCGGCCGCGGCAAGGCACGCGGTATGAGCCGCTTTCGCCGTGTGCCGTTCGACGTCGAACCGACACTTCCCTCCGCTGCGCCACAGCCGCTGCTCTTCGTGCAGGCGCTGCGCCGACGCCTGATGCTCGAACGCAAGCAGCAGGACCCCATTCATTGCGCTGCGATCATGTCCAGGGGCAAGGTGCTGTGCTGGCTGGACACCGAGCACAACCTGGGCGTGCTGGCCGAGCCGTCGGCGATGTCGATGGCCCTGTTCCAGGCGGCGCTGGTGGGTCCGCAGCCCACCCTTGAGCTGCTGCCCGTTGCGCGCAGCCTGTTCGATGCGCAGGCGGCTCGATCCCGACCGGTGGCATTGCGTCCGCTGCTCTGGCAAGCGGGCCTGCATGCAGCCGGCGATGGTGCCCCGTTGCCACCGCTGCAGGACGACACCTGCCTGCGACTGCGTCGCTGGCCGGATTTCCGCGTACTGGCGCACCGCCACGACGACTTTCGGATCTGCGCGTTGATGATCCGGCATGCGCTGGATGTGGGTAGCTGCAGTTCGATCCTGGGCCTGCCCCGTGTGGAGGTCCAGGCCTTCTTCAATGCCGCCTATATCAGCGGCTATGCGCATCCAAGTGCTGCCCCGATGCCGGCGCTGACCGTAGCGCCCGCCAAGCCGGCTGCCAGCAATGCGCTGGCCCGGATGTGGCGTGATGTGCGTAACCGCTGGAGTCGATGAAATGCGTGAATACAAGATCGTGGTGCTGGGCGAAATGGGCGCCGGCAAGTCGACCCTGGTGCAGGCGTTGGCACAGGGCAGGGCGGTCTCTACCGAGGTGCGCAACACCGACCCGGGCGCCGACAAACCATTCACCACCGTGGCGATGGACTACGGCGACATCGACCTGCCGGGCGGCGACCGGCTGCGGCTGTACGGCACGCCCGGTCAGACCCGTTTCGACTTCCTGTGGCCGATCCTGCTCGAAGGTGCCAGTGGCGCGATCGTGCTGGTCAACGCCCACGCCGGGCTACCCCAGCAGCAGGTGCAGCCCTATCTGGACGCGGTCGAGCGCCACCCCGCGCCGCTGCCGGTGGTAATGGGCGTGACCCGAATGGACGATGCCGCCCCGGCGCAGCGCGCCGCCTGCGAACAGTGGCTGGAACACGACGATGGAGCGCTGCCCATCGTCATGGTGGATCCGCGCGATCCGATGCAGGTTCTTACCGTGATGGATGTACTGATGAGTCAGATTGAATGCCAAACCCTGGTGGCCTGCGATGAATGATGCAGCCCGCCTGCCGGCAAGCGGCGCGGTGCGCGAGCAGGTCGACGCGCACCTGGCCACCCTCGTACACGACGTGGACGGCCTGATGGGCGTGGTGGTCGCCAGCCTGGACGGCTTCGCCCTGGCCCAGGTCGGCCGCGAAGAAGAGACCGTCAGCCGCCTTGCCGCGATGACCAGCTCGATGCTGGCGCTGGCCGAAGCGCTCGGTCGCGAGCTGGTGATGGGCTCGCTCGGTGCGCTGATCCTGGAAGCGGCGCACGGCAAGGTGCTGATGCTGACCATCCCCGTGCAGCCGCCGCAACTGCTGATGGCCGCCTGCGACCAGACCAGTGCGATGGGGCAGGTGCTGTGGCACGCCAAACAGTGCGTGCGCCGCCTCACCGCCGCGATGCCGGCCGACACCCGAACACGTTGATTGACCCACCTCCACTTGATAAGGAAAACAGAATGAACAAGAGCATCACCGATTGCCTCGACGCCCTGATGCAGATCAATGGCGCGCAGGCCGTGGCCCTGGTCGACTACGACAGCGGCATGCTGCTCGGCGAAGCCGGCTCCGGCGTGGACATGGAACTGGCCGCGGCCGGCAACACCGAAGTGCTGCGCGCCAAGATGAAGACGGCCGAGTCGCTCAAGCTCAACGACGTCATCGAAGACATGCTGATCACCCTGGGCCGCGCGTACCACGTGCTGCGTCCGGTGGCCTCCAACAAAGGCCTGTTCTTCTACGTGGTACTGGACCGCCAGAAAGCCAACCTGGCACTGGCGCGTCGCACCGTGCTGGATGTGGAAGGCTCGCTGAAGCTGTAACCCGGTCGGGCGTCGCTACGCCCGCCTGGCGCGAGAATGGGGACGCCGTGTCCGCCCGGGGAAGGGGCGGGCACGGCACTTGGTTGCGTGCCGCCCAGGGCCAAAAACGCCAGATCGTCGACCGACGCCGACGGCCACGTGCTGGGCGGGGTCACGATCATGCCGACAGCGCTGGGGGTCAGCTGCTGTCCCGCATCACCCGGGTGCGGTAGGCGCGCACGTTGTCGCCGCGGATGCGGGTTTCCTGGGTGCCGGTGATCGTATCGACCCGATGGTCCGAGCCGGTTACCGGCTTGGCCTCCACCAAGGTCTCGCGCTCGAAGGCGTGGGATTTGTCGGTATTGCGGTAGTACCGGTATAGCGCCCAGTACAACGCGGTCGCGCTGGCCGGGCCCGCGGCCAGCAACCAGAGTCCACTGTCATCGCTCATGAGGAGGCCACCAGGAAGAAGAGAACAAGGGCTTCGATGATCGTACCGGTGGCGAGCGCGGCCAACAGCAGCTTCCACTGCTGCACCGGCACGCTGCCCATGGTTTCACCGGTGCGGCCGTTCACCGCGATGTAGTGCAGCATGCCGCCGTTGCGGCCGGGCTGGTGATACGAGTAGAGCCACACCGGCAGGTACATCGACACCCAGCGCGTACCGTGCACGTCCAGCCGCTCCTGCTCCCAGCGCACGCCACGGTCATAGCGGCGCACGGAGCCCTCCACCTGCGCGCGGGCGATCGACAGCAGCTGGTCTTCCAGCCGCGGGCGCAGCTTCTCCACGTCGAGGTTGCGCTTCTCGGTGGTGAAACCCATCAGGTAGGAAGCGTTCCACTTCAAGGCGTTCTTGGTGTCGAACGGCAGGATCGTGTTGATGATGTTGTTGGTATTGGTGCGCGTGTCCAGGTTGCCGCGCTCGGCCGAAGACTCCAGTGGCAGGTCGTCCACGGTGAAGTCCACCTGCCGCTCCACCCGGTACACATCGGCGTCGTAGTAGGTCTTCTTCTTGTCGCCCTCACCACGGGTGTACTCGCGGGTGAGGATTTCGCCCTTGCCGGCGACCGCGGCGCTGACGTTGCTGTCGACGATCATGTAGGGCAGGTACACGCCCACTACATTTTCCGGCGTGAACTCGTTCTTGAAAGCCTTCAACGCAAACAGACGGCGCTTGTCCACGAACTGGCGGATACGCGCCACGGCATCGGTCTTGCTCACCTTGAACGGCAGTACCGCATCGGGCACCGCGCCGTTGGCCACCTGTTCGTTGACCCCGAACACATGGCGGCACCAGTGGCAGCGTGCGGTCATCGTGCTCTCGGTGTTGATGGTGACTTCGGCGCCGCAGCCGGTGCACTTGAAGCTCATCAGGCTGGCGGTATCGGCCTGGATGTCACGCGCACCCGACGCAATGACCGTGCCGCGCAGCTGGTCGATGCCATCGCCCAGCCCGAACGCCTGCTCGACCAGCGTGCCATGCCACTCGTTGCGGCAGAACTGGCAGACCAGTACGTCGGTACCGAGCTTGAGCCGGACATCGGTCGAGCCGCATTTCGGGCAGCGGTTGAGGCCGTCCTTGAGTTCTTCGGCGGACGTATCCAGGGCAACCGGGTCCGGCGCCAGCAATTCATCGCGAATCGGCGGGGGCAGGGTGGACGGGTCGACCGGGAAGGTGCCCGGCAACGGCGGCACGTCCCGCGGCGATCCGGGGCCGCTCACGGGCGTGGGCGGCGCAGGCGGCAACGGAGGCGGGGCCGACGACGGCAGCGGCGGCGGGATTCGGGAATCGGACATGATCTGCGCGCTTCCTGCGTCTTACAGGCCCAGCGCCTTGGCCTTGAGCTTGTCGTAGTCGTCCTGGGTGATCAGGCCCAGATCGAGCATTTCCTTGGCCTTCTTCAGCTTGGCCACGGGGTCGTCCGCGGCCGGGGCCGCAGGGGTCGCCGGCTGCTGCAGGTTGCCGGCACCGAACATGCCCGAGGCCATGCCTACGCCCACCAGCCCGGCCGCACCGCCGTTCTCGCCGGCCGACTGGATACCCTGGGCCACGCTGGCCTGCAGGTTCGAGTTGCCGCGCGAACCGGCCAGCGCATCGGCGCGCTGCACGGTCTTGAGCAGTTCGCGGGTGTTGGCGTCGTATTCGATCGACACGATCGCGGTCTTGACGATGGCCAGGCCGCGATCGGACTTCCACTGGTAGCCCTGTTCGACGGCAGCGGACAGGCTCTGCGCGAAGCCAAGCGAATCCTGCTGCAGCTTGGTGATGCGATTGCCCTTGCCCGGATCGTTGGTGTACAGGCTGAAGGCCGGTGCGAGCGAGCCCACCACTTCATTGAACAGCTGGCTGGCCGCCGCGTTGTCCAGATCGGTGAAGTCGAACACCTGGCCCGGCTGCAGGTAGCTGGCGGGCACGAAATTCTTCACGAACAGGATCGGGTCGACGATCTTCAGCGTGTACGAGCCGCGCGTCAGCGCGCCGACCTGCGTACCCAGGAAGCCGTCGTCCCAGTAGATTTCCGACTGGGTGCCGAAACGGTTGTCCGGCAGCTCCTTGAGCGAGACGAAGAACGCCGCCTGCTGCGAGCCCGGCTGGCCGCCGAACTTGAAGCGCTCCCAGCTCTGCTTGATCAGCGGGCCGACCAGCCCGTCGCCGGCGAAGATCGACTGCGAGTTTGCGTCGTCCGAGCGCCATTCATAGCCACCCGGTTCGGCAACGAAACCGGTCACCGCGCCGTCCTGGAACAGCAGCAGGCCGTAGCCTTCGGGCACGACGATCTTCGAGCCATTGGTGATGATGTTCGACGACGCGCTGGTGTTCGAGCCGCGCCCGGCATTGGTGCCGCGCGGCACCGCGGCAAACAGCGCTGCCGTCGACGGCAGGCCGGCCGGCACGGTGAAGAAATCCTTCCACTGGTCGGCCAGAACACCGCCAACCGCACCCTTCACCGCCTGTACCAGACCCATGACCAACTCCCTGTATTCCGAGAACGGGCGGGGTGCCCGTCGTGCTGGAGCGACTATATCAGCAGCTGGGGAGGGGAAAGGGAGCGGGGCACGGCGCATGGCCCGCCCGGACGCCTCGCAGCGATGATTGACGCCCCCCGGGCAAAGGGGCAGCATCGCGATCGACCAAAGAGGGTCGAACCCACGGGCACTGAACGTTCATGAAGCGATTCGGCACGGCATGCGTTTACGTCCTGTCACTGGCCGTGGCGGCTTACGCGATCATCGCCTATGCGCTGCTGCCACTGGGCAGCCTGGTCCACCCGGACATGAAGGCGTCCTTCCTTGGCCACCGGGCGGGCATCTATATGCATGTGTTCGCCGCTTCGGTCGCGCTGGCGTTGGGGCCATTCCAGTTCTCCGCACGCCTGCGAAAGCGGTTTACCGGTGCCCACCGTTGGATGGGGCGTATTTACCTGAGCGTTGGCGTCCTGCTGGGCGGGCTGTCCGGGCTCTATATGGCCACGTTCGCGTTCGGCGGGGTAGCGGCGAAAATCGGCTTCGCCTGCCTTGCCGTTCTCTGGCTGTACACCGGCCTGCGGGCCTACATGGCGATCCGGGGCGGCGCGGTCGCGGCACACCGCAAATGGATGGTGCGCAATGTCGCCCTGACGCTGGCCGCCGTGACATTGCGCATCTACCTTCCGTCTTCGATGGTCGCCGGGATCCCCTTTGACGTCGCCTACCCGGTGATCGCATGGCTATGCTGGGTTCCAAACCTGCTGGTCGCAGAGCTTTGCTTCAATGGTTCCACTGCAGCGCCGTTGGAACCCATGCTGGCACGCGATACCGCGTAACGGCGCACACGGCAGCTGGTGAGCCCTACCGCTTGGGCGGCGGCGGTGCCGCGTCAGACGCGGCGCCGGAATCCTGCTGTGCGGACGCGGCAGTACCACTTCCGCCACCGGGCACGTTGCGTGCGGCCGTGTTGCCTGCGGCAGGGACAGGTGCAGGGGCCGGCTGTTCGATGGCGTAGGCGTGCTGGCCTTGATCGGTCCGCTCGGGTTTGCTGCAGGCCGACAATGTCAGCAGGGCGACGGCACTCAACAACGCGATTCGCATGGCCCGTCTCCAGTAATGATCACACCCCGAGTTGTAGCCACGGGACCGTCGGCGGTCCGTGAACGCCGTCTCGATCACTCCGTGACGACAGTCACATGCTGTAAGGTATGCCGCGTCGGCGCTCGTCCGTCCCGTGATGTACGGGTCGGGAGCCGAGCACGTCACGGAGCACGGAGTCCACAACATGCGTATTCCCGAGGGACTGGAAGCAGGTCGACAGGCACGGGGCCTGACGCGACGGCACTTCCTTCTGGCCATGGGTTCGGCGTCGCTGCTTGCGGCCTGCCACGGGAAAATGCCTGCGACGGCGGTGAATGCCGCACCCGATGCTGCGCCTGCCACCGACGCCAATGCCGCCTTCCTCCGGCTGTCCGAAGCCCTCACTGACAAGCGCGACCTGGACCCAGCCACCGCTGACCGGATTGAAAAGGCATTTGCCACGCTGCAGCCCGACGTCCATGCCCGGTTTCCCGCGCTTATCGCGCTGGCGACCCGGACGGATGGGGCGCAGGCACTGCTGGCTGCGGCCGGCGACGCGAGGCCGGCGGCGCTGGCGATCATCACCGCCTGGTACACCGGCACCGTGGGCAAAGGCGTCCACGCCGTCACCGTGTCCTATCGCGATGCGCTGATGCAGCGCCCTGCCGAGGATGGCCTGTTCCCGGCGACCTACGCCCAGGGCGGGCCCGCATGGTGGACCGCCGAGCCGCCCGCACCGATCCGAGCACGCGCCTGACACCTGCGCGGTCATCTTCTTTTCCTGCAATTGATCTGGATACCCCTCATGAAAGCTCCGGTTTTCCGTGATGGCGACGTCGATGCCGACGTCGTGATCGTCGGTTCTGGCGTCGTTGGCGCATTGATCGCCCACCAGCTGGTCCGCGCTGGCAAATCCGTGCTGATCCTGGAGGCCGGCCCTCGCTTGAACCGTTCCGACGTCGTTGAAAACTGGCGCAACGCCAGCTTCGAGCGACGCATCGGTAGCGATTTCCAGGGGCCGTACCCGCAATCGAAGTTCGCCACCGCGCCGCTGTATTTTCCGGCCAACGATTACGTCGGCCTGACCGGCCCCGATGCCAGCAGCTTCCACCAGGGCTTCATCAAGGCCGTGGGCGGCACGACGTGGCACTGGGCCGCGTCGTGCTGGCGGCACCTGCCGGTGGACTTCAAGATGCAGTCCACCTACGGCGTCGGTCGCGACTGGCCGATCAGTTATGAGGACATCGAGCCGTACTACTGCCGCGCCGAAGAAGCGATGGGCGTGTCCGGACCGAACGACCCGGCCCAGCAGAGCCCGTCCGAGCGCTCCAAACCCTACCTGGCCGACATGATTCCGTGGGGCAACGGCGACAAGGTATTTGCCGAGGTGGTCAATCCGCACGGCTACAACCTGGTGCCGATTCCGCAGGGGCGCATGATCAAGCCGTGGAATGACCGGCCTGCCTGCTGCGGCAACAACAACTGCCAGCCAATCTGCCCGATCGGGGCCATGTACAACGGCGTCCACACGGTCCAGGCCGCCGAGGCCCTGGGCGCCAAGGTGCTGGACGAATCGGTGGCCTACAGGATCGACACCGATGCACAGAACCGGGTGACGGCCATCCATTGGTATGACAGCGACAAGGTCAGCCACAAGGCCACCGGGCGCAGCTTCGTGATCGCCTGCAACGCGCTGGAAACCCCGCGCCTGCTGCTGCTCGCGGCCAACGAACAGAACCCGAACGGCATCGCCAATTCGTCCGACCAGGTCGGGCGCAACATGCTGGACCACTCCGGCTTCCACTGCTCGTTCATCGCCGATCGGCCGATCTGGCTGGGCCGGGGGCCGGCGCAGTCCAGCTGCATGGTTGGGCCGCGCGACGGCGCGTTCCGGTCGCAGTACTCGGCCACCAAGATCATCCTCAACAACATCAGCCGCGTGCCCGTCGCCACCGATCAGGCGCTGAAGATGGGGCTGACCGGTGACGCGCTGGACGCGGAAATCCGCCGCCGCGCGATCTACGGCGTGGACCTGTCGATCAGCCTGGAACCCCTGCCGGATCCGACCAACCGCCTGACCCTCTCCACCACCCGCGTGGATGGCCACGGCCTGGCCTGCCCGGACATCCATTACTCGCTGGGCGATTACGCACGCAAGGGCTACGACAAGTCCTGCGAACAGCTGCGGCACATCGGCACGCTGTTCAACGCCGAAGAATTCGTCATCACCACCTCGCTCAATGCGAACAACCACATCATGGGATCGACCATCATGGGCGCCGATCCGCGCGACTCGGTGGTCGATGGCGATTGCCGTGCACATGACCATCCGAACCTGTGGCTGCCCGGTGGCAGCGCGATGGTCTCGGCCAGCGTGGTCAACAGCACCCTGACCATGGCCGCGCTGGCACTGCGCGCGGCCGACGCCATCGAGCGTGCCGCATGAAGACGATGCTGCTCATCGCGCTGGGCATGCTGACAGGCATCAGCCAAACCGCACGCGCCGACGAGACTCTCGAACGCGGCCGCTACCTGTCCGTCGCCGCCGACTGCGTGGCCTGCCATACCAGCCCGAAGCAAGGCAAGCCGTACGCCGGTGGGTACGCCATCGCCTCGCCACTGGGCGAAATCTGGGCCAGCAACATCACCCCATCCAAGACCCATGGCATCGGCACCTACAGCGAGCGTGATTTCGCCAAGGCGGTCCGCGAGGGCGTGCGCAAGGACGGCGCGCATCTGTATCCGGCCATGCCCTACACCTCGTACGCCAAGCTCACCGACGAGGACATCCACGCGCTGTATGTCTACTTCATGCAAGGCGTGGCACCGGTGAACGAGGAGGCGCATCGCACCGAGCTGCCGTTCCCCTTCAGTGTGCGCACGTCCATGGCGGTGTGGAACCTGCTGTTCCTGGACAAGACGCCCTTCAAACCCGATCCGGGCAAGGATGCGCAGTGGAATCGCGGCGCCTATCTGGTGGAAGGCCTGGCGCACTGTTCCAGCTGCCACAGCCCGCGCGGCCTGATGATGCAGGAAGTGGGCGGCAAGGCCTTCGCCGGCGGTTCGCTGGGTGACTGGTATGCGCCCAATATCACCTCCGACCCGATCAGCGGTATCGGCGGCTGGACCGATGAGGAGCTGGCACGCTATCTCAAGACCGGCCGCGTGGCCGGCAAGGCGCAGGCGGGCGGCGGCATGGCCGAGGCCGTGAGCAACAGCCTGTCCAAACTGCAGGACCAGGACATCAGCGCCATCGTGGCCTACCTGCGCACCGTGCCGCCCGTGGTCGACAAGGACGCCACCCGCGCTGCCTTCGCCTGGGGCGATGCCGCCAAGGCACCGGGCGAGCAACCGGTGCGTGGCACCGATGCACCCCTGGCCTCCGGGCCAGTGCTGTACTCGGGCTTGTGCGCCAGCTGCCATGGTTCGCGCGGGGAGGGCAGCAAGGACGGGGTTTACCCCTCGTTGGTGCACAACACCACCGTGGGCATGACCCGTCCGCAGAACCTGGTGGCGACCATCATCGGCGGCATCGACCGCGACGTGAATGGCGAGCACGCCTTGATGCCGCATTTCTCCCAAGGCTCCTACGTACAGGCCCTGGGCGATGACGACATCGCCGCGGTCGCGACTTACGTGCGTACCCAGTTCGGGCCGGGTGACCAGGTCACCGCAGCGCAGGTCGCGCTCATCCGCGCCGGGGGCGAAAAGCCGCTGCTGGCCAAGATCGGGCGGCTATGGCTGCCGCTGCTCATCCTGGGCGCAGTGGTGCTGGTGGGCGTGCTTCTGCTGGTGCGCCGCGCGTGGCGCACGCGCAGGAACCGGAGGGCCGCGGCATGAAGCGCACCTCCTTGATGATCTGTGCAGGGCTCGTGGCCTTGACCGCAAGCCTGCCCGCCTGGGCCGCCGACGCCGATGCGCCCAAGCCCAAGACGGTGGACACCATCACCCAGACCCCATTGAGCGCGGACTGGGCGGCCCGACTGTGGCTGCAGGACCGGGGCATCACCCCGAGCGCACGCATCGTCATTGCCAGCGGCGTCAACAGCGCCGGCTACAAGGGCAAGGGCTGGTCCACGGCCGAGCACATCGACCTGGGCGCGATGATCGACACCGGCAGAGCGTTCGGCTTCGACGGCACGCTGCGGGTAGTGTTCTCCGACCGCTTCGGCAATGCGGTCAATGAGCGCTCCACGGGGTCCTACATCCAGAACCAGGCCTTCTACGGGCAGGGCCAGAACCTGCGCTTCAACGAGTTGTCCTACGAACGCCGGCTGCTGGACAAGCGGCTGAGCCTCAAGGGCGGCTTCTACTCGATGGGCAATGACTTCGGCGGCCTGCCGTATACCTGCAACTTCAACAACAATGGCCAGTGCGGGCATCCGCTGGGCCCGATCTACAGTTCCGGCTGGCTGGACAATCCGACCGGCCAGTGGGGCCTGCGGGTGAAGTGGAACGACCCGTCAGGCTGGTATGCACAGACCGGCATCTATGACGTCGTGCCGACGCGCAAGCAGGCCGGCAGCGGCTTCCGCGTTTCCGACCGCGGCAAGACCGGCCTGTTCCTGCCCGTCGAGGTGGGCTACAGCCACGGCAAGACCGGCTACGACTACGGCGGCACCTACAAGGTCGGTTATTACCTGGACACCTCCAATGCGGATGACATCGGCGATCCCACCGCGCCACGGGCGTCGCATCGCAGTGGCTCCTACGTGCAGGTCGCGCAGCGCGTGTTGAAGCCGGAGGGCGACACCGTGCGTGGCCTGTCGGTGTTCGGCGTAGCCACGCGCGCCGATGCGAAGACCGGCCTCATGCGTTACGCGTGGGAAGCCGGCGTGAGCTGGCGCGGCGTGGTGGCATCGCGGGAAGACGACGTGCTGAGCCTGGCCTGGAACCGGCTGGACATCTCCGACCGGCTTGCGCGGTACCAGCAGGTGACCGGCAAGGACGTGCAGAGCAACGAGCAGTTCGTCGAGCTGAACTATGGCGTGCAGGTCACGCGGTGGTTGATCCTGCGGCCGTCGGTGCAGTACGTGGCGCGGCCCGGTGCGTATGCCAGCCGTCCGGACAGCTGGGTGTTCACGCTGCAGGCGCAGGCAACGCTTTGAGCCGGTCGGTACAGGCTTCCGCCTGCCGGTAAGGGTCTGGACGTCCATGTCACGGCAGGCCGGTGCACCGGCCTGCCGTTTTCGTGTGCACAGCCGCCCCCCCGCGCGGGGCAGGGCAGGGGGCGGGCATCGGGTCACCCGCATACGTCCGTGAACAACCGCGCGAAGTTGCCGCCCAGTATCTTCTCGATGCGCGCGTCACGATGCCCACGCCGGGACAGCAGGAGCGCAATACGGTCGAAGCGATCGGGTTGATTGAGGTCGGGCAGGAAATTGACCACCTCAGCGCTCTCTCCCGGCGCGGCGATGCCACGCTTGACGCGCTCCTCGACAAATGCGCGGAACGCCTTGCGGTACTCAGGGGTCAGATCGATCGCCGGGATGATGCCGTCCGAACCCAGGCTGACGTGCTCTTCGCCGCAGACATTGATCGCGTGCTCGATATGGCGGATCAGATCCGCCGCCGTCGGTTGTCCCTCCTTGCGCAGGAAGGGCATCAGGTAGATGCCCGCCACGCCGCCACGGCCGGCGAGCAGGCGCAGCTCCTCGTCGCTTTTGTTGCGCGGACGGTCGACGAGGGCGGTGCAGCCGGTGTGGCTGATGGTGACCGGACCCCTGGACGCGGCGATCGCCTCCAGTGCGGTGCGCTGGCCGCTATGTGAGAGATCGATCAAGGCACGACCGGCATCGAGCCGCTCGATCAGCTCACGACCGAATTGGCTGAGCCCGGCATTGGCGGCCTCCAGGCAGCCGTCGCCGATCAGATTGCGCCGGTTGTACGTCAGCTGGTAGATGCGCACGCCAAGACCGTAAAAGGTCTCGAAGCGTTCCAGGTCCTCGCCGAACGGCGTCGCATCCTGGAAGCCATAGATCAGGCCGAGCCGTCCGCTGTGCTTTGCGTCGGCAAGGTCCGCGCCGGTGCGCACCAGGCGCAGCGCATCGGCATGGCGCGCCAGTTCGCCGTTCCAGTAGGCAATGGCACGCATCGTCAGCGCATAGTCGTTGAGGTAACTGCCGACGCCACTGACCGTTACGTTGCAGGCGGTCAGTCCCGAGGCCCTTGCGTCGGCCAGCACGCGAGCGTCCAACGGTGCATATTCGGCCTCGGCCTGCGGGTCGAGCGGGCCACCGTTGAGGGTATCGATCACCGTGGCCTGAAGGTAGCCAGGCCACTGCGAGCGGGCGGCTGTTGCCGGCGCGGCGGCGCCTGCACGCGTCGGCAACAGCAGCGCGCCTGCGCTGCCGAGTGCGCAGGCACCAAGAAAGCGCCGTCGCGACGGTTCAATGGCAGGCGCCTCGCGCGTGGCGGCATCGATGGAGAGGCTCATTGGACCTGCACCGGCTTGCGCGGCTGGATACCGAGTGCCTGCTCGATCGCTGCCGGATCGAAGATCTTGCCACCCTTGAACACAAGCTCCACCTTGCGGATATCGCGCATGTCGTTGAGCGGATCGCCATCGATCAGCACCATGTCGGCCAGCTTGCCTGGCGCGATCACGCCGCGATCCTTGTCCACGCCCATGACCTGGGCCGGCGTCAGCGTCGCCAGGCGCAGTACTTCCGCATTGGGAATGCCGGCGCGGGCGTAGATATCCAGCTCGGCGTGCAACAGGTAGCCGGCCAGCCCATCGGTGCCGGGCATCAGGGTGACGCCGCCATCATGGAGGGCCTTGACCATGCGCATCAACGCAGGGAATGCCTTGGCATAGGCTGCTTCCTGGCCCTTCGGCACCGGGAGCGGGTCGAAGCCGAAGTTGCGCTGCACCTGTGGCGGCAGCCGGGCGGCGATCGGACGCAGGCCTGGCGGTACCGGATCGTTGGGGTCGCCGGACAAATCCTCGAAGACGGCGAGGGTGGGATCCACAACAGTGTGGTGCGCCTTCAGGAACGCGATGAACTCGCGAACCTCCGGCTGGTCCGGCGTGTACTCGTAGGCATGCTCGCCGATCTCCGTCAGCCGCTTCATGTTGCGCGTCTCCTGCACCCGCGGATACATGAAATTGAGGAAGATGAAATTGATGTGCTGGATCTCGTCGGCGCCGCCCTCGACGAACTGTCGCGCCGATACGAAGGCCGGCACATGGCCGCTGACGCGCAGTCCGCGTGCGTGTGCATGGTCGGCGATCACCGGAAACAGCTCGGGCTTCAGCGAGGAATAGGTCTTGATCTGCACATAGCCATGGTCGGCATACCAGTCGACCGCCTTGCGGGCCTCCTCGGGTGTACTGACCAGCATCCTGGTCGGCCCGGCAAACGGCCCTGGCCCGTCAATGAAGCCGGCCATCGACACGCGCGGCCCGATCTCGGTGCCGGCATCGAACCGCCTGACCCGCTCGATGAAGTTGTCGGTGTTGTTGGCCAGGTCGCGGCTGCTGGTGATGCCCGCGGCGATATCGAGAGGGCCATCGGCTTCGGCGTAGTGTTTGTGCACGTCCCACAGGCCCGGCAGCAGGAACCGTCCGTGCGCGTCGATGACCTCGGCGTTGGCGGGCGCGTCTATCCGTCCGTCGGCGGCCACCCGGATGATGCGCTCGCCGTCCACCAGCACGCTGGTGCCCGCCGTGGCGGTGAGATCGCGCGGGTCGAATACGCGCGCGTTGCGGATCAGCAGCGGCCCCTTCGGCTGGTGCGTGAGATCGCGCGCCAGCGTTGACGACCATTCCGCATCGGCGCGCTCCTGGGCGGCGACGATCTGGGGCAGGCTGGCTTTGAGCGCCGCCGGCAGGATGGCGACCCAGCCCGATGCGTAGGTAATCGCCGCCGTGCGACCATCGGCATGCAGCCATACCGAGGCGGGGGTGAAGCCCAGTCCGCTGATGCGGTAATGGGTCAGCGCGACGGGGCCAGCCTGGCTTTGGAGTTGCAGCGTACCGACGCGTTCCACGTGCGCCTCACCCGATGGCAACAGCGCCAGGCGCTGCCCTGGCGCCTTCAGCAAGGCGCGGACCAGTACGCCCTGGATCTCCGGCGGGGCCGAGATCGGCAGGAAGAAAGCGGGCGCGGTCAGCACCCGGTCGCCTTGTTCGCTGGCATTTTTCCAGCGTGCCCGGCCGTCCCGCAGCGAGAACGTCTCGCTGACCTTGGCCTTGGTGTAGTTGTTGCCCTGGGCCTGGTAGTCGATCAACAGCCCGTTGCCGTCCAGGCGCCACTGCGCCTTTATGTCGTCCCCGCGGCCGCGGTCGTTGTAGCGGTACTCGACCTCTGTCCGGCCGGCAGCTGCGGCCTTGACGATTTGCTTGCCGGCGATATTGCCTTGCAGCAGCACGTGATCCTCGCGCGCCGCCGCCGCATTGGCGGTCACGCTGACGAACAGCAACAACAGGACAGCAAGCTTGTGCATGGGATTCCCTCGACGCAGGCACGGGTTGTGCCGACCGAGGCCGCAGGCTCGCAGTGCATCGGGCTGGCGGCGCCCGAGCCGGTGGGATCAGACGGCCGGGCCGTTCAATCCGGCCGGATCGGACGTCAACGCACGGCGCCGGAACGCGGTGGGGGTCAGGCCGGTCATGCGTTTGAAGACCGTATTGAAGGTCGACTTGCTGCCAAAGCCGCAGGCCAGGGCGATATCCAGAACGGAGCGCGGATCACCGGGATCGGCCAGGCAGTGCTCGGCATCGGCGATCCGGAAGCCGTTGACGAACTCGAAGAAATTCTGCCCAAGCTGCTGGTTCAATGCCTGGGAGATGTAGTTGGGCGACCAGCCGCTGCGTTCACTGAGCCGACCCAGGTCGAGCTCACTGTCTCGGTGCAGGCCGTGCTGGCGCATCAGCGCGCCGAGGTCGGCGGCGATCTGCGCGCGTTCGGGCTCGCTCAGGCCCGAGCGCGCATAGCGAGCGGCGGGATCGGCCGATTCGGCCGGTGCCGCCTGTTCATCGAGCAAGTCTGCCGGCATCAGCACGCCGAGGCGCAGCCCGCCCCATGCGAGCAGGTAGGTGACCACCATCATGACCACGGCGAGTACCGCGCCGGGCCAGTGCCAGGTTCTGGCGCTGACTTCCACGCTGATCCGTTCGAGGCCCACGATAAGCCACAGCACGGCAATCACCGTGATCAGATGGCGAAGCCAGGCGATCCGCAGGCTCGCCTCATCGGCGGAAACCTCTTCGAGGCGGCGCGGCGCATCACGCAGCCGCCAGGCGGAGAGGGCGAGGTAGGGCACCGTAATAGCCACCCAGGCATGGACGATCACCTGGAGCATTGCCGCACCCGGACCCGATGCGACGAGCGCCGGCCAGACCGCCAGCGCAAGCATGAAGACAGCGACCAGCGCGGACGGCAGGAAATGCCAGCCCGCCCAAGCCTTCGGTCGGGTGGCAACCCCGGGCAGCAGGCTCGACGCGTAGGCGTACAGCAGTGGACCGGTCAGATAGACCGGAACGACGTTGATCACCTGCAGCCAGGCAACGGCGGGGACCGGCAGCCACGCCTGCCAGCCAGTGAGCACGGCACTGGCGAACATCGAAAGACCCAGCGTCCCGAAGAACGCAGCGAGCAGGCGACTGGTGCGGGTACCGGCGCGGAGCGCCAGCGCCATCGTCAACGCCGTGATCCCGACCGTTATCGACTGTGCGGCGAACGCCAGGGTGGTGAGCGGGGTCATTGGCGGATGTGCCTCATGCCAGGACGAAAAAGGCGACGACAGCAACGGGCGATGTCGACCGAGCTGCACCTTGACACAGTCCGCAGGCGTAGGGGCCGACGTTCGTATCGGCTGTCAGCCGTCGTGCCGTTCATTTTCCAGCATCAATGGCCGCGCCATGTCTTTGGTCCACGTCCCCAGGATGTAAAAGAGGGGGAGGGTGCTGAGCGCGCCGAGCAACAGCAGCACGCGGGCGTTGTCGAGCAGTCGGCGCGGGTCGCACTCGAGCGTGCCACTGTTGCCCTTGCCCATCCGCACACAGCCGTGCTCCGGATAGGCCATGGCATGGGCGCCCCAGGCAAACAGCGCGGCAAGCAGCGCGAACAGCAGCATCACGCCGACCTCGGTATCGCGTTTACCCAGACGCTCCCAGCGCTGCGCCAGCCGTAGGTTCAACATGCTTCAACATCCCTGTTCATACCAACCCCAACGAAGAACGGCGCACAGTATCGCGCAGACCTGTCGGGCAGGCGCGGCATCGGCACACACGGGAGGCGATTCCCCCCGGAGTATAGTGGCCCCATCCTCACCACAAGGATCGACGCGATGCAGAAGGGCTCGGATCTACTGGTCAAGGCGCTGGAGAACGAAGGCGTAGACCGCATCTTTGGCGTACCGGGCGAGGAGAACCTGGATTTTCTGGAGTCGCTCCGGAACTCGGGCATCGAACTGGTCCTCACCCGCCACGAGCAGGCGGCCGCCTTCATGGCCGCCACCCACGGCCGGCTCACCGGCAGGCCCGGCGTATGCCTGGCCACGCTCGGTCCGGGCGCACTGAATTTCTCCACCGGTGCGGCGTATGCCCATCTGGGCGCGTGGCCGATGATTCTCATCACCGGCCAGAAGGCGGTGATGAGCGCCAAGCAGGCCCGCTTCCAGATCGTGGATATCGTGGCGTCGATGAAGCCGCTCACGAAAATGACCCGCCAGATCGTCAGCCCGGCGGCCATTCCCGCGATGGTGCGTGATGCCTTCCGCGTTGCGATGGAAGAACGCCCCGGGCCGGTGCACCTGGAGCTGCCGGAGGATGTCGCGGGTGAGGAAGTGGAGGATGTTCCGGTCATTCCGGTCCACCCGCTGGATCGTCCCATCGCGCCGCCTGCCGCACTGGACCGGGCAGAAGCGGCCATCCTCGCGGCCAAACGGCCGCTGGTGATGATCGGCGCAGCCGCAAGCCGGCCATGGCTTACCGAGGCGCTGTCCGCATTCGTGGCGCGCACGCGCCTGCCGTTTTTCAACACGCAGATGGGCAAGGGCGCCGTCACCGGCGGCTCCAACCTGTACATGGGAACAGCCGCACTCTCCGAGGGCGACTATGTGCACGAGGCCATTGCCCGCGCCGACCTGATCATCGCCATCGGCCATGACACCGTCGAAAAGCCGCCGTTCCTGATGAAGAGCAGCGGCGGGCCGAAGGTGATCCATGTCAGCTTCCAGTCCGCCACGGTCGAGCAGGTCTACCACCCCGATATCGAGGTGCTGGGCGATATCGGCGCCTCCGTTGACGCCCTGGCCGGGCGGCTCGAAGGCCGCCTGTCCGCTGACGAGGGCATGATCGACCTGCGCCAGAAGATCCTCGCCCGGCTCAACGACCGCGCAGAGGAGGACCGGTTCCCGGTCACGCCGCAACGGCTGGTGCATGACGTGCGCCAGGCCATGCCAGACGATGGCATCGTTTGCCTCGACAACGGCATGTACAAGATCTGGTTCGCCCGCAACTACCGCACGCACGTGGCCAACACACTGCTGCTCGACAATGCGCTCGCCACGATGGGCGCCGGCCTGCCGTCCGCCATGATGGCGGCGATGCTGCACCCACAGCGCCGCGTCATGGCCGTGTGCGGCGACGGCGGCTTCATGATGAACTCGCAGGAGATGGAGACCGCCGTGCGGCTGGGACTGAACCTGGTCGTGGTGATCCTCAACGACAGTGCCTACGGCATGATCCGCTGGAAGCAGGCAGTGGATGGCTTCGAGGATTTCGGCATGCGCTTTGGCAATCCCGATTTCGTGAAATATGCCGAGGCCTACGGCGCGAAGGGGAGCCGGGTGACGGCCGTCGACGAACTGGCGCCCATGATCGAGGCCGCCTTCGCGGGCGGTGGCGTGCACCTGCTGGATGTACCGATCGACTATTCCGAAAACACCCGCGTGCTGGTGGATGAACTGCGCAACCGCACGCCGGACGTGAGCTGCGAATAGTCGCCACCGCATACCGTTGGAAAAAGGAGTCCAGGATGTTGACCGTCGTACAGGCGTTTGACCGCACACCGATCGCCGAAATCGGCTTCGACACTGCCGCAGCCCTGGAGCACAAGCTCAGCGCCGCCGAGCGGGTGTTCAAGGACCGCGACGGCTGGCTCAAACCGCACGAGCGCATCGCGGTCCTGCGCAGGCTTGCCGCCTTGATGGAGGCCAGGCGCGACCATCTCGCCCTGCAGATTGCACGCGAGGGCGGCAAGCCGTTGCCGGATGCCATCGTCGAGACCACGCGCGCCATCGATGGTGTCCACAACGCCGCGGACGAACTACGCAACTTCGCCGGTCGCGAGATCCCGATGGGGCTGTCGGCCGCATCGGAGGGACGCTGGGCATTCACCACCCGGGAGCCGATCGGCATCGTCGCGGCGATCTCCGCGTTCAATCACCCGCTGAACCTGATCGTCCACCAGGTTGCCCCGGCCATCGCAGTCGGTTGCCCGGTCATCATCAAGCCCGCTTCGGCAACGCCACTGTCCTGCCTGGAGTTCGTGGCGATGGCGCACGAGGCAGGGCTGCCCGAACCGTGGTGCCAGAGCTTCATCCCGGAAGGCAACGACCTGGCCGAGACGCTTGCCACCGACAAACGCATTGGCTTCCTGAGCTTCATCGGCTCGGCGAGGGTAGGGTGGTCGTTGCATGCCAAGCTCGCACACGGCGCACGTTCGGCGCTGGAGCACGGCGGCGTTGCGCCCGCCATTGTCGACCGCAGCGCTGACCTGGCCAAGATCATTGAACCGATCGTCAAGGGCGGCTATTACCACGCCGGCCAGGTGTGCGTGTCCACCCAGCGCATCTTCGTCCACAACGCCATTGCCGACGATTTCACCCAGGCCCTCATCGCCCGGGTGGAACGGCTGCGTACCGGCGACCCGACCCTGCAGGACACCGACGTGGGCCCGCTGATCCTGCCACGCGAGGCTGACCGCGTCGCCGAATGGATTGACGAAGCGGTGCGCGGCGGCGCGAAGCTTGCCACCGGCGGGAAGCGCCTCTCCGAAACCACGCTGCAGCCCACCGTGCTGCTCGACCCGGCCAGCGACGCACGGGTGACCACGCAGGAAGTCTTCGGGCCGGTGGTGGCGGTGTATCGCTATGCCGAGTTGGACGAGGCGATCTCGCGCGCCAACTCCCTGCCGACCGCGTTCCAGGCCAGCGTCTTCGCGCAGGACATCGACATCGCCATGCGCGCCGCCAACTGGCTGGATGCCTCGGCCGTGATGATCAACGACCCGACTGCGTTCCGCACCGATTGGATGCCGTTTGCAGGACGCAGGGAGTCGGGCTACGGCGCCGGCGGCATTCCGTACACCATGCGGGACATGTCGCAGGAGAAGATGATCCTGATGCGTAGGAGATGAGGGCACGGCGCAGGCCCGGCAGGGGCGGTCCTTGACGCGCCACGACCTTGGCCCGAAGATCGGCGCATTCAGCCCGTTGTTCAAGGATCGACCATGTCTGGCCTCATCGGTGATCTGCTGGAAGGCATTGCCACATTCGTTACCGATGTATGGGTGCTGCGCCGGCAGCGTGCTGCAAGGAACCGCGAAGAGAATGGCTGGGGCAGGGTTGCTGCGGATGTCGCAGTGTTCGACGCCTGGGTGATTGGACTGTCGGTCCTTACACTGACGGCGGCTGCCATCATGTTTTTTGGGTTGAAGCTGCCGCTCTGGATCAGCCTGGCCCCCGCTGCGGCAGGCGTCGTCTACGTCGGCTATCGCTGGATGACGCTCGCCCGCGCGTAGAACTGCAGGCGATTCATCCGCCTGGTCGCCCAAACTATGCCTGCTCCAGTACCGGCACGGAACTGGCCGCGCATATTCTGGAAGTGGCTTATAAGCGCGACTACGCGTCGCTGCTACGCGAATTCTTCAGCGAATCTGCAGCGATGACGGGCGTCAGAATCCGACTGAGCGATTCCGACGCGCCCCGGCTCGCGGTTTGCTATCACAGCGACAATCCGGCTCCGACCACGCCGATGCCGCACTCGCTGCCGCAAGACGCAGTTACATGGCGCGGACACACACCGGGTCGCTTCAAAGCCCAGGTTGTCTCTTGTTCCCCAGGCATACCAACGCAGGGATGGCTGGTCGAATCGGAGCCTGGCCATGCTGCTGGCCATCTGAAATACACGAAATGGGGGCAGGGTGGGTACCGCTATCGGGCGCACGCGTACTTTCAGATCCGGCAGCAATGGGACCCGGCGGAAACCTACCTGGGCCGCCTCGGGACAGGGACGGGGTGAGCGAACTCTGCGTGGTCAATCCTGTGCATGGTGATTTCCAGGAAGGCGCGTCCTTTGTTATCACTCATGCGTGCGACTATTGCGCCTGCTTTGCGGGGAAGCAAGCGGGCAAGGCCTCGAAGGGCGCGGTGCTATGGGGCTTTGACTTCGCCAGTCCCCGCAGATCAACGACCCGGTGGGCGACGGCTTGAACACTGATTCAGTGAAGTACGTGTCGACTACCGCCTAAACGTGGCGAGCCGCACCCTGTCTCAGGCTTTGCGATTCCTTTAGGCGAAGATAGCTTCTTCTGCCGGATGCCTGTCGACAAAAAAGGGGATGAAGTTGGACGCCACTGAAATTTCGAGCGTAATGAAGGATGGGGATCTGATTACGCTGGCCGTGCTTGCCGGGCTTGCGGCAGTGCCTTTAGCCAAGGGAATATTTGCGTTGCTGGCAACGCGCCGTCAACGCCGGAAGGAATTTTTGGAATTCTGGAAAGCTGACAGCTTGGGGAATTCCAGCCTGTGGCTGGAGGAGGTAATGCAGCACCGATATGGCGCGTCCATTCCTGCGGAACTGATCCGCCATGTCGCCCGGTTGGGCTGGCCCTCGAAGAAGCTTCGTCGGCTTGCATTGAGTGCAGACTTCCTACAACTGGATGCAGCGGGGCAGACCGTGACGTGGTCGAACAAACGCCGCGGGAAAGCCTTCTGGCTGGAGCTTGAGATGTTGATGAGCGTTGCAGGTTATGTAGCGTTTGCCGCACTGGGTACTGCGCTGCTCATAGCCGGAGCCAGGCAGGGCCTTGGTGAGGGCTTCACAGCTTTTGCTTTCGGCGGGGTCATCGCCAGCGCGGGCTGCGCCTCCTTCATGCACTTCATATCACTTGTCGAGGCACGCTCCTCGCTGGTCATCATCAACGACGCTCCTCGCGATGGACTTTGGTCTCGCCTTAGAAATGGGCGAAGCGATTGAGTCTGGAGAAACAAGGCGCATGAAACCCTTTAATTCGTACGAGACGTTGTCCGGGATTGTCCCCGCAGAACTGACCCGTGTAGTTGATCAGCTCAATAGAACAGGATTCGTTACGGACGAGGATGGGCTCTGCCTGGGGTCTGCGCTCATTGAGTACTGGTCTCGCAGGTGCACGCAGTTGATCCAAGAGTGCGGATATGAAGGGGGCGAGCTGGTTGTGAGCGGCAAATTCTTCAGCGCAGTCGGTGCGATCTACATTCTGTACGATGCTAACCGGCATACGGGCAAGGACGCGGCGGAGGAGTTGCAGCGGGTGGCGGAGCGGGAAAGGCTGGGAGAGATTTCCAGACGTCATAACAACTGAAGTCGCGTGTCGCACCTGCCGTTTTGCCCAGGGACTGCCCGGCCTCGGTGCACGTGACTTGGGGTCCTGAAAAAGACCTCGACCATGCAGTAGCGGCGAACGGGTGTGGAGGATTCGCCGCCACGGTCAATACCTCATCCGCGCTTGGGGCGTCTGCAGGGGCGCAGCCGGGCTTGCCTGAAAGCTCTAAGCTGCCAAGTGCCGATTAGCTTGATGCGAGCGTGCGGGACCATCCGGTTCATACTGCGATCTCGTGTTTACTGGGGGAACGAGTAGGGAAGCAAGAGCCGATCCAGAGCTTGACCGAGCGCCAGCCGGAGCCAACGAACCGTGCCAGACGGGCGATCCACCATTTCGCATTTTTGGTACAAATCCATCGCGTTGCGCACGCAGAACGCCTGAAATCGCAGGAATTTCCTCCTGGAAAAGCGTGAAGTCCGTTGCGTGCTACGCATGCACCCAAGTGTTGCGTGCGCACCTATGCCTAAACGCAACACCCGGCGCTGCCTCTCCCTTTGGCCCTATCGCAACCGTTGCGCCCTAGCTGACCGTGGACCGCGCAATTTGGCGCCATGAATTGCGGAACTTGGCCGACTGCTTGTCCAGGGAGGCCAGTGGGTGATTGTTCTGCTGGCTGCGCTGGGCATCTCATTGAGCATCGGCCTGACTGCGTCGTCCATTGCGATCGTGGGCAGTGCACCTGAAGAGAAAGCCGGGGCGGCCAAGGCAATGGAAGCCACCCGCTACGACTTGGGTACGGGCCTGGGCATCACCGGATTTGGGCTGGTGCTGGCATCCAGCTACAGCAACGCCATCGAACTACCCGGCGGCCTTCCTGCCGGCATGGCAGCCAAGGCAACAGAATCCATCGGCGAAACCCTGGTCGCGGCGCAGGCGCTGGAGGGGGGCGGGGGTTGCCAGAGCCATTGCCGATGCTTAGCATCGCTGCAGCACGATCGACCAGGAAGCGCCTGGTTCCGGCAGAAGCTCCAAAGCTTGCGTAGCGTACGTGCGCGGTAGAGCGCGAGTTGGTAAAACGGACAAGGAAGCGCTCATGACACGGCAAATCACAAAACTCGTAATCGGCGCGGGCATCATGGCTATCGCGGCGCAAGTCGGGGCCAGCGAGTTTCTGATCGATATGCAGGGTGCAGCCGGAAAACGTATCAATGTGTACGCCAATGATGCGGCGACCGACCACACGCCGGTCGATGATGTCACGAATCCTGGCCCAAACCGGATCCGTCAGATTGATCTGACAATGGTCTATGAAGCGATCGACCAACCCCTATGGTTGGAATATCAACTCCAGTTCAAATGCCCCAAGCCGAGCAAACGCGGCCGTGGCGCGCCCAAGCACAAGGCTGATTCAACCGGCATGTTGGACACGCCGGACTCGGTGGAATTCCGGGTGGCCAGCGGCACAAAGTCCATGAAACAGGATCCGGCGATCATTGATCTCCAGCCCACCGATTGGCAAAGTACGAGCAGCCATACGATGCGACAGGCATGGAATGTAGCCTGCAACAGTGACAGCATTATCGGCGCCAAAGAAACTGCCTCGGTCAATCGTGTGGTTAAGGCCGAAGCATTGCGACCGAAACTGGCAGCCCTTGGTTTGAATGGACTGGAACTGGTCCCGGACGGACTGTCGATGAGTTCGCTTGCCGACTTTACCTGGGAAACGCTGTGGTCCGATGTACCGAAGCCTGCGATCAACAACGGCCGCACGCTGACGCCGGCAGAATCGGCAGCACACAAGGCAAAATTGGCGCAAATGCAGCAACAAGTAACCGAAGCGCAGGGGAGGGTGCAGGGCAGTCTGGCGACGATGAAGGTCGATCTGGATTTTACTCAGGCCGCCGCTGAATACCGGGGAACAAGGCGTTTATCGCGCAGTGAATCGATCCTGATCCAAGTGTGGACGGGCAAGACCGAGCAAGAGGTCGTGGCCGCGAACGGCAACCCAGCTGTCCGTCAGGCCGGGATTGCGCGGACGCTGTCTTATGGGCAGTCCTTTGACAATCGCGTCATGTGGCAGAACCTCGCGACCGGCGCGACGTATGGCGGCGGCGGTTATAAAAGCTGCAACGTCCGCTATGTGCTGATCCCGGACGGCGCCGGGATGCTGAGGGTTGCCGATGTGAATGTCTTCGGTGAAGCAAGTGGCGACACAAGAAAGATACGTGACGCCTGCGCCGACATCTTGAACGTGCCAAACGGCTGAAATCATGGCCTATTTTTGAGCCGCGCTCATGCAAGCCGAAAGCTGGCGATACGCCAGCTGCAGCTGGACAACCTTTGAGCGGAACACCTCTTTCCCCTGAAACTGGATAGCGAGCTCATTACTGTCCGGCTTTTCCTTCACCGATTTCCGCACGTCGATGGTGAGCAACAACGCCCCACTGCTCTGGCCCGGCATGCTCACATGGGCGGCCCGGACGTTCTGCTCGGGGTGGTTGGTAGATGACAACGTGATGGGAACGATCTCGGTCTTTGTCACCGGAGGGATCGCCTCGCTGATGAACCAAACGCCGCCATGACCCTTTCGCGCCATTCCAGCGTCGGCGGGGCCACGAAGCGAAAAGGTGGAATCTGGCGTGATGAAATTAACCGAGCAGTGGTAACCGGTGTTGACGGGTTCGCGTGCCAGCACCCAATTGCCTTCAACCCCCTTGTAGAAGGATTCGCTGAACATCGGCTTGCCAGGATCCGCGCCGCCGAGCAACTCAGGGGCGATTTGAGCAGCGCAGGGGCTGGTCCATGCCATGGTGACTACTACGCCGATCAGCCAATTCTTCATCTAAAATCGCTCTTCATTCGTGGGACCTTGACGTACGGTTTCGTGCAATTCCTGTCCTGGCCCTATCCAAGCGGCTACGGGCCATAGCTTAGCCTTCCAGGATTGCAGTGTAACGCTCTGCACGCCATGTACTTCTGCGAAGACTCTATCCGGCCGAACTTCCTGTAACCCAGCTTCAGGCGATTGACCGCTATGTCGCGTCTGAAATGACTCGGCAGCAGATCCCTGGCTTGACGCTCGGCGTCTATCGTCATGGGCACGCCGGATATCGTCTTCGCCTGGATGACAGCATCCGCTCACATGTGGCCGGACTGCCTGAGACGTGGCAGGCGATCACCATCGGCCAGCTGCTCTCGCACACGTCGGGCATTGCCGATTATGACGGCGACGAGTTGACCGGCCGCGACGGGCCGTTCGACGTGCGCCGGGACTTTACGGAAGCGGAACTGGTGCAGAAGGTTTCCCAGCTGCCCGTTGAGGCGTCTCCAGGAGAAACATGGAGCTGCCGCAACGCAAATTACCTTCCGCTTGGCGCCGTCATCCGCAGCATCACCGGGAAATTCCACGGCGACATCCTGGCGGAGGAGATTTTCGGGCGTCTCGGCATGACCGCATCCCGGGTGATATCCGACCAGGAGATCGTCCCCCATCGGGCCGCAGGCTACGAACGCAGGGGAGGGACCCTGTACAACCAGGCCTGGGTATTGCCCACCTTCAATTCCACGGCCGACCTGGCCGGTCGGGATCTGAAGCACTGGGGTCGCGCCTTGTGCAGCGTCTCCGTCCTGGCTCCCGCTACGTTGGCGCAGATGTGGACACCATATCCGGTCGACGGCGTGGTTCCCGAGGAACGCTACGGTCTCGGCTGGTTTGTCCGCATCCACCCATCGGGTCCCATCGTGGAGCATGACGGCGCATGTCGAGGGTTTACGTCGCACTTCGCCGGATACCTGGGAACGGGCGTCTCGGTTGCTGTGTTCACGAATCTCCATCCCTATCACAGTCGCCCTGATCAGATCGGCCAGGGGGGCGCAGGATTGGTGGACGCGCGCCTGGCGGATCTGGATCAGGCCAGCACATTCTGATCCGGTCGACCGTTGAAGCGGGACCCAGCCACCTGAAATAGGGTGTCTGGGACAGATCTACCATTTCGCATAATGTATATTATGTTAACTCTTGGCCGGTACTACCTAGGCCTGACAAGAGCGTTCGCCCAGGGCGCCTTCTCCATAGTTCCGAGTGCCTATAAGGCACCCCGAAGAAATTGGGGTACGCTCTGACAATGGACAAGGAAGTTCTGTCGCACGTGCAGTGGCAAGCTTCTCCGAAAGATCGGCTGCCTCTGAAAGAGAGCGCATCTCGCTCGCCTGTTTTGCTAACGCCTCCTGCTGACGATGGTGCTCTTCGCGCTCAGCTGTGAGCTCCCGCCTGGCCTCGGCCAGGTCTTCTAGGACCGCGTCTCGAGCATGCTGTAGGGCCAGCGCCCACCACTGCCCGGCGAGCTCCGCAAGAACGGCAGGAGCGTCCTTCAGATCTGGTCGCTCCGGCTGCAAACGGATGCGCTCTACCGTTGGTCGCTCGCCGCTGGCGACCAGAATGCAGATGGCGAACTGGCTTGGGAGTTACCGCCGGCCATCGATCAGATGCTCGTTGCCTCCGGCCTCAAGGCCAAACCTGGACCGTGGACACTGACCACGGTCCGGCATCGGGTCGCAGGCCTGTCCACTGCGCACCGACTCAAGCAGTTGGCTAACCCCTGTGAACAGCCGGCGATCCGCACCGTGCTCAGTCGCGCGGCGCGGGCCGCGGTCAAGCGCGGCCAACGCCCGCGCAAGAAAACCGCCATCACCCTGCCCGAGCTGGAAGCCATGCTGGGCACGTGTGACGACGACCTAGAGGGGATCCGGGACCGTGCCCTGCTCTGCTTCGGGTTTGCCAGTGGCGGGCGCCGGCGTAGCGAGATCGCCGCCGCCGACCTGCGTGACCTGCGGCGGATCGGCGACCAGGGCTACATCTACCGGCTCGAGCACAGCAAGACCCAGCAAGCCGGCGTCACGGCCACGTCGACGCCGGACAAGCCGGTGCTGGATCGGGCCGCCCTCGCCCTGCAGGATTGGCTGGAGGCGGCTGACATCACCGAGGGGGCAATTTTTCGCCGGCTCTGGAAGCGGCGGGTCGGCCCTGCCCTGTCCCCGGCCGCCGTCGGGGAGATCGTGCAGCGGCGGGCGCGATTGGCCAGGCTAGAGGGGGATTTTGGTGGACACAGCCTGCGGTCCGGCTTCGTGACCGAAGCGAGTCGCCAGGGTGTTTCGCTGCCGGCGATCATGCAGCTGACCGAGCACCGGTCGGTGTCGAGCGTGATTGGCTACTTCCAGACACGTGGCGCTACGACGAACCCCGCCGCTCGCCTACTGGAGGACTGATCATCGCTGAGTGCAAGAGCTTGGTACCTGCGTGCTCCACCATCGCTTCATCTGCGGCATGCCACGCGCCGCGGAAGACTTGCAAGGCGAGGAGCCGAACCTAGAGGCTCTATCCGCAATTCCTTGGCTTTCTTCGTCCTCCAGGCCTCGGGCGCTCGATGGTGGGCCCTGGGAAACTCTTGCCTACTATATGCTTGTGATCGGTCGGTCCATCGAAGCGACGCACGAACACACCGTTTTCATGCTGATGTGATCCATTGATGAAGGAACAATGTGATGATTCCCGACGTTTCGATCTCAATGATGCGCTGGGATTTGGGCGCCCTTCGCGGCCATGTGCAACGGCTGTTTGGCTCTGACCAGAGACGGATCGTGTCAAGCTGCATCCGATCCGTCGTGGACCGTCGCGAATTCACCCGACACCACTACAACGAAGCCATGCGCGCCATCGCAGCTAAGATCGAGGGTAGGCCTAATTACGAGGTAATGGCGGCCATGCTGGGTGCCTACGATAAGGAAACTGGTTCATTCGAAGATGCCAGGTTTGCTGCCTATCTCAACATCGTGGCCTGCGTCCACAACATGCGGGCAGTCGCCGACAATCTGGTGCACCTAGCCTACTTCGCCACCGGCATGAACCTGGACAACGCAACCCGTATCGAGGAAAGGTCGATCAGCTTGCACCAGGTCAAGGACAAGCTTCTTGCACCCGAGCTCGTTGAGGACCTGAAGATCCTGCATTCCCATGACGATTTCAGGTATCTGGTAGCTCTGGACAACCTCTGCAAGCATCGCAGCATCGTGGATGTGGGCTTTTCCGTCAGTGAAGTTGAGGCCACCCATGGCATGCGGATAAACGCCTTCTCCTATGAAGGCACCAATTACCCGCAGCGATGGGTCAGGCCGCTACTGGTTGCCGAATACCAGCGCCAAGAAATCCAGATCATGCTGGCTGGAAATCACTTGAACGACTATGTGGGTGGCCTCCGTAGCCGGCACCTGGGTCCACCAAGCCTAGAGCATTAATGCATCGGGATCGGCGCACGCACCAGCGCCGGCAATGCAGCAGCGAATCCGGAGTGCTCGGCCCTACGCAGGTTCCGGCGCGTTGTCGGCCACTGCTTCGCGGCGGCTGATCCGATTCCTCAACGCCCTGATCATCGCCGCGTACTTCTCGGATTCCTTCCGATTCTTTTCATGCGCTGAGCTTCCGCGGCGCCCCGCGAGATCATCTCTTCATAATTGACATTGGGGCCGCCTTGGCAGCGCTTGAACTTCTTGCCGCTTCCGCACGGGCAGAGTTCGTTCCTGCTTGGCTTAGTTCTGCCCATGTTTGGCTCTTTCTCCATTCTTCCTTGACGGCGGCCTAGGTCGTGCGGAGGTAGAAGCAATCGCTTTGATGTGTCTCATTAGCACTTTACAGCCTACGCACCGGGCCGGGAACAGTCCTACTCTACCCTCGATAAATCTCCCTAATCCCCTACCGCGCCGATGTCCGCTCTCGGCCCAAAGCGGAGACCGAAGCGTCGTGCTCAATGATCAGCGATCAGGTGGCTCGTCCCAAGGACCCAAGAGCATGTGGACCGTACTAATGGGACCGTCAGGCCAGGAGGCATCCTCCTCATCGCCGTCGCCTACCCCGCTGCCCCCCATCCCTGACGCCGCAACTCCGAAGAACTGCTGTAGTTGAAGGTGCACCGGCACGGCGCTCGCGGAGCTCAAGCTCAGGAGAGGCGTGGCGGCCATAGACCCCAGAGTATGGGGATTACCGCGAACGACGGCAGCCCCCTTCGTCAGCCCTTGCGCTGCCGTCACCCTAAGCAGCTCGTCAACAGTGAAAGACCAATCATCCGAGCCACCCGGGATGGCAGGGCGACCGCAGGAGGGGTTGCCTACTGCCATGCTCGCAAGATAGTCGGCCAGACAAATCGGAGAGTGAAACCATGGTGTAGAAGGGCGCGTCAGCTCATGTCGCCATTCGGGTGATGCGCTATTGAGATCTATGCCCGCGTACTCCGCTGTTTGCGCTTTCGGCCTCGGTGCTTTGCGGAGGTTCCGCTTGGCTGGGTCATACAAGGGGCTCTCGAAAGTAAAGTCCGGCAGCCAAGCGAGGAGCTTATGCTGATTCCACTCTTTCCCAGATGGCTTAAATCCACCGCCTTTTAGCATCTTCGCCTGGACTAGAACTGCGCGGCGATCGACCGCTCCTTTGAGATCGAGGTAGTCAATTACGATCAGAAGGTCCGCCAGTTCGCACCGGGTTGGACTGGTGGCCCTAGCGTATCTGGGGTGCGCGCTCGATTTAAATTTGACCTGCGGGCTGGAGTGGCAAAAGACACTTACCAGCTCAATACGAAAACCAGCGGCTTTGAGAATCGGCGCCCACTTGTCGGCAACACCGTCGAACCCGTCTAGCGTCATGGTCCGCACCGCACTGACTTCGCCATGAGGCTTTCCGGTGCGCGGGCCGCCGTTCAACAGGACGTGGTCTACGATGGGACCCGCCGCAAGCGAGAGGTCGTGCACGAGTGATGAAGGCAGCATATCGTCGATCGCCATTTGTCAGTTAGGCAACACTACTACGTCAGTACACCGACGGGCGAGGTATGCGGACTCGGCGCGCCCGCAGCGATGTCCGCTGTGGGTCGAAAATCCACCCACCCCCGATAAACATCCCTAATCGCCCGCCCTATCCCGTGCCCGCACTCGGACGAAAAGCGGGTCATTTGGGGAGGGCAGCCTCCCAACCTGCCGCTGATCGACCACTTCGCCCCGATCAACCCGCTTCACCGCCCAGGTCGCGATCCAGCATGCAGTCGATGAAGGCACGTAACGACGGCAGCATGTGCCGTCGGCTGGAGTAGTACAAACAAAGGCCAGGGGCCGTAGGCGACCAGTCCGCCAGTACGCGCCGCAGCCGGCCATCGCGCAGTGCCTCGGCGATGTCATCGTCGTTATAGGCATACAGGATTACCAGCCCCTGCGACGCTGCGGGCACGATGATGTCCTGTCTGATTGCATTCCTAGTCTTGCCGCGTGCGGCGTTCATCTCCGGGTCGGAGTACACGATCGACGGCGGCACTGTCCCGACCGCCTGAGGTTGCGTTGTGACCATCCGGGCCGCTCGCTCTCGCGGCCTTCACAGTTACCACGCCGCCCCGAATGCAACTATGAAGGCCACGACCTGCCCCCCTCGGTAAACCATGCCCCATTTTCGCCGTCTTTTTGGTCGTTGGCTCCGCCTGCGTCGTCTTGTCCGTTGGCGCTGGCGTGAGCGCCAGGCCTCGGCACCGGCCATCGAGGCCGCCGAGGGCCCCCTGCGCGCCGCGCTGTACAGCGTTGAACAGATGGAGGTGTACGGCCGCGCCCTTGCGCGCCAGCATCGGGTGCGGATGCGACCTGGCGCAGAGCGCCTGCTCGATCGCCTGCAAGCCAACGAGCGTGTCCTGGAAGACGCCAACACGCTGCTCAGCAACGTAGTACGCGAACAGCGGCCGGTGACCCCGGCCGGGGAATGGCTGCTCGACAACTACTACCTGATCGAAGAACAGATCCAGACCGCGCGACGTCACCTGCCGCGCGGCTACAGCCGGCAGTTGCCTTCCCTTGTCGCCGGCCCCTCGGCCGGGTTGCCGCGGGTGTATGAGCTGTCGATGCAGGCCATCGCGCATGGCGATGGCCGCATTGACGGCGATACGCTGGGCCGCTTCATCGCCTCGTACCAGTCGCTCGCGCCACTGAGCCTGGGCGAACTGTGGGCCGTTCCGATCATGCTGCGCCTGGCCCTGCTGGAGAATCTGCGGCGCATGGCGGCGCGGGTGATGCGCGACGGGACGGACCGTGGCCTGGCTGCCCAATGGGCGGACAGCCTCAATCGCGCGGCGTCCGATACCCCGACCGATGTCGTCCTCGTGGTGGCCGACATGGCACGCTCCGAGCCGCCCTTGACCGGCGCGTTCATCGCTGAGCTGACCCGGTCGCTGCAGGGGCGCGGCGGCGCGTGGGCCATGCCGATCGCCTGGCTGGAACAGTGGGCCGCCGCGGCTGGGCAGCGCATCGACGAACTGGTCGCCGCCGAGGGCCAGCAGCAGGCGGCCGATCAGGTCTCCATCGGCAACAGCATCGGCAGCCTGCGCTTCCTCTCCACCATGGATTGGCGCACCTTTGTCGAAGACATGAGTGTGGTCGAGCAGCGGCTGCGGGAAGACCCGATGGCCGTCTATCCGCAGATGGATTTCGGCACCCGTGACGCCTATCGCCATGTCGTAGAGAAGATTGCGCGCGGTAGCCGCGTCGCCGAAGAGCGCGTTGCGACCATCGCGCTGGACCTGGCACGAGCAGCTGAGCCGCTCGATGGGCCACGTTCGCACGTAGGCTATTGGCTCGTCGGCGAAGGCGTGAAAACCACCGTAGACACGGTGGCCGAGGCTGCACCGCGCAACCGCAAGGCACGGCGGCTGGCGCACCGCGTGCCACTTGCCCAATACCTGCTGCCGATTGCCCTGCTGGCGATGGTGGCCACCGCTGGCCTGCTGGCATCGGGCAATGGCGCGGTACCCGTCTGGCTGGCCGCGCTGTTCGGGCTGCTGGTGTTCAGCGAGCTGGGCATCGTCCTGGTGAACTGGACGGCGACGGTACTGGTCACGCCCCGGCCCCTGCCCAAGCTCGATTTCAGCGAAGGGATCCCGGCCGCCTGCTCCACCGTGGTCGCGGTCCCCTCGATGCTGTCCAGTATCGAGGGCATCGATGTCCTGACCGAGGCGCTGGAGGTCCGCTTCCTGGCCAACCGCGACCCCCAGCTGCGCTTTGTGCTGCTGACGGACTTCCTCGACGCCGCGGCCGCCGAGACGCCGACGGACGACAGCCTGCTCGCGCATGCCGTGGAGCGGATCGAGGAATTGAACAGTCGCTATGCGGCCGAGCGCGGCGATCGCTTCTACCTGCTGCACCGTGCCAGGCAATGGAACCCGGGCGAAGCGGTGTGGATGGGACACGAGCGCAAGCGCGGCAAGCTGGCAGCGCTCAACGCCCTGCTCCGCCAGGGCGATGCTGCCGCGTTCATGCGCACCGTCGGTGACACGGCTGCCTTGGTCGGCGTCCGCTACGTCATCACCCTGGATTCGGACACGCAGCTTCCGCGGGATGCCGCACGCGCCTTCGTCGCCACGTTGGCGCACCCGCTCAACCGCCCGCGCTTCGATCCGGCGCTGCAACGCGTGGTGGAGGGCTACGGCATCCTGCAGCCCAGCGTCGGCACCAGTCTGGGCACGCGCCGCACCTCGCGGTTTGCCCGGATGTTCGGCAGCGAGCCCGGCATCGATCCGTACTCGCGCATGGTCTCGGATGTCTACCAGGACCTGTTCGACGAAGGCTCGTTCGTGGGCAAGGGGATCTATGACGTCGAAGCGTTCGAGCATGCGCTCGAGGGCCGCCTGCCCGAGAACCGCATCCTCAGCCACGACCTGCTGGAAGGCTGCTATGCACGCGCCGGCCTGGTCAGCGACGTGCGCCTGTACGAGGACTATCCCGAACGCTACGCCGCCGATGCCAAGCGCCGTGCGCGCTGGATCCGCGGCGACTGGCAGCTGTTGCCCTGGTTGATGCCGTGGACACCGCGCCCGGGATCGGGGTGGGAACGCAACCCCCTCAGCCTGCTGTCGCGCGGCAAGTTGCTGGACAACCTGCGCCGGAGCCTGGTGCCGATCGCTGCCTTGGCCTTGCTGGTGGCGGGTTGGCTGTATGCCGAAAGCCCGGCTGCGTGGACGGCATGGGTGCTGGCCCTGTGGTTCGCGCCGCCGCTGATCGGCATGCTGCGCGATGCGCTGAGTGTTCCGGACGACACCCCGCTGGAAGCGCACTACATCATGGTCGGGCGCGGCACGCTGCAGTCGTTGCTGCGCGCGGCCACTCAGGTCGCGTGTCTGCCCTACGAAGCGTTGCTGGCCGGTGGCGCGGTGCTGCGCACGCTCTGGCGCATGACCATCACCCGCCGCCATCTGCTGCAATGGAACCCCTCCAGCGAAGTCGAGCGCCGCCTCGGCAGCGACCGCGGCGCGGAATGGCGGGTGATGGCGCCCGCGTCGGTGCTGGCGGTTGCGCTGGCAGCGGTCGTGACCAGCGTGGCGCCGCAGGCACTGCCTGTCGCCCTGCCCCTGCTGTTGGCGTGGACCTTCGCGCCCGCGTTGATGGCGTGGCTGGGCCGGCCGCCGGCCGCAAGCGTGGCCGAGCTGTCGGTGACCCAGCGGGCGTTCCTGGGCCGGCTGGCGCGGCGCACCTGGTCGTTCTTCCAGGCGTGGGTGCGCGAGCAGGATCATTGGCTGCCGCCGGACAACATCCAGGAACACCCGACGCTGGTGGTGGCGCGGCGCACCTCGCCGACCAACATCGGCCTGTCACTGCTGGCCAATCTGTCCGCGTGGGATTTCGGCTGGCTCCAGCTGGGCGCGGTCGCGGAACGTACCGCCCTCACCTTCGATACGCTGGACCAGCTGCCGCGCCATCGCGGCCACTTCCTGAACTGGTACGACACCGAAACCCTGGCGCCGCTGCAGCCGCGCTACGTCTCCACCGTGGACAGCGGCAACCTGGCAGGCCACCTGCTGACGCTGCGCCAAGGCCTGCTCGCGCTGGTGGACGCGCCGGTGCTGGCGCCACACACCTTCGATGGCCTGGCCGATACGCTCGGCGTACTGGAAGAGGAACGGCAGCGCCATCGCCCCGCTGACGCACTACTGAGCGAGGCGCTCAACCACCTTCGCCAGCGCCTGGCGGCAACGCGTACCGACCACCCGCGTGGGACGACGCAGCTGCTCGCCCGGTTGCAGGAGCTGGCCGGTCTGGCCGACGCCATGCTGGCGCACTGGCCGGCACCGGCGTCGCCCGAGGAAGGTGCGCTGCACTGGCCTGCCCTGTTCGCTGCCGAATGCCATGCCGCCCACGCGACACTTGCCGACCTCCCTGCCGATGCCGGCGCGGACGACGAGGCGCCGGTAACCAGCCTGCGCCAGCTGGCCGCCCTGCCCGGTTCCGCCGGTGCGGACGCGCGCGCGCGCATCGAGCAGCTGCAGGCGCTGGCGCACCGCGCCGGGCAGTTCTCGCTGATGGAGTACGGGTTCCTGTTCTACCGTACCCGCAACCTGCTCTCGATCGGCTACAACGTCGACGACCATCGCCTGGACAACAGCTTCTACGATCTGCTGGCGTCCGAAGCGCGGCTGTGCGCCTTCGTCGCCATCGCCCAGGGCCAGTTGTCACAGGAGAGCTGGTTCGCGCTTGGCCGGATGCTCACCGAGGTCAACGGCACGCCGACGTTGTTGTCATGGAGTGGCTCGATGTTCGAGTACCTCATGCCGCAGCTGGTGATGCCCAGCTATCCCGATACGCTGCTCGACCAGACCGCGCGACATGCGGTCGAGGCGCAGATCGTCTACGGCCGCACCTTGAACCTGCCGTGGGGCGTGTCCGAGTCCGGCTATAACGCCGTCGATGCCCGCCTGAACTACCAGTACCGCGCGTTCGGTGTACCTGGGTTGGGTCTCAAGCGCGGCCTCGGCCAGGATCGGGTCATTGCCCCCTATGCCAGCATGATGGCGCTGATGGTTGCGCCGGAAGCGGCGTGCCAGAACCTCCAGGCCCTCGAAGGGTTGGGGTTCTCCGGGCGCTTTGGCATGTACGAAGCGATCGACTACACCCCCGCCCGGGTACCGCCGGGACAGGATCACGTTCTGTTGCGTTCGTTCATGGCCCACCACCAGGGCATGGGCCTGCTGTCGCTGGATTACCTGTTGCGCGACCAGCCGATGCAGCGCCGTTTTGTTGCCGATACCGAGTTCCAGGCCACCTTGCTGCTGCTGCAGGAACGCATCCCGCGCATCGGCGTATTCCATCCGCATGAGGTCGAAGCGCTGGGCGAGCATTCGGCCATGGCCGAGCACGAGACCTCCCTGCGCGTCCTGCGCGACCCGGGTGGCCCGCGCCCGGAAGTGCAGCTGCTCTCCAACGGGCGCTACCACGGCATGCTGACCCATGCCGGCGGCGGCTACAGCCGCCACGGCGACCTGTCGCTCACCCGCTGGCGCGAAGACGGCACCACCGATGCCTGGGGCACGTTCTGCTACGTGCGCGACGTGGACAGCGGCGAGTTCTGGTCCGCCGCCTACCAGCCCACCTGCGTGGCGCTGGACCATTACGAGGCGATCTTCTCCGACGCCAAGGCAGAGTTCCGCGGTGCGCGCCGCGGCTGCGAGAGCCATCTGCAGGTCGCCATTTCCGCCGAGGACGACATCGAGCTCAGGCGCCTGCGCCTGACCAACCGCGGCCGTCGCCAGCGCACGGTGGAGATCACCACCTATGCCGAAGTGGTGCTTGCGCCCGCAGCGTCGGACGACGCGCATCCGGCCTTCAGCAACCTCTTCGTGCAGAGCGAGATCCTGGCAGCCAAGCAGGCCGTGCTCTGCACGCGCCGGCCCCGTTCGCACGACGAAGTCCCACCGTGGATGTTCCATCTGGTCGCGGTGCATGACGCCGAGGTCGCGTCGATTTCCTACGAAACCGACCGTGCGCGCTTCCTGGGCCGTGGCAACACGCCACGGACGCCGCAGGCGTTGACCACCGACACCGAGCTCTCGGGCACGGACGGCTCGGTGCTCGACCCGATCGTGGCCATCCGCGTGCGGGTGGTGCTGGAGCCCGAGCAGACCGTGCAGCTGGACATGGTGTATGGCATCGGCGCCGACCGCGTCGGTTGCGAGGCGATGGTCGACAAGTACCGTGATCGCCGCCTGGCGGACCGTGTCTTCGACCTGTCCTGGACACACAGCCAGGTGGTGCGCCGGCAGATCAATGCCAGCCAGGCCGAGGCCTCGCTGTACGAGCGCCTGGCCAGCCACGTGCTGTATGCCAATCCGCTGCTGCGCGCGGGCGACGCCGTCCTGCAGCAGAACCAGCGAGGGCAATCCGGGCTGTGGGGCCATGCCATCTCGGGCGACCTGCCCATCGTCCTGCTCAAGGTCACCGACGCGGAGAACGTGGAACTGGTCAGGCAGCTGGTGCAGGCGCACGCGTATTGGCGCCAGAAGGGACTCAACACCGACCTGGTGATCTGGAACGACAGCAAGGCCGGTTATCGACAGGAACTGCAGGACCAGATCCTGGGGATGGTGGCCGCCAGTTCGGAGACGGGCCTGCTCGATCGCCCCGGCGGCATTTTCGTGCGGCCGGTGCAGAACATGAGCCACGAGGACCGCGTTCTGCTGCAGGCGGTGGCACGGGTGGTGCTCAGCGACGAGGACGGCACGCTGGCGGCGCAGGTGGGGCGCCAGCCGCTGCCTGTGCGACGGATTCCGGCTCTGGTGCCGCAGGCGGAGCAGCAGGAGCTGGCACTGGCGATGGACGCGACGCCCGGGCTGCCCGTCATCGCCGACCCGGGACCCGAACCCGGACTGCCCCCGGGCGTTGAGCACGACGAAGAGGTGGACGACCCGTGGCCGTTCCTTCCGTACCGCGGCGCCGGCCGATTCGACAACGGCACCGGGAGTTTCAGCGAGGACGGCCGCGAATACGTGGTGGTGGTGCGCGAAGGCGCCCCGACGCCGGCGCCCTGGGCGAACGTGATCGCGAACGCCCGTCTGGGCACGGTCGTCAGCGAGAGTGCACCGGGCTATACCTGGTTCGAAAACGCACACGAATTCCGCTTGACGCCTTGGCTCAATGATCCGGTGTCCGATACCGGCGGCGAAGCCTTCTACGTGCGCGATGAGGACACCGGCCGTGTCTGGTCGCCGATGCCGCTGCCCTGCCGGGGAACCGGTGCGTACCGTACCCGCCACGGCTTCGGGTACACGGTCTACGAGCACATCGAAGACGGCATCGCCAGCGAGTTGTGGGTCTTCGTCGATGTCACCGCGCCACTGAAGTTCTCGGTCCTGCGGTTGCACAACCTCTCGGGCCGGCCACGGCGGCTGTCGGCCATCGGCTACGTGGAGTGGGTCATGGGTGACCTGCGCCCGAAGTCGCGCATGCACGTGGTCACCGAGCGCGATACGCAGACCGGGGCGCTGCTGGCGCGCAACAGCTACAGCACCGAGTTCGGCGGCCGGATGGCCTTCTTCGACACCGATGCCGAGGGCTGCGGCTGGACCTGTGACCGCCTGGAGTTCATCGGCCGCAACGGCGGATTGCACGCACCGGCGGCGTTGCGTCGCGAGCGTCTGGATGCACGGGCCGGTGCGGGCATGGATCCCTGCGCGGCGATCCAGGTGCCGCTGGAGCTGGCGCCGGGCGACCGCAGTGAAACCACGTTCCGCCTTGGCGCCGGGCGCGACCGCGAGGAAACGCTGGCGCTGGCACGAAGCCGCCAGGGCAATCAGGAAGCCATCGATGCGCTGGACGCCGTGCGCATCCACTGGCGCAACGTACTGGCCACGGTGCAGGTACGCACGCCGGACCCGGCGTTCGACGCACTGGCCAATGGGTGGCTGGTCTACCAGACCCTGGGCTGCCGCTACCTGGCACGCAGTGGCTACTATCAGTCCGGCGGCGCGTTCGGCTTCCGCGACCAGCTGCAGGATGCGCTCGCCCTCGTACACGCGCGCCCGGACCTGACCCGCGAACACCTGCTGCTCTGCGCGGCACACCAGTTCACCGAAGGCGATGTGATGCACTGGTGGCACCCGCCGCAAGGTCGCGGCGTGCGCACCCGCTGCTCGGACGACTATCTGTGGCTGCCCCAGGGCGCATGCCGCTACCTGGAGGTCACCGGCGACGCCAGCGTGCTGGACGAAGAGGTCGGCTTCATCGAGGGGCGCGCGGTGACAGCCGAAGAGGAGGGTTACTACGACATGCCCACCCTTTCGGCACAGCGCGGCACGTTGTATGCGCACTGCGTCGTCGCACTGGAACGCGGGTGCCGGTTGCTGGGCGAACGTGGGCTTCCGTTGATGGGGAGCGGCGATTGGAACGATGGCATGAACCGCGTCGGCGACCAGCAGCGCGGTGAAAGTGTGTGGCTCGGATTCTTCCTGCATGACACGCTTCGCCGCTTCATCGGGCTGGCCAACGCGCGTGGCGATGCCGCCCGTGCGCAATGGTGCGAAGAACAGGCCGAACGCCTGCGTCAGAACCTGGAACAGCATGCCTGGGACGGGGCGTGGTATCGCCGCGCCTGGTTCGACAACGGCGCCACGTTGGGCTCGTCACAGAACCAGGAATGCCGCATTGATTCGATCTCCCAGAGCTGGTCGGTGCTGTCAGGCGTGGCCGCGCCCGAGCGTGCCAGCCAAGCACTGGATTCGCTGTACACGCATCTGGTGCGAAAGGACGCCAAGCTGATCCAGCTCCTCGACCCGCCCTTCGACCAGACCACGGAGGACCCCGGCTACATTCGGGGTTACGTGCCGGGCGTGCGCGAGAATGGCGGCCAGTACACCCATGCGGCGGTGTGGGCGGCGATGGCATTCGCCCAACAGGGCGATGCAGTGCGTGCCTGGGAGCTGGCAGGCATGATCAACCCCCTGAACCACACGCTGGACGCCGAGGCGGTCCAGACCTACCGCGTCGAACCCTATGTGTTGGCCGCCGATGTCTACGCCGTGTCGCCGCACGTCGGACGAGGCGGCTGGACGTGGTACACCGGATCGGCCGGGTGGATGTATCGCTTGCTGGTCGAATCCCTGCTCGGCATCCGTCGCGACGGCGATCGTCTTTCGCTTGAACCGTGCCTGCCCGATCACTGGCCGTCCTTCGAACTGAGCTACCGCTTCGGGCGCAGCCTGTATGAGTTCGTGGTGACCCGCACGGCGCAGGGTCAGCCGACGCTGCATGTGGATGACGTCCTGCAGCCGGACCTCAGCGTCCTGCTCCGCGACGACGGTCATTACTACCGTGTCGCGCTTGATCTGGGTGCACCTCCGGGATGAACGTGCGCGTCGAGATACAGGTGCAACTTGATGCGCTGGCCGACGAGCTGGACCACTGGGTGGCGCGAGTGCGCCACCCAGCGCAATTCTGGACGCAGTTTGAACAGCTGAGTGGCGAGATTCTCGACCAATGCGAGAACGCGGAGAGGCACCATGCGCGTGCGTGTATACAGGCCATGCTCGAACGCCATGCGCTGGAACTCCCGGCCTGGCATGAACGAGGCGACACGCCGCCGCCGGGGAAGCCGGGAGCGTGATAACGGATCCCCCGTGCGGGCTCAGGATCAGAAGCTGTACTTGACGTGCGTGTGCAGCCGATTCAGATCGCCGGCCTCACCATTTTCCAGGCGCCGCTGGGCGTGGCTCAGCTCTGCGCCGAGGTCCAGCTTCGGGAAGGGCAAGCAGCAACGGGAACGGCCCAAGGCGCTGCAGCCCGCCTTACATCAAGCCCATGCGATCAGCCATGTTGATTCGCGGATTGCAGACATAACGCAGCCGCTGTTCGCGCTGGGCTTTCGGGAATGCACGAAGAGCGGCGAGCACTGCCTGCCAATGGGTGAACCCGCTGTCCATTACCTTGGCGTGCGACAACCTGGGCTGGGTGTACTGGCGAATCTCCCTGCGTACCGCGAGTATGTGAAATACACGCTTTCGCCGCCCTACCCCTCGGACCATCGGCCATCTGGCGCCTGCCTGACGACGTCACCTTAACCGCGCCGTCCTATGCTGGGACCCCGTTCGCGTCTACAAGGGAAAACACCATGATCAAACTGCACACGCTGATGATTGCCGGCTGCCTGTTGGGATTCAGTGCCGTTGCCTCCGCTGAAACGGTCAACCTGACCAACAGTGCAGATGGCGCCAACCGAGATGCCGGCATCTCGGCGGTAAAGAAGAAACTGCAGGACGCCTGTACCGACCGCAAGGGCTCACCCGACAGTGATTCGTTCGAGGTGGTCTTCGAGAAGACCAGCGACAACCCGAATGTGCCCAAGCCTTATTATGTGGACGGCAAAATGAAATGTGAGCTGCCTGGCTGATGAGGACACCCGGCCAAGGCCGAGCGGATGCTTCAGGCCTGGCCGGCGGCTTTCTCACGCGGCGATTCTTTCCACCAACCTATCGAGCGCCGCCTTCGTGGCGCGCGCCGTATCTCGTTGCCGCTCTGCTTGGTGGTCACGTACCGGTTTCGTCGCTACATAAAGCTGCGTGCCGGCTGAGTCTTCAAGGGATGGAGCCGCAGGCCGCGTAGCGTCAGATAGGCGATGGGCGGGCAACCTGGGAGGCAGCGGACCAACGGTCCGCTCTACGGTGTCCATGGGCCTTGGGCGGGCCGGGGATTCTGTTTACTCGGCGCGGTGGGTCCTTCAGTAACCGCCACGTATTCCGCGTCGCATCGGGATCGTCCCGGCCAGCAGCGTGCGGGGTTGGCGGTGGGCGACGGCCATCCGTGGCCAGCCGCGTACGCAATCTGGAGTCGCCCGGCGCCGAGGCCGGATCAACCCGACGCGGCAGCCGCAATCTTGATGGACTTGACGTTGACAAACTCCTTCAGACCCTCAGGACCGTGCTCACGACCATAGCCGGACGCCTTCACACCACCGAACGGCAGCGCCGGAGATGCGACGTCGAAGGTGTTGATGAAGACCATGCCGGTGTCGAAGTACTTGCTCGCCAGTTCCCGGGCGCGCTGCACGTCCCGGCTGAAGATGCCCCCACCCAGGCCGTAGCGGCTGTCGTTGGCGATGCGCAGCGCATCCTCGTCGTCCTCGGCGCGGATGATGGCCGCCGCAGGACCGAACAGCTCATCCTCGTAGGCCACCTGCCCCGGCGCCACATCCGCCAGCACCGTGGCCGGGTAGAACCAGCCGGTTCGCTCTGGCACCTCACCGCCGACCACCAGACGTGCGCCCTGCGCGACGCTCTTGGTCACTTGTTCGTGCAGCTTGTCGCGCTGCGCCTTGGAGACCATCGGGCCGAGCTGGGTGTCGTCGGCGTTCGGGTCGCCCATCCGGATCGCCTCGAACGCCTTTGCATAGGCGCTGACGAAGGCCTCGTAGTTCTTCTTCGTCACGATAAAGCGCTTGGCGTTGACGCAGGTCTGCCCATTGTTGAACAGGCGTCCTTTGACGCAGGTCGCCACCGCCAGTTCCAGGTCGGCGTCGTCCAGTACCAGATAAGCATCGTTGGAACCCAGTTCAAGCACCGTCTTCTTGAGCGCCGCGCCGGCCTTGGCGGCCACCGTGCGCCCTGCCGCCTCGCTCCCGGTCAGTGTCACCGCGCGCACCAGATCGTTTTCCACGATGTCATTGGATTGGTCGTGGCTGATCAACAGTACGCCGAACAGCCCTTTGGGCAGCCCGGCACTTTCGTAGATCTCACGCAGCAGCAACCCACTGCCGGTGCAGCTCTCGGCATGCTTGAGCAGGACGCCATTGCCGGCCATCAGGCTGGCGATGGAATAGCGGATCGCCTGGTAGGCCGGGAAGTTCCACGGCTGGATGCCGTAAATCACGCCGATCGGCGCGTGGGTGACGATGCCTGTGGCGCCCTCTACATCGCGCTCCTCATCGGCCAGAACAACAGGCCCCTGCTTGGCGGTGTAGTCACAGATGCTGGCACACAGCTCGACTTCAGTACGGCTGTCTTCAATGAGCTTGCCGACCTCGTCGGTCATCAGCTGTGCGAACTCTTCCTTCCGCTCGCGAAGTGCCTTGGCAATGCCGGCAATCACCTTTGCTCGCTCATCCAGACTGCGGAGACGCCATTGAGTAAAGGCATCGTGACTGGTCTTCACGACCGCCGCGGCTTCAGCGTCAGACATGTAGGAATAGGTGGCGACCACTTCTTCGGTCAGCGGATTTACCGTGGTGAGATGGCTGTTGGGCATGGAAAGAGGCTCTTCACTTCAAAACGAGGTCGGTAAAGAGTCGCCGTCGCGCAGTTTTCAAGCCGTGAATTCCTGAGCGACGTGCATCACTGTGAGTTCACTGGCTCTCATTCCTGCCGCTTGATTCCGACGTAATACGCATCGAGCTTACCGCCGGGTCCAGCGGTGCATATGCGCTCACCGATAGGGTGGACGGGACGCTAGCCCTGCGTAATCCCCTCGCCCTCCCATATCAGCGTGAACGTCAACTCCATCTTCTGGCCCGGCACCAGCCGCTGCGGTGCCAAGGTAAACCCATCCGGCGGACCCGTCTGAGGCTCCGCGCACGTCGCGTGCCCAGCACCGTCATACACCACCCAGTGATCCGTATCGGCCCACAGCCGCAGGCGCTGGTTGCCAGACACCAGCGTCACCTCGGCTTGATTGATGAAACAGTCATCCCAAGGTCCAGGCGCGGGGCTGACGCAAGGCAACATGGCAATGCCCTCCCCGTCCCGTGGATACATCGCACTCGGCGAGAACAGCAATTGATCCGGCTTCCGGAACCAGGGATGCCAGCCGAGCATGACGGGCATTGCCTGGTCGCCGGCCTCAACGGCGAGGTGGAGGTCCAGGCGATCTGGACGTACGTGGATGCTCTGCGTCGCACTGCCGCCGAAGGGCCAGTACGCATCCTCGGGCAGCGACAGCGACAGCGTCGCCGCATCCGCGCCGATGCTCTGGATGTTCCAGGGCCGTGTAAAACCTACCCCGTGGATCGCGTGCGCTCCAAAGTTCGCAGGCAGCTCAATTGCCCTGCCATCAGAGACAAAGCGTCCCTGCCGAATGCGTCCCGCCCACGGCACCATCGGATAGCACCCCCAACCGATGGCGGCCGCGCTACCGTCGTGTTCGCCAACCAGCCACTCCACGCCGTCGTAGCGCAGATGGGCAATGCGACCACCGGCTTCCGGTGCAAGCGCGACCTCCAGCTTGCCTGCCCGCAACCAGTAAAGGTGGCCGGCAGGCAACGGCGCCTGCGCATCGTCCCTGGGTGAGGCCGTTTCAATTGCCATAGGGATCAATCGTCCGGATGCTGCCGTCCGCGTCCATCTGCAGCGGCGTGCACTTGACCGAGCGCAGATGGGTCACGCCGCGCGACAACAAGGCGTCATGGTAGAAGAGATACCACTTCCCCTCGAACGCGCAGATGGAGTGGTGCGTGGTCCAGCCCACAACGGGCTTCAGGATCACGCCGGCATAGGTGAACGGTCCGTACGGGCTGTCGCTGACGGCGTAGCAAAGCAGGTGCGTATTGCCCGTGGAATACGACAGGTAATAGCGGCCCTGATACTTGTGCAGCCACGGCCCCTCGAAGAACCGGCGCGCATGGTCATCGGCACGCAGCGGCTTTCCGTGCTCATCCAGGATGACGACCTCGCGCGTGGGCTCCGCCAGCCGCGTCATCCCCGCGTCCAGTCGGCCGACACGCGGTCCCAGTGCGGGCGCCTCCCCGGAAGGCTCTGCGTGCGTCGCATCAAAGCGGTTGTCACGGTACTTCTGGAGCTGGCCACCCCAGATGCCGCCGAAGTAGAGGTAATGCGTGCCGTCGTCGTCTTCGTACACGGCCGGGTCGATCGAGTATGTGCCCTCCATCGGTTCCGGCGCGGCAGTGAACGGCCCCTCGGGGCGATCCGCCACCGCTACACCGATGCGGAACCTGCCCTGCCCGTCCTTGGCCGGGAAATAGAGGTAGTAGCGGCCGTCGCGGTGGGCCGCATCCGGCGCCCACATCTGCTGCGCGGCCCAGGGCACGTCGCGCACATGCAGCGCCATGCCGCAATCGGTGGCCTCGCCCTCGGGCGATTCCATGCGCAGCACGTGATAGTCCTCCATGCCGAAGTGCCCGCCCTCGTCGTCGAAGGGCGCGCCGCCGTCGATATCGTGCGAAGGATAGATGTACAGGCGCCCCTCGAACACGTGGGCGGAGGGATCGGCCGTATAGATGTGGGTCACCAGCGGCTGGGAAATGGCCTGCGCCGCGAGCCGATCAAGGGTGCCTCCCTGCCGGCGCAGATGCAGGTCATGCTCGATGCGCGTTTCCATGTCCTTGTCGATCTTGTAGAGGAAGAGCAGCGCAACAGCTATCAGGAAGGGAATGGAGCAGTAGAGGCTCACCGTCAGGCGGATACCGTCCACCACGGCCTGGGGTTGCTGCTCCGCGCCGGCCTGATAGCCGTGGTGCGCGAGAATGCCGGCGACCAGCGCACCGCCGATGCTGAGCCCGATCTTCAGCCCGCACAGCATCGCGGAGAAGATGATCGCAGTGGCGCGGCGGTGGTTCTTCCATTCCGAATAGTCGGCAACGTCGGCGATCATCGCCCACAGCAGCGGGATGGTGATGCCGTAGCAGAAGCCGTGCAGCATGAAGGCGCCAAAGGCCACGCCGACCGCCGTGGGCGGGAAGAGGTAGAACACCAGCAGGAACAGGGTGGACACCAGCAGCGCGCCGCCGAAGACATCTCGCTTGCCGAAGCGGTCGGCCAGGCGGCGGGAGACGCCGATACCCAGGATCATGCAGAGGATGCCGCAGGCGTTGAACAGACTGAACGCCGAGGTCGCCGGATCCTTTGGCCAAGTGAACCCGGACAGACCCCTTCCGTTGAGCGTCGCGTTCAATCCACCGATGAACGCATTGAAGCCGGAGCTGTCGAGAAAGCCCGCCAAGGCGACCTCGCTCATGTAGTACTGGAAGTAGTAGATGTAGGTGCCGCCCTTCAGGGCCAGGTTGATGAAGACCAGCACCGTGAGGGCCAGCATCACCTTCCACGGCCGGTTGTGCAGCAGGTCGGACAGGTCCTGCATCACCCCGCCCGTCTGTTCCTTGGCCGGCACGATGCGCTCGCGCGTGGTGGCGAAGGTGATCAGGAAGAACAGCGTGCCCACGACCGCGAACACGGTCATCACCCGCTCGAAGCCCTGCACGCGATCCCCATCGCCTAGGATCAGCACCAGCGGCAGCAACAGCACCTGGATGATGAACTGCGCGATCATCACCGCCACGAAGCGGTAGGCCGACAGGCTGTTGCGCTGGGCCATGCTGCCGGTCAGCACGCCGCTGAGCGCGGAGTACGGCAGGTTGTTGGCCGCGTACACGAACATCAGCAGGCCGTAGGTCACCAGGGCATAGAGGACCTTGCCGCGACCGCCGAGGTCCGGCGTACTGAACGCAAGCAGCGACAGCGCGCCGAAGGGAATCGCCGTCCACAGGATCCAGGGCCGGAACTTTCCCCAGCGGCTGACCGTGCGGTCAGCGGCAATGCCGATCAGCGGAGTGAACACGAAGGCGCCCAGCAGGCCGATCGCAAGGATGATCGTCGCCGCCGTGGCGGGCGGCAACCGGTACACATCGGTGTAGAAAAACGCCAGGTAGGTGATCAGCGTCTGGAAGATCAGGTTGGCCGCGAGGTCACCCAGGCTGTAGCCCAGTTTCTCCCGGATGGACAGCGTGTGCTCGGGAATATCCATGGGGCGGGCATCAGTCACGACGTGCCTCCACGGTGAAGCGGCTGTGCACACGGGCATCGGCGCTGGAGCCGCCCACCCGCACTTCGTACGCCCCCGGCGGCACCACATACGTTCCGCGTGCGTCGTCGTACTGGCGCAGCGCCTGCTGCGCCTCCAGATCGAATGCAACGGTGCGCCGCTCGCCCGGTGCCAGGTGGACACGCTGGAAGCCCTGCAGGGTCTGCCGCGCATCGCCTGCGCCGGCCGCCAGCCGCCGCACATACACCTGCACCACTTCATCGCCCGCGCGCCTGCCCGTGTTGGAGACGTCCACCTGCACCTTGAGCGTGCCGTTGTCGGCGATGCGGGACGCATCCAGACGGAGTTTGCCGTAGCCGAACCGGGTATAGGACAGCCCGTAGCCGAACGGATACAGCGGTGTGCCGCGGAAGTAGCGGTAGGTGCGGCCCTCCATCGTGTAGTCATCGAAGGCCGGCATCGCCTGGTCCGCGGTGTAGAAGGTCACCGGCAGCCGGCCCGCGGGATTGGTGTCGCCGAACAGCGCTTGGCCCACGGCGGTGCCACCGCGCTGCCCCGGATACCAGCTCATCAGGATCGCGGACAGGTTCGCCTGGGCCCATTCCACCGCCAGCGCCGAACCGCCGGTCAGCACCATTACCACCGGCTTGCCCGTGGCGTGCAGCGCTTCCAGCAGGGCGCGCTGGGTGGCGGGCAGGCGCAGGTCGGTGCGGTCGCCGCCCGCGAAGCCGGGATAGTTCACCGTCATCTCTTCGCCCTCGACATCGCCGGTCAGGCCGCCGACGAAGACCACCACGTCCGCGTTGCGGGCGGCATCGACTGCCTCCTCGAACGGCGCCTTCGCGCCGGGCATGCGCCAGCCCAGTCGCACGCCTGCGTCGCGTTCGTTATCGAAGTACTCGAGCGTGAGCGCATAGGCGCGTCCCGCCTGCAGGTCCAGGTCGACACCATCGCTGCGCAGGCGATCGCTGTTGGCCCAGTGGTCCAGCACCCGCTTTCCATCGACGAAGAGACGGAAGCCGTCGTCGGCGGCCGCCTCGATCCGGTAGCGGCCCGAGACCGGCGGCAGCAGCTGGCCCCGCCAGCGGATGCTGAAGCCATCGTTGGGAATGCCCTGCCCCGGCGCCGCTTCACCGCGGGCCAGCAGGTTGTCGGTGGGTGAACCCCGGTCCCAGCGGAAACCGATCTGCGCATCGGTGCGGACCAGGGCCGGCTTCCCTGACAGATCGGGCGTGCGGAAGTACTCACCGCGCAGGCCACGTTCCGGGGAATCGGCCGACGGCCGCAGGTACGCTGCCTCGATCAGCGGTGTCGCACCGGGATCGTCGCGCCCTTCGACCAGGTCCACACCGCGCGCGTAGCGCACCTCGACACCCTTGGCCGCGTCGCGGATCCCCTGCAGGATGGGCACCGGCGCGGCCGGCGTGCCGAAGTAGTTGCCAAGCAGGGCCATGGTGTCATCGGCGGTCGGACCGACCACGGCAATGCGCTTGAGGTTGCGTGAGAGCGGCAGCACGCCATCGTTCTTCAGCAGCACCAGGGAGTGCTGCGCGGCCTTCAGGGCCAGCGCGTCGTGCGCCGGCGCCTGGTTCACCGAGGCCGGTATCCGCGCCCAGCGCACGCGCTCGGGCGGATCGAACATGCCCAGCCGCATCCGCGCGGTGAACAGGCGCGTCACCGCATCGTCGATCTCCGCTTCGCTGATCAGCCCCTGGCGTACCGCGGCCGGCAGCGTGGCGTATTCCTGGCCGCACTCCAGTTCGGTGCCGTTCTTGACCGCCAGCGCTGCGGCGGCCTCGCGGCTGGGCACGATTTTGTGATGCTTCCAGATATCGACGATGGCCCAGCAGTCGGACACCACGTAGCCTTTGAAGCCCCACTCCCGCCGCAGCACGTCGCGCAGCAGGAACGTGCTGGCGCTCGCGGACTCGCCGTACACCCGGTTGTAGGCGCCCATCACCGCGTCGACCTGGCCTTCCTTCACCAGCGCCTCGAAGGCCGGGAGGTAGGTGTCATACAGGTCGCGCTTGCTGGGCCGTGCGTCGAAGTGGTGGCGGTCCGCCTCGGGACCACTGTGTACGGCCAGGTGCTTGGCCGTGGCGTCGAGCTTGCGGTACACCGGGTCATCGCCCTGCAGGCCGTGCACGAAGGCCACGCCCATGCGCGCGGTCAGGTACGGGTCCTCTCCGTAGGTTTCCTGGCCCCGGCCCCACCGCGGATCGCGGAAGATGTTGATGTTCGGCGACCAGTAGGTCAGGCCCTGGTAGCGGCCATGCGACCCCTCGCGTATGAACTGGTGATGCTTGGCGCGCGCCTCGTCGCTGATGGTGGTCGCAACCTGCGCCATCAACGGCACGTCGAAGGTGGCCGCCAGCCCGATTGCCTGCGGGAAGACGGTGGCCTGCCCTGCCCTCGCCACACCGTGCAGGCCTTCGTTCCACCAGTCGTAGGCCGGCACGCCCAGACGCTCGATGGCGGGCGCGGCGTTCTGCATCTGGGCGGCCTTTTCCTCCAGGGTCATCTGCCCCACCAGCGCGGCGGCGCGGGTTTCAAAGCTGGCCGAGGTGTCCAGCCAGGGCTGGGTTTCCGCCGCTTGACCGGCGGTCGCCGCTGCCATGGCAGCGCACAGCGCCAGGATGCGGAAGATGGGGCCACGACGGCCACTGCAGAGGTAAGGCGCACGCGTCATCATTTGCTCCTCAAGGCGCGCTCGTCGCGCGCGAATGGTCCCAGCAGCGCGCCGACGAAGCCGCCTGCGCGATCCGTACTCAATACCGTTCCGTCCACGTCATCGGCGAGGGTCTGCCAGCCACCTCCGTCGGACGGGTCGAATGCGAAGGCGTAGCGGCCCTCGTCACCGGCGATCTTCAAGCGCAGTGACGTGGACGCCGTCGCCTCGCGCGTGGCCAGAGTGCGGGTCACACCGCTGCCATCGCGTCCTTCCAGGAAGACTGCCACGCGATCCCCTCCCAGGCTGCGCACGCCAAGGAAGTACCAGTAGTGCTCGCTCTGGAACGCGGCGAGGCCGGCTGCCACGCCCGACGCCGGCCGCGTCATCCGGGTGCTGGCCTCGAAGCGCAGATGCTGCTGGCGACGTCCGAGGAATGCCGGGTTGCGCAGCGTGTCCAGATTCTCCGCCAGCGGGTGCACGGCCAAGGTGCCCGGACGCAGGCTCAGGTCTGCCCACGCCTGTCTGGGGACCCGTACGCGCAGCCACCCCTTGCCGAGCGTCGGCGCATCGAACTCGTCGCGATCGATGAAGTTGCCGGTGGAAGGTGCCTGCGCTGCATCCCCCTTCATCCACGACGGCGCCTTGACCACATACGGGATGGACTGGTCGGCGGGCAGGATCACCGGCCATCCATCGCGCCAGTGCACCGGCAGCAGATACGTCTCCCGTCCCGTGTTGTAGTGGCGTTTCTGGTAATTGCGGCTGGCAAGGAACACCGCCCACCAGGAGCCGTCCGGACCTTCCACCAGATCGGCGTGCCCGGCGTTGGTGATCGGCAGCGGCCGATCGCCGGGCAGGTCGCGCTGGGTGAGAATCGGATTGCCGGCATAGGGCGCGTAAGGTCCCCACACGTCCCGGCTGCGCAGGACCACTTGGGAATGCTGCGGCCCGGTGCCGCCTTCGGCGTCGGACAGGTAGTACCAGCCGTCGCGTTTGTAGAGGTGCGGCCCCTCGATCCAGATCGGGTTCTTCGCCGGCTCCACGCCGCCGTCGATCAGCACCTTGCGTGGGCCCACCGGCTTGAACGCGGCCAGATCGATCTGCTGCATCCAGATCGCGCGATGCCCCTCGTAGCGCGGCCGGTCGGGCGGCACATCATTGTTGAGCAGGTAAACCGTGCCGTCGTCGTTAAAGAACAGCGATGGATCGATGCCGTCGACGCCCGGCAGCCAGTGCGGATCGGACCACGGGCCCGCAGGATCCCGCGCGGTGGCGATGAAGTTGCCGCCGCTGTCGACGGCGGTGGTCACCACATAGAACACGCCGTCGTGGTACGCGATGGCCGGTGCGAAGATGCCGCGGGACACGCTCAAGCCATCGAAGTCCAGCTGGGATGGACGGTCGATCACGTTGCCGATCTGCTTCCAGTGCACCAGATCCACGCTCTCGAACACCGGGATGCCCGGGAAGTAGGTGAAGCTGGAATTGACCAGGTAGAAACGGCCGTTCGCGCGGACGATGCTTGGGTCGGCGTGGAAGCCGGCGAGGATCGGGTTGCGGTAGTGACCGGCGGGTAGCGGCGCTTCGAAGGCCGTATCGCGTCCGGCATAGTCGAACCAGTCGAAGTAGACCGGTGGCGCGGGTGCGGCCCCCAGCGGCTGCACCGCGGCGGACAACAGCAGGAGCACGGTGGCAATCAGCAGACGCATCAGGGAACCTCTGCAGCGTTGAGGGAAAGCTCGAAGGGCCCGGCCGGCGCGCCGCTGCCGTCGCGCAGCGTGCAGATCGGGCCATCGGCCCAGCAGTAGCGCACGCGCAACGCGCCGCTCCGGTAGTGCCGGCCGCTGGCCGGCTCCACGCAATCCATGCAATCCAACACAACCTCAAGCCCATCCAGCACCGCCTCGGCATAGCGGCAGTGCCGTGCGTCGGCGTCACAGAGCTCGAATCCTATGGGGCCGTTCGCACCGGTGGTGACCAGGCTGCCGGTGACATGGTCGAACGCGATCCGCACACCATCCTGCGTGCGCGATGCGTGGTGTGCCGTGGGGCCGGACGGCGCAACGGTCCGGTCGCCGTAGACCACGTGGCGCGCCACCTGGGCCAGGCGTCGGCCGAGTTCCTGTTTGTTGGGCGGGTGGATGTCGTACGCATCGCCGATGTCGATGGCCAGGGCAAGCCCGGTGTGCGGGTCTTCCGCCGCAACGCGCCGCTGCGCCTCGCGCACCTGCGCCCAACCACTCTCCACCGGCGCCTGAGGTGGAAGGCCGTATCCGGCCAACTGCACCACCAATACCGGCAACTGTGTGCCGAACTGACTGCGCCAGTCATCGCGCAAGCTACGCAACCGTGCCGCGTAGGCGGCGCCGTCGCCCGTGTTCGATTCGCCCTGGTACCAGACAATGCCCCGCAGGCCATAGCTGCCCAGCGGCGCGATCATGCCGTTGTACAGCGTCGACATCCCCGTGGCCGCGTGCCACGGCGCCAGTGGCGGTGCCTGCGCACCGGGTGCCGCACGGTACTGCCACGCCGCATCCAGGACGATCCGCATGCCATCGTCCAGGTGGACGGCATGGACGCTCGCGGGACCCGCCAGACCACCGTCGCCGTAGGTGTCCAGCACATTGATCACCACCGTGTTGGCACCGGCCTTCAACAAACCGGGTGGCAACGGATACGACCGCGCCTCGCCTGGACCGTACTGGCTGCCCACGGCCACGCCGTTCACCCAGGTCATGTCCGTCTCATCGACCGGACCCAGCTCAAGGCGGGCCCCCTGCCCGGCCTGGGCGGCCGTCAGGGTCACGTGGGTGCGGTACCAGACCATGCCGTTGTAGTGCGAAAGCGCCGGCACGCCCCAGCGCTCCCATGCCCCGAGCATGGCCGGCGCGTCCTGCCATCCCGCGCCGTCCGCGCCGGGCTGCCAGGGGGTGTCGCCGGCGACGGCACCCGCACGCGTTGCCCACCACTGCTGCCACTGCCTGCCCCAGTGGGCGTTTGCCGCGGCGGGGTCGGTGGCATACCGCGCGAGCACCTCCAGCGCCGGTTCCATGCCGCCCTGACTGCGCAGGGCGTCGGCGCTGGTCCATGCCTCGATCCGCGAGCCGCCCCACGCCGACTGGATCAGCCCCATCGGCACGTTGACGGTCTTCTGCAGCTCACGCGCAAAGTAGAAGCAGGCAGCAGAAAAGTCGCGCACCGTATCCGGAGACGCGGGGGTCCACGACACGGGGGTCTGGAACGCAAGTTGGGGCGTGACGGCTGCCGCCTTCGGCACGGTGAGCAGCCGGATCGTCGGTTGCGCGGCCGAAGCGATCTCGCTGACCGCGTCGAGCGCGCGCCATACCGGAAGCTCCATGTTCGACTGCCCGGAACACAACCAGACATCGCCCATCAGCAGGTCACGCACCCTCTGGACAGCCGGCCCCGCGCGGACGGTCAGTCGGTGAGGACCGCCAGCGGGCGTCGGTTGCAACGTGGCGCGCCAGCCTCCACTGGCGTCGGCGCGCGTGGTGACCGCCTGCCGTGCGAAGGTCACGGAAACCTTGGCGGCGGGCGTGGCGCGGCCCCAGACCGGCAAGGGCTGGTCGCGCTGCAGAACCGCGTGATCCTGGAACAGCGGATGCAGCAGCGCGGCCCCCCGTTCCTGCGCCAGCGCCGGGTTGGCGCAGCTCGCCAACCCGGCCGCCAACATCCATCCGATCCAAGCGCTCCGACTCATCGCCCATCTCCCGGCGCGGACGGAAACTGCAGCGCCTCGTACCACGCCAGCGGGTGCGGCGGCGCGACTTCGCCCGCAGGCAGCGGCCTGCCGCTCACGGACTGGAAGTACGCCACACTTGCATCACGCCACCACTGTGCTTCGCGCCGCTGGATGCGGAGAAAGGCGGCGACCTGCTCGTACCGTTGCCGATCCACCCTGCCGCGCAGGCTCGCCCACGTCCCCTGCATGGCCTGCACCTGGTCCACGCCTTGCGAATAGCGCCCGACCAGCGCGTTCCATAGCGTCTTGCCGGAGGCCATGCGGTGATCCCACGGCACGTGGTGGAACCACAGCAGCAGCGGCTCGGGAACCCGCGCCAGGTCGCCATACAGCGCGGCCACCTCGGGTGCGTACTGGCCCACCGCGTTGCTGCCACGGGCGGTCCGGTCGAAGCCGATGCCATCGCGATCGGCGCGGTGATAGTAGACAGACGTCCAGTCCGCGCGCGGGCCACCGTCCACCCAGGGACCGGGACCGTAGTGGTGCCCCCGCGCCATCAGGTGGTGCAGACCCAGCGGGGTCATGTAGTTCACCGCCGCCTCGCGCGAGGCCATCATCATCTCGACAATGGGCGCCACCACCGCAGGATCCGGCGCGAAGGTCATGGCCGCCCAGTCCGTCGCGATGTCGCGGGCGGACTGCTCCGGATTCCAGGCGAGACGACCGAAGGCGTACCAGTTGGCCTGATCGAAGTGCGACCCGCTCCAGGTCCGGTCGTTGCCGAGGTTGGCGACGCCGGCAATGCCGGTCAGCGACCTTGCCACCTTGGAGCCCTCGCCGCGGGCGTGGGTGTCGGACTGCAGCGCCTCCTCGTACAACGGCCCCAGGTACACCAGATGGGTGGCAAAGCCGAGATACTCCTTGGTGATCTGGACTTCCATCATCAACGGCGTGCGCGGCATGGCCCCGAACAGCGGATGGAACGGCTCGCGCGGCTGGAAATCGATGGGACCGTTCTTCACCTGCACGATCACGTTCGGGCGGAAATCACCGTCCAGGCCGGCAAACTCGGTGTAGGCCTGCGTGGCGCGGTCCTCGGGCACCTCATGCGCGTAGACGAAGGCGCGCCACATGACCACGCCGCCATGGGGTGCCAGCGCGTCAGCCAGCAGATTGGCGCCGTCCGCATGCGAACGGCCATAGTCCTGCGGTCCGGGCTGTCCTTCCGAATTGGCCTTGACCAGGAAGCCACCGAAATCGGGAATGCGCGCGTAGATCTCGTCCGCCTTGTCGCGCCACCAACCTTGCACGTCCGGGTCGAGCGGATCGGCTGTCTTCAGCCCGCCCAGCTCGATGGGCGCGCTGAAGCGCGCGCTCAGGTATACGCGGATGCCGTACGGCCGGAACACGTCTGCCAGCGCGGCGGCTTTGGCGAGATACGCCGGCGCAAGGCTCTGTGCGCTCGCGTTTACATTGTTCAGCACGGTGCCATTGATGCCGAGCGAGGCGTTGGCACGCGCGTAGTCGGTGTAGCGCGGGTCGCGCCACTCCGGCAGCGTCTGCCAATCCCAGAGTGAGCGGCCGGCATAGCCGCGTTCGACATGACCATCGAGGTTGTCCCAATGGTTGAGTACGCGCAGCCGCAGACGGGGTGATTCGCGCACCTCAAGCGCATCCGGCAACGCGCCCGTCTGCAGCAGTCGCAGCAGATGAAACACCCCGTACAGGACACCGATATCGCGGCGTGCGGCCACCAGCAGCACGTCGCGCCCGCCAATGCGCGCGCGCTTGAGCAGGTAGCCTTCATCGCCGAGCGATTCAATCTCTTCGCGGAATGGCGCGATCCATGTCGACGACTGCGGTGTGCCGAGCACCAGCGAAGCGTTGGTGGCACCCACACCCTGCATCCGGGGAGCGTTGCCCGTAAGACCCCGCAGACCACGCTCCAGCTCCTCGCGCGCGGCACGCTGCGTGGGCGTTCTGTCAGGGGCCACCACCTCTGCCAGGCGCGGGCGGGCGTCGGCCGCGCGCGCGGGTTCGACGGGGGCGTAGCGCAGCCAGAGCGCGTAGCCGTCCTCTGCGCGCACGTTGCCCACGCAGGCAAACAGCGCCACTGCTGCGCCGAGCATCCAATGACACCGCGCGACACTTGAACGCAGCCGCAGCGTGGACGGCAAACCTTGTAAGCTCCGGACGTGCTTTGGACGCGACAGCGTCACAAAGAAGAACGGGAGCGCGAATTGGACAAGCCGAAGAAGTCGGTCCGCCGCAAAGCCAGCGGGGTGACGATCGACGAGGTGGCGGCCCTGGCCGGGGTATCGCCGATGACCGTGTCGCGGGCGATCAACCAGGGCAAGGTGCGCGATGACACCCGCGAACGCGTGATGCGCGCGGTGCGTGAACTCGGCTATACGCCCAACCTGGCCGCCAGTTCGCTGGCCGCCGCACACCACACGCGCATTGCGTTGATCTACACCAATCCCAGCGGTGCCTATCTGCGTGAGCTGCTGGTCGGCCTGCTGCGGGTGGCGTCCAACGCGGCTATCCAGCTGGTCATCCACTACTGGGACAACCTGGACCCCGACGCCGAGCGCAAGGCTGCGCGTGCCTTGGACGGACGCGTGGATGGCGTCATTCTGCCGCCCCCGCTGTGCGAATCGCAGCCGGCCGTGACCGAGCTGGTCAAGGCGGGCATCCCGGTGGTGGCGATCGCATCGGGTCACCTCAGTGACGATATTTCCTGCGTCCGCATCGACGACTTCCACGCCGGCAAGGAGATGGCCGAACACCTCATCCAGCACGGTCACCGTCGCATCGGCTTCATCCGCGGCCGCAACGACCTGAGCGCGAGCGCGCGTCGCTACGATGGCTTTGTCACCGCCCTGCATGAGGCCGGGCTGCAGGTCGAACCCGGCCTCGTCCAGCAGGGCGACTACACCTACCGTTCGGGGCTTGCCGCCGCCGAAGCGCTGCTGTCCCACCCTCGGCCGCCGACCGCGATCTTCGCCAGCAACGACGACATGGGCGCGGCGGCGATCTCCGTCGCACACCGCTGCGGCCTGGAGGTGCCCCGTGACCTGTCGGTGGTGGGTTTCGATGACACCTCGGCCGCAACAACCGTCTGGCCCGAGCTCACCACGATCCATCAACCCATCGCCGCGATGGCCGACGCCGCCATCGATATCCTGCTGCGCACCATCCGCCGCAAGCGCGACCAGACCCGCGTGTTGACCGATCACGTCGTGCCACACCGGCTGGTGGTGCGCGACTCGGTCGCGCGCCCGCCCAGGCGCTGAGGGCACACGACGCATCGTCACGCGCCCGGGCATGCGACGGTGGCCTCCGCTTCGTTCAACGCGCCCAGGGCGACGCGTGACACCGAGAGCGTCATCGCGCCCGCCGTCCCGATGGACCAGGGGCGGTCAAGCTTGCCGACATCCGCGCCAGCCGCCGCCAGGCACTTCAAGGGCACGCCCACGCGCGTCCACTGGCCCACAGGCAGTTTTGCCAGCGTCGGCCCCAGCGCAACGCGTGCCGAGCAACCCGTGCCGCAGCCCACCGCCAACCATGCCTCGCCCTGGGGTGCTGTCTCAACCCGCAGCGTGGTCAACAGCATCAGGTCGCCGTTGCTCTCGCGCTGCAGGTCCAGCGCCGTGTGCGACTGCAGCGCGGCCACCGCTTCCCCCTTGCCCGTCCACGCCAGCCGGCGACCGTCTTCCTGCGCAAGGTGATCCACGCCGGTGACATTCAGCAGGCCACCCTCAAGGGATTCCGGCACCTTGGTGACGGTCACGCCCTGCCCCGTGCTGCCCTCCAGCCGCAGGGCCATGCCGGACCCGGCATCGCCGCGCGCGAAGAACACACCCACCGCCCCTTCGTTGCCGGTGACGCCGGAGACCTCCGGCAGCGCGGCCAGATCGCCGTTGTCGGTGTAGGTCAGGCCGAAGCCGAAGGCGAACAACGGGTTGTAGTCCTTCTGCCCGACGTTGTTGGCGTACTGCGTTGCCGTGCGCGGCCAACTGAAACTGAGCTTGCCCTTGAAGTCGTGCTGCACGCGGCCGTCCGGCCCACGCAGCAGCACATCGGCAATGCCGGCGCCTTCCGACCCGGGCAGCCACGCGGCCACGAACGCATCGGCGGCATTGATCTCCCGGTTGACCCACAACGGGCGCCCGCTCAGGAACACCGCGACCACCGGAATGCCGTCAGCTTTCAGTCGCTTGATCAGGGCAAGGTCGGCGTCGTCTCCCGGCTTGTAGGCCAGTGTCGGCAGATCGCCCTGGAACTCCGCATAGGGATTCTCCCCGAACACCACCACGGCGACATCCGGCTTGGTCGCGTACTTCCCGTCCACTGCAAGCTCGGCGTGGCCGCCGGCGGCCTTCGCCTGCTGCGCAATGCCCTCGAAGATGGTGTCCGCGTTCGGAAAATCCTTGCGGGTGGTGCCGGTGCCCTGCCAGTTCAGTGTCCAGCCGCCGGCCTGCTTGCCGACGTCGTTGGCCCCGTCACCGGCAACCAGGATGTGTTGCCTCGGCGACAGCGGCAGCACACCGCCCTGGTTCTTCAGCAGCACCAGCGACTCGCGCACCGCCTGGCGTGCAACGTCGCGATGCGCGGGCGCACCGACGAGCGCGAACTGCCCACCGACCGCACGCGACGACGGCTTGCCCGCCTCGAACAACCCCAGCCGCAGCTTGACCCGCAGGATCCGGCGCACCGCATCGTCCAGGCGCTGCTGGGGAATGGTGCCGTTCTTCACCGCGGCCAGCGTGGTCTCATAGAAGCCCTTCCAGCTGTCCGACGCCATGGCCATGTCCAGGCCCGCGTTGATGGTGGCCGGGCAATCGGTGGTGGTGCAGCCCTTGACCTGCCCGTGGCCGTTCCAGTCGCCCACCACGAACCCACCGAAGTGCATCCGGCCCTTCAACGCATCGGTCAGGTACGGCTTGTTGCCGTGCATTTTTTCGCCGTTGACGCTGTTGAAGGATGCCATCACGGTTTGCGCGCCAGCCGCGATGGCCGGTGGATACCCGGCGGCGTGGATGCGCACCAGCTCGGCCTCGCTGATCCGGGTGTCGCCCTGGTCCTTCCCATCGGCAGTGCCGCCGTCACCGAGGAAGTGCTTCACCGAGGCGATCACATGCCGACCGTCAAGGAACGCAGGCGAGCCCACCTTGCCCTGCAGGCCCTCGACCATCGCGCCGGCATAGCTGGCCACCACCTCGGGCGATTCGGAATACCCTTCGTAGGTGCGCCCCCAGCGGTCATCCTGCGGTACCGCCACGGTTGGCGCGAAGGCCCACTCCATGCCGGTCGCCCGGGTTTCCAGCGCGGTGATTTCACCGATCCGCCGCAGCAGTTCCGGGTTCCGCGCGGCGCCCAGGCCGATGTTGTGCGGGAACAGGGTCGCACCGATGATGTTGCTCTGCCCGTGCACGGCATCGATGCCGAAGAGCACCGGAATGGCCTTGCCGCCCTGCGAGGTATCCATCGACGCCTCGTAGAACGCATCGGCCAGCGCCAACCATTGGGCAGGCGCGGCATCGTAGCGGCCGCCGGGGTCGGAATTGCCGCCGGCCAGGATCGAGCCGAGCCGGTATTTGCGGAGGTCATCGGGCGTGATGCTGGCGATATCTCCCTGCACCAGCTGGCCCACCTTCTCCTCTACCGTCAGTGTGGCCATCAGGTCGGTGATGCGCTTCTCCAGCGCGGCGTCCTCGGCCAGCGGCCAGGCGACCTGCGGCCACGGCTCCGGGTCGGCCGGCGCGGCGGCAACGGGCTTGTCTTCGTTCCCGCAGGCAACCAGGGCCAGCATCAGCGCGGCCAGCAGCACGCCACGGTGGGTGCGGGTAAGGCGTGGATTGGTCATCGTGTTCATCCTTCCATCTGCTCCAGTTCCTTGCCCTTGGTTTCGTGCACATACTTGAGCACGAAGACGACCGAGATGATGGCCGCCACCAGGTAGATGCTGTACGTCGCCGCCAGCCCGATGGCGGCCAGCAGAATGGGGAACGTCACCGTGACGGCGAAGTTCGCGGTCCATTGCGCCGCACCGGCCACGGCCAGCGCCGAGCCACGGATCTGGTTGGGGAACATCTCACCCAGCATCACCCACATCACCGGGCCCCAGGAGACGTTGAAGAACACCACGTAGGCATTGGCCGCCACCAGCGCCAGCGTGCCCATGTGCCCGGGCAGCTGCAGGCGGGCGTCCACCAGCGAGCCGCTGGCGAATGCCACCACCAACAGCGCCAATGACACTGCCATGCCGGCCGAGCCGACCCATAGCAGCGGCTTGCGCCCGATGCGGTCGATGAGCAGCACGGTCACCACGCAGGCGCCGATGCTCAGCGCACCGGACAGCACGTTGATCAGCAGTGCGTCGTTTTCGGAGAAGCCGACCGCCTGCCAGAGCACGGCGCCGTAATAGAACACCACGTTGATGCCGACCAGCTGCTGGAAGATGGCCAGGCCGACGCCGACCCAGACAATCGGGCGGATCCGGCCGGTCACCTTGTTGCGCAGATCCGACAGCCGCGGGCGATGGTGGTCGGTCGACAGCGAGGCGTCGATCTCGGCAAGCTTGGCCTGCGCCTCCGCCCCACCGAACAGCCGCGTAAGCACGTGCAGCGCCTCGTCCTTGCGGCGCTTCACCACCAGGTAGCGCGGGCTTTCGGGAATGGTCAGCAACAGCGCCAGGAACAACAGCGAGGGCACCGCCTGCATCCAGAACATCCACCGCCACGCCGCGTGCCCCCACCACAGCGCCTCGGTCGAGGCACCGGCGGTGGCCGCCAATAGATAGTTGGACAGGAACGCGACGGTGAGGCCGCTGATGATGGCGATCTGCTGGACCGTGGCAAGACGGCCCCGGTAACGCGCCGGCGCAACTTCGGCGATGTACGCCGGCGAGATCACGCTGGCCGCCCCCACGGCAAAGCCCCCCATCACCCGCGCGAGGATGAACATGACCGAAGAGGACGCCGCGCCCGCGCCGATCGCCGACAGCAGGAACAACACCGCCGACACGATCAGCACGTTGCGCCGTCCCAGGCTGTCGGCCAGCCGGCCGGCGCTGAAGGCACCGATGGCGCAGCCCAACAGCATCGAGGCGATCTCGAACCCCTGCATCCACTCGCCGGACCTGAACGCCTGGTGCAGGCCGTCCTGGGTGCCGTTGATGACGCCGCTGTCAAACCCGAACAGGAATCCGCCAATCGTCGCCACCACGCTGATCAACACAATCAGTCGGGTGTTCTCCCCGCCGCTCATTGCCTGGTTCATTGCCCTGCCCCTCCCCGGTTGGGTGTCATCGCTGCGAGCGGTCACGCTCAGCGCAGCAGGTACTGGTTGAGCAGGTTCTCGTAGCGCTCCTGCTTGCCGCTGATCTGGCTGGGTTCCCCGCCCTTGGCGCCCAATGCGGCCAGATCCGTGAGGCTGAGCGCGCCTCCCGCGAATTGCTTGCCGGGACCGTTGTCGAAGCTGGCGTAGCGCGCGTTTCGCCACTGTTCCAAGGGCGAGTCGTTCAGCAGTGCGTGGGCCACTTCCAGCCCTCGCGCGAACGCATCCATGCCACCGATGTGGGCGATGAACAGATCCTCGAGATCGGTGGATTCGCGACGCAACTTGGCGTCGAAGTTCAAGCCACCTTCCAGCCCACCCTGCCGAAGCACCACCAGCATCGCGCCCACCGTGTCGTACAGGTCGGTCGGGAACTGGTCCGTGTCCCAGCCGTTCTGCGCGTTGCCGCGGTTGGCGTCGATGCTACCCAGCAAACCGTGGTCCGAGGCAACCTGCAGGTCGTGTTCGAACGTATGGCCGGAGAGCGTGGCGTGGTTCGCCTCGATATTGAGCTTGAAATCCTTGTCCAGGCCATGCTCCTTGAGGAAGCCGACGACGGTGGCGCTGTCGAAGTCGTACTGGTGCTTCATCGGCTCCATCGGCTTGGGCTCGATCAGGAAGTTTCCCTTCAGGCCGATGCTGCGGCCGTAGTCCCGCGCCATGCCGAGGAACCGCGCGAGATGGTCGACTTCGCGCTTCATCTGCGTGTTCACCAGCGAGGCATAACCTTCGCGGCCACCCCAGAACACGTAGTGTTCGCCCCCCAGTTCCACCGTCGCCTCCAGCGCCGCCTTCACCTGCACCGCCGCACGCGCCACCACGGCGAAATCCGGATTGGTCGACGCACCATTCATGTAGCGCGGGTGCGAGAACAGGTTGGCCGTGCCCCACAGCAGCTTCACGCCGGTCTCGTCCTGGCGGGCCTTGGCCAGGCCCACCATGTGCTTCAGGTTCTTTTCGTACACGCCGACATCGTCGGCATCCGGCGCCAGGTCGATATCGTGGAAGCACCAGTACGGCACGCCCAGCTTGGTGAAGAATTCGAACGCCGCATCCACCTTCGCCTCGGCAGTCGCCATGGGCGAGCCGACCTCCCAGGGAAAATGACGCGTACCCGGACCGAAGGGGTCATGCCCGGCGTTGCAGAAAGTGTGCCAGTAGCAGGCCGCGAAACGCAGATGTTCCTGCATCGTCTTGCCACCGATGACTTTCTTCGCGTCATACACCTTGAACGCGAGCGGGTTGTCCGAGCCCCGGCCTTCGAAGGGGATGCGGCCGATGCCGGGGAAGTACGTCTTGGCGCCGATGAAGGGCTGATTGCTCATGGTGCGTGTTCCTTTCGTTGTGCGAGGTGTCGCGAAAAAGGGGATCAGCCGCGATACAGCGGCATGAGGGCGTCGATATGTCGCAGGAAACGTGCATAGGCCGTGGCATAGGCGTGCGTACGCGTCGGGTCCGGCTGTGCGGACTGCAGCGGATCGACGGCAACGTGCCGGTCGGTCAGCTCGGCGATGGAGGTCGCGTCGCCGCGCGCGTGACCCAGCGCCCACAGGGCCTGCAGTGCCGCTCCGAACGCCGCGCCTTCGGACTGGGTCGGCACGTCCACCGGCAGGCCGAACACATCGGCCACCAGTTGCCGCCACTGCGCGCTGTTGCTGCCGCCACCGGTCAGCACGATGCGGTCGAACTGCATGCCGGCGCGCACAAACGCGTCGTAGCCGTACTTCAGGCTGTACGTGGCTCCTTCCATGGCCGCGCGGTAGAAGTGCGCCGGGGTCATGTTGGTCGTGTCCAGGCCCGCCAGCACCCCCTTGCCCAGCGGCAGGTCTGGCGTGCGTTCGCCATTGAGGAACGGCAGCATCACCAGCCCGTCGGCGCCGGGCTGCGTGGCCCGCAGGTGCCCATCGCCAAAGCGCGTGCTGAAGCCGAAGGCGTCGGCGACCTGTTCGGTCACCACGGTGCAGTTCATCGTGCAGATCAGCGGCAACCAGCCGCCGGTGGACGAGCAGAACGCAGCCCACGCCCCCTCCGGGTCCACCACGGGCGTGTCCGAATAGGCGAACAGGGTGCCCGAGGTACCCAGGCTCATCGCCAGGCGGCCGGGCACGACGCAACCGGTGCCGATGGCCGCCATCATGTTGTCGCCACCGCCAACGGCGACCTTCACCGTCGCGGGCAGCCCCAGGGCCGCCGCTGTGGCCGGGTCGATGTCGAACACCTCCTCGGGCGCGGCGATGCGCGGCAGGCAGGCGGCGAGGTCGCGTTGCGAATCGGTCGCGCGCAGCAGTTCGGTCGACCAGGTGCGGGTTCGCACGTCCAGCCAGCCCGTCCCCGACGCATCGCCGTATTCGCAGAAACGTTGGCCGGTCAACACGAAATTGAGGTAATCGTGCGGCAGCAGAATGGTGGCAAGCCGCGCGTAGACCTCGGGACGATGCGTCTTGGTCCACGGCAGTTTGGAGGCGGTATAGCCGGTAAGGACAGGGTTGCCGGCCAGTGCGATGGTGCGCGCCGTGCCGCCGAGTGCGTCCATGATCTGCACGCACTCGGCCGAGGTACTGGTGTCGCACCACAGCTTGGCCGGCGCCAGGACCTCCCCGGCTGCATCGACGGGTACGAAGCCGTGCTGTTGGCCCGAGACCGCCAGCGCGGCGATACGGGATCGGACCTTGGGATCAATCGCAGCGAAGCAGCTATGAAGCGCTGCCACCCACTCGGCCGGCCGCTGTTCACGGCTGCCGTCGGCGGCGGACGCCAGGTCCAGGGGCGCGCTGGTGCTGGCAACCAGACGGCGCCCGGCAGGGTCGTACGCCACGACCTTGAGACTTTGCGTACCTGCATCTATTCCGGCAACCAGTTCCATGTTTACCACTCCGTCCCCACATGAAGGTAGCGCTACCATTTCCAGGCAGCAGCATGCTTTTCTGCTATGCCAGGGCTGAGGCCCGTGGCCATACGTCCTGCGCAGCCTTGCAGTAGCGGTCGATGAACGCGGCCTGCGAGGACATCGTCGCGACGGCGTGCTGCACCGGTTGCCGGATCCGCGCCAACAGCGTGCGCAGATCCGCATCGTCGATGGCACGTGCAAGCGGGTGCGCAGGACCCGGCGCGATCCCCTGCCCCATCAACACGCTGGTCCAGGACTCCACACGGAACAGCTCACCGGGGTCCTGCCAGGCATGGGCACGTTCGCGCCAGGCGCGCAGCCGCATCGCGAGCGACTCGGGCAGCGCCATCTCACGGCAGGCTTTCCACATCGGCTCGTCGCGCTGGTTGGCGTGGTAGTGCAGGATGATGAAGTCGCGCACATGCTCCATCTCCTGCCGGCTGACATCGTTGTACAGCGCCATCAGCGTCGGGCTGACGCCGTCGAACGGGAACAGCTGGATCAGCCGCACCACGGCACTGATGGTCAGGTGGATGCTGGTCGACTCCAACGGCTCGATGAAGCCACTGGCGAGCCCGAGCGCCACCACGTTCTTGTTCCACGCCCTCAGGCGGCGCCCGCTGCGGAACGGGACCAGCCACGGATCCCGCAGCGGCGGGCCATCGACGTCACGCAGCAGCTTGGCCTGCGCCTCGTCATCGGACATGTGCCGGCTGGAGAACACCAGCCCGCAGCCGACCCGGTGCTGGAGCGCGATATGCCATCGCCACCCGGCTTCGTGCGCGATCGCACGGGTGTAGGGCACCGGCGGCGCGATGGACTCGGTCTGCACCGCAACAGCGCGATCGCTGGGCAACCATTCGTGCCAGTCCTCATAGCCGGTCTGCAGGGTCTGCTCGGTCAACAGGCCGCGGAATCCCGTGCAGTCGATGAACAGGTCGCCCTCGATGACCTGCCCATCCTCCAGCACCAGTGACGCGACGGAGCCGTCATGGGCGTGTTGTTTGACCTCGCGGATCTTGCCCTCCACCCGTCGCAGGCCGTGCCCTTCGGCCTTGCGTCGCAGGAATTTGGCATACAGCCCGGCATCGAAGTGATAGGCGTAGTTGAGCCGGGGTTGGGTATCCAGCGAGAACTGGTCGCCGCGCGAGGCGACGCTTTCCAGGCAGAAGTCACCCAGTTCCGACGGCATGCCGCGGCGCAGGCTGTCCAGCCAGAAGTGGTGGAACGGCGTGGCCAGGGTTCCCTGCCCGATCGTGCCGAACGGATGGATGAAACGATCGCCGGGTCGACGCCAGTTCTCGAACGAGATCGAGAGCTTGAACGTGCCGGCAACGGCGCGCAGGAACTCCTGCTCGTCGATCTGCAGAAAGCGGTGGAACGCACGGATGGGCGGCACGGTCGACTCGCCGACACCCACCGTGCCGATCTGCTCGGACTCCACCAGGGTGATGTCCAACTGGTCGCGGAACTGGTGCGCCAGCGCACAGCCGGCCAGCCAGCCTGCGGTGCCGCCACCGGCGATGACGACCTTGCGGATACGCCCTTCGGTTGTGTTCGCCACGTTCAATACGGTGCCCTCATCAGCGGTTGAGTCGAGCCAGCAACTGGGCGCGCATGCGGCGCGCCTGCGTCTCGTCGAACGGTGCCAGGTCGCCCCGGGCAGCGTCGGGCAGGTGCTGTCCCGCACGCTCACCCGGACCGAATACGTAGTACTCGAAGATCTTCGCCCAGGCCTGCTTTTCGCGCGCCGGCAGATCGCGCACGGCCCACATCGCGTGGTGGAGGGCCGGCAGCGGCGAGGAAAGGAAGGCCGGTGAGCTTCGCCACCAGTAATTCACCAACACGTTGAAAGGCGCCAGGCTGCGCACGTGGTGCCACCACATGCTCGGAATGAAGATCGCATCGCCCGGTTCCAGCACGGCGGTCTGCGCGCTTGCCAGTGCATCACGGAAGCGCGGGTGGCGCGCGAAATCCGGGCGGTCGAAATCCACTACGCTCACCACCTGCCCGCCTGGCGTAGGCGCCAGCGGCCCCGGATACAGATTGTCGATCTGCTCCGGCGGAAAGAGCGTGAACCGGCGCCGGCCCACGGCGCAGCACGCCAGGTTGTCCGGGGTGTCGAAATGGCAGGAGGCCGTCACCCGGTTGCCGATCCAGATGCTCGCCGACGCCTCGATGCCCTGCCCGGCCAGGCCGACGTCGTTGGCCTGCGCAAAGCCGGGGAGCGCCCGATCAATCAGCAGCGAAGCGACATAGTAAGTAGGTGGCCGTGGTGCCTCGAGCGTGTCTTCAATCTCGGCCAGCACCTGGGTCAGCAGGCCGCGCCGGACCTCAATGTTCAAGCGGGTGAAATCGTCGTTGTAGAACGGACGCCCTTCGATCTCGGGCCCGCCGAACGAATACGGGACAGGCACGCCCACCTCGAAGCGGCGCAGATAGCCCAGCGCCTCCTGCGCGGAGCGCAGCCCGGCCTGCACCAGCGGCCAGTCGCGTGCGATGCCGCGCAGTACCACCGGTTCCCCGGCGGACACCAGTGACGCCAACGGCAGTGCCGTGGGCTCCACGTCCTCCAGTGTCCGCATGGCAACGCCGTCCAGCACCCGTCAGTTCCTGCCGGCCGCAGTGGCGACATCGGCGATGCGCAGGCGCCGTTGCTTCTCGGCGATCAGGCGTCGCATGTTGTGCAGCGAGGCCAGCATCAGGTAAGCACCTTCCAGATAGCCGGCACGGTTGAGTTCGGCGAGCGCGGGACCGTCCAGCAGGGCCAGGCGGTCCCGGTCGATCGCGTGCAGGCCGTTGACGCTGACCCGATGCTGCGGTTCGATCTGCACGTCGAGCGTGATGGGTTGAATCAGTTCGTGTGCATCGAGTCGGGCAAACATCGCTGCGCCAAAGGCATGGCCGTCGTGGATGCCACGCAGCACCCCTGCGATGTGGTCCAGGTAGGGCGTGTTGCCGCCTTGCGGCAGGAACACCGGCTCACCCTGCATCGCCTTCACGCGCGGATGGTCCAGGTCTACGTGCAGCACCGCTTCCTGGCTGGGTGCGCCATCGATCCGGCGCTCCTGGAAGCCGATGAGGAACGGCCCCTTGGCCGCTGCCCCGGGCAGATAGGCGGCATTCCAGCGACCTTCCTGCAGGAACAGGTTTTCGTGCTGCTCGAACCCGAGCAGTGCCACCGATTGCCACTCGCCGGTGGCGACGTCCCTGCGAAGGAAAATGGGATATTCCCGCTGCAGTTCGGCGAACTCGCTCGGATAGGCCGGCACCATGCCGACGGCGTCACCAAACTCGGGGCCGAAGTCGGTGGCCACGCGCAGATCGCGGTGGGCGATGTTGTTGAGCATTTCGTAACGCGGCATGGTGTTCTTCCAACCCCATCAGGACCTTTGAACGGGTGCCGCTGCCAGGGCAGCGGCACCCCCACACATCAGAACCTGTAACGAACGCCGAGCATGTAGCGCGGGCTCTGGTCAGCCAGCTTCACGATCATCTGCGAGGTGCGCGAGCGCCAGCGGACGTCCTCACCGGTCAGGTTGATCGCTTCCAGACCGAACGACCAGTGATCATCCAGGGTGTAGTTCACGCTGAGATCCCACTGTTCGTACGGTTCCACGTAGTACGGGTTGCGGCTGGCACCCTGGTTGGCGAGGATCAGGTACTGGTCACGCCAGTTCCACGCCAACCGCACCGACCAACCGTATTTTTCGTACATTAGCACGGCGTTTGCGGTGTCACTGAGGCCCGTCAGCGCGAACTGGTCGATGCCCGGATCGCCCCCGTTGTTGTAGCCCACATCGCCCTTCACCAGGGTGTAATTGGCGAGGACGCCAAACCCGGTATCACCGAAGAAGTACTGCCCGCCCAGCTCCCAGCCGTGCAGCTTGGCCTGGTTCTGATTGATGGGACGGTTGACGTTGAACTGGTACAGCGGGTCGCCGGCCTGCCCATACAGATCGTAGGCCGCTTCGGTCGCCAGGACCTGCGCGTCGGTACCCGTATAGGCGCCCAACCCGGCCGGGTTGTTGCGCAGCAACGCCAGCGCGGTGAACAGGGCGGTGTCATTGGCCGAGCAGGCCGCCGCATTGGCCGCACCGACCTGGGTGATACAGGCGCCGCTGTTGAGGAATGCCAATGCCGCCTGCGCATCCGGACCGGAGGTGGGATCCCTCAACCCGTACAGATCTTCCTGCACGATGGTATTGCCGACGAAGTTGTTGACCGACTTGTTCCAGTACGTCAACGACACATAGCTCGCATCAGCGAAGTACCACTCCAGCGCCAGGTCGAGGTTGTCCGACTCCAGCGGCTTCAACTGCGGGTTCTGGGCGGTGCCGCTGGCCCGCGAAGAGGGATCGATCAGCACCGAGCCAAACGGTTGCTGTGCGGTCGGGCCTGCGTAGAGGTTGCCGATCGGCGCGCGCGCGATGCTCTTGCCGAACGAGACGCGCGCCTTCAGATCGTCCATGAGGTCGATGCTGAAGTCGAGGTTGGGCAGGAGGTAGCTGTAGCTGTTCTTCTCGGTGAACGGCTGTTGCTCGTCGGACAACACCACGCGGAAGTCGTTGTTGGACTGCCATTCGATGGCCTCCGGGATGGCGATGACCGACGTCGACACCACATCGGTGGTTTCATAGCGCACGCCCAGACGGGTATTGGTGCGCAGGCCGCCCAGCTCGCCGTCCAGCTCGACCTGGAAATAGGCCGATTTGGTCTTCTCCTCCACGAGGTTGTCGGCGGCGCGCTGCGGGCTCACGCCGAGGTTGGCACCATAGTTGTCCGCGGCCCACTGCGCGAGGCGGCCAGCATCGCCGCGCCAGGCGGTGAAGCTGTTGGCGTTGTAGTCGTTGAACAATCCGACGATGTTGACCGGCTGCAGCAGGTCCATCAGCCCGTTGGCAACATCCCCGTCCACGTTGGTCACGCCCCAGTCGCCCAGCGTGTTGTAGTTCTCCGCTGCCTGGATGCGGTGGGTGGTCTGCTTGCTCGAGTCCACGCCAAACTGGAAGCGCCCCTTGTCAAAGCTCCACTCACCGTCGATGCGACCCTGCTTGATCTCGCTGACCTGGGTCTGCGAATTGATGCGCAGCACCTGCGAACCAATCTCGCCCGGCGCAAAGCCCGGATTGACCACACCGTTGGTTTTGGCAATGGCATCGGCCGTGCTCGGGTACCAGACCTGGGTACCCACCGGCAGACCGTTGTTGAAGTTCATTTCCTGCACCCACGAGCCACCGCAATGCGGCCCGGTGGTGCAGTTGTTGGTGCCGGCGATGCTGCTGAAGATCGAGCCGCCCCCGGTGAGCGGATCGTTCGGCCGGCTTTCGTTCTTTGAATCGTGCGCGTCGAAGGTCAGCTTGAACCGGTCGGTGACGTTCCACAGTGCATTGAAGCCGAGCGATCCCAGCTTGTACTTCTGCATGCTGCGCTGCTGTTCAAGCCCGAAATCCTTGGTCCCTGCGATTTCGCGGATGTAGATCGGCGTAGCCACCGCACCGCTGGTGTCGAACGTTACATCGGTGTAGTTGCTGTTCTGCAGCCACATGCCCTGTTCGCCACGATTCTCGGTGATCTCGTTGGTCGAATAGGTGTAGTCCAGGGTCAGGGTCACCGCGTCGGTCGGCGCGAACTGCAACACCGCCTGGCCATTGATGCGCTCACGTTCGAACTCGGAGAACGCATAGCGCAGGTCGTTGGGACGTCCGTACAGCGCACCGATCGCCGGCGCATTGACCACGGTCGGGTTGCCGGGCATCGTGCCGGTCCACGGTTGCACGTTCCAGTAGTTGTCGGTGGCCTGCACCGAGCCACCCTTGCGTTTCTGGTAGCTTGCGCTCACCCCGACACCGAAGGTCTTCTCCGGGTTGCTGTAGCTGAAGATGCCGGACAGTTCCGGTGTCAGATCGTTGCCAAACGGCTGACTCTCGTCGGAGACGACCTTTGCACCGGCACTGGCGACGGTGCCCGCATGGTCGAACGGCCGTGCGGTGAGGATGTTGATGGTGGCACCGATACCCCCGCTGGGGACATTGGCCTGGCTGGTCTTGTAGACCTCGATGCCATTGATGGCTTCAGCGGCCAACTGGGCGAAATTGAAGGCACGCGTACCCCCATCGACACCGCCGATGGCGACCTGTCCGGAGGCACCGAACGCATCCGCGCCGGGCATCTGGCGGCCGTTGAGCGTCACCATGTTGAACTGGGGGCCAAAGCCGCGCGCCGTGACCTGCGCACCTTCACCATCGCGGCGTTCGATGGAGATGCCGGTGATGCGTTGCAGCGATTCGGCCAGGTTGGTATCGGGGAATTTGCCGATATCCTCGGCGCTGATCGCATCCACTACGCCGGCCGAGTCCCGTTTGATGTCCATCGCCTGGCTGAGGCTGTTGCGGATGCCAGTGACCTGCACGGCATCCAGCTCGGTCGGGTTGGGCTGGGCCTGGCGTTGGGGTTGGACGACCGGTGCCGGCGTTGACGCGTCTTGTGCGAATGCGGGATTGATGACCAGAACGCCGCCTACAAACGTAAACATGGCCCTGGAGGTGAACTTCGCCAGCGTCCGGCTCATGAACGAGCCCTCCGGTCTGGCGTACGACGGAACGTAGAAGCGCTCATGACTCTCCCCTCTGACATACGATCGAATGGATGTACCGCCCCTCCTGGGGGCACGTACGGGCGATGCCCGTCTTCCACACCGACATCGCAGCGCGCTGTGCGCTTGCTGCGACTCAAACTCGCTTTCAGGCTTGCCAGAACAGCCGCGTGGTAAAGGGGGGGGCACCCGCTGGCCTTACACCGGCACAGTGGTAGCGCTACCATCACGTCACGGGCGCAGACTAATCATCCAGGGTTGCGCTTGTCATCATGCAGCGCAGCAAAGGAACCCATTTCTTGAAAAGCAGCCATAAAGTGGTCCGCCGCAAGGCCAGCGCCATCACCATGGATGACGTCGCGGCGCATGCCGGCGTATCTGCCATGACCGTTTCCCGCGTCATCCACGGCCATGCCGGCGTGCGCGAAGACAACCGCGCGCGCGTCATGCGAAGCGTGCGCGACCTGGACTACCGGCCCAACCTGGCCGCAAGCGCGCTGGCCGCGGCGCAACACACCTGCATTGCGCTGATCTACACCAATCCCAGCTCCAGCTACCTGCGCGAACTGCTGGTGGGCGCGCTGCGTGGGTCTACCCGTGCAGCGGCGCAGCTGGTGATCGCCGCGTGGGACGAGCTCGGTGCCAAGGCACGTCGCGAGGCGGCAAGGCGGCTCTCCGGCAGCGTGGCGGGTGTGATTCTTCCGCCACCGCTGTGTGAATCGAAGGCCATCGTCGACGAATTCGTCACCGCCGGCGTTGCCGTGGTGTCCATCGCGTCCAGCCACTTCAGCGACAGGATCTCCTGCGTGCGCATCGATGACCGCCAGGCAAGCCACGACATGGTGTCGCATCTGATCGCCCACGGACATACCCGCATCGGCTACATCACAGGCGATCCGAACCAGACCGCCAGTGCGCATCGCTGGCAGGGCTACCGGGATGCGCTGTCCGACGCTGGCCTCCACTACGACGACGCACTCGTCCAGCCAGGGTACTTCACCTACCGCTCCGGACTGGAGGCAGCTGACCGGCTGTTGACCTTGTCCCAGCCGCCCAGCGCGATCTTCGCCAGCAACGATGACATGGCCTCGGCGGTTGTTTCAGTGGCGCATCGTCGCGGCCTGGAGGTGCCGGGTGATCTTTCGGTGGTGGGGTTCGACGACACCTTCGCGTCGACAATGGTGTGGCCCGAACTCACCACGATCCATCAACCGGTGGCGGAGATGGCCGACACCGCCATCGACATCCTGCTGCGCGAGATCCGCCGCCCACCCTCCCCCGCAGGCGGCACGGTCAACCATGTGCTGGCGCACCGGCTGATCACGCGCGCGTCCGTATCGAGGCCATTGGGAAGTTAATTCGCACTCCCTCGGTACCTTTCCCAGCCTCGACAGTAACGCCCACGCGCCTCATGTTGATGGCCTCATTTGCTGGGATGTCTTCGCCACGCGCCTGCAGGACGGCGCGCCTCTGATGGCGCACGGTTGATCCACTTCGTCATCATCGCATCGCCGCCGTCCTGGCGCCGCCGCAGCCTCTCGGCCCGGCGCAAAGCAACCGCGACCGCCTCGGAACGGACGCCGGCCAGCAGCAAGGCCAGCACCGCCTGCCCGCCAGCCGCACCATTCGCGGCCCCGATATCGTCAATTCCACCGCATTCGGACCTATCGGCGCATCGCCGCCGCATTACCCGTCGTTTGCGCCGATTCCTGCCGCCGCATCGTTCCTAGCATGCCCTGAAGCTGACCGTCCCAGGTCAAGCGCCAACACAGGGTGTCCGCATGCTGACCATCACTCCCGACGACATCATCGGATGGACCGTCCGTATCGACCCGCCGGTCGCGGATCTGGTCATGAACAATATCCAGGTCGGCGCCGGCGGCGAGGCGCTGCCATGGAACACCTACGGACTGGAGATCGAGTTCAGCACGCACGACAGTGCGATATTCGCCTTCACTCACGTGGTGGCCGCAACGCTGCAGCCTGGCGACGCGCAGCCGTGGCGGACCGATGCAGACCCGCTCGCCGTCGGCAACGATCTGCGCAAGGTGGATCTCGCAGAGCCCGGCGCTTGGCGGATAGAGTCCGATTCGGATCACACCTTCGAGCTGGTCAGCCCTCCCCTGCGCTTTGACACCCTCCGGAACGCCTACCGGTTCAAGGCCGAACTGGCCAAGATCCTGACCGAGTCGGTGGCCGTACGAGCACCGCAGGACGACGGCGACATGGAGGAGGACGACGCCATTGTCGCCACCACGTTCGCTGACTGGCAGCAACGCTTCACCCCCCAGCTGCGCGGGCTTCTCATCCGGGCGGTGCGTGATGGGCACCTGCGCCTTACACCCCGTGCCGACGATGGCGTGCCACTGGCACCGGCCACGTGCACCTGTGCAGCGTGGGGCGACGTCGGCAATGCCATCAACGTCTACAACGTTGATGACGGCATCAACATTCCGGCCGCCCGTTACCGCCATCAGCTGCGGCAGCACGACTGGGGCGGCTACACACCTGGCATCATCCTCGCCAAGTACAGCAAGTTCTGGTCCAGCGGCTTCTCCTCGCAGATGAATCTGCCGATGACCTTGTGCGGCTACTTCCTTTACATGCTGCGCAAGACCTGCATGCCCGACTACGACGCGCTGTTCGACGGCAACGATGAGACCCGGCGACTGCGAGGCGAGCGCCACAACCGCAAGCTGGGCCTTTGGTACTGGCGACACGTGCTGCTGCGTGCCTGCTGCAGTTACATCCTCAACGTGCGCGGCCTGGACAGCGCCCATGCGCTGGATGCCGATCAGTTGCCCAAGTGCGCCCTGCTCCACGTGGTGGCCAGCAAGGTCCTGACCGGTGCCATGGCGTGCCTGAGTGAGCCGTTGCAGCTGCAGATGCAACGCGATGCCTGGAATGCCAGTTCCACCCAGGCCATCGACGCAGATCAGGGCGAGACGTTGAGCGGCCACGCGCGCGACTGGGCGCCCTACCACAGCGCGCTTAAAGACCTCACCGGGCTCTGGTTGAAGGCGTCGTTGATGGACGTGTTGCAGACCCAGGACATGGCGCTCTACCGGTGGGCAGTACTGAACCTGCCGACCGTATTGCGCGAACGTGGGATATGGGATTACGCGCTGGAAGACTGGACGATTCTGGAGCGGCTGGAGCCGCTTCGCAAAAATCTCGAGTGGAACGATCTGGACTTTTTCAATCGCCACAGCAAGCGCGCCGAATTGTGCAACCGCGTGCAGCAGGTGGCCGAGGCACTCGCAAACCATCTGGACGGCCTGAACCCGAACGGCCGGGTGCTTGATCCGCTGCCGCCCCGCAACCAACGGCGCTTCCTCGAACGCGACGGCGTACCGCCGTGGGAAGCCCGTTACGACACGATGTATGACCCCATCACCACCGACGCCGACGGCAACGCGCTGCAGTCGGCCCGTTACCTGGTTGAACACCGCAACAACTGAATGCGCCATGCCCATGCAGCCCGCCGGGTGGTCCGGCGGAGCGCCCATGCTGCCCACCCCGAGGAGAGTCGTGATGACACAAGCCTACGCTGCGGTACGTTCCGGAACGCAATGGTTGATCGCGCGCAAACGCGTCACCAATAGCTGGTGGAGCAGCATTGCCACGCCAGCATTGGTGGTGGAAGCTGCCGCCCTGCTGGCCGCTGCACTCACCTCGCCTGCCCGGGCGGACCTGACCGCCCAGGCGGGCACGCTACTGGTCGATGCCGCTGCCGCAGCGCAATCGGCCTGGGGCAGCACGCCGGCCGCCGCCACCACGCTCAATGCGGTCAGGGATGCCTCGGCACAGGTCGCGACGGCCGCCGGCGCCGACACGGTTCAAGCGCTGCAGGTTGCGCTTCCATCCGTGCTGACGGCGGCGGACCGGGCCTCCAGGACAGCCGGATTCGCTGCCGCGACGCCGCTCGGGACCCCGCCGATCACCGTTTGGCCCGACGCCGGGCTGGTCGGGCGCATCGCGGCGGCACAGCTGGCGCTGGAAACCTGGATTTCCCAGCGCCCGGAAACGCTCGTCAACCAGGCCGGGCAATGGGCACTGCCGGGCGGGCGCATGGGACTGGGCGAGGCGGCCGAGCCGGCTGCCCGCCGCGAGTTCGCCGAGGAGACGGGCACCCCACTCGGCCCGGAATTTGCAAGGTTCGCACTCGTCGAATTCGGGCCGCGGCCAGGCAGGGTCTCATTCGTGCTGGTCTGCTTCGATGCCCCCCTTGAAGTGGACGCTGGCACCCTGGCGACCCTCAACGCCAACCTGGCCGGACGCCCTGCCATGATGGGCAGGCCCACCGCGACCAGCGTGGCGGACTGGGAACTGGATCGACTGCAGTTGGTCGAGCAGGCCGACATCTGCAACGTCCTGGGGGTCCAGCAGAGCGTCGTCCTGCCGCAGGTCCCGCAAGCAGGGTCGCAGTCCATCGACTGGTATGCCGCGATCGCGCGTTACATCGCGGGGCTTCCCGTTCCCTGAGCCCAGCATCGCCATACCTCCCGCAGCGGGGCTGCCCCGGGTTTTCCACCCCGGCGCAGCCCCGCTGCGTTTAAGGTCCCGCGCGTGTTTTGGGGGGCGCCCTGCACCCACCCGCGTTTTCCCCGTGTTGCAGCGCCCTCTTTCACGCCAGATCCGCCGTATTCTTCGTCGATTCCACCAATCCACGCCGCCGCGATGTTTCTACTCTGCATACACGGTGACGCACAGACACTTCGGCGCAATGCACCGTGACACTGGACCCCAGGCAGTTCCATCTTTCATAGGAGCAGAACATGGCATTTCCAACCGCGGTAAACGACCAGATCACCGATTCGGTTACCCAGGTCAATACCAAGGTGCTGGGCGACGCGCCCGCCATCGCGGTGGGCAACCTCTACCAGGCCACCTCGCAGGCGTTGGCCAACGCCGCCCACAACGCTACCAACGCCCAGCAACAGTCGTATGTGACCGCGCAGTCGGCCACCACCATGGGCGTGGCCACGCTGTACTCGATCGATACCGCCAGCACCGCTGTGGCTACCAAGGAAGTCTTCAGCACCCGCGTGCGCGGGCTCGGTTCCTGATCCGGTTTGATTGCTGTTGATCCGCCACCCTCAAGGAGCACGACATGGCATTCCCGACGTCCGTCAACGACCAGATCACCGATTCGGTTACCCAGGCCAACACCAAAGTGCTCGGCGATGCGCCGGCCATCGCAATGGGCAACCTCTACCAGGCTACCGCGCAGGCGCTGGCCAACGCCGCCCACAACGCCACCAACGCGCAGCAGCAGTCCTACGTGACGGCCCAGGCAGCCACCACGATGGGCGTGGCCACCCTGTACTCGATCGACACGGCCACCACCGGCGTGGCCACCAAACAGATCCTCGGCGCTTGACGCGCCGCCGGGCAAGGAGCTGACCCATGGCATTTCCAACCGCTGTGAATGACCAGGTCACCGACTCGGTCACCCAGGCCAACCTCCAGGTGCTGGGGGTTGCCCCTGCCACGGCCATGGGCAGCCTCTACCAGGCCACGGCGCAGGCACTGGCCAACGCCGCCCACAACGCAACCCTCGCCCAGCAGCAGATGTATGTCACGGCGCAGGCCGCGACCACGATGGGCGTTTCACTGCTCTATGCAGTCGATACCGGCGCCACCGGCGCCGCCACCCGGAAGACGTTCGGCTGATCGCAGTGATGGCCGCCAGTCTCCGTTTCCGTAGCTTCGTCCACCCCAAGGAGTCTTCACCATGGCATTCCCTACCGCCGTCAACAGCCAGATCACCGACTCGGTGTCGCAGGTCAACACCAAGGTTCTTGGTGATGCACCGGCCATCGCAATGGGCAACCTGTTCGTGGCCACCAGCCAGGCGTTGTCCAACGCCGCGCACAACGCCACCAACAACCAACAGCAGTCCTACGTGACCATGCAGGCCTCGACCACCCAGGGGGTGTCGACCTTGTATGCGATCGACACCGCCTCCAACGGCGTGGCCACCCGCGAAATCCTGGGTCTGCGCTGACGTGTCGGTCCGGCGTGACGCCCACCGCGGCGCCCCGAGCCTGGGTGGCGTCACGTCGGACCTCTGATCCATGGCCGCCTCGCCCGCCATTGCCTACCTGCTGGAAGCCACCAGCGCGGAGTCGGCCTTGGCGATCGCGTTGGCGCCTTCATTCGCGATGTCGGCCACCTATCTTGCGATGGCCGACTCACTCGGCCTGGCGATGCAGAACGCCGTGGCCAACCAGCAGCGCGGCCAGGTCACGGCAGGCGCGAGCCTCGCCCAGGTGCTGGCCCTGATCATCCAGAAGGGAGCGGTTCCATCATGATCAACGACAACACGGTCAACACCCAGATGGTCGACAGCGTCAGCACGCTGGCAGCCCTGACCACCGGCCAGGCCGCTTCGCAGGCGTTTGGCATGCTGGATGTAGTGATGCTTGAGACGCTGGGTACGGCCATGCACAACGCCGTCAACCGCCAGCAGGGCGGCGGCATGGTCAGCGCCGCGGCGGTCACGGCCACGTGTGCGAAAATGATCAACGCCCCGTTCCCCGCGCCGCCTCCCCCGCCACCGCCGACACCGCCGACGCCGCCCAATGTCCTCCCGCTTCCCGGCCCGCAGCCCACGCCGCCTTCGCCGGCGGCGGTGATTGCGGCAGCCACCAATGAAGGAATGACCGCCATCGGCATCCTGCAGGCACAGACCCATGGTGCCAGCGCCGATGCAGCGACCGCCGCTGCCAACCTGCATACACTCGAAGTGCTTGCAGCAGGTACGTCGGCGTCCGCGCCCGGTCCCGTGCCCGACCCTGCGCCCGGTCCGGACCCGGCCGTGGGTCCCGCCCCGGATTCCGCGCCTGCCCCCTCCCGCCACGCCGATCCAGGCGACGCGGATGCCCGCCCCTGAAGCACCGGTAACAGCGCACCCCTGCGCATGTCCTTGGAGGAGTTCTTATGGACCCGAGCAACGTCAACGCCCAGGTCATCGACGTCATCAACCAGGTGCAGACCGCCACCATGAGCCCCCAGGTGGTGCTCACCAGCGGTGCGGGCAAGGCCTACCAGTCGGTGGCCCAGTCGGCGGCGATCGCCGTGCAGGACGCCGCCGATGCGCTGCGCAACGTCTCCACCATCGCCACCACCGCGGCGGGCGTGGCCATGGCCCAGTACCTGGCCACGGGCGACGAAAAATATGCAAAAGTGCTCAATCAGGCGCAATCGATGATGCAGGGGGCGACGGAGGATTTCAATCGCGTCGGCACCGCCGCCGCATCCGTACTCAAAGGATTTCCGGCCGGTTGAGGCCCCCAAGGAGAACCGCAGATGAGTCTTTTCGTTGCTGGTCGTTCCATTCCCCACCTCGGCCTGCTCAGCAGTGTGTGCCGGCAGGTGCTGACCCTTGTCGATGGCGGCCAGCCCTGGTTGCAGTGGGCCATCGATGCCCACGAGCATCGCTATCAGTTCGCCGACGAAAGCATGCTGCTGGATGGCATCCAGCAGGGCCTGCACGGCTCTCGTCTGGCCTGGCTGCCGCAGACCGGCCTGCAGGTGAGTCCGATCAAACTGCTCAGCCTGGGCGGGGAAGATATCGACACGCTGTACCGGGTGGAGCATGGCGAACACGGCAGCGCTCTGGCCGACAGCGTGCAGCGCCTGCTGTCGCGGCATTCCCTGGTCAGCAACGCTGCGCTGCAGTCCTACCGTCCTTTCCTGGCAGCTGTCGGTGGCGCCGATGCGCCGCTGCTGCAGCAGTTGGATTTCCGCGAAAGCCTTGCGCTGTGGCAGCTGGCCGCCGAACAGGGGCCGCAGCTGCCCAGCGGAGCAACCCGAGGGGAGGCAGCGGACTTCGCACTGCAGCACGCACGGCGACCGATCGAGTTCTGCGATTACTACCGCTTCTACCTGCGCACCCAGCACACCGCCGCAACCGCCGAGCAGCGGCTGGAGCGCGCCACGCACGCGCTGCAGATCCTGCTGCCCATGCTGTTCGGTGCGCTGGACGGGCCACAGCTGCCGCGCCTGCCGGCGCCTGAAGAAGTGCGCCAGGCCATCGCCGAGACACTGGAGGCAGGACGACCGGTTGGCTTCGCACGGATCTCCCTGGCCGCCCAGCAGGTCGCGGTAGCCCTGCATGGAATGCCCCTGGATCACGAGACCATCCGCGAGGCAGCGCGCCGGCAGATGCGCGAAGCCCAGGCCTTTCTCAACGAACACCCGGTCCATCGTGGGCGGCTGGGCCAGGACGGCGCCAGCGTGCAGTTCCCGATCGAGGCCTCGCGGCAGCGAGCGCTGGTGCAGGTGGAAGACAACATCATCACCCTGGCGCAGTACAACCGGCTGCTCGGCGATGACGCATCCGAAGCGATGCTAGGTTACCAGGCCAGTTCGGCGTGACGGTCGTGGCGCCGTCGCACGGGCCGGAGCACGCGTGCACGTCGTTGGCTGCGGCGGCCGGTGACGCGGTTGTCGCCGGCCGGCAAGCCGCGCGACTACAGGCCGATCAGATCCTGGCCAGCGCGCAGGCCGCGCTGCGCCATCTCCTGGGTGCCCGCGCTGGCGGGCACCCTTCCTCTTCCCCAGACGGAGCCATCCCGATGACCTTCCCGACCCCGCTTCCTTCGCCACCGGACGGTGGCCGCCCCCCCCGCAAAAGCCCGATGGAGATCGCACAGGAACTGGCTGAAGCGGCGATGGCGGCCACCGAGCAGTCCATTCGCGCGGCGATGGAAGCCTCCCAACATGCGATCGAAGCCGCCAACGAAGCGGCTCGCCGGGCAGATGCCGCCGCCGAAGACGCTGTTCGCCGCGCTACCGAAGCCGCCGCCGAGGACGACGCAAAGTGGGAACAGCGCCGCTAGGCCGCTTGACCAGGAGCATTATCCGGCGGGCGTGCGCCGGTAGCTGCGTGGACTGACCCCCACCACCCGCCGGAAGCTTTTCTCGAAATGGCTCAGGTCGCCAAAGCCGACCTGAAGGGCCACATCGGTGATGCGCAGGCGTTGTTCGCTGCGCAGCAACTGTTTGGCATGTTCGATCCGCAACTGCTGCAACAGCGGCTTGAACGTGGTACCCAGCTCGTTGCGAAACAGGAACCCGAGGTGGGACTGGCTGACGTGTGCCTGCCTGGCGAGGTCGCCCAGGGTGAGCGGTTCGGCCGCGTGGTCTTTGAGATAGGCAAGCGCACGCTTGAGGCCGTCATGCAGACCGTCGTTCAGGCGATCATATGCGGACCGTGGCAGATCGCGGCCTTCGCGCGCGTCTGTGGCCGAGGGATCAACCCCCGCGTCCACCTCATCCAGCGGGAAGGCGCCGGGGTCGGTCGCCGTCGCGGCGGGCGCCGCGGCGGCGGTCGCCTCCATCGCCCAGGACAGCCCCGGCGCGTGCCGCATCACATCCTCCCTGCGGATCGGACGGCCCGCGGTCATTACCGCCAGCCGCACCACCACCCGCTCCATCTCCAGCAGGTTGCCCGGCCAATCATGGCGACGCAGTATCTCCAGCAATTCCCCACGGATTACCTGGGAATCGAACCCGTGCAGATCCAGAGCGCGGGCGGCCAGTGCGCCGATGTCTTCGACGCGTTCGCGCAAGGGGGGAATATCCACGGTGAGAAACTCCAGGCCGGCCAGCAACGCGCGCGAGAACTGCCGGTCACGCACACGCTGTTCCAGATCTACGCTGCTGGAGGCGATCACCCGGGTGGGCTGCACGGGTCGGGCATCGGCCACAGCGGCATTCAGTCCCTGGATACGGTGCGGAAGCTGCCCCTGCAGGCTCGCCGGCAACTCATCGACCTCATGGAAGTACAACGTGCCGCCCTGCGCACGTGCAAACCAGTCGCCGGGCTCACCCAGCGGATGGGCGCAGTTGACCTCGACGAACGGCCCCAACCGTGACGGACCACAGCTGTGCAGGGCCGCGGCAAGCTCTACTTTTTCTGTGCCGAATTCACCGCGTACCAGCACCGGCAGGCTGCTGGCCACGGCGCGTTCGACGAACCCCTCGATCTGCTTCATCGCTTCACACGTACCCACCAGGAGCAGCGGTCGGCTCAGGACGGCTTCTGCCCAGGTCTTGGTTTCGTAGCGTTTTATCAGCTGTGCGCAGCGATGGGCAAACAATTCACCCAAGGCGAGCGCGGTGTCGTCCAGCAGCCCGCTCTTGCCTTCCAGGTGGAGCTCTCCCAGCACCTCGTCGCCGTAGCGGATGGGTAGCCGCTGCGACGCCGGTAGTTCACGATCACCGACGGTGGCCGGCGTCGTCGCCTGGCCGTCTGCGGCCATTCCGCGCAGCCGTACGCGCCCGCCGCGCAATGCCTGGTGCTGCGAAAACTCCTCCACGAACGCACCCAACAGTTCGGGCAACGAGGGGTACGGACGATATGCGCGCTGCAGCATTTCACTGACTTGCCTGTGCATTGAAACTCCCTCTGGATTGGCAACCCGGTGCGAGCACACCAGGCGATCGCACGATAGGTGCCACGCGGCGCCATCGCGGGATGCTGCGATGTCCACGCCACATGCCGCGCCTGCTGGGCGCGGTGCGTTGCCATGACACGGCGCCAGCCGCCCTCTCCCCGGGCGGTCGTGGCGAACATCGATCATCTCCAGACGGGGCCATAATCGAGGTGAGCTATCCGTGATCGAAATCGCCTACCCGAAGCACCAAATATTTGACGCTCAACACGTCGCCGGTGGAATGTCCCTATATTCACGTGAATATGTGGATTGAATCTCACTTTGGCGCGTTTCAACGCCCTGCATGGGTCACGCGGCAACGGAGGCCCGGGGGCAGTCCGTCAAAGTCCCATCGCCCTCTTGCACGTAAGGCGCCCCCACACTGCGCGCCAGCCAGGCAGAAATGGCGACCTGAACGCATTCAGTGCCTCCCCATGGCCGGTCCGTCGGCCGTACACCCGCTTCTAGACGCCTCCCGCGCGACACCACATTGGCGCCAACACCCCCGGATCGGGGACAATACCCGCCGACCGGACGCCCCGGTCCGCTACAGCACGGACCCGCATCGAGGCGGTCATCGCTCTGCCGTCTGTCGCTGTATCCCCGCCGCTGCTCCCGGATCTGAATTGAATACCATTGCCACTCCCGTCGATGCCGACGACCTCCCCCTGACCGACCGCCTGCGCGCCGCACTCGACCTTCTGGAGGCGATCGAGGCCGACCGCAGCGTGCTCGACACCCTGCCCGACGCCGATCGTGCGCGGCTGCACCAGGTGGTGGCCAAGGTCTATCACCCCGAGCCGAAGGCACGCCGGCAGATGCTCAAGCAGCAGGCCAAGCAGCGCCACCAGGAAAAGGTGCGCAAGGCCGAGGCCCTGCTCGATCAAACCGGCATCCGCGCCCTGCGGCGCAAGCCGGTGTTCAGCACGCCGAACTACTTCCCGCCGCATGCGGCGGGTCTGCACGATGCGCACAACGGCGAGAACGCCAGCGCTGCGCCGGAACCGGTGCATTCGCCCGAGCTGCGCCACTGCTATGTATGCAAGCAGAAGTTCACCCAGCTGCACCATTTCTACGACCAGATGTGCCCCACCTGCGCCGAGCTGAACTTCGTCAAGCGCACCGAGACCGCCGACCTGCGCGGCCGCGTGGCGCTGCTGACCGGCGGCCGGGTCAAGATCGGCTACCAGGCCGGGCTGAAGCTGCTGCGCGCGGGTGCCGAGCTGATCGTGACCACGCGCTTCCCGCGCGATTCGGCGGCGCGTTACGCCGAAGAGCCCGACTTCGCCGAGTGGGGCCACCGCCTGCAGGTGTACGGGCTGGACCTGCGCCACACGCCCAGTGTGGAAGCGTTCTGCAGCGAACTGCTGGCCACGCGAACGCGGCTGGATTTCATCATCAACAACGCCTGCCAGACGGTACGCCGCCCGCCGCAGTTCTATGCGCACATGATGGCCGGCGAAACCGCGGCCCTGCATGAGGTGCCCGAGACGCTGCGCCGCCTGATCGGCGATTACGAGGGCCTGCGCAGCGCCGAGCTGCTGGGCGCCACCTCGGCCACTGCGCTGCCGGTAGTGCAGGACCAGGGCTTCAACGGTGCCAACGGCCTGACCCGCGCCGCCGAGCTGTCGCAGGTGCCGCTGCTGGATGACGAACTGGTCGGCCAGCAGCACCTGTTCCCCGATGGCCGCCTGGACCAGGACCTGCAGCAGATCGATCTGCGCGGCCGCAATTCGTGGCGCATGCAGATGGACGAAGTGCCATCGGTGGAACTGCTGGAGACCCAGCTGGTCAACGCCATTGCGCCGTTCATCATCAATGCGCGGCTGAAGCCGCTGATGCTGCGCACGCCCGAGCGCGACAAGCACATCGTCAACGTGTCGGCGATGGAGGGGCAGTTCTACCGCAACTTCAAGACCACCCGGCATCCGCATACCAACATGGCCAAGGCCGCGTTGAACATGATGACGCGCACCTCGGCGGCCGATTACCAGAACGACGGCATCCACATGAACAGTGTCGACACCGGCTGGGTGACCGACGAGGATCCGGCCGATCTGGCCGCGAAGAAGGTGGAACAGGAGCGCTTCCATCCGCCGCTGGACATCGTCGATGGCGCCGCGCGCATCGTCGACCCGATCATCCACGGCTTCAACAGCGGCGAGCACGTCTGGGGCCAGTTCCTGAAGGACTACGCCCCCACCGACTGGTGATCGTGGCGGTGGGCGGCAGGCCGGGCCGGGCTCAATGCTCGGCCGGGCTGCGCACCGTGCTGTACGTCATGCGGCCGTTGCGAAGCACGCCGCGCGTGGTGTCGACCGACTCGCCATCGGCGGACAGCGCCTCTTCCCAGCTCTCGAACAATTCCAAGCTGCCGTCACGATACCGGTAGGTTTCCGAGGCGTGCGCGCAGCAGCCGTTGCGCGCGGAAGAGGTCACGGTGCGCTGCGCCGCATTGATGGACAGCTGTGGCATGCCTGACAAGGTGGCGTCGTAGACAAAGTTCTGCGAGGCCGGGTCGAACAGAAACACGTTGTCGGTGCTGTTGGGTCCCGCGCCGCCGGACATCCCCGGCAACAGGATGTCCGGGTGGCCGTCGAAGTTGGCATCCACCAGTTGCAGCACGTCCCCTGCTCCACCGATGGGATCGGCATCGAAATCGCGCAGGATCTGCACGCGCTTGCCGGTGGTGGCGTCCAGAACGTCGATGGCGCTCAGCACCCGTTGCGGGTCGTCGTCATCGCTGTCGTTGCGCTCGAAGCCCAGCCGGAACCGAAACGCCGGCGTCACCGCCGTCTGCACGACCCACTCGGGTCGGGACAACGCATCGCGGTCGATCCAGCCTGACGCAGTGCTGCCGTCCGATGCGATGCGTTCGATCTGGAACCATGCCGGCGTGCGCGATACCACCGCGAGATAGCTGCCTGCTTTCAGCGGCTCGCCCGCACGGGTCGCCAACGGCTCAGCCTGCGCAACCACGTCGATAGGCAGATACAACACATCGGAATAGTCACGCGCCTGCTGTAGCACGAAGCGATCACGCGGATGGATCACCTCGTAATGGGTGACGCTGCGACCGTAAGCCTCGGGGGCACAGACGTCGCTGATCGCGCAGGCCCCGACCTCATCGGCGGTGGGTTTGCGCTGCGGCGGGATGTGCTCGGTGCCGGTGGCACGCTTGCGATCGTTCCAGCGCACAGTGAACTGCGTGGTGCTCCAGTCGAACGCGGCTTCGCTGCCATCGCCATTGATGTTGGTGCGGCAGTAGGGCTGCGCGTCGGAGCGGTCGTTCCAGTCAGGGAATGCATAGGCCGGGCAGAGCCTGTTCTCGCTGTTGATGTCGTAGCGATAGCCCGGGTCGGTGACGAATACCAGCGTGTTCCGCTGCCCCTGCGGATCGCGCGATACGAAGGCAACGCGCACCTTGGCGCTGGCGGGAATCGCATGCGCGAAGCGCTGCTTGAACGCCTCGCCTGGGGCTGGCGTGGCCGGGGCAGCCTGCAACCACGCGTCCGGGTCCAGCCGATAGATGCCCGGCTGCAGCAGTTCTGCAGCCGGTGCGCCGGCGCTGGCCAGGGCAACGGCCAGCGCGGCCCACGGATGCGTCATCAGCGCGACATCCCCTGCGCCTGCGACTGCACACGCTCTTCCACCTGCTGCTGTTCGGCCTGCGCGTCGCGTACGTGCGCGGGCGCCACCTCCTGCAGTGCGCGCACATGCTCACCCACCGGCGTGGCAAGCGCTTCGCTGGTCTCGGCACGGGCCAGCTTGCGGTCCGCCGCATGCGGCTCGCCCTGCACGGCGAACGCGTACTGGCCGCCGTCGCTGAGCTGCGCCTGGTCGATCCGCTCCAGACCTTCTCGGCGTGCCGCCACCACCAATCCCATGTACAGACGCTCGCTCATCGCATCGGGCTGACGGCCCATGCCCTGATCCAGCGCCCCCACTGCGTTCTGGCTCTGCCGCATCAACCCGTGATCGGGGCTGTCGGCATGGCGCGGATCCTGCGGCAGCAGCGGCGACGGTGCGGGCAGGTCGCGCAGGCGCGGGCTGTCCACGCTGGCGGCGATCGGCTCGAAGCCCTTGCGCGGGTCGCCGTCGGCGGCGTTGGAAAGATGGAACAGGCGCTCGGCCATGCCATACGCGGACTGGCCCTGCAGGCGTGCCAGCGTGGTGGCGAAGGCGTCCACGTCCTGCTGCGGCTGGCCGTGGCCATCTTCGGCCAACAACCGCCAGCGCCGGTCGGCGGTGGGGTTGTCCTGCACCATGGCCTGGGTCTGCTGCATCAGCGTGCGCATCTGCGCCTCGCTGAAGCCCAGGGTGAGGGTGTCGCCGGCCTGCACCGGCCCGGCGCGCCGGGTCTCGCCGGTCAGCGCGGTGTTGAGCAGGCCGGCGATCTGTTGGGCCTGCGGCGCGTTGCGCAGGTCGAACTGGAACTCGTAGCGGCGCGCGTCGACATTCTCCTGGCCGTCGGCGGCATGCACGCTGAGCCGGGTCATGGGCACGTTGTCGCTGTATTCCACCCGGCGTGCATCCACATGGCTGCCATCCTCGAAGCGCGTGCGCACCACGTCGCCACTGTTGCGCGCACCGCCCAGATCGGCACTGAAGTGCTCGCCCACGCCGACCTTCAGCCGCGTCTGCGAGCTCATGCCCAGCCGTTCGACGGTGGCGACCGCATCCACCCCCGGCGTTTGCGCGGCGATTTCGCCGGTACCGACAAAGTGCGCGTAGGCGGCCTGGCCATCGGGCTGGCCAAGGTCGAAGGTGGCGGTCTTCAGCGTGGATTGCCCCAGCGCATCCTGGCGGCCGAGCATGGCACTGACACCGCCGGCCGACACGCCCAGGCCGTTGAATGCCGACACGGCCTGGTTGGGCCCCATGGTCACGCGCACATGCCCGGCATCGAGGCGGTCCACGCGATAGCTCGCGCCCGAGGCCTCGGTGAGCTGTGTCTGGGTGGCGATGTGGCGGAAGCTGGCGTCCAGCGCAGTGCCCTGGAACGCCTGGGCATCGAGCGTGACGCGGCCACCGACGGGAATCGTGGTGGGCGTGAACGGGTCCACCTTCGCCGCATCGACCGCATCGCTGCCGGCCGGCAGGCTGACCAGGTAGCGCCCGCGTACACCGGCGGTGGTGGCCGTCTCGGCGGCCGCGCCACGGCTCGATCCACCCCCCACCTCCGCGCGTGCGCCCGCTGAGCGCTCCATCTGCACCTGATAGTTCACCAGGCCGTCGGCGCTCGCGTGCGTGAAGGTCACCGCCTGAGCCTGCGTCTGCGCCGTGGAGCCCACCTTGGCAACGTCCCGCTCGATGGCGCCCTTGACCGCGCCATCGCCCGGATTCCAGGTGATCGAGCCGCTGCCCACTGCGGCGCGGTACTCACTGTTGGCCGACGCGTAATCAGGATTGAAGGCGACCTCGGCGGCGGTTCGATGCTGCGCGATGCTGGCTGCATCGTCCTTGTCTGCTGCGGCATTCATTGCCGTGTCCTCATTGCTTGAAGCCCTCAATTGTAGAGGGGACGCCTTAAAATGAGGTCCACGACGCAACGCGGCGCGATCCATGCCCCATTTGCGACGACCCGCGCCCATATCGCGCGAGACGGGAGAAGGCAACGGTCCTATTCTGGGCGTCCCCTCCCCTCCCCACGGGTCCGGGACCACGCGGCGCTGCAACGCCCCCGCACGGTGCCGGCAAGCGTGCCCTGCTTTCGATGCCGTCCATGACCCCACAAACGCCCTCCCCCGCACCCGCACCGATCCCCTCGGCCGCCCCCGTCGTACCCGCCAACCAGGGCTTTGCGATCCGCATCGTCGGCGCCGCCGCGTTCGCGCACCTGCTCAACGACATGATCCAGGCCGTGCTGCCGGCGGTGTATCCGATGTTCAAGAGCGAGTTCCAGCTCAGCTTCGGCCAGATCGGGGTGATCGCGCTGGTGTACCAGGTCACCGCCTCGCTGCTGCAGCCGTGGGTGGGCATGTATACCGACAAACGGCCGCTGCCTTACCTGCTGCCGTCGGGCATGGTGGCCACCTTCATCGGCATCGCGATGATGGCCCTTGCCAACAGTTACGAAATGCTGCTGGTGGCCGCCGCAGTGGTCGGCGTGGGCTCGGCCACGTTCCATCCAGAAGCCTCGCGCGTGGCACGGATGGCCTCCGGTGGGCGCTTCGGCACCGCGCAGTCCACGTTCCAGGTCGGCGGCAACACCGGCTCGGCGATCGGCCCGCTGCTCGCCGCCGCGGTGGTCATTCCGCACGGGCAACGCGCCATCGGCTGGTTCATGCTGATCGCCGCCGTCGCCATCTTCGTGCTGTTCCGGCTGACCGGCTGGACCGTGCGCCATGGCCAGGCCAAGATGAGCAGCCTGGCGCGCAGCCACGGCACCGGCCTCGGCCGCGGAAAAGTGGTGCAGGCCATTGCGGTGATCTCGGTGCTGATGTTCGCCAAGTTCGTCTACATCGCCTCGTTCACCAACTTCTTCACCTTCTACCTGATCGAGCGCTTCCACCTGAGCGTGCAGCAGAGTCAGATGTATCTCTTCATCTTCCTGGCCTCGATCGCGCTGGGCACCTTCATCGGCGGCCCGGTCGGCGACCGGATCGGGCGCAAGGCGGTGATCTGGATTTCGTTCCTCGGCGTGGCGCCGTTCGCACTCGCCCTGCCCTACGCCAACCTCATGGGCACGGCGGTGCTGGCGATCGCGGTCGGCCTGGTGATGTCCTCGGCCTTCGCCGCGCTGGTGGTGTATGCGCAGGAAGCGGTACCCGGCCGCGTCGGCATGGTATCGGGGCTGATGTTCGGCCTGATGTTCGGGATCGGCGGCATCGGCGCGGCGGGCCTGGGCAAGCTCGCCGACATCCACGGCATCGTGTGGGTCTACCACTTCACCTCGTACCTGCCCCTGCTGGGCCTGGCAACGGCGTTCCTGCCCAAAACCAGGCCGCACTGACGCGACGCTACGCGCGGCAGGTGCGCGGCGCTACTGGAAGAACTGGCTCGGCCGTTGCCCGAAGCGCTTCTTGAACATCGCGGTGAACGCGCTGGGGCTGGCATACCCCAGCGACAGCGCCACATCGATGATCTTGTCGCCGTGCGCCAGACGCTCCAGGGCGCGCAGCAACCGCGCCTGCTGCCGCCATTGGCCGAAGGTCATGCCCACTTCGCGCGCACACAAGCGTTGGATCGTCTTGACGTCCACCGAAAGCCGACGCGCCCAGTCCTGCAGCGTGGAGGGATCATCCGGGGCGGATTCGAGCCGGCGCGCGATGGCCTGCAGTCGTGGATCCAGCGGTTGCGGCAGGTGCAGCGGCAACACCGGCAGCGTCTCCAGTTCGTCCAGGATCAGCTGCGTGACCCGACCGTCGCGGGAGTCCTGCAGATACGGCGGCTGCACCTCGACGGCGGCGCGGATCAAGGCCGCCAACAGCGGCGTGACCGATACGGTCGACGCGGTGTCTGGCGCATGTGCCATGGCCGACGGCAGGATGTACAGGCTGCGCATGCCGACCGCGCCGATGCAGCTCACCTTGTGCCCCATGCCGGCCGGCATCCAGATCGCGCGCGTGCTCGGCACCACCCAGCGCCCGGCGCCCGCCTGCACCACCAGCACGCCGGTCTCGGCGTACACCAGTTGATGGCGGTCGGGATGATGGTGCAGCGGAATCACCGTGCCCGGGGTGTAGTCGCGCGCGCGGCACAGCACCGGCACATCCGGCGCGAACGGCATGCTGCGGCCTTGCCCATCGACGGCGGTGATGTGCTTTTTTCGGTAAGGCACGCGCAGATCCCGGCAAACAACCAACGCCGGGATTCTAGCCCTGCAGCGCGTGATCGAACACGGCCAGATCGTTATCGCCACGCGGTCGCACCACCCGTGCCACTTCCTGCCCATCACGCAGCAGGATCACGGTCGGCCACAGCGTGACCTTGAACGAGCGGCCCGCAGGCCGCCCTTTACCGTCTTCGATCTTCAAATGCGGCATCTCGTGCGCATCCAGCCAGTCCTTGAGGGCCAACTGGGCGGCACTGCAATGCGGGCACCACGGGGCACCGAACTCGACCAGCTGCCAGCCGGTGCCCGCATCGATCTCGGCGCGTGACGGCTCCTGGCTGGCGTAGTCGCGGCTGTAGCTCATCGCGCCTGCTCAAGCGCCCGTTGAATGTCTTCGAGCGGGGCGTTGGTGAGATCCTTGGCCAGATCGGCGAGCAACCGCGACTGGACCTCCTTGTGCAGCTGCGGGCGGATCCGCCCCAGCGTCTGCGGATCGGCGATCAGCACCAGGTGGGCATAGCGGTTGTTGAGGGCGTCCTCGTTCAACTGCCCGGCCAACTGCTTGGCGAAGGTAGCCTCGTTCATCTGCGAGATGCTCATGTCCTGCGGCATCGAGCCCGACGGTCCCTGGCCGGAGACACCCTGCGCGCTGATGTCCTGGACCTTCAGCTCATCGTGCTGCTTGAGCTGCAGGGTGCGGCCATCGCCGACATTGGTGAACACACGGGCCGAGCCGCCGTCTGCGACGACGACGAGGGTGCCTGCGGGAATGTGCTGCTGCATCGTGGACTCCTTGGGAAAACGGGTCGCCGTTGCGCCCGAGGTCCAAGGTAGGCAGGTGGATGTAAGCACCGCGCATACGGATGTGTGTGCCGCGTGTGCACTGCCGCCCGCCGCAGCGTCAGGCAGCGCCGGCGTGCAGCTCCATCGCCCGCATCACGATCGGCTTGGCCCAGTCCGGGGTGTGCAGCAGTTCGGCGACCGAGACCGGGTAATGCAGGCCGGTGCGGTCCAGTTGCAGCAAGGGCCGCGGGTCGGCGCGGCCCTGTTCGTCCAGCGGAGCGCTGTTGTCGTAGACATGCACCTCGGCCAGGTACGGGAGCAGCTCGATCAGGTTTTCGCGGGAGGCATCGTAGCGGGCGTGGATTTTGTCCTGCGGAATGTCGTGGCCACCGCGGCTCACCCGGGCCGCCACGCGCTCGATATGCAGGGCCACGCTGTCCAGGCCGCAGAACCAGATCGCGACCTCGTGCGAGGCGCAGGCCTCACGCAGCAGGCGTGGGATGGTATTGCCGCCGAGCGTGCTTTCGAAGGCGAAATCGCTGCCATCGAGCATGGCCTGGCGCAGCCGCCGCGTGCCTTCGTGCCAGGCCATTGCGTTGGCCTCGGCCTCCACCCAGCCGGCCTCGACCAGGGCGCGGGTGAACGCGTCGGGGTTGTACCAGGACAGCCCCTTCGCCTCCAGCAACGTGCCCAATAGCGAGCTTTTGCCGGCGCCGTTGACGCCGGCCAGCACCAGAATCCGCCCCACCGGTCAGAGCGACTTGCCGGGGGTGATCTTGCCGCGATGGATCGGCTTGCCCAGCACCTTGCCAAGCCCGCCGTCGCGGTTGAGCCCGGCCAACTGCGTATCGAACTGCGCACGCAGGCGTTCCAGCTCACCGCCGCGCGCGTCGCCACCGGCGCCGGCGGCCTTGGCCAGCAGTTCCTGGTAGGCCTTGATATCGACGATCACCGCTTCGGGGTGGTTGTGGTTGGTAATCACCAGCGCCTGCTTTTCACGCACGGTGCGCATCAGGCTCGGCCAGCCACGGGTCTTTACCGATGATGCAGTGGCCTTTTCAAGGCCGGGCAGATCCAAGGGCAACGTCATGGCAGGCTCCAGCGCGGGATATGGGGCCATCATACGCCTTTTGGCCAAATTGGACATAAATCCCATTTTGGCCCGACTCGGCTGCCCCACGTCGGGACAGCCCTTGCCCTGCAAAGGTTGACGGGTTTCGCCCAATGCTCAGCGCGACATCGAGTACGGCGCCTGCGCGCCCTCCCCCGGCCACGCCTTGTTCGGTTCGGCCTGCAGGGTGAAGCGCAGCTCGCCGCCGGCCAGGATCTCGGCATGGCGCAGGAAGGTGCGCTGCAGCGGCTGCCCGTTGAGGGTAACCGAGCCCACGTACTGGTGCCCCTTGTCCATCCCCTGCGTAACGATGCGGAACTGCTTGCCGTTGGGCAGGTTCAACGTGGCCTTGGGCACGAACGGCCGGCCGATGATGTATTCGCCACTGCCCGGCGCGACCGGGTAGAAGCCCAGCGCGGTGAACACGTACCAGGCCGACATCTGGCCCAGGTCGTCATTCCCGGCCAGGCCATCGGGACGGTCGGCGTACTGGGTGTCCATGATCTGCTTCAGGCGGGCCTGCGTGCGCCACGGCTGGCCGGCATGCGCGTACAGGTAGGCCACGTGGTGGCTGGGCTCATTGCCGTGCGCGTACCAGCCGATCAGGCCGGTGATGTCTTCCATATGCTCGAAGATCGACGGGTCGACCTTGGCCTCGAACACCTGGTCCAGGCGCGCCAGAAGCGTGTCGCTGCCACCATGGGCCTGCGCCAGCCCGGCCACGTCCTGCGGCACATACCACGAGTACTGCCAGGCGTTGCCTTCGGTGTAGTCGGTGCCGTACCCGCTGGCCGATGGATCGAAGGGCTCGCGGAAGCTGCCATCGCGCTTGCGTGCGCGCATGAAGCCGGTGCCGGCGTCATAGGCATGGCGCCAGTTGCCGGCGCGGCCGTCGAAGGTGGCCTGCACGTCCTTGCGGCCCATGGCCTCGGCCATGCGCGCGATGGTCCAGTCGTCGAAGGCGTACTCCAGCGTTTTGCTGGCCGCCTCGCCCTCTTCGTCGATCGGCACCCAGCCCAGTTCGCGGTACTGCGCGATGCCGTCATACGGGCCGTAGTTGGCGGTGGCCACCATCGCATCCAGCGCCTTGTCCGCATCGAAACCGCGGATACCCTTGAGGTAGGCATCGGCGATCACCGGCACGGCGTGGTAGCCGATCATGCACCAGGTTTCCTGGCCGTGGAACGCCCACACCGGCAGCATGCCGTACGCACTGTGCTGCTGGTGGGCGATCAGCGAATTGATGAAATCACTGTTGCGCTTTTCCGGCTGCACCAGGGTCAGCAACGGATGCAGCGCACGGTAGGTGTCCCACAGCGAGAACGTGGAGTAGTTGGTGTAGCCCTCGGCGCGGTGCACGGCATTGTCCGAACCGCGGTACTGGCCATCGGCATCCATGAACAGGGTTGGGCCCAGCATGCTGTGGTACAGCGCGGTGTAGGCGCTGCGCAGGTCATGCGCGGGGGCCTCGATGTCCACGGCGGACAACGCCTGGGTCCACTGCTGCTTCGCATCGGCGCGCACGCGGTCGAAGTTCTGGTCTTTCGCTTCGGCGTCCAGGTTGGCGATCGCGCCCTGCTCGCTCACCGACGAGATGGCCACGGTGACCACCAGCGGGGCATCCAGCGTGCCGAAATCGAACGTCCCCACCAGCTGCCGCCCCTCGATCTGCGGGCGCTGGGTGGGATCGTTCTGGCCCGGCGGCGGGAAGCCCTTGTAGGCAATGTCGGTTTCGGTGTTGTGCAAGGCGTGGCCGGTCAGCGGGCGCGAGAAACGCATCGCGAAATACAGCTGCCGGCCCGGCGCCCAACCGCGGGTTTCGCGGAAGCCGGTGACCGTGCCATCGGGCTGCAGGCGCAGCCGCGACCACAGGATCTTGCCCGGATAGTCATACAGGCTGGTGCGCAGGTCGAGCAGCACGCGCGCCTTCTCGCCCTTTGGATAGGTGTAACGGTGTACGCCGGTGCGCGCGCTGGTAGTGAGCTCGGCGCGTACCTTGTAGTCGTCCAGCGTGACCGCGTAGTAACCCGGCTCGGCCTTCTCATTGTCATGGTGGAAGCGCGAGGCATAGCCACTTTTTGGCGTGTCCGGGTCACCGCGCTCCAGCCCCGGATCGCCGGTGAACGGCATCACCAGCACGTCGCCCAGGTCCGAATGGCCGCTGCCGGAGAAATGCGTGTGCGAGAAGCCGACGATGCTGCTGTCGTCATGGCGATAACCGGCTGCCCAGCCGTAGGCCTTTTCGCGCGGCTGGATGCGGGTGTCCGGACTGAGCTGGACCATGCCGAACGGCACCGTGGCGCCGGGATAGGTATGCCCTTCCCCGCCGGTGCCGATGAAGGGATCGACGGCGGCGTAGGCACGTTCACCCACTGCCATGGGCGCCGCGTTGGCGGCACCGGCTATCAACAGGGCGCCCATTGCGAGCCCCACCCATCCTGACGTCCCCGTTCTGGTCATGTGCTTGGATTTAGATCGATTCAAGGTGTGGCCGATCCTAGCACCGGCGATGTGCGACCGCATGTTGCAGCGCGTTGAGCCAGCGAAGACATGCGCTGCACCGTTTCGCTCCCTATTGACGCCATCGATCCGTAACGGCCATTCAGCCTTGGGGCGCAATTGCAATTAGTTGCATGGATCACAGTTTCAGCTGGCCCCAGACTTCCCCTACCCCCGAGACGGCAGCACTTTCGCTCTCTCCGCGCCATTCATCTTGCGAAAGCATGAGACGCGTATCACGAGCGCATCACGTTTTCTCCGTCATTTAATGCTCTCGGTGACTGGCAGCACTCCCTCCCTAACGGACGCCTCCCATGTATCTGACCTCCCGCCATGTCCTCGCCAGCGCCGTCGCTGCCGCGCTTTTTCTCGGCCCATTGTCCGCCATCGCAGGCACTGTCACCGGCCCCGGCACGACGTACACCGTCAACCCCGGCGATCCGCTGGAATCCTGGTCGGTGACTGATGGTGCGGCCCTGACTGTGGCACCGGGCGCCGCCGCCGCCGACATCCAGGTGGATAACGCCGCCATCACCTTGAGTGATGGTGCGACCGCAGGAAGAACGACCGCGGGCAACGGCGCAACCGTCAGCGTTACAGGGGGTTCCATTGCTGCCAACACTCCGTTCCGCGCGTTGTCGCTAGGCGGGCAGTCAAGTGCCGTATTCAACCGCGGGACGCTTTCCAATACGGGCGGCACCGCGCTTTCACTGCTCGTGGATAGTTCGCTCGTGGGTTCGAGTGCCGCCTTTACTGACAGCACTATAAGCGGCATAGCGAGCGCTGCCACCGTGAGCAGCGGCAGCGCGATCACGCTCTCCAATTCCAGCATCACCGCGACGGGGGGCACTGAGTTTGACGGTGCGATCACCACGTTCGGCGGCGCGGTGACTGCGCTCAACGGCTCGGTCATCCGCGGAGAGGCGCACGGCCTGAGCATTCTGCACGCCAGTTCACTCGCCGTCGCCAGGCCCGGCGACGGCACGGTCATCATCGACGGATCGTCGGTGGTCGGCACCGCGGGCAGCGCGATCAACGTCCGCTCCGACGGGACCGGCCTGCTCGCCAGCACCGACATTTTCGTCCGTAACGGCGCCTCGCTCAGCGGCGGTGACGGCAACATCCTCACCGTCGAGCAAGGGTCTGCCACCGACCGCATCACCACGGCCAACCTCTTCGTGGAAGGCAGCGTGCTGGATGGCAACGTCCTGGTCGCCGCCGATGGCAGCGTTGGCAACGTTACCCTTTCCAACGGCGGTCGCATCAACGGCAGCTTCACTGGCGTCAACGCCGCTACCATCGATCAGGGCGGCTATTGGCAGCTCACGGGCAACAGTAGCGTCAACACGCTGACCGCGGCGACCGGCGGTGTAGTCGCGCTGGGCAACGGCACCGCGTTCAACACCCTGACCGTGAGCGGCAACTACACCGGCAACGGCGGCACGCTGCTGTTCAACACCGTGCTGGCCGGCGACGATGCCGCCTCGGACAAGCTGGTCATCGGCGGCGACAGCAGTG